>VIKE01000140.1 GCA_008080565.1 Rhodocyclaceae bacterium | reverse complement strand
CCCGGCCCGCAGCGAAGCGCAGGGAGACGCCAAGAGGGAACAGCCAGGAACACGCGAGGAAAATCGAATCAGGCGAGACACCCGGAAAACCATCCAGCAACGACAGAAGCGCCCCACCTCGAAACCCGGCGAAGAAACCAACGCAGTGAAAAACGGCAAGCGAAGCATCCGACGAAAGGAGGCAAGGCAAACCGAAAAGACAGGAAAAAACCCCGGCACCGCAGGAAACGCCGGCAAAAGCACCCTGGAAAAAGAGAAACCCAGCACCCGGAACGACGCCGGTACCGCCGATATGATGCTGCGAGATCATCAACAGAAGAAGACCCAACAAGATCCCGCCACCGAGAAAAAGTCCGCCACGAAAGAGCCGCTCATCATCACCGGAAAAGCGAACGTCGACGCCGCCCTGGAAAGGCCAAAGGGCACCACCACCGGCGGAGTCATGGCCAACGAAAAGCGGAAGCTCGAGCAGGAAATCGAAAAGTTGAAAGTCGAACTCGCCGAAGGAAATCCGGCCGTCAGCGAAAAAGAAGGCACATCCGAAAAGAAGAAGGCCGAGAGCAATGGAACAGCAGAGAGGCGGCGAAGCAACGCAAGGGGCGGCAGCGGGAAGGGTGCCGCCGGCAGGCGGCACCGATTTAGGCCGGGCCCCGCCCGGCCCGCGGCCGCTATATCAGGCCGCGTTGCGCCAGCGAAACTGTGCGGCCCGCGCCCACAACGATGTGGTCGAGCAGGCGCACCTCAACCAAGGCGAGCGCATCGCGCAAAACCTTGGTCAGCTGAATGTCGGCGGAGGAAGGTTCTGGAACTCCGGATGAGGGGTGGTTGTGCGCGGCAATCGCGGCTGCGCAATTCAATCGAAGTGCCGCGGTTACAATTTGTCTGGGGTGAACGCTGGTCGAAGTTAGGGAGCCTCGAAATGGTTCTTCAATCGCGATGACGCGATTCTGCGTGTCGAGATAGAGCATAACGAACGCCTCGTAGGTGTAGTTGGCGAAGTAGACGCACAGGTAGGATGAAACGATGTCGGGCGAGGACATGACGTCGCCGCGACAAACGAGGCGGTTGAGATGTTCAAGCGCGATGGAAAAGAGCCGCTCGGGGATGACCGGGGAGAATTCGCCGGTCGCGGGATCGCGGGTGTAAAGCGTCGTCGTATCGGCAGTAGTCATAATGAACTCCGGGAAACAGGCGGGATTGCCTGATTCCCCTGGATCGGTCCGCAGCGCAGCCATCAAGGGGCGAAGCCGGCCGCAGGACGCGAGCGCCATGGCGCGAAGCCCTTGAAGGCGAGAACGGACTGATACACTGGGAATTGTTGGCAAGCCCCTCTGTGATGCAGATGGGGTTTCGTAGGTGTTCTCGACTTTCGCAGGCGAAAGTCCTGTTGTCAGCGCGAGCGCCGTGCTGGCCGAATGTTTGCGCAAGGCGCAAACCCCGAAGGGGCAAGCCCGACCGGGCGCCGCAGAGGATGGACGGCGCGCAGCGGGGGTTTCAAAGGATCGCAGGCCCCCGCCGTCAGGATTCCAGACCAGGAGCAGTGGCCAGGGACAGCAGGCGATGGGCAAGGATCGCGGGGTTGACCGATCCGTTGGCGATGGCCTCGATATCGGAGCCGTCGAGGTGTTCCAGCAACCGACCAGCGCGGCGTTCAAGCTCACGGGCGGCGAGTTGCGGCCAATCGGTACGCTCGGCCACCGCCGCGAGGTTGGCCGGCTGGCCCCGCCCGAACCCCTCCAGATAGCTGGTGAGGTGCTGCTCGGCCTCCGTGGCCGGCGGCGCGGCTTCTGTATCTGCCGCCGGTAGGCCGGTCGGGTGCTGCTGGCCAGCGGCAAACGCAGCGCGCAATGCAGCGGACAGGGGCGATATCTTCGATGAGACGGGTCAGAGAGTCTTTGTTCACGGTTGAAATCCTTAGATGACGGCCAGCACTTCATACGTCGAACCATCGGGCCGGGTATGGGTTTCGCCGACTTGTCGGCCATCATTGAAAAAATAGCCAAGCCAGTACGGACCTTTGCCGCGCTGGTTCTTGATGATGACCGCCTGTGTCGAATAGCCGTGGCGCAGCTTGGCTTGGATGGCAGAGGCGATCTGTTCGTCGACTTCGGCTTGCGTGGGTTCGCGGTGCATGTTGTCTGGTCCTGGAACGGGTCGGGAAAAGCGGCCCCGGTGAGAGGGCCGCTTGACGCTCAATCAGGCCGCTTGCAGCAGTTCGGGAAGCCAGCGCCGTTCGGCGAAATGCGTTTCGGCGGCGGTGGCAAGATCGCCCTTCTTCATCGCGGCCAGCGGCGCGACCTCGGCCCCGTTCGCCGCCATGACGGAAACAATGCGCGGTTTCGGAACGTGGCTGAAATAGGCGTCAGCCGTCGCCGTCCACCAGTCGGCCATGTCGAAATCGAGCGCAGCGGTCAGGTCGGCAAGGCCGTTGACCTTGGAATCGTCGCGCATCTGTACGGTGTCGATGGAGCTGGCGATGCAGAAGGCCAGCAGGCTATTGACGGTTTCGGCAGGCTCGGCCAGCAGCCAGCCGAACGTCGACATTCCCGCTTCGTGTGCGGCCTTGTAGGCTGCGCCCCACTGTTCGGAAAGCGCGGCCAACTCTTTCCCGGCGCGGCTCTCGGCGACATTCGGGGCGTGGCCCGTCAGGTCGTCATGCTCGGCGGAAATCTTGAGGCAGTAATCCGAAAAGTACGTGCGCCCGAAAATCCGCTCGGCCAGCCGGGTTGCCAGCATGACCAGTGCAACATCAGGCCGCGCCGCGACACTGGCGCGGATCGCGGCGGTGCGCTCGGCGGTCAGCATGCGGACAAGGCGCTCGGAGTGGGTGACAGCCGGCGCGGCGGAACCCTCGCCACCAGCAGAAGTCGTCGACGTCGTGCTGCTCTGTTTCTTGAGCAGCTTCACATCGTCGGGGCGGATGCGCCCGCGATGAATCAGCAGGTCGCCCTTGTGGTTGATCGTCACGATGGCCCCGCTATACGGCAGCGCCGCCGGGTCGGGCATGCTCAGGGTTTCCATCAGGGCCGACAGCTTGTTGTCGAGCGTCTGATACTCCGTTTCCAGCCGTTCGCGCTCGGCGTCGTCGTCGATGTCATCGGCGTCGATTTCTTCGATCTTCTCGATGGCGGCTTGCAGTTGGGCAATTTCGGCGGCTTCGGCGTCGGTCGGCTCACGGTCGACGTTCGGGGTGTGGCCGTAACGGTTCAAGTCTTCATGGCCGATTTCGGTATGGACTTCGACCCAAGCCACGCCGGGTTCGTTTTCGATCAGGTCGGCCTCGATCTGGAGCTTTTTGAGGGCCAGCGTTTCCAGCAGGGCGCGGTCGCCATACAGCTTGTCGTTTTCCCCGCCGAACAGGTCGACGCGCAGCGGCCCGCCGGCGGCACGGTAGGCGTCTTCACCGACAAACCGGGCGAGGAAATGACTGGCAGCAAGTTCGCCGGGGGTCGCCATGCGGCGAATGTTGCCGGCGTGGCGCTGATACTCGGGCAGGGAATTCCACAAGGTCCGCTGTTGCTCATGGCCTTCGATCAGCGTCAGCGCCATGAGCGCATCCAGATTGATTTTGTCGTTGCGGAACATTTCGATGAAATCCGGGGCGAGTTCGGCCAGCTTGAGGCGCTGGCGAACAACGATAGGCGCGACCCCGAATTGCGCGGCAACGTCTTCGACTGGCTTCCCTTGTTCAACCACAAGGCGCTGGAAAGCCTCGAATTGATCGGCGGCGTGCATCGGAATACGGCCCGAGTTCTCGGCAATCGACATGGCAATGGCTTCATCTTCGGAAACCACCTTGCAGGGCGGCAAGTAATCGACCAGTTCGCCCCGTTCGGCCAGCCAGTTCAAAGCAAGGCGACGGCCTTCCCCGGCGCAAACGCCGAATTCGCCGGTCGGGCGATTCTTCTTGGTGATGGGATGGACGATCAGATTCTGAATGATGCCGTTCCGGCCTTTGATCAGAGCAGCCAGCGCCGCTACCTGATCGGGCGTCCGCTGTTTCTGGCGAACGTTGTACGGCGAGTGCACCAGCTTTTCGCGGGGGATGAATTGGATTTCCGCTTCGTTGGTTTCAGCGGTGATCGGTTTTGCCTTGGGTGCCATGGTGTTTCCTTTCGTTGATGATGGTCAAAAGCTGGGGTCTGGTCTGCTCACCGTCACCCCAGCCGGGGTTAGCGCGGGATCGCGCAATCGTTAAGGTTCAATGTAGGCTTTGACGGCCTGATACATCAGATCAATGGCCTCGCGCCGGGATTGGGCGGTACGGCCCAGCGCGATATGCTCGGTGGCAATGGCGCATGCGCCGTTGGTCAAACGAACCTGAATTTCATTCCACGCCCGGACATGCAGGACGAGGACAAAGTACGGGCCGGTGCCGCGAGTGCCGTTCAGGGCCTTGACATGCTGGGCCACAGTAAGCGGCTTCTGGGTGGCGGCGGTCTGGGTGGTGGTCACTTGTGTTCCCTCTGGATCAGGCGCGGCGCTGCCGTTGCATTTCGGCCTCGGTACGGGCGTAGTCGGCCATCCAGTCGCCGGACGATTGGCCGCTCGGATCATTGGCGGCCGGGGCCGGGTCGCCGTTTTCGGCAGGGGGATTCCCGGCTTCTGCTGGGGTGGCATCGGTCGAGGCGGGGCGGTTCGCGCTCGGCGCGGTGCGCTTGCCGTAATGAACGGTGTGGGCGACGAAATTGAAGCCGTACTTCTTTTCGGCAGGCTTGGACCAGCTATGGATGGACCCCTCTGCTGTCACCGCCGAACCTTTTTTCAGGTACTTGGCATCGTTCTCGGCTTGCTTGCCGTAGGTCGTGATCGGGATATAGCTGGTAT
>VIKE01000065.1:13150-28257 GCA_008080565.1 Rhodocyclaceae bacterium | reverse complement strand
GGCGAGTTCCATGGGCTTGTCGGAAAAGGGGAAAACCCATGATTATACCCGCGATTGTTAGCCTTCCTTGCCTGCTAGTTGGATGTCTCCATGATCGCCGTGCCCCAGCTCGAAGTCCGGTAGCCGAGCGGTTTCCACAGGTGCTGCCAAGGCAACTCAACAATTCCCGGTGGCACTAGTATCTGGGTGGCGGCCGTGGCATTGCGCAAGTCGGCCGGCATCTCGGCGTTCTTGTCCGATACCGGCCAGACGACGGCGATTTTGTTGCCGTCACCAGCCGGGGTGGGCAGGCCGGGCATCACGACGCGGGACTCGGGGAAAAAGCGACGGAGGTTGCCGCCGACATGGGGGTCGTTGACGATGATCGTTCCCCGGTCAAATCCCTGCTCGCGCAGCTTGTCGGCAAGTTCTGGATAGGGTACGGCCCAGCGGCAGCGCGAACAGAACGGCTCGTAGACGAACAGGTTGCCGCTGCGCACGGCGTAGGCAGTAATCGTGAACCCGAGCAGGACGGCCATGAAGACTTGCACCCGGCGTGGCGTCGGGTTGGTTTCGCGGGCTTTCTCGGTCAGCCAGGGAATGGCGATGACGAGCATCGGCAGGATGCTGTGCACCGCGTAGTTCGAGCGCGAGTAGAGGAGGCCGTTGAAGAGGACAAGTCCGCTCAGTTCGATGAGCAGAATATGGAACAGGTACAGCTTCGGATCGAAGGTGAGCGGATCGGTCGAGCGCAGCCGGGATTGCCGGAAAATGGTCCGGAATATGGCCGGAAAGACCATCGGCAGGATCACGGCATAGGGGGCCAGTACGAGCAGCGGAAAGGTCAGGGCATCGCGCAGGCCACGGGCAATCCCGGCTGACGAATGGGTGGGGATTTCGGGGAACAGGTTGGTTCCGAGAGAGATTAAACGTTGCGGATCGGCTGCAACCCAGAGCGCGTACGGGGCCACGATCAGCAGGGTGACCGGTAGCGACGCCAGCATTGGCAGGGAGAACACCGTTTTCCGCATGGACGGCTGTAACCAGGCGGCGAGCAGGGTGGCGAACAGGGCAAAGGCGTAGATGTGCTCGGTGAGCAGGCCCAGCCCGATCAGTGCTGCCAACAGGAGGTAGTTGCCACGATTCGGTCGATCAACAAGGCGAAAGACGGCCCAGACGGTAGCGACGGCCAGCACCATGGCGCCGACGCGATGGGTAAAGCCTTCGTGAAATCGCCAGAAAATCTGGTAGACCGTGGCCATCGATTCGACGGCGATGAACGCCCAAAGTGCGCTTTGCGTGATTTTTTGGGTGATTTGAAAAAGGCAGCCGGCCATGCCGACCAGCAAGGCGTACTTGAGGAACAGAAAGCCTTGCAGGCCGCTCCCGAAAACTTGCTGCACGAGCCACAGTGCCCAGTCGTAAAGCGGACCGTGCTGTGTGTTGTAGCCCGCCGTGAGTGTCTGGGCGAGCAGGTTGTCGAGCGGGTCGTCTTCGCCGAGATTACCTGATGAAAACAGTCGGGTCAGCGCGTGAATCGTTGTGTAGATGGCGACAATCAGGATGACGCCAGACAGCGTGAAAGGAAAGCGGGGGGCTGCCGTCGGGGCAGGGCTGAATGAATTGCTCTGTTTCATGAGGATTCTGGGTGATGGCCTTACGGCCGCGGTCGGCAGCAGACTAACCGTTCTCGATCATTTCCTGTTCGGCCAGAAATTCACGGATGGTCGAACTGATAATTTCGGGCAAAGCGGCCTTGATTCGGTCCTCGATGCGGCTGGTGAGTTCATAAATTAACTCGTCACGCAAGGCCGAAGAGTCTATGGCCGATGGGGCCTCCTGCGATGCCGGCAGCGAAATATCAGCAACTGGTTCGATGGTTGTTTCGATCTGCTCCGGAAAGTCTTCCATTTCCGGCTCTGGCACAATTTCGGTCAGAACTGGAATGTCGTCAATTTGATCGATGCTGTCGGTCAGGATCGGAATGTCGTCAAATTCGATGTCGCTCTGGCGTCTGCGCTGCATCAGTGCATCTGCTCGGGCGATGATGGGGCTGGGCACGCGGTTTCCTTAACGGTCGCTGAGATCGAAGTAGCGGACTTCGTAGCCGCGATCCTTGTAGAACTTGACGCGCTCTCTGGCCGCCATGCGGTCGCTCTCTTCCTGACCAACGACTTCGATCAGGCTTTCGAAACGCGAAAAACCGGGCGGGATTTCCTGGCTCAGGTTCATCAGGCGTTCGTCCTGGGCGATTGTTTCCAGGTTGTCCGTGATTAGGATTGGCGTTTCAGCGGCCAGTGGCGAATCGGCCCGGCAATGCGGCACGAAACTGAGCGCGGAGTGCGTCCACAGCATGCGGTCGACGCTGCTGGCGACGGTGTTATCGAGAGCATAGACCAGCATCGGCTTTTTCTTGGCGTAGGCCCCGCTCAGCAAGGCGCAGGCCGCGGCGATCTTGTCCGTCGCGCCATGATAGAAAAAAACCTGGGTCAATTGAGCTTGCCTGCACGTTGCAGCAGGTAATGCGTCAACAAGGGTACTGGCCGGCCCGTGGCGCCTTTGTTGGTGCCGGATTTCCAGGCTGTACCGGCGATGTCGAGGTGGGCCCAGTCGAATTTCTTGGTGAAACGCGACAAGAAGCAAGCTGCTGAAATGGCGCCGCCCCAGCGTCCGCCAATATTCGCCATATCGGCAAACGGGCTTTTGAGCAGTTCCTGGTAGTCATCCCACAGCGGCATGTGCCAAGCGCGGTCGTAGGCCTCGTCACCGGCATCGAGCAGTTCGCGGGCAAGGGCGTCCTTGTTGGCGAACAGGCCGGTGGCGACGCTACCCAGCGCAACGACGCAGGCCCCGGTCAGCGTGGCGACATCGATCACCGTATCCGGCTCGAAACGCTCGGCATAGGTCAGTGCATCACACAGGATCAGGCGGCCTTCGGCATCGGTGTTGAGGATTTCGATGGTCTGGCCAGACATCGAAGTGACGATATCGCCGGGGCGTGTCGCCTTGCCGTCAGGCATGTTTTCGGTAGCCGGAACGATAACAGTCAGATTGATCGGCAATGCCATCTTCGCAACGGCATGCATGGTGCCGAGCACGCTGGCGGCACCGCACATGTCGTACTTCATTTCGTCCATTTCGGCGCCAGGTTTCAGCGAAATGCCGCCGGTGTCGAAAGTGACGCCCTTGCCAACGAGTACGACCGGTTTATCGGCGGCCTTGCCGCCCTTGTAGCTGAGAACGATGAGCTTGGGCGGTTGGTGCGAGCCATGGGCAACGGCAAGCAAGGAATGCATGCCCAATTTTTCCATGTCGGCGCGATCCAGAATTTCGCAGCCCAGCTTGAACTCCTTGGCCATGGCTTGCGCCTGCTCGGCCAGATAGGTCGGATGGCAGATATTTGGCGGCAGATTGCCCAATGTTTTGGTTATGGCAACCCCTTCAGCGATGGCCAAGCCCTGGCTCAGCGCCTCTTCGGCAGACGCCAACTCATTGCGTCTTTCAACGCTGAGCGTCAGCTTGCGCAAAGGGCGCCGAACATCTTCCTTCTTGCTCTTGAATTGTTCGAATTTATAGGTCGAATCCTGCGCGGCCAACGTTGCCTGACGAATACGCCAGCCGATACTACGTTTTTTGACGGCAAGTTCGGTCAGGAAGATGGATGCATCAAAAGCGCCGGTTTCGTTGAGAACTTTGACGGAAGTGCTGATGGCACTGCCGAATTCCTTTTCGCGAAATTCTTTTTCCTTGCCGAGGCCGACGAGCAGGATGCGATCGCACAACGTCCCGGGAACGTTGTGCAGTAACAGGGTGCTGCCGGATTTTCCTTCCATGTCGCCGCGCCGGACAATATCGGCAATGTATCCGCCGGATGCCTTGTCGAGCAGTTCGGCCGGAAGGGTAAGTTTTCGCGATTCGAAAACGCCGACGACGACGCAGGCGGTGCGCTGTTTCTCCGGGCTGCCACTTTTTATGCTAAATTCCACAAGCTGCTCCTGATCAAGGAAATATCAGTTTCCGAGGGATTATCCTCGCATTTTTTTCGGTTTCGTCAAAGCATGATATTCGAACGCGCCGCACGGCGCGAATTTGCTCAGGCAGCCGCCGGCATCAGCGTTGCGCTGCTGGCAATCCTGGCTTCCATACTGTTGATTCGCCTTTTGAAAGAGGCCGTCGGTGGGCGCATTGTGCCCGAGGCGGTAGCCTCGCTGCTCGGCTTCGCCTTGTTGAATTTCATGCCGCTCGTACTGAGCTTGATGCTTTTTGTGTCGATTCTACTGAGTTTGACGCGCGCTTACCGCGATTCCGAAATGGTTGTCTGGTTTTCTTGCGGCTTGCCGCTTACGGCATGGTTGCGACCGGTACTCATTTTCGCTCTGCCTTTCGTGCTGGTTATTGCAGCTCTGGCCGGGTTTCTCTCGCCGTGGGCCAATTTCAATACCGCGCAGTATCGACAGGTCCTGTCAGCGCGTAGTGATGTTTCGCAGGTCTCTCCGGGCATTTTTCAGGAATCCAGGGCTGGCAAGCGTGTTTTTTTTGTCGAGGCGCTCGATGATGGAGAGGCTCTGCTCGGAAATATCTTTGTGGCGAGTTTCCAAGACGGAAAACTGGGTGTAGTGGTCTCGGATCAGGGGTATCAGGAATTTGCAGAAAACGGTGACCGCTTTGTTGTTCTGGAAAAAGGGCGCCGCTACGAAGTCGAGCCGGGTTCTCCCGAGTTTCGTGTCATGGAATTCGAGCGCTACCGGGTGCGCACGGAGGATGGTGAGGCCAAGCCTGCGGAGCCTTTGCCCAATCGACTGTCGATGCCAGAACTCCTCAAGGACGACAGTAACAAGGCCCGTGGCGAACTGCTTTGGCGTATCGGGATACCTGTATCTGCACTCATTCTGGCTCTGCTGGCCATCCCCCTTTCCTATGTCAATCCGCGTGCTGGCCGATCTGCTAACATGTTGATTGCAGTGCTTATCTACGCCATTTACAGCAATCTGTTATGGGTTGCCCAGGCCTGGGTTGCTCAGGGCAAGCTGTCTTTCTGGATTGGTGTTTGGGCCATCCATGCCGTCATGCTGGTGCCGCTTTTGCTGCTGTTTTACCGGCGCATTGCCGTGCGCATGCCTTGGCAGGGGAAGTCCAGTGTTTAAGGTAAATACGCATCAACGCTATCTGATGCGAGAAGTCCTTGCAGCAGTGCTTCTTGTCTTGCTTGCCTTTTTGGCCTTGTTCAGCTTTTTTAACTTTGTTGATGAGCTAAGGAACGTGGGACGGGCCGACTACACCGCAGGGCGAGCCGCGCTATTTGTGGCGCTCGGCTTGCCGGGGCTGGTCTACGAACTGATTCCGATAGCCGCCCTGATCGGCACTTTATACGCGCTGTCTACGCTGGCCAGGCATTCCGAACTCACCGTGTTGAGGGCCTCTGGTTTGGCCACATCGGACCTGCTGATGACGCTATTTCGCACAGCGGCCATGCTTGCCTTGTTAACCTTTGTGTTTGGTGAGGTTCTGGTGCCGTTTACCGAGCGCTTGGCTCAGGAAATCAAGGCCAAGGCACTAAGCAAGGTTATCGCCCGCAGCGGACTGGAGAGCGGTTTGTGGATTAAGGATGGGCGCAGTTTCATCAATATTCGCAAGGCCAATCCGGACGCTACGCTGGAGGGGGTGCGGATTTATCGATTTACTGCCGAAAACACGCTGGAGTCGGTGACTGATGCACGGGAGGCGAGCTTTCAGTTGCCTGATCGTTGGCTCCTAAAAGGGGTGGTCAGGACGATTCTCGATGCCGATACCTCTCGCGTCGAATCGAGCGATGCATCTGACTGGCATTCTGCGGTCAACCCGGATTTATTGGCTATTTTGACCGTTGCCCCGGAGCGGATGTCGCTCTATGGTCTGTTCAACTACACCCGGCATCTGGTCGAAAACAAGCAAAAGGCCGAACGCTACCAGATTGCGCTCTGGAAAAAGCTTGTCTATCCGCTGACCGCGCTGGTCATGGTCGCTCTGGCGCTTCCGTTTGGCTATTCCCATGACCGGGTTGGTGGTGTCAGCCTGAAGATTTTTGCCGGGGTCATGCTGGGCATACTTTTCTATGCCCTGAACGGTCTGTTCTCTAATCTCGGGGTGATTAACTCGTGGCCCCCATTCGCTAGCGCAACCGCACCCGCCGCGCTGTTTTTGGTTGCAGCCATGGGCATGTTGTGGTGGGTGGAGCGCCGCTAATTAAGGCGCGCTGACAATTCGCGTTCCGGCAATTCTGTCATGCAGGAACTGACCGTCCTTGTCGAAGAGTGCCCAGAAAATCCCGATGCCGAGCAAGAGAATACTCGGCCATGCAGCCAGGTAGCGAAGCACAGCCTGCAAAGGGCGGAGAGTTGTTCCCTCGACGGAAACAATGCGAAGTTTCCACGTCTTCATTGGCAGGGTTTGCCCGCCATTTAGCCAGCACCACGCAAAATAGACCAACAGCAACAGCAAAACGTGAAGCCAAAGCAACCTGGGTGATAGCTCGAAATGGAACCCCGAAAGGACAATTTGCGGTAGTAGAAAGCCAATCAGCAGGATGGAAAAAATGACCAGGCTTTCATACAGCATACAGACCAGTCGGCGTCTGATGCCGGGGAGTGAAGTTTGCATCAGCGCTTGCTTGTTTCTACGGCTGGCGGCTGGCTTGGAATGCCGGCTGCGGTTGTGGACGGGGTGGTCGCGACGTTTGTCGCTGTGGTCGCTGAGTCAGTTGGCGGCACCAGCAACTTCGACGACTTGCTGTTTTCACGGAGCAGTTGCCGTTGTTCGGGCGGCAGATTCGTATAGGCATCCCACTTCTGCTTGACCACCTGTTTTTGCTCCGAAGGCAATTGATTGAAGTCCCTGTATGAACTTCTCACCTTGGCGCGTTGCTCTGGTGTCAGGTTGACCCATTCGCGCATTCGATACTGCATGCGTTGTTGTTCGTCCGGCTTCATGTTCGGGTAGCGCTCGGCGATTCCCAGCCATTTTTTCTTGCGGATGTTCTCCATGCTGTCCCAGTCCTTGGCGAGCGGGGCGAGAATGTCCTTTTGCTGGGTACTTAACTGGATCCATCCGGGTTGTGGCGGCGTTCCAATGATCGCCGATGTGGGCGGTTCTGCGGCAACGACGGTGGCCAGGCTAAAACAGAGGATTATTCCTCCGAGGAGTCGTCTTTTAACCATTCGAAGAAGTCGTTATCCAGGAAAGCATCGGGGGGAAGATCGTCAGTGAGCAAGGCACTATCCACACTTTCCAGTTCAGTGACGTACTGGATACTATGCCAATAGAAAGAAATCCACATGCCGAGCAGCAAGGCCAGAACTGCAAGAGCTTGCTTGAGATGGGGGGTGTAGGCGCTTCGGAATGACCAAGTGCCAGCGTTGGCAGTCACCAATTCTGGCTCGGCCTGTTTTTGATGTGCCAACGCCAGATGGCGAGCTGCTTCCAACCTCCGCGACGCAGCCGGCGGAATGTCGTTCAAACCAAGATTCAGCGCTTGCCGAATCCGATATGCGTAACGGTCTTCGTTCATAGTTTTATACCTCTTGCCGACAGGGCGGCTGCCAGCGCGTGAGTGGCGCGCGAGCAATGGGTTTTGACGCTGCCTTCCGAGCAACCCATCGCCACCGCGGTCTCTGCGACGTCCATGTCTTCCCAATAACGCATGAGGAATGCTTCACGTTGACGTGCAGGTAGTTTTTTTATTTCCTCATCGATCAGATTGAGTGTCTGGGCCTGTTGCAACTTGCTTTCCGGTGTTCTCGGGCCGGCATCGTCTTCATCGGCGGCCAGTGTTTCGAGCGGGTCGTAGTCCTCGTCGCCGTCCGGGGAGAAGGCTGATAGCAGCGTTGTCCACATTGAGCGGACCTTGCTCCGGCGGTAAAAGTCGCGAATGGTGTTCTGCAGGATTCGCTGGAAGAGCATCGGGTACTCTTCGTCGGGTCGGTCGCCATACTTTTCCGCCAGCTTGAGCATGGAGTCCTGAACGATGTCTAGTGCAGCATCTTCATCGTGGACGGCAAACATCGCCTGTTTAAAGGCGCGGCGCTCGACGGATTCAAGAAAGCTGGAAAGTTGTTGGGGTGATGACAGGGTCGTCTCTTCCGAAAGTTCTTGAGCATTATAGGGAAATGCCGGGAAACCTTGACCGAAAATGGTCGGTCGATTAAGGTTACGCCCTTTTACGCGATAGCTTTTTTGGGCTCAAGAATGATGATCAGCGGTGCAGAAATTGTAATCAGGTGCCTGCAAGAAGAAAAGGTCGATTGTGTTTTCGGATACCCCGGTGGTTCCGTTTTGCATATCTACGACGCCCTTTTCAAGCAGGATCAGGTCAAACACATTCTTGTTCGCCACGAACAAGCGGCTGTTCATGCTGCGGACGCCTATTCACGGTCTTCGCAGCGGGTTGGCGTTGCGTTGGTGACGTCGGGGCCTGGTGTGACGAATACCGTGACCGGTATTGCCACGGCCTACATGGACTCCATTCCGATGGTGGTGTTGACCGGTCAGGTGCCGTCGTTCTACATCGGCCAGGATGCTTTCCAGGAGTGCGATACGGTCGGTATCACTCGTCCTTGCGTCAAGCACAATTTCCTGGTCAAGGACGTCAAGGATCTGGCGATAACCATCAAGAAGGCTTTTCACATCGCCTCGACCGGTCGTCCCGGTCCGGTGGTGGTTGATATCCCCAAGGATATTACCGCCCAGATGTGCGAGTTCGATTACCCGAAGACGATCCAGATGCGCTCCTATAACCCTGTGGTCAAGGGGCATCTGGGTCAGATCAAGAAGGCTGTGCAGATTCTGCAGGAAGCCAAGCGTCCGGTGATCTATACGGGGGGCGGGGTCATCCTTTCCGATGCGGCCGAGCAGTTGACCAAGCTGGCGCACAAGCTGAACTTCCCGGTGACCAATACCCTCATGGGCTTGGGCGGCTATCCGGCGACGGACAAGCAGTTCATCGGCATGCTCGGTATGCATGGCACCTTCGAAGCCAATAACGCGATGCACTATGCCGACGTGATTCTGGCCATTGGCGCCCGTTTTGATGATCGCGTGATCGGCAATCCGGAGCACTTTGGCGAAGAGAAGCGTCGTGTTATCCATATCGATATCGATCCTTCCTCGATTTCAAAGCGTGTCAAGGTTGATGTGCCCATCGTCGGCAATGTGCCGGATGTGCTGGAAGAGATCGTCAAGCTTATGGACGGCGGTTTCAAGACCGATCCCGAAGTAGCCAACTGGTGGAGGCAGATCGACGAGTGGCGTGGCCGTGATTCCCTGCGTTACAAGCAGTCCGAGCACATCATGCCGCAGTTCGTTATGGAAAAGCTCTATGAGGTGACTGGCGGAAATGCCTTCATCACTTCGGACGTCGGCCAGCACCAGATGTTTGCTGCGCAGTACTACAAATTCGACAAGCCTCGCCGCTGGATCAACTCCGGCGGTCTGGGCACCATGGGCGTCGGCCTGCCGTATGGCATGGGCGTGCTGATGGCCAATCCGGATGCGCAGGTGGCCTGTGTGACAGGCGAAGGTTCGATCCAGATGTGCATTCAGGAACTGTCGACCTGCAAACAGTACGGCTTCCCGATCAAGATCATCAACCTGAACAACGGCATGCTGGGCATGGTCCGGCAGTGGCAGGAAATGTTCTATTCCAAGCGCTACTCGCAGTCCTATGTCACCTCATTACCTGATTTCGTCAAGCTGGCAGAAGCCTACGGGCATGTCGGCATGAAGATCGAAAAACCGGAAGATGTGGAACCGGCATTGCGCAAAGCCTTTACCGAGCACAAGGATGACCTGGTCTTCATGGACTTCATCATCGATCCGGGTGCCAATGTCTTCCCGATGGTTGCGGCTGGCAAGGGCTTGACTGAAATGATCCTCGCTGAAGATCTGTAAGCGAGGGAGGAAAAGAACAATGCGACACATCATTTCCATCCTGATTGAAAACGAATCGGGTGCTCTCTCCCGCGTAGCAGGGCTTTTCTCGGCCCGTGGCTACAATATTGAATCGCTGACCGTGGCACCGACGGAAGATCCCTCGTTGTCGCGGATGACCATTCTGACATCCGGCTCCGACGAGGTGCTGGAGCAGATCACGAAGCAGCTCAACAAGCTGGTTGACGTGGTCAAGGTGGTCGATCTCTCCGAAGCCGCTCACGTCGAGCGCGAACTGATGTTGATCAAGGTTCGCGCCACCGGCAAGGACCGCGAAGAGATGAAGCGCATGGCCGATATTTTCCGTGGTCGTATTATTGACGTTACGGAATCGACCTATGTTATCGAGTTGACCGGCGCAAGCTCGAAGCTCGACTCCTTCATCGCCGCGCTCGATGCAGGCCTGATTCTCGAAACCGTCCGTACCGGTGTCTGTGGCATCGGTCGTGGCGATCGTATTCTTAAAGTCTAACTATCTATCTGTACACAAAGAGGATTTCATGAAAGTTTATTACGACAAGGACGCCGATCTCTCCCTCATCAAGGGCAAGAAGGTCACCATCGTTGGTTACGGCTCGCAGGGCCATGCCCACGCCCAGAACCTCAAGGATTCCGGCGTCAAGGTCACTGTCGGCCTGCGCAAGGATGGCGCTTCCTGGAAGAAGGCTGAAGCCGCTGGCCTCAAGGTTGAAGAAATCGCCAAGGCCGTCAAGGGCGCCGACGTGGTCATGATCCTGTTGCCGGATGAAAACATTCCGCAGGTCTACAACGAAGAAGTTGCTCCGAACCTCAAGAAGGGCGCTGCCCTGGCCTTCGCGCACGGCTTCAACGTGCATTACAATCAGGTTGTTCCGCGTGCCGACGTCGATGTCATCATGATCGCCCCGAAGGGTCCGGGCCACACCGTGCGTTCCGAGTACCTGAAGGGTGGTGGTGTGCCGTCCCTGATCGCTGTTTATCAGGACGTCACCAAGAAGGCCAAGGACATCGCTCTGTCCTACGCTGCTGCCAACGGTGGTACCAAGGGCGGCGTCATTGAAACCAACTTCCGCGAAGAGACCGAAACGGACCTGTTCGGCGAACAGGCTGTTCTCTGCGGCGGCGCAGTTGAGCTGGTCAAGATGGGCTTCGAAACCCTGACCGAGGCTGGTTACGCTCCGGAAATGGCCTACTTCGAATGCTTGCACGAACTAAAGCTGATCGTCGACCTGATGTACGAAGGCGGCATCGCCAACATGAACTACTCGATCTCCAACAATGCCGAGTTCGGCGAGTACGTGACCGGCACCGAAGTCATCAACGAGCAGTCCCGTGCCGCCATGCGCAATGCGCTGAAGCGCATTCAGAACGGTGACTATGCCAAGATGTTCATTCTTGAAGGTCGCACCAACTACCCGGCCATGACGGCTCGCCGTCGCTTGAATGCCGAGCATCCGATCGAAACGGTCGGCGGCAAGCTGCGTGACATGATGCCGTGGATCAAGAAGAACAAGCTCGTCGACCAGACCAAGAACTAATTTGCCGGTTGCGGGCTCGGTAGCGCATTGTTGTTTACGCTTGCCGTACTAATGTACTGTATTCGCGTGCGCGCCTAGCGCTACCTTCGCTTTGGGCGGTGTGGGAAACCTCACCGCCCAAGTTGTTTGGGGGATAGGTGTATCCTTGCACCATTCTGGATGATTCTTTTAGCCAATGACCGAACTCAAACCCCGTAAATCGCTGTTCAATCCTGAAGTGAAGCGGCGTGGTATTTATTTGCTGCCCAATCTGTTCACTACGGCGGCCCTGTTTGCTGGCTTCTTTGCCATCGTGCAGGCGATGCAGGGTGACTTCGCGCGGGCGGCGATGGCGATCTTCATTGCCATGGTCCTTGATGGACTGGACGGCCGCGTGGCGCGTCTGACCAATACGCAGTCGGCCTTCGGCGCCGAATACGATTCGCTGTCTGACATGGTCAGTTTCGGTGCGGCCCCGGCGCTCGTGATGTACGAATGGGCGCTACGCGATATGGGGCGCCTGGGTTGGATCGCTGCTTTCATTTATTGCGCCGGTGCTGCCTTGCGTCTGGCTCGCTTTAATACGACGCTGGAAGTGATGGACAAGCGCTATTTTCAGGGCTTGCCGTCGCCGGCTGCCGCAGCACTGGTTGCCGGGCTGGTCTGGGTCATGATCGAGACGGGTGTTTCCGGTAGCGATGTGCGCTGGCTAGCTTGCGTGCTGACGGTGTTTGCCGGCGTGACCATGGTCTCCAATATCCGCTTCTATAGTTTCAAGGACATCAATCTGAAGAAGAGTGTGCCGTTCTTCGCGATTGCGGCGATTGCCCTGGGATTTGCGCTGGTCGCCTACAGCCCTGAAATTGCCCTGTTCGGTTTCTTCGTCATTTATGGTTTGTCGGGCTATGTTCAGGCTGCAATCAGCTTGTTCAAGCGTAAAGCCCTGTAGTTCGGAGTATTTATGAAACAGCATTTGGTTATTTTCGATACGACCCTGCGTGATGGCGAGCAGAGCCCGGGCGCATCGATGACGCGAGAAGAGAAGATTCGCGTTGCCCGCCAGCTCGAAAAGATGCGGGTCGATGTCATCGAGGCTGGCTTTGCGGCGGCTTCTCCGGGAGATTTCGAATCCATCCAGGCCATTGCTCACGCGATCAAGGATTCGACCATCTGTTCGCTGGCGCGCGCCAACGAAAACGACATCAGCCGGGCTGGCGAGGCGATCAAGCCGGCGAAGTCGGGCCGTATTCATACCTTTATCGCGACTTCGCCCATTCATATGGAAAAGAAGCTGCGCATGACGCCAGACCAGGTGGTCGACCAGGCGGTCAAGTCGATTGGTTGGGCTAGACAATTCACTGATGACATCGAGTTTTCGGCTGAGGATGCCGGACGTTCGGAAATCGACTTCCTTTGCCGCATCTTTGAAGCGGTCATCAAGGCCGGTGCCAGGACCATTAATGTCCCGGATACCGTTGGCTACGCCATTCCGTTCCAGTACGCTGAAACCATGCGCCAGCTTATCGAGCGTGTGCCGAATGCCGACAAAGTGGTGTGGTCGGTGCACTGTCACAACGATCTCGGGCTGGCGGTTTCCAATTCGCTGGCGGCTGTGTTGGCTGGGGCGCGTCAGGTCGAATGTACGATCAACGGCCTTGGCGAGCGCGCCGGTAACGCGGCACTTGAAGAAATCGTCATGGCCGTGCGCACGCGTCCGGACGTTTTTGAGCTCGAAACACGGATCGATACGACGCAGATTGTCCCGGCGTCCAAGCTGATCTCACAGATTACCGGTTATCCGGTTCAGCCGAACAAGGCGGTGGTCGGGGCCAACGCCTTCGCCCATGAGTCCGGTATTCATCAGGATGGCGTGCTCAAGCATCGCGAGACCTATGAAATCATGCGCGCGCAGGATGTCGGCTGGTCGCAGAATAAACTGGTTCTTGGCAAGCACTCGGGGCGCAATGCTTTCAAGAGTCGTCTTCAGGAACTGGGTATCGAGCTGGAGAGCGACGAAGCCGTCAACGCGGCCTTCGCCCGCTTCAAGGAACTGGCTGACCGCAAGCACGAAATCTTCGATGAAGACCTGCACGCGCTGGTTTCCGATGAGGTGGTGACCCCTGACCAGGAACATTACAAGCTCCTCTATTCGCACGTTTGCTCTGAAACGGGCGAGATGCCCCATGCCAAGGTAATCCTCAGCGTTGGCGGAGTCGAGCAAAAGGGTGAGGCTGAGGGCGGAGGTCCTGTCGATGCGACCTTCAAGGCGATCGAAAGCATCGTCAATAGCGGTGCGCAGTTGATGCTTTACTCGGTCAACGCGATCACTACCGGTACCGATGCTCAAGGTGAGGTGACGACGCGTCTGACCAAGGCTGACCGCATTGTTAATGGCAATGGCGCTGATACGGATATCGTCATCGCTTCGGCCCGCTCATATCTGAATGCGCTGAACAAGCTGCATTCTTCGCTCGACAAGGTGAAGGCTCAGGGCGACGTCTGATTCGACGTTAAACCCACGCGAAGGCCGCTTCAGCTCTGCTGGGCGGCTTTTTCTTCTTTGGGACCGCGGGTGGCGCGGACGAAAAGAATGGTCAGAACGAAAAGAGCGGTGGCCAGAACGGTCTCGACCACCGCCAGTTGCTGGATAAGACCGTGGTCGCTGGTGGCGCGCAGTAGCCCTTCCATCAGGTAGAACTGGATGAACAGTGACAGCCACTTGTAGGTGTAGCGTTTGCCGCGCAGGATGCCAAACAGCGGAACGAGGAGGAAAGCGCCTTTCAACACCATCCATGAACCGCCCGGTTTTAGCGGCGCCAGCCAGCCTTCCCAGGCCAGGCAAAGGAAAATCAGCGCGATAAGGCAGGCGCTGGCGGAAATTTGATAGCGGGTGGCGGATGTCACGGTCAACTCAGTTTTTTGGCTAAATTTGAAATGCGTTGTCCCTGGACGAAAGCCAGGCGGCTTTCGGCTTCGGTCAGCATCGGATTGCCTGTCGTCCCTGCGACGTGGCTTGGGCCGTAAGGTGTCCCGCCGGCAATTGTCGAAGAGAGCTCGGGTTCGGTGAAAGGCAGGCCCATGATCAGCATGCCGTGATGGAGCAGGGGCAGCATCATCGACAGCAAGGTGCTTTCGTTCCCGCCATGCTGGCTGCTGCTGGAAGTAAAGACACAGGCAGGCTTGCCGGCCAGTGTGCCGTTTTGCCAGGTGGTGATGGTGCCATCCCAGAAATATTTCATCGGCGCCGCCATGTTGCCGAAACGAACCGGGCTGCCCAAGGCCAGGCCGGCGCATTCTTCAAGGTCGGCGAGCTCGACGTAGGGAGCGCCGGATTTTGGAATATCCGGTTCGGTGGCTTCGCAAACGGCTGAAACTCGGGGGACGGTACGCAGGCGAGCCTGCATGCCGGGAACCGATTCAATGCCGGCGGCGATGCGTTCGGCCAGGGCGCGGACCGAGCCGCGGTGGCTGTAATAGAGGACGAGAATGTCTTGCATGGTCGGCTATTATACGGCCCCATGCAAAACCGCTCCCGATCTCGTCGCAGCCGCCTCAAGCCGCCAAAAAGTGTGAGCATTTTTCGGCGCTTTCACAGCGAGAACATGATGCAGACCAGTTCTGCGCTGGCGTTTACTACCCTGATGGCACTGGTGCCGTTGGTGGCGGTCGTGC
>VIKE01000065.1:0-13126 GCA_008080565.1 Rhodocyclaceae bacterium | reverse complement strand
TTGGCCGAGCGACTCGATTTGTTGATTCGCGAGGCCTTGCTGCCACCCGGCGCGGCCGGCGCCATTGCCGGGAACATCGGCAAATTTTCGCACAAGGCGCAGCGCTTGACGTTGGCCGGGATTGCCATGCTGAGCATTACCGCATTCTTGTTGATGAATACCATTGAGCGGGCATTCAACCATCTGTGGCAGGTTCAGCCGCGCCCCGTGCTGGCCCGTCTGCGTTTGTACGCATTCGTAATGGCTGTCTGGCCGTTTGTGCTGGGGGCGGTGGCGGGGGCGATGTCGTTTGCCGTGACGACGTCGCTGGGCTGGTTTGACGAGCCGGTCTGGTTTCGTCGCTTTGCCCTGAAGGCGGTGGCCGTGGTGCTCCTCGGCCTGTTTTTCTCTTTTCTCTATTACGCGGTACCGAATGCGCCGGTTTCACGGCGCGCAGCATTGACTGGCGGCATCTTCGCTACGCTGGCCTTCTCGGTCATGCAAAAGGTGTTTGAAGTGTTTTTGGTCAGTTCGGCCATGCTGAAAAGCATCTACGGCGCCTTTGCCGCCTTCCCGGTCTTTCTGGTCTGGCTGCATCTATCGTGGGCTGTCGTGCTCTTTGGCGGCCTGATCGCCGCCAGCATCAATCGTCCGGCAAAACGCTGAATATTTCGATCGCACTCGTTTGTTCGTCTAGGCTGGTGGCCTGAACTTCACGAATCTCCAGGTTGTCGGCCTCGATCACGACGATGATTCGCCGGGTATTTTCCCTGAGCAGGCCGGCCGGGACTACCAACGATTGCGATGGGCGCAGCGGTGGCGTCGGGGGCAGGATTAGCGCGGCAATGTTGCTCGACTCCAGTGCATAGGTGTGGGTTATTTCCACGGCGGTCGCCTTGGGAGCCAGAATCTGCAGGCCCAATTCGATATGCTCTGGATTCTCCGATACTGCCCAGCGAATGATGCAGACGTGCCATGCCGGCAGTGCCTCGGATTGATCGCCCAGAGTCTGTAGCGCGACAATGTCGCCAACACGCAGGTGCTGGGTTTGGCCCGACATGTGCATCAGCGAATAGCCATCCGGACTTTCGTTGGTGACCATCCACTCGCTGAGATCCGCTGGCGTTTGCAGGGACTTCATCAGGTGCCAGAGATTACCAAGACCGGAACAGAGGTTGGCGCGATAAGACTGACGACGTCGCGAGAATCGCCGCTTGGTGGGATGGCCCCAGAGCCGGTTTATGCGCAGCAGGGTGCCCGGCCCGGTGTTGGTGTCGGCGAATGAGGGCAGGCCGAGTGTTTTCGCGGGAGTTCCCTGCAAGAGTGCGGTGCGCTGCTTCAATGCGTGCTCGGCGATGGCGTCGCATGAAAAATACAGCACCCGGGCGTCGGGTGATGGGATCCGGCGGATTAGCGCATGGGCGGGGAAGTCCTTGTCGAGGTCGACCCAGAAAATGCCAGCGCTATCGAGCGGGGGGGATTCGAGAAGATCAATGTTCGGGCTGCTGCCGTTGATGAACTGGCTGATAAATTCAAGTTCGGCGGGCGAGAAGGAAGCGGGCTGCGCGGCTGCGGCGAGCAGAATGCCGATGTAAATCTGGCGTATGGTCTGCGTGCCCTGCGGTCCGGGAAACTCTTCAAGGCCGAGGCGCCGTGCCGTGAAAAAGGCTGAATGCAATAGTTGCCAGAGCCCCGCCGATGCTGGCGCCGCTATCAAGTGTGTGATGCGTACTTGCCAGGCGATCGTGTGCATGGCTCGTCGCAGCGAAACGTGTGGCACTCGTGAGGAACCAGGTCCTTCCGGATCGAACAGTTCGGCCAGTGTGTTGAAATAATCCTGCGTCAGCGTTTCAAGCACATCGAGCAGGACGCGAACGCGCTGCCGTTGCTTGCGGGAAATAGGCAGGGTGACATCGTGCAGTCGCGGCAATTCGCCGTTGGCCACCCGTTCCGCCTGACCGTAGAGCAGGTCGAGCAACTTGAGGCGCTGGGCGTTGGGAATGGGCGCTTCGCGCAGTTGCAGAAGCTGGCGATACAGCTGATCAGCGTCTTCAGAGCCGGCTCTTCCGTGCGCCAGAGCCAGCCATTCAAGAATGCTCTTGACATTGGCGTCGGGTGGGGCTGATGAAAGGGACTCCGGTGGGGTGATCATGGCTTTCGCAGAATAACAAAAATTTACCTTTTCGCCATTGGTGTAGCGCTGTCGACGAAGGCGGGTATTTGGCGCAGCAGTATTTCCCGTTTCCTAAGTGGCTTGTTTTTCCTTGATAAAGCGCTATAATTCCGGGTCTTTTTTCCAGCTAACGAAAGTATTCCCATGGTTGTTATCCGTCTTGCCCGTGGTGGCGCCAAGAAGCGCCCGTTCTACAACATGGTTGTTACCGATTCCCGCAATCGTCGTGATGGCCGTTTCGTTGAGCGTATCGGCTTCTACAACCCGGTAGCTTCCGGCAATGCAGAAGCACTGCGCGTTTCCGTCGATCGCCTGGCCTACTGGCAGAGCAACGGCGCCCAGCTGTCCCCGACTGTTGCCCGTCTGGTCAAGCAACACGCTGCTCAGCAAGCTGCCTAAGTTTTTGTTTTGACCGGCAACGATATCGTCGTACTGGGTCGGCTGGCCGACCCCTACGGGATTCAGGGCTGGCTTTGGTTGTACCCCTTCGGGGATGATCCGCTGGCCTGGGCTGAAATGCCTGTCTGGTGGATCGCCAGAGAAGGCGAACCGTGGCGCGAATGCAGGTTGAAAAGCCTGAAAGCCCACGGTAACGGTGTGGTGGTGCTGTTGGATGGTGTCGCCGATCGTTCTGCCGCTGAATCGATGAAGGGCGTTCTGGTCGGGGCGCCGCGCGAAGCGCTGCCAACGACTGACAAGAATGAGTTTTACTGGACTGATTTGATCGGTCTGGATGTCATCAATACCGCTGATGAGCGGCTCGGCAGGGTGGTCGGGTTGATCGAAACGGGGGCCAATGCCGTTTTGCGCGTCATGGGCGATGACCAAGTCGAGCGCCTTTTGCCGTTTGTTTCGGCCGTGGTGCTGACGGTGGAGAAGGAAGCCGGGCAGATTCGAGTGGAGTGGGGCAGCGACTGGTGATCCGGTTTGACTGCATTACCCTCTTTCCGGAGATGTTCGCGGCAGTAACGGAAAGTGGCATTACCCGGCGGGCGCTGGAAGAGCAGCGCTGGCAGTGGCAAGGCTGGAATCCGCGTGATTTTGCCGAGAATGCCTGGCGACGGGTCGATGATCGTCCTTTCGGGGGCGGGCCGGGCATGCTGATGCAGCCGGGGCCGCTGGAGAAGGCGATTGCGGCGGCCAAGGAGGAGCAGCGCGAGGCCGGGCTGGCGAAGAGCCGGGTCATCTACCTCTCGCCGCAGGGCGCGCCGCTCACCCATGAACGGGTGATGCAACTGGCGACGGGCGATGAAGGGCTGATCCTTCTTTGTGGTCGTTATGAAGGAATTGATGAGCGGCTGATCGAGCGCTGTGTCGATGAAGAAATTTCGATCGGGGATTTTGTGCTTTCCGGTGGCGAGTTGCCGGCGATGGCCTTGATTGATGCCGTTGTCCGCCAGTTGCCGGGAGTGCTCGGAGATGCCGCTTCGGCGGTGGAAGATTCGTTTGTCGGTGGTCTGCTGGATTGTCCGCACTACACCCGCCCGGAAGTTTATGAGGGCGAGGCGGTGCCGGCGGTTTTGCTTTCAGGAGATCACAAAAAAATTCGTCGCTGGCGGCTCAAACAGTCGCTGGCCCGAACCCGGAAGCGCCGGCCGGATTTACTGGCGCACCGCAGTCTGACCGCGGAAGAAGCGCAACTCCTCACGGAAATCGTCGGAGAGGAGCAATGCGGTGAGTAAGTGTTTATAAAATTTAAGGATCTCACATGAACCTGATTCAACAACTGGAACAAGAAGAAATTGCTCGTCTGGGCAAGACCATTCCTGATTTCGCGCCGGGCGACACCATCGTCGTCCAAGTGAAGGTCAAGGAAGGCAACCGCGAGCGTCTGCAGGCTTACGAAGGCGTTGTTATCGCCAAGCGTAACCGCGGCCTGAACTCTGCTTTCACTGTGCGCAAGATCTCTTCCGGTGAAGGCGTCGAGCGTACTTTCCAGACCTATTCCCCGCTGGTCGCTTCCGTTGAAGTGAAGCGTCGTGGTGATGTCCGCCGCGCCAAGCTGTACTACCTGCGCGAGCGTTCTGGCAAGTCTGCACGTATCAAGGAAAAGCTGGTTCGCAAGGAAAAGCCGGTCGCTGCTGCTTAAGCGGTTTTCCCGGATTGAAAAAGGGCGCCTCGGCGCCCTTTTTTATTGTTCATTTTTGGCTAAAATTTCCGGTTGACCGTGGAGGTCACGATCGTGACCCCCATTCCACCTTGTCAGCCCCCGCTATGCGTGCCGGGATTCTTCTTGTCGTTCTCGATCAGGGCGTAAGCCGAGTGATTGTGGATCGACTCGAAATTCTCGGATTCGACCACGTAGGCATCGACGCGCGGCTCGGCGTTGAGGCGTGCTGCCACGTCGCGGACCATGTCTTCGACGAACTTGGGGTTGTCGTAGGCGCGTTCGGTGACGTACTTTTCGTCCGGGCGCTTGAGCAGGCCGAACAGTTCGCAGGAGGCTTCCTGCTCGACGAGCTGGACGATTTCCTCGATCCACACGAAATCGTTGGTGCGGGCGGTGACGGTGACGTGCGAGCGCTGGTTGTGGGCGCCGTACTCGGAGATTTTCTTGGAACAGGGGCACAGGCTGGTGACCGGCACGACGACCTTGACCGAGGTGGCGATCTCGCCGTGGCAGATGTCGCCGATGAAGGTGACGTCGTAATCCATCAGGCTCTGCACGCCTGAAATCGGCGCCGTCTTGTTGATGAAGTACGGGAAGTTCATCTCGATGTGGCCAGTTTCGGCTTCGAGCTTGGCGACCATGTCGCGCAGCATGACCGGAAAGTTTTCGACCGAGATTTCGCGTTCGTGGCTGTTGAGAATCTCCACGAAGCGCGACATGTGCGTGCCCTTGAAGTTGTGCGGCAGACCGACGTACATGTTGAACATGGCGATGGTGTGCTGGACGCCGGTCGATTTGTCCTGCACCTTGATCGGGTGGCGGATGGACTTGATGCCGACCTTGTTGATGGCGATATGGCGGGTGTCGGCTGAGTTCTGGACGTCGGGGATGCTGGTGTTCGGGGCGTTCATGGGCTGTTCTTTAAAGAATTATTGTGGGGTGGTTCGGGCCCGGCCCGTACTGCACGTACGATGCCGTCCTTGTCGAGGCCGAGTTCGGCCAGCAATTGTCCTTGTTCGCCGTGATCGATGAAGCGGTCGGGCAGGCCGAGGCGAAGCACTGGCACATTCAGCCCGCGTTCCGCCAGCACGCGCTCGATTTCCGAGCCGGCGCCACCGATCACAGCGTTTTCTTCGACGCTGACAAGCAGCGAATGGTTCCCGGCTAGTTCGACAATCAGCTCGACGTCGAGCGGTTTGACGAAACGCATGTTGGCCACGGTGGCGTCGAGTTCCTCGCCTGCGGCGATGGCGGCCGGCACCAGGCTGCCGAAGGCGAGCAGGGCGACAGCCTTGCCCTGGCGGCGAATTTCGCCCTTGCCGACGGGCAAGGAGTCGAGACTACAGTGCGGTATTTTGCCGGTGCCGCCGCCGCGCGGATAACGGACCATGCTCGGGCAATCCAGCCCATAGGCGGTGGACAGCATCTGGCGGCATTCGGCTTCGTCGGACGGGGCCATGACGACCATGTTCGGGATGCAGGTGACGAAGGAGAGGTCAAAGGTGCCGTGGTGCGTCGGACCATCTGCGCCGACCAGACCGCCACGGTCAACCGCGAAAATCACCGGTAAATTCTGTAGCGCTACGTCGTGCACGAGTTGGTCGTAACCACGCTGCAGGAAGGTCGAATAGATGGCGACGACCGGCTTGAGGCCTTCGCAGGCCAGGCCGGCGGCGAAGGTCACAGCATGTTGTTCGGCAATGCCGACATCGAAGTAGCGGTCGGCATGTTCGGCCGAGAAGCGCACCATGCCCGAGCCTTCGCGCATGGCCGGGGTGATGGCGACGAGGCGCGAATCGGCCTTGGCCATGTCGCACAGCCAGTCGCCGAAAACCTGCGTGTAGGTCAGCTTGGCCGGACCCTTGGCCGACTGGATGCCATCGCAGGCGGCGAATTTGCCGACGCCGTGGTAAAGAATCGGGTCGTTTTCGGCCAGCTTGTAGCCTTGGCCTTTCTTGGTGATGACGTGCAGGAACTTCGGACCCTTGAGCTTCTTGAGGTTTTCCAGCGTCGGGATCAGGGCGTCGAGGTCGTGGCCGTCGATCGGGCCGTAGTAGTGGAAGCCGAATTCCTCGAACAGTGTGCCCGGGGCAATCATGCCCTTGACGTGCTCTTCGGCGCGGCGCGCCAGTTCGAGCAGCGGCGGGGCGAAGCCGAGCATGTGGCGACCAGCTTCGCGGGCGGCGTTGTAGGTCTTGCTCGAGGTCAGGCGGGTCAGGATGTTGTTGAGCGCGCCGACCGGCGGCGAGATCGACATTTCGTTGTCGTTAAGGATGACCAGCATGTCGGTATCGACGACGCCGGCATTGTTCATGGCTTCGAAGGCCATGCCGGCCGACATCGCGCCGTCGCCGATGATGGCGATGGCCTTGCGGTCCTCACCCTTGTGCTTGGCGGCCAGCGCCATGCCGAGGGCGGCCGAGATCGAGGTCGACGAATGGCCGACGCCGAAGGTGTCGTACGGGCTCTCGGCACGTTTCGGGAAACCGGAGACGCCGCCGTGCATGCGCAGCGTGCTCATGCCTTCGCGACGGCCGGTGAGCACCTTGTGGGCGTAGCACTGGTGGCCGACGTCCCAGACCAGGCGGTCTTCGGGGGTATTGAAGACGGCGTGCAGGGCGATGGTCAGTTCGACCGTGCCGAGGTTGGACGACAGGTGACCGCCCGTCTTCGATACGGAGTCGATGAGGAAGGCGCGCAATTCGGTCGCCAGTTGCGGCAATTGCTTGCGGTCCAGGCGGCGCAGGTCGGCCGGGCTGTTGATGCTTTCAAGCAGGCGGGATGCGGTCATTAGAATTGCCGATGGCAGATGAAGTCGGCCAGTTGGGTCAGGCGAGCTGCCCGTTCACCGAAAATGGAGAGGGCGTCGAGGGCTTCGCTGCGCAGTTCGTCGGCATAGGCGCGGGCTGCTTCGAGGCCGAGCAGGCTGACGTAGGTCGGCTTGGCGGCCGCTTCGTCCTTGCCGGCGGTCTTGCCGAGGGTGGCTGTGCTCGCCGTACAGTCGAGGATGTCGTCAACGACCTGGAAGAGCAGGCCGGCGCGCTTGGCGAAGCGGTCGAGATTGGCGCGTTCCTCGGCCGACAGCGGATTTCCGGCCAAGGCGCCGAGCAGCACGGCGGCGCGGATCAGGGCGCCGGTCTTCAGGGCGTGCATGAGCTCCAGTTCGGGCTGGTTGAGCGGTTGGCCGACCGAGGCGAGGTCGATGGCCTGGCCGCCGGCCATGCCGCGCGAACCGCTGGCATGGGCAAGCAGGGCGATCATTTCGAGCTGCTGTTTCGCTTCGCCGATGGGCTGGCTGGCGAGCAGTTCGAAGGCTAGCGTCTGCAGGCTGTCGCCGACGAGCAGGGCAGTCGGTTCGTCGAACTCGACGTGGCAGGTCGGCCGGCCGCGGCGCAGCACGTCGTCGTCCATGCACGGCAGGTCGTCATGGACCAGCGAGTAGGCGTGGATCATTTCGACAGCGCTGGCGACGATGTCCAGCTTGTCCGGCGTGGCGCCGGTCAGTTGGCCTGCCGCATGGGCGAGCAGCGGGCGGACACGCAGGCGGGCGGGGATGCAGTCACTGCCTGGCAGAAAGCGGGCGAGGGCGGATTCGGCGCGGTCCTGGGTGACGGCCATCCATTCGGCAAACGGGGTGGCGCTCATTGAGCCTCCAGCGTCTTGCGGTCGACGTCCTTGAATTCGCCGTTTTCGAGAATGCGGATCTGTTCTTCGGCGTTGGTGAGCTGGGCCTGGCAGTGCTTCATGAGTTCCATGCCGCGCTTGTAGGCGGCAATCGAGGCTTCGAGCTCGAGTTTGCCGCCTTCCATGCTGGAGACGATGTTTTCAAGCTCGGCGAGTGCCGTCTCGAATTTCATGTCGGCGATGGGCTTTGTGGCCATGTTTGAGGCGATCAAGGAAACACGCGAAAATACTCTATCAAGGGGCGCTTGGTCAAATATCGGGGTAAAATACATACCCCTTTTTAACCCCGCTGGAGGCTTGGAATGTCCGACTTGGCGACTCTGTCCCGGTTGGCCCCCGCAGTTTCCCAACTGCCGGTGGACTGGTATTTTGACGAGAAGATTTTTGAGCTGGAGAAGAAGCTCATCTTCGATGCCGGTCCGGGTGCTGCTCAACGGCGGCGGCGCAGGGCCAAACGCCGGCAGCTGGCAGATGTCGAACGTCTGCCGCCATCGCCAGGCGATCATGCTGCAGGGGTCGGGTACGCTGAACGGGCCGATTGTCTGTCCGATTCATCGGTGGACTTACGACCAGGGCGGCGACCTGATCGGCGCGCCGCATTTTCCGCAGAATCCCTGTCTCAACCTGAACAAGGCCAAGCTGGAAAGCTGGAATGGGTTGCTCTTCAAGGGGCCGCGTTCGGCCAATGGCGATCTGGCCGGCATGAAGGTCGCGCCGGAACTCGATTTCACGGGCTACAAGCTAGACCATGTGTCGAGATGCACGAGTGCAATTACAACTGGAAGACCTTCATCGAGGTCTATCTCGAGGATTACCACGTTGCGCCTTACCACCCGGGCCTCGGCAACTTCGTCACCTGCGACGACCTGACCTGGCAGTTCGGCGACTGGTATTCGGTGCAGCGCGTCGGCATTACCTCGCTGCAGAAATCCGGTTCCAGGGCTTACGAGCGCTGGCAGAAGGCGGTTCTCGACATTTACGGGACGGAAGGCAAGACGCCTGAACATGGCGCCATCTGGCTGACCTACTTCCCGAACATCATGGTCGAGTGGTATCCGCACGTGCTGGTTGTATCGACGCTGATTCCGCAGGGTGTGAACAAGACGCTCAATGTCGTCGAGTTCTATTACCCGGAGGATGTCGTCGATTTCGATACATGGAAACGGCGATCGAGGACGACGACATCGGCGAGCGCATGGACCGCGGTCGCTACGCGCTGATGAAGGAAGGGCGCAGCGAGGTCGGGCCGTATCAAAGCCCGATGGAAGATGGCATGCAGCACTTCCATGAGTTCTATCGACGGATCATGCAGTCGGCCATCGAGACGCGCTGAAATTTCAATTTTGAGCCTTTTTTCGGGTTGACCGTGGAAGGCTGATTTCAAAGGCGGCGGGGTAAAATCCGCCGCCTTTTACATTTTTTAGAGCCACCGTTTCATGCAATCCCTGTGGATGATCGCCGCCAGTTTCCTGTTTGCCTGCATGGGCGTCTGCGTCAAGTTCGCGGCGCAGACCCATTCGGCGGTCGAGATCACTTTTTACCGCAGCTTCATCTCGCTGATCCTGATGTTCGGGCTGGTTCGCCTGAACGGCGTGCCGCTCGCCACGCCACACCTGCGCTGGCAGGTGACGCGTGGCGCCGTCGGCTTCATCGCCCTGTTCGCCTATTTCTACGCCATCACGTTGCTGCCGCTGGCGACGGCCGTGACCCTCAACTACACCTCGGCCATCTTCCTGGCGCTTTACCTCGGCTTCGCCGGCATGCAGCTGCGCAAGGGGATCATGGGGGCACTGGTCCTCGGGTTGGTCGGCGTCGTCATGCTGCTCAAGCCAACCCTGCACGCCGATCAGCTGGTTGGTGGCCTGATAGGCCTGGCCTCCGGCGTCATGGCCGGCATGGCCTATTTCAGCGTGCGCGAACTCGGCGCACGTGGCGAGCCGGAAATGCGCACGGTGTTCTATTTTTCGCTGGTCTCGTCGGTTGGCGCCGGCGCCTGGCTGGTTTTCAGCGACATGCACGCGGTCGACCTCAAAAGCGGCCTGCTGCTGCTGGGCGTCGCCGGCTTCGCCACGGTCGCCCAACTTGCCATGACGCGCGCCTACACGCGCGGCAAGACGCTGATGTCGGCGGCACTGGCCTACAGCACGGTCATCTTCTCCAGCCTGTTCGGCATGGCCTTCTGGGGCGAGGTGCTCGATGCCTCGGCGTGGGCGGCAATCGGACTGATTATTCTGTCAGGCATCGCAGCCACGCACTTTTCCCGCGCCAGCCCGGTCGAACAGGATTAAACTTTCTTCAGACAAAACCAACAACGGAGCAAAACCATGATCGTTATCGACCACCAACCGAGCCGTGTCAGCGTGGCCGTGTTCGGCGAATTCACTTTGGCCGATTACAAGGAGTTTGAGGAAGTCGTCAATTTCAAGGTCAAGTTCGAAGGCCCGGTCGATCTCTGCTTCGACCTGAGCCAGATGGCCGGCCTGACGCTCGATGTGGCCTGGGAGGAAATCAAGTTCTCGCGCGCCCATGCCAACGATTTCAAGCGCGTCGCGGTTGTCACCGACAGCCAGTGGGTGACGTGGAGCGCCTGGCTGTCGCAGACCTTCGTCAATGCCGACGTTGAAGTCTTCGAGAACGTCGACGAGGCGAAGGCCTGGCTGGGCTGATCCCGCATGAGCTTCACGACGCTGGTCGATGTCGCGACGCTGCAGGCGCATGTCGACGACCCCGGTTGGCTGGTCGTCGATGTTCGCCACCAGTTGGCTGATATCGGCTACGGCGAGCGCGTTTACGCCGAGGGCCACATTCCGGGTGCTGTCTTCCTGCATTGCGACCGTGATCTGTCCGGGCCGATGACCGGCTGCAATGGCCGTCATCCGCTACCCGACCCCGAGAAACTGGCGCAACGGCTGGGTGAAGTCGGCATTGGGGCGACGACGCAAGTCGTGGTCTACGACGACGCCCAGGGCATGATTGCCGGCCGTCTGTGGTGGCTGCTGCGCTGGCTTGGGCACGACCGCGTGGCGCTGCTCGATGGCGGACTGCAGGCCTGGCAGGCCGCCGGCGGCACGCTGACCACGGTCGTGCCGACTACGTCGCCGCATGTTTTCATCCCCCTGGCGCAGGATCATCTGGTCGAAGCCGATTACGTACTGGAGCGCATCGAAACGCCCAACATGCATCTGGTCGACGGGCGCGGCCCGGACCGTTTTCGTGGCGAGAACGAAACCATCGATCCGGTCGGCGGCCATATCCCCGGCGCGGTCAATCGTTTTTTCAAGGACAACCTGTTGCCCGATGGCCGTTTCAAGCCGGCGGCCGAACTGCGTGCCGAATGGTTGGCCATCCTCGCCGGTTCGCCGCCCGACCTGGTTGTCCATCAATGTGGCTCGGGCGTTTCCGCCTGCCTCAACATGGTCGCCATGGAAATCGCCGGCCTGCCCGGTTCGCGCCTCTATGCTGGCTCATGGAGCGAGTGGTGTGCCGATGCGGGACGCCCGGTGGCGCGCTGAGCGCATCGCCAAGTGAACATGGAAAGCCCGAAGACCGGCCTCATCCTTCTCGCGCTGGTCGCCATCACCACGGCGTCTGGCGCCTTTCTCGGCTGGACGCTCCGGCCGCCAGTGGCGCCCGTCGAAGTGGCAAAACCGGTTGCTGAAACGCCTGTCGACGCGCCGGCCAGTCTCAGGGTTCCAGCCGAGTAAGCGCCCATTCGACGTGCTCACGGACCAGCTCAGACGCGTGGTCCGATTTCATTTTTAGCGCTTTTTTCCGGTCGACCGTGGCAGGTCCGTTGCCGAGCGCCACGGCGATGTTGCGCAGCCAGCGCTCATGCCCGATGCGGCGGATCGGGTTGCCGGCCAGCCGCTCGTTGAATTCCGCTTCCGTCCAGTTGAACAACTCGATCAGCGTCGCCGTATCGAGTCCGTGACGCGGCGAGAACTCCGGGTCACCGAGCTGGGCAAAACGATTCCACGGGCAACATAGCTGGCAGTCGTCACAGCCGTAAATGCGGTTACCGATCAGCGGGCGGAATTCTTCGGGAATCGGGCCGGCCAGTTCGATGGTCAGGTAGCTGATGCAGCGCCGGGCATCTACCTGATACGGCGCGACGATAGCCTTGGTCGGGCAGGCGTCGAGGCAGGCCGTGCAGGTGCCGCAGCGTTCCTCGACAGGCGCATCTGGCGGCAGCGGCAGGTCGGTGTAGATGTCGCCGAGAAAACGCCAGGAGCCCTCCTTTGAGAGCAGCAGCGTGTGCTTGCCACGCCAGCCGAGGCCGGCCTGACGGGCGAATTCGACTTCCATGACCGGTGCCGAATCGGAAAAGACGCGGTAGCCGAACGGCCCGGTCAGCGCGGAAATCGCATCGGCCAGCTTCTGCAGTCGGCTGCGCACGACCTTGTGGTAATCGCGCCCCTGAGCGTAGCGCGAAATGGCCGCTTGATCTGGTCCTTCGGCCGTTTCGCGGTGTGGCAGGTAGTCGATGACAGCGCTGATTACGGTGATTGTCCCCGGATGCAGTTGCTGCGGGTCGGCGCGCAATTCGGCATGGCGGGCCATATAATCCATCTCGCCGTGGCAACCCGCCGCCAGCCATTCCCGCATTTTTTCGACGGCGGGGCCGGGGTCGGCCTGCGCCACGCCAACGGCCGCAAAGCCGAGTTCCCTGCCAGCCTCGCGGATTTTTTCCTTGAGCGCCGCGTAATTCACCGTGGAGTCCTGATCGTGCATAGCCCCGATGTTACCGCCGTTTTCGAATTGCCCGACGAGGCGGCCACCCAGCGCCTGGGCGAAATGCTGGCGCCATTGCTGCAACCGGGGATGGTCGTTTTCCTCGAAGGCGACCTCGGCGCAGGCAAAACCACGCTGTCGCGCGCGATGATTCGGGCACTTGGCCACACCGGCGCGGTCAAAAGTCCTACCTATTCACTGGTTGAAGTTTACGTAGTTTCGAGCTTATACTTATATCACTTTGATTTTTATCGTTTCGAGTCCCCAGAGGAGTTTCTCGATGCGGGCTTTGATGAATACTTTAATGACACTGCGATCTGTCTGGTCGAATGGCCGGAACGGGCTGCTGGCTGCGTTCCGTCGCCAGACTTGCGGTTGCGTATTCATCATGCAGGTGTCGGGCGTATCCTCGAAGCCGTGGCAGATTCACCGAAAGGGCAGGCATGTCT
>VIKE01000064.1 GCA_008080565.1 Rhodocyclaceae bacterium | reverse complement strand
ATCGAACCGCGGACCTCTTGCATGCCATGCAAGCGCTCTCCCAGCTGAGCTATACCCCCGCCGCGAAAGAAGGCCGCATTATAGGGACCTGCTTGGTCCTTGTAAAGGGCCTTTCGCGATTATTTAGAGGTACGGCACCAGCGCAGCAACAACCTTGTCGCGGCCAATCAGGGTGATTACCGCGTCGACTGCGGGTGTCTGCGCCTGACCAGTCAGAATGACGCGCAAAGGCATCGCCAGCTTGGGCATTTTAAGGCCGTGCTTGGTGACCATTTCCTTGATCAGGGCGTTGATGGCCGGTGCTTCCCACGCCACGCTGGCAATACCGGCCGCGAAATCGGCAAGGGCCGGACGGGCTTCATCGCTCAAGTGCTGGGCGAGTAACTCCGGATTGGGCGTAACGTGGCTGTAGAAAACCTCGACGGCATCGGCCAGCACGTTCAGCGTGTTGCTGCGGTCGACATACAAAGTGACCGCTTTCTCAAGATCAGGGCCGGTGCTGGTGTCGATGCCGCGCGCAACCAGAATGGCCTTTATCCGTGCGGCGAGATCGGCCGGGGGCGTCAGCTTCATGTAGTGCTGGTTCAGCCACAGCAACTTCTCGGTATTGAACTGGGCGGCCGAGGCAGTGATGTGGTCGAGGTCGAACCATTCGACGAACTGCTGGCGCGAGAACACCTCTTCATCACCATGCGACCAGCCGAGGCGTGCAAGGTAGTTGATGACAGCCTCTGGCAGGAAGCCGTCCTCGTCGTACTGCATGACGGAAACAGCGCCGTGGCGCTTCGACAGCTTGGCGCCATCGTCGCCGAGGATCATCGACAGGTGGGCGTAGGTCGGCGTTTCAGCGCCGAGCGCCTGAAGAATGTTGATCTGGCGCGGCGTGTTGTTCACGTGGTCGTCGCCGCGGATGACGTGAGTGATACCCATGTCCCAGTCGTCGACGCAGACGCAGAAATTGTAGGTCGGCGTGCCGTCAGCGCGGGCAATGATCAGGTCGTCCAGTTCAGTATTGGCAAATTCGATGCGACCCTTGACCTGGTCATCCCAGGCGACGACGCCATCCTTCGGATTCTTGAAGCGAACGACTGGCGGGATGTCAGCCGGTGCTGCTGGCAACGTTTTGCCGGCTTCCGGGCGCCAGCGGCCGTCGTAGCGCGGCTTTTCCTTCTTCGCTTCCTGCTCGGCACGCAGGGCGTCGAGTTCATCGCGTGTCGTGTAGCAGTAATAGGCGCTGCCATTGACCAGCATCTGCTGGATCACTTCCTTGTAGCGTTCCATCCGCTGCATCTGGTAGAACGGGCCTTCGTCGTGCTCCAGACCCAGCCACTGCATGCCGTCGAGAATGGCTTGTACAGCTTCCGGCGTCGAACGGGCAACGTCGGTGTCCTCGATGCGCAGGATGAAAGTCCCGCCATGGCGTCGGGCATAGGCCCAGGAAAACAGTGCGGTGCGGGCGCCGCCGATATGAAGGTAACCGGTTGGGCTGGGAGCAAAACGAGTGCGGACAGGCTTCATGGGATGCGTGATCTATGCGGGAACAAAGGGTGCTATTCTAGCCGACCCGCGTTTGACCGGCTTGGCGACTTATGGTTAAAGTAGAGCACTGCCTTCACACGGCAGGGGTCACTGGTTCGATCCCAGTACCGCCCACCAAGCCTGAGAATCCTAAGACCCGCACAGCGCAATGCTTTGCGGGTTTTTTGTTGCTTTCTGTCATTCGTGGCGCGTGTTCTTGCGAGCAAAAGGTTACTGAGTCTGCGCAAACGCAGCTACATCGATGACATGGAGTTGCCGTTTGCGCTAGCTGCCGAGCGTCCCGCAATTGAATTTTGGATATCCCTTTTTGTGTAAGGTGATTCATGAACAGACTGATTGCGGAACTGACCCGGCTCTATTTTCTTCCTGATCAGGAGTGGCAGAGTTGGCAGCCGAACGATAACGGCGAGCGGGATTATGTTGGCGAGGGGAAACTGACGCCGGATATCCTTGCCGAGCACCTGATGGCCGGGAGCAATGTCGGACTCAGCCTCGTCAGTCCGGCTGGAATGCTTCGCACGATGGTCATCAGCGTTGAAAAAGGCAGTTACTGGGACCAGTTGACAGTCCTCTATCAAGGTGTTCAGGAAGATTTTGATTTGCCGGCGCCAGCCATCTCTGTGTCTGTTGAAGATGGTTATCAAATTTGGTTTTCGCTGGCTGAGCCCGTGTCATATCAGCAGGCTCAGGTTTTTCTGGATGCGCTCCGACTCAAATATCTTGCCGATATCCCGTTGTCGAGACTGAAATTTCGGCCGGCTGCTGAAGTGTCTGGAAATGCAGACTCGCTGGGTGTCCTTCCACTGATGCAGACGCTGACCAAACCGACCGAGCGCTGGTCAGCGTTCATCGACCCAAGCATGGGAAGCATGTTTGTCGACGAAACGTGGCTGGAAATGGCGCCAAATCTGGATAAGCAGGCGGCGATGCTGGCTGGCGTCGAAAGTATCAAGCCTGAAGATTTCCAACGGGTATTGACGCTCCTTCCAACAGAAGCAACTTGCTCTCCCGCAGCGGATAACAAACTCCGTCCCGGTAGCGAAGCGCAGCAGCAAAGCCGGAAGACTGATTGCCGACCGTCGTCATCTGGTGTGGGCGGTGATTTTGCCGATCCAAAGAGCTTCCTGATGGCTGTTATGAATGATCCGGATACCAGTGTTCATGACAGGATTGAGGCGGCCAAGGCACTCTTGCCATACTTCGAAAGTCCTGAGGGTTAGGGAATGTCGGGCGACTCATCTCAATGCAACGCGTCGGATTTGGTCGAGCGCGTGGCAAGTTTTATCAAAGCCAAGTTTGAGGCAGAGAGTTCCGGGCACGACTGGCACCACATCCGTCGCGTCTGGCAATTGGCGAAACAGATTGCTCGGCGTGAGGGGGCAAACGAGGAAGTCGTCGAACTGGGGGCGCTTGTGCACGATATTGCCGACTGGAAATTCCACGATGGTGACGATGCCGTCGGTCCCCGCGAGGCTGGGCGCCTGCTTGCCAACGAGGGCGCCTCACTGAGCGTTATCGAGCAGGTCGTCGAAATCGTTGCGACCATCTCGTACAAAGGGGCGGGGGTAAAGACGGAGATGGCCAGTCTTGAGGGCAAGTGCGTGCAGGATGCTGATCGACTGGATGCAATCGGGGCCATCGGCATTGCCCGCTGCTTTGCCTATGGCGGACATGCCAATCGTCTGATGTACGACCCCGATGTGCCGCCGGTCATGCATGCCACGGCAGAGGCTTACAAAACCGCGAAAGGGACCAGCCTCAACCACTTTTACGAGAAACTATTCTTGCTGAAAGGGCGCATGAACACGGAGACAGGCAAGGAGCTGGCAGAAAGTCGTCATCGTTACATGGAGGTGTTTGTTGACCGATTCCTCGAAGAATGGGGAACGGGGGCCGGATCGGTGTAATGGTTCCGATAAGGTCACGATAATTCGCGCCTGAGACGCAACAGAACAGGGAGCAATATGCGTATCAATTTGAAGGTTCCCTTCGCCGAGAAGGACCAAGCCAAGAAGCTGGGGGCGCGCTGGGATGCTGCCCGGAAGATCTGGTATGTCGAGCAGCAGGCTGATATGGCGCCATTTGCCAATTGGTCGCCTGTGGCCCACGACGGTATTGGTGGCGACGAAACGCCACCGCAGAAAAAGCTCTCGGCGCCCAGGCAACAGGGGAGCGGCAAAGTCCATGTCGGTGCTGATTACGTCGAGCAGCCGAAAGTCTGCGATTGTCTGCCGTGGGACTCTTGCCAAAAATGCGCGCCAATGCTCCTGAAAAATATCTGCTAATTGGCGTCTGACGAGTTTGTCTGGTGCTTGGTGCGATGCCAGCATCGAACATGCCTGTTCCGGGTGGTCGCTACAAACTGATACAAAGCGTTGCAATGCACATCAACTCGCGGGGCGCCGTAAATGTGAATATGGTTACCAATTGATGACGGTAATCGAGCCAATAGTTCGCCCTCGATTGTTCCCATCAAGGCTGCTGAAGCCTGGTACATCCAGGTTTCGTTTTTGGTTCCCGATTGGCCGGGAAGCTTGTCAAAATTTTCTGGTTTTAATCGCGACGCAACTTCAGTAGGATTATTCACGCAAAACCACACGGGAGATTTGGCCGAATGAAAGTGAAGTCTTCAATCGAACGCGGTGCTGAGTATCTCTGCACCAAACTGGGTGATGTCGTAACAGCCATTGAACAAGTGGCTGTGGTCAAGGGTTTGGCCATGTGGGAAGTCGAGCGAAAGATAGGAGCCGGAATAAGGAAGCGGCTGATTGTCTCGGAGCGCTCGTTGGTGCCGCAACAGCTATCCGGAGCAGGAAGTCCGGCTTAGGAATATTTGCTCGAAAGGCCAAGAAATAGAGTGGACTTTCCGAATCAGAGGCGTATTCTGAAATTGAGTTCTGGGCAGTAACTGGTTTCACCAGAACGGAGTTTTTGTTAAATGACTGGAGGTTCTATGGTTGATAGTCCGCCGCAGTTTGATGAGAAGTCTGAGTAGCATCCCAACGGCAAAACGCCGAACACCGGGGCCATGAGTGCCTTGGTCAAAGATCTAAGAAGCCCATGTCTAAAACGCATGGGCTTCATGCTTTCTGGCTGCCGAGTTTGTCGATCAGCCGGGAGCGCGGCTAGAGTTGTTCCTTGATCCAGTCGCGCTGGGCTTCGCGGCGACGTTTTTCGGTCAGTTTTTCGATGATCCGCGGGCAGGCCTCGGCGAAGGGCATCATGCCGAAGGGCAGGATTTCGTCGCAGCGCAGGATGTGCAGGCCCATCGGTGATTCGAGGACTTCGGAGACTTCGTCAACCGCCAGTTCAAAGGCTGCCGGTTCGAGTTCCGGGAAAAGTTGCTGGCGCTTGACGGTGCCGAGCTTGCCGCCATCCATTGCAGTCGGGCACTGCGAGTGGCGAAGCGCCGCCTGGCTGAAATTTTCGACGTTTTTTCCGGTTGACCGTAGATCTTCAAGCGTTTTTGCGGCGATCGCCTTTTCTATCGGATTCGAAAAAGTGATCAGGATGTGGCGAAGGAGGCGCGCTTCCGGACGGTCGAAGGCTTCCGGGTGCAGGCGATAGTAGATTTCTGCGTCGACTTCGGTGACCGCCGGAACGGCCGAGGCAACTTTGTCGAGCACGGCTTCAATGCGCAGGTCGCGTTCGACGGCCTCGGCAAGTTTGTCAGCGTCGAGACCGATTCGTTCGAGGTCGGCCGCCATGTCGTCCGGACTGGCATAGCGCTGGCGGATTTCGTCTAGACGGGTGGCGATGGTCGGGGCCGGAACGATGACCTGGGCAGCGGTGGCGCTGGCCAGAATGCGTTGTTCAAGGCGAGCCTGCTTGCTGGCAACTTCACCGAGGCGGGCCTGCTCGGCCTCGCTCAGCGTGTCGGGCGCCTTTTTGAACAGTTCGTGGGCAAGCTTGAGTTCCAGGTAGCCGTGTTGCATTTGCTTACTCCGCCGGTTTGTGCGGTTCGAGGATGGCTTCAGGAATCTGCAGGACGCGCCCTGGCAGGCTGTCGAAGTGGATGTGATACGTCACGCCATTTGCCGCATCGCGGATCACTTTGATTACTTCGCCAACAGCGCCAAGTTCGACCAGCACCTGGCCGCCGACCGACAACTGCTTGGCGGCGCGGACTTTCTCGCGGAACTCGAAGCGTGACGGCGTCCATTCATCGTCTCCACCGATCAGTTCCTCTTCGCGGCATCCGACGATCTTGCCCTCTTCGAGGAAGTTCACCGAGTAGATGATCTGGTCCTGCAAGAAGGTGCCGACATCAACGACATAGCCGATGCTGCCGCGGCGCACCAGAAAGTCCCCCGGATCAAGACCGGGGTAGGTGCCGTCGTTGCGGACGTTGCGGGTGAGGCGCACGGCCTCACCGTACTCCCACTTGGCGTTCATCATGAGCGGAATACCTTGTCGAGTGACACGAAGGAACTCATGCCGCCATCAGGCTTGGAAACGGTCTGAAAGACGGCGAAGACTTTTTCGGTCAGCGAATCCGAGGTGACGAAATCCTGATAGGCGCGTTCCAGCCACAGGCGGTAGATGCCACGCTGCATTTCCTCTTCCGGCGGCAGGTTCGGCGCCTGTTTCGACAGGTAGTCGTGGAAGCGCTGCAGGATGTGCAGGCGATTCACGTGAACGACAGCCGGGTCATAGGGGACCGCGAAATAGTCGAGAAAGTCTTCGGCGGAAACCAGGTCTTCCATGGCTTCGGCAAGGGTCAGGGTATCGTCCATGATGGTTTCCTCAGGCAGCAACTAGGGTTAGTGAAGGTTCTTCGGCAGGGGCCGGGTTTTCGCTCTGGAACTCGTCGATGACTTCGAGCAGTTTGGCGGCGCCAAGGTGGTCGCGGCTGTCCAGTGCGGCAAGCCGGGTCAGGCGGTCGCGCGATTCGGTGATGCGGCCAAGGCGCAGCAGAACGACGCTTTCGGCCTTGAGCGCCAGCAGATAGAAACGGAGCAGGCCGAAGGAGGTGGTCGCGGCCGAGCCGAGCTGGGTTTCATTGATCAGCCGCCAGTCGTTGGGAATGCCAAGATGGCGGGCCGAGATGCGCTTGGCGTGGTCGGCGACGATCAGCACATCGTCAAGGCGATGCTGATAGAAGTAGTAGCGATACAGGCTGACCAGCACGGTGAGGTGCTCGGGGGCGAGCAGATGGGCGCGCAGCAGGGCGAGTTCGGCTGCCGGGTCGCCGTAGTCCTGAGCGGCCTGGGCGATCAGACGTTCGGCCTCGGCGGGCAGTTCGTCCTCGAAATACAGCTTGCAGTCGGAGAAGTCGAGTAGGTCCATGGCGGGTCAGTTCACTAGATGCATGGACTCGTGCTCACAGCACAAGTCGCCGGCTGAACAGGTATTGCATTCGCCGCTGTGATCGGTTGGCGGCTCGTGGCGGACCTCCGCCAGTTCCCTTTCGAGGATTTCGATGCGCTCGATCAGGCAGGCGATCGACTTGGCAACCGGGTCAGGCATCAGATTGTGATCGAGGCTGATGCCGTTTTCAGGGCGTGCCGTACCGACCCGGGTGTCGACGATCCGGCCGGGAACCCCGACGACGGTCCGGTCGGCCGGCACGTCCTTGACGACAACCGAGTTGGCACCGACGCGAACACGTTCGCCGATGCTGATCGGGCCGAGAATCTTGGCGCCGGCACCGACGACAACGCCGTCGGCCAGCGTCGGGTGGCGCTTGCCCTTGTTCCAGGAAGTGCCGCCCAGCGTGACGCCGTGGTAAAGGGTGACATCGTTGCCGACTTCTGCCGTTTCACCGATCACGACGCAGGCGCCGTGGTCGATGAAGAAGCGGCGGCCGATGGTGGCGCCAGGGTGGATGTCGACATTGGTCAGCGTCCGCCCGACGAAGGACAGCAGGCGCGCCGGAAAGCGCCAGCCGGCAAGCCACAGGCGGTGCGATAGCCGGTGGGTGAGGATGGCATGGACGCCGGGGTAGGTGGTCAGCACTTCAAGTGTCGAGCGGGCGGCCGGGTCGCGCTGGAACACGCAGGCCAGGTCTTCCTTGAGGGTCGCCCACAGGCCGGGGGCTGCCAGTACAGTTGCTGTCATGGTCATCGCTTCAGACATGGAGTTGGCTCCGGACGGAGGTCAGAAGTTCGCGCAGATCGGCGGTTTCCGGTGCGTGCTTGTTTTCGGCAACAAAGTTGCGGACGCGTGGCAGCATGGCCTGCGCTTCCTTCTCGCCCAATTCGATGCCGAGGCTGGCGAAAACGACCTGCACGGCACGCGACCCGGAATGCTTGCCGAGCACGATGCGGTGGGACTGGCCAACTTCCTGCGGGTCGTAGCCCTGGTAGTTGTCGGGGTGCTTGAGCAGGCCATCGACGTGGATGCCGGCTTCGTGGGTGAAGGCGCCGGCGCCGACGATGCTCTTCTGCCATGGTACGGCGCGGCCGGAGGCGCTGGCGACCTGGCTGGAGAGGGCGGGGAACCCTTTGAGGCTGACGCCGGTTTCGATGCCGTAAAGCTTGGTCAAGCCGAGCACGACTTCTTCAAGTGGCGCATTGCCGGCACGTTCGCCGAGGCCGTTGACCGTCGTATTGACGTGCGTCGCGCCGGCCTTGCAGGCGGCCAGCGTGTTGGCGGTGGCCAGGCCCATGTCGTCGTGGGCGTGCATCTCGATTTCGAGGCCGGTGTTGCGGCGCAACGTGCAGATCTTGTCGAAGGTGCCGAAGGGCTCAAGGATGCCCAGGGTGTCGGCAAAACGCAGGCGGCGGGCGCCGGCGCGCTCGGCTGTCTCGGCCAGGGCGCAGAGGAAATTCATGTCGGCGCGCGAAGCATCTTCGCAACCGAGGCCGACTTCGAGACCGAGTGACAGCGCGGCGCCGATGAACTTGGGCAGTTCGCGCAGCAACCAGGCGCGGTCCTGCTTGAGCTTGTAGGAGAGGTGCTGGTCGGAGGCCGGCACCGAAATGTCGATCATGTGGGCGCCGAGATCGGCGCAAGCCGCGATGTCGGCAGGGTGCATGCGGCTCCACACCATGAGGCGCGGGGCGAGCTTGAGGTCGGCGACGGCACGGATGGAGTCACGCTCCTCGTCGCCCATGGCCGGGATGCCGACTTCCAATTCGGGCACGCCAATGGCGGCGAGCTGACGGGCGATGTCCAGTTTTTCGGCCAGCGAGAACGCCACGCCAGCTGACTGTTCGCCGTCGCGCAGGGTGGTGTCGTTGATGGTGACGAAAGCCGCTTGGGTCATGGAAATCTCCTCGGCTTCTTTTCAGCAAGGATGGTGCCAATTTGCAAACCATTGAAAATGCGAAGAAATTTTTTTGTGCTGACGATGGTGTGGGGCCAATGTAGCGAATGCGACAAATTGTTTCGTCGTGCAGCTCGGGCAATTTCGGTGATAGGCTAGTCGTTACCGGGCAACCAGATTGCTCCAACCGCGCGAGTGCCTTTTCGGCCTGCATGGCTCTTTTAGTGGTCCCTTCGCCAATTGCGAAGCAGACCATCAATGAAGCGTTGTGTCTTTCGATCAGAACATTTTCCTGATTCAACAACGCTGCATTTGAAGGGAAGAATCCGCCATGACCGGGCGTGACAACGAACTTTGGCAACAATCCTGGCGCGACGACGAGATCGCCTTTCACCAACTTGCGGTAAATCCGCATCTTGTCAAATTCTGGCCAAATTTCCGGTTGACCGTGGAAGACCGGGTGTTTGTCCCACTTTGTGGCAAAAGTCTTGATCTCCTCTGGCTCGCCAAGCAAGGCCACAAGGTGATCGGCGTTGAGCTCAGCCCGCTGGCCGTGCGCGCCTTTTTTCGTGAAAACAAGCTGCAGCCGACGCGCCGGAAAGCCGGCAAATTTACCCTGTGGGAACATGGCCGGATCGCGATTCTGTGCGGTGATTTCTTCAAATTGACGGCCGCCGATCTGGGCGATATTTCCGTCGTTTTCGACCGTGCCTCGCTGACAGCCCTTCCCGACGACATTCGCGGTGATTACATCGCGCAACTTCGGCGCATTTTGCCCGCCAGTTGCCGCATGCTGCTGCTGACCACCGAGGAGCCGGACGAGGACGAAACGCAAGGGCAGCCCTTCGCCGTGGCTGATGAAATTGCCAGTCTGTACACCAGCGCTTTCGACATCGAGCTCAGCCATGTCGAAAGCTTCTTCGAGCCTGATCCCGATCCGGCAATCCGCCAGCCGGTTCGGGTCGAGCAGAAGGTCTATGTTCTGACGCCAAAACGCGAACTGTCTCCCGGGTGATCGAGTGCGGTTCGACCATCAACCTTGGCCTCATTGCCGAGCAACTGGAACGCGTTGGCTACATCGTTCTGCCGGCACCGTTACTGAAAAAACTCTCCGCCCAATTGCTGGGGCGTTGCCAGGATGACGATCCCGGGCGCTTTCATGCCGCCCAGATTGGCCGCGGGCAGGCCAAAAAGCGGATCGACGCCATTCGCGGTGACGTCATCTGCTGGCTCGATGGCCAGGACAGCGTCGATCAAGCCTATCTGGCATGGATGGAAGAACTGCGCGTCGGGCTGAACGCGGCGCTTTTTCTCGGTTTGTTCGATTATGAGTGCCACTACGCCATATACGGCTCAGGCGCTGGCTACGCCCGGCATTCGGATGTGCTGGCCGGGACCCGAAACCGCGTGCTGTCGACGGTTTATTACCTGAACGAAGCCTGGCAGGCCAGCGACGGTGGCGAACTCCTCCTCTTCGCACCGACCGGCGATGCCGTCATCGCCACGGTCAACCCGACATTCGGCACGATGATCATCTTCCTGAGCGAATCGTTTCCCCATCAGGTGCTCGCGGCCCGCCATTCACGCCGCAGCATCGCCGGCTGGTTTCGCGTCAGGGAAGCTAGCTGAAGGCCAGGCTGGCCGACCATTAAACCGAATACGGCCGGTGCAGCCAGCCACGCACCACATCGACATCGCGTTGCGGCAGGTAGGCGAAGCCGGCCAGGGCGTCTTCGACGACGGTCTGGGCCACCCAGTGGGGAACGGCCTTGGTGCTCAGCATGTGGAAATACCAGGCGAGCGGGTAGCCCATTTCGCGGTCGAAACGGGTCAGCGCTTCCTGCAGGCTCAGGCCGCTGGTGCCGGCGCTCGCTTCGAATTCGGGCGGCTCACCGGCCAGCGTGGCAATCGGCTGGGCGCGGAAGACTGGCTGGTGGTAGCGGTCGAGGTGTTCGCGGGTGGCGATGACCCAATGGTTGTAGTAGTTGCTGGCGCTGCCGGCGCTGCTCTTGCTCCAGTCTTCGACCATGCGGTGAATGGAGGCGGGTTCCGGCTTTTGCGCCAGCATGCGCTTGAGGAAATTGCCGACATGCTGGATGCGGCGGAATGCATAGAAGGGCAAGCCGACCGGGATCGGGGCATCGTTGCCGCCGCGTGGATCGACCAGTTCTTCGAGCGTTGTCGGTTCGTTCACAAAAAGCTGATGGACGCGCATTTCCTGCAGGTCTTCGATTTCCAGCTGCAGGAAATCGTCGCAGCCCTCACCGGCCGAGGCGACGAGGTAGTGCGTTTGGCCGACCAGTCGCGTGGCGTAAAGCTGCTGACCGGCAAAGTCGTCAATCAGTCGAGCGATGTCGCCGTCGCGTTCATCAATGGCATTTTCGACCCAGCTCTCAAGGCTGTCGCTGACCCGCTGGCCGGCCGCATCGACGATGCCGCCGAGACGGTACCAGCCGCCGCGACCCAGCGCGTGGCGAAATTTCCATTCGGGCAGGGCGTTGCTCAGGGCTTTGACCAGCGCGGCCGGGCCAGCGCTGACTGGGGTCTTGGCGCAGGTTTCAACAATCGCCGGCGACAGTGATTTACAGTATTCGGTCCAACCCTGGTCTTGTTTCATGACTTTCCCTTGTGGTCAGGCAGCTTCCGATTCAGCGAGCCGGGCTTGCGCCGCTTCGCGGACTTCAATTTCTGGGTCGGCGGTCAGTGGCCGCAAAAATTCGATGGGGGCGTTGCCGACGGCCGCCAGGCGAACCCACCATTCGCTGTCCTGCAGCATGGCGGCAGCCAGGCCGGGCAGGGCGCGTTCGGCGACAATGGCGCGAACTTCCGGCTCTTCATCGTCGGCCAGCAGGTGCAGGGCAAAGGGCGGCAGACGGGAGGCGACGACCTTGCGGACTTCGCGTTCCGGATCCTTGGCCAACTTGGCCAACTGGCCATGCGGCAGGCGGCGGGCGACGGTAGCGCGAATCAGATAGTCGGGGTCGTTGATCAGTCGGATGAGCAGCGGCTCGGGCAGGCGGGCGGCGACGGAAAGCCGAACCTCGCGGTCACGGTCGCTGGCCATGTCGATCAACTCGTCAACCGCCAGACGCATGGCGACGACGCGACGGACCACTTCGTCGGGGTCCATTTTCAGCCCCAAAATGGCGTCGACCGCAGCATAACGGGTGGCAATGGCCCGCCGTTCCCAGAAAATGTCATTGAGGTACTCGTGCGCCAGTTCCGGATTGTTGCGCAGGAAGCGGTCGATCTGCCGGCCGCTGTGGGCGCGGATGCAGGCATCGCCGGGCGCGCAGCGGCGGCCGTTCAGGTATTCCGGGAAAAAACGGCAGCCTGAGCACAGGCCCAGTTTTCCGATGCCGGCATCGGCGGCGGTCTTTTCACTCGTCATCGACCTTGGACGCAATCAGGATGCCGGTGGCGGCTTCCGCGTTGTTGGTGATTTCCAGGCAATGGCCGGTGGCGCCGGAGATGTAGAAAAGTTCGTAGCCTTCGATGCTGAAAGCCGGGTGATAGCGTGGCGAAACGTCGTCTTCGCTGCATTCGGTAAAGTGCAGTTCGGGAAAGCGCTGGCGCAGCGCGGCGGCGCTGCCATCGATCAAGGCGGCTTCGCCGACCCGGGCGAGCAGGGTCGGGGTAATCATGCTGATTCCTCTTCTTCGAAATCTTCCTCAAAGCGCGCCAGCGAGGCGGATGGAACACCCATGATCTGGGCCAGCCAGGGCGGCGGGCTGGCCAGGCGAGCCTGCAGCTCGACCAGCACTTCGCGGGCCTTGCCGCCTTCCGGCTTCTTGACCGGATGGACGCCGGCGCGAACGACCTTGGCCGCCGCCGGGCCGCCGATTGACTGGACATAGACAATCTGGCAGTCGTTGATCAGCGCCGAGCGGGCGGCATTCTTGTCTTCGGCCGTATCGGCTTCGACCGTCGTGCGGATATCGATCAGGCGGATGGCGTCCTGGCTGATCTGATAGACCAGGAAGCGTTCGCAGGAGCCGAAGTGGCCGTCCAGGGTCTCGCCGCGATTGGCTGCAATGGCAACACGCAGCGAGCCGGGCATGTCGCCATCGGTATAGGCGTCGACCGCCGGGAAGTCGCTGTTCTCTACACCCTGGCCCCAAAGCAGGCGGACGGCCTCCTTGAGCGCTTCGCCTTCGACGCCGACGTGGCAGCCTTGTTCGGCGAAGTCCCCGGCCAGGATGACGCGCAGGTCTTCAACCGTCAGTGTGCCGAGCTTGCTTTCGGTGAGCGGGGCTTCGAGTTTCTCGATCAGCGCGCCGACCAGGGCACGAACATCGAGACCGTTCAGGGCGCGGGCCGCCAGCGCAATGCGCAGAGCGGCTTCACGAGAGGCAATTGGCGTATTCGACATGGTGTGCTCCACAGAGGGTCTTCAGTGGAACACCGGTGCAGGTTTCGCTGCCCCGGCGTTCGGCTCAAGACTCTTTGACTCAGGCCGGGCTGATACAGCCCGACGGGCAAACGTCGACACACAACGGTGAATCGTTGTGGCCGTCGCATTCGGTACAGATGGCGGCGTCGATCTTGAAAAAGATCTTGCCGGAACTGATCGCTTTGGTTGGGCAAACCGGCTTGCAGTCACCGCAGGCGGTGCACATGTCGGGGTCGATTTTCATTGCCATGATGCTCTCCTTTAAATCCGCCCTGGCTGGCCGCAGTTATCAAATAAGCGGCTGGCTGGGCGGGCAGGTTTCAACGGGCTTAGTCTTCGGCAGCGCCGAGGCGCTTTGCTCTCAGCGAAATCGGTAAGCGAGCCGGTTTGGCGATCGGATCGATGTAGTACGTTCCACCGTTGTCCAGTTTGAGTTCGCCACCCCATTTTTCGGCGGTGTCGAATTCGATGGATTCGATGGACGCTTCCAGATCGCGCTTCGGAAGGTAGAACACCAGCCCACCGCTGCTGCCTTGCTGGATCATGATGTTGGCCATTTCGGCTCCCTAATGATGTTGTCGCCAAGGTTCGCGCGTATGCCCCACTACCGTCGCCGGTAGCGGGGCATTGCGAAGACCGATTAGCGAACCAGGTCGAAGTTGTAGTCGGTGGTGCCCATGCCGATCGTTTCCTTGTCGAGTTGCTCAAGGACAGCGTTGGTCAGCTGGGTAACTACAGACATCATGCCTTCGTAGCCCATGGTCGTGGCGCGGTGCATGTGGTGACGGTCGAAGATCGGGAAGCCGAGGCGGATCAACGGTACTTCGAACTCTTCACCCAGGTGGCGGGTGTCGCGCTGGATGTACTTGCCGTAGGAGTTGCCGATCAGGAAGTCCGGCTTGTCCGTGAAGCACAGGCTGCGCATGTGCCACAGGTCGTTGCCGGCGTAGACCTTGCCATTGACGCCGAACGGGCTGGAGGCGAGCAGCTTCTCGATGCTCTTGGCCCAACGCTTGTTGCCGTTGTGAGCCAGGATGTGGGTCGGTTCAGCACCCACTTCGAGCAGCATCTTGACGACGCCCATGACGAAGTCCGGGTCACCGTAGATGGCGAACTTCTTGCCGTGCAACCAGGCGTGGCTGTCGGAAACCAGGTCCATACAGCGGCCGCGTTCCAGTTCCAGGGAGGCCGGGATCGGCTTGCCGGTGACTTCGGATATCTTCATCAGGAACTCGTCGGTCCACTCGACACCCATCGGGATGTTGAGCTTCGGAATGTCGTGGTTCCAGGTGTTCTCGACGAACTTCTTCGTCTTTTCCAGTTGGGCCGGTTGCAGCAGGACGGTGGTGATGCCGTTCGGTGCATCCTTGACTTCGTCCATCGTCGTGCCGCCCGAGTACATGCGGAATTCGCCGTCAGCCGGGGTGTCGAAGACTTCGGAAGGATCAGACAGCATCGTGTAATCGACGCCCATTTCGGTCAGCATGCGCTTGATGACACGGTAGTTGCCGAGATAGGTCTCGAAGCCGGGCACGATGTTGATCTTGCCGTTCGAACCAATCTTCTTGCCGTCCATGTAGTTCAGCGTGAAGTAGCGGAGGATGCCTTCTTCCATGTTGTCCCAGCCGGTCGTGTGCGAACCGACGAAAGACGGGGTATGGGCGTAAGGAACCGGGTATTCCTGGGGAATGTTGCCGGCCTTCTTGGTGTTGTTGATGAAGGCATTCAAGTCGTCACCGATAACTTCCGCCATACAGGTGGTGGAAACAGCGATCATGTCCGGCTTGTAGATGGCCTTGGCATTTTCCAGACCGTCGATCATGTTCTTCTGACCACCGAACACGGCTGCATCTTCGGTCATCGAGTCGGAAACGCAGGAACACGGTTCCTTGAAGTGACGGTTGAAGTAGGTGCGGAAGTAGGCGACACAACCTTGCGAACCATGCACGTAGGGCAGGGTCTTGTGGAAGCCGGAGGCGCAGAGGACGGCGCCGAGCGGCTGGCAGGCCTTGGCCGGATCAACGGTCAGGGCTTCGCGCTTGAAGTTGAGGTCCTGATATTCCTTGGTGGTCGACCACACGAAGGTTTCCCAGACCTTTTCAGGGCCATGGCCTTCTTCGAAGAGTTCGCGCTTTTCAGCGAGGTTCTTCTTGTAGTCGTCGTCGCGGAACAGCGGGTAACAGGGCTTGATGTTGTCTGCGGTTTGCATTGCTATCTCCTTGCCCGGTCCGCTCATCTGCGATACCAGGCGAAAGGTTGATGATCAGGGTTTCCGGCAGCGGAACAGGTGAAGGACGCGAAGTCCGCAATCACCTGTCGCCGCTACTTTTTCCCAATTCCTGAAACTCAGGCAGCCTTCTTGACTTCTTCAGCAGCAACCTTCTTCCACGGGGGCGTCAGGTTCTTGAAGGTCGGGTTGGACAGGGCGATGTCCATGTCACGGGCGAAGATCGCGAAACCGTCGTAACCGTGGTAAGGACCCGAGTAGTCCCAGGAGTGCATCTGGCGCAGCGGAATGCCCATCTTCTGGAAGATGTACTTTTCCTTGATGCCGGAGCCGACCATGTCGGGCTTCAGGCGCTTGACGAACTCTTCCAGCTCGAAACCGGTGACGTCGTCGTAGAGCAGGGTGGCATCACCCATTTCCTTGATCGTGCGGTCGTAGTCGTCGTTGTGGCCGAATTCGTAGCCGGTGCCGATGACTTCCATGCCGAGGTCTTCGTAGGCGCCGATAACGTGACGCGGACGCAGGCCGCCGACGTAGAGCATGACCTTCTTGCCCTGCAGACGCGGTTTGTACTTGGCAATGATCTCGTCCATCATCGGCTTGTAGCGGGCGATGACAGCTTCGGTCTTTTCCTTGACGGAATCGTCGAAGAAGGCAGCGATCTTGCGCAGGGATTCGATGATCTTCGTCGGGCCGAAGAAGTTGTATTCCAGGTAAGGAATGCCGTACTTCTCTTCCATGTGACGGGAGATGTAGTTCATCGAACGGTAGCAGTGCAGCAGGTTCAGCTTGACCTTCGGCGTGTTCATCATTTCAGCAATGGTGCCGTCGCCGGACCATTGAGCCACGACACGCAGGCCCATCTCTTCGAGAAGAATACGGGTTGCCCAGGCATCGCCGCCGATGTTGTAGTCACCAATGATGGCTACATCGTAGGGGGTCGATTCGTAGGCAGCGCCATCGCGCTTGTCGAGAACCCAGTCACGGATCGCGTCGTTGGCGATGTGGTGGCCGAGGGACTGCGAAACACCGCGGAAGCCTTCGCAGCGAACCGGGACAACCGGCTTGTCGATGGCGGCCGCAGCCTTCTTGGAGACGGACTCGATGTCGTCACCGATCAGGCCGATCGGGCATTCGGACTGGACCGAGATACCCTTGTGCAGCGGAAAGAGTTGTTCGACTTCTTCGATCAGCTTGGCGAGCTTCTTGTCGCCGCCGAAGACGATGTCCTTCTCCTGGAAATCGGAGGTGAAATTCATCGTGCCGAAGGTATCGACACCGGTGGTGCCGACGTAGTAGTTACGGCGACCGGCGCGGGAGTACTGACCGCAACGGGGCCGTGCGAGATGTGGATCATGTCCTTGATCGGACCCCAGACCACGCCCTTGGAACCAGCGTAGGCACAACCACGAATGGTCATGACGCCGGGCAGGGACTTGCGGTTGGAAGTGATGCACTTCTTCGATTGTTCGATGGTTTGATCATTGGTCGCGAGATGCTTGGCGCGATCCTTCTGAGCTTTTTCCGGATAAACCTCAAGCACCTCGGCAATGAGGGCGTCGGTTTCTTCGCGAGACAGAGTTGTCATGTTTTCCTCCTGACGTCGCCACCAATCTGTGGCCGACGTACTGGTTGAAAGTGGCGGGGGGAAGCCCCCGCCGGAGCTTGCAGGGTCTTGCTTAGGCAGCCAGTTCAGCAGCGGTCTGACCGACGATGGACTCGTCTTCCGCTTCCATGATGCCGAATTCCATCAGCAGTTCTTCCAGCTCTTCCATCTCGATCGGAGTCGGGATGACGAAGTTGGTGTTGTTGACGATCTTGTTGGCGAGCTGACGATATTCGTCAGACTGCTTGTGCTTCGGATCGTATTCAACCATGGTCATGCGGCGGATTTCAGCGTGCTGAACAGCGTTGTCACGCGGCACGAAGTGGATCATGGTGGTGCCCAGGCGACCAGCCAGAGCCATGATCAGTTCGTCTTCGCGGTCGGTGTTGCGGCTGTTGCAGATCAGGCCGGCCAAACGGACAGAACCGGAGTTCGCGTACTTCACGATACCCTTGGCAATGTTGTTGGCAGCGTACATGGCCATCATTTCGCCGGAGCAAACGATGTAGATTTCCTGAGCCTTGTTTTCGCGAATCGGCATGGCGAAGCCACCGCAGACCACGTCACCCAGAACGTCGTAGAAAACGAAGTCGAGATCTTCGTCGTAGGCGCCTTCTTCTTCAAGGAAGTTGATGGCGGTGATAACGCCGCGGCCAGCACAGCCGACGCCGGGTTCCGGGCCACCGGATTCAACGCACTTGATACCGCCGAAACCGACGGAGAGGACGTCTTCCAGTTCCAGATCTTCCACCGAACCGGCTTCAGCAGCCAGGTGCATTACGGTGGTCTGAGCCTTGCTATGCAGGATCAGGCGGGTTGAGTCGGCTTTCGGATCGCAGCCAACAATCATTACTTTCTTGCCGGATTCAGCGAGTGCAGCCACCAGATTCTGAGTGGTGGTGGACTTGCCGATGCCGCCTTTGCCGTAGATGGCGCATTGACGCAGTTTAGCCATGGTGTAATCTCCTTAGTCTGTCAGTCGATTTGCGAAGGAATCTTTGAGAGTCGCACCTCACCTTTTGCACGTAGCGTGCCAGGTCGGCTGGCAGACCGTAATCGATTGATTATTAAATGAAAATAAAAAATGAGCCGGTGGTTGTCGGGGCGGATACATCCGACAATATCCCTACGCTTTGTAGGGGTGACGACAATGCGTCGAGCCCAAGCGAGACAAAACCGGCCTCAGGAGAGGGCAGCCTCCTATCTGACTCGTTGCGAGACAGTGGCGGCCTTCTGGCCGGGGCAACTCACAAAGCGACATTGCCGCGCGAGGCTCGCCTGCCGATCAATCGCTGCAATCTGCCGGCCGTCGTCCTCGGTGGCCTGACTTATCAGCAATACCCCAGCCCCTTATTGATCGACGGCGTTGCCGAGCTGCATAGTGATTTGTTCCGGCGCCTCAATGCAGCGCTGCCGGAAGCGCGGGCAGACGTCTTTCGCGATTACATGACTATCCATTTCCAGCTTGAGTGGCCTGAAGAAATGGGGCTGAGCGGAGAACTGCGCGGGCGTCGGAAAAGTCGGGCGAAAGCCAACTACATCCGGATGATTCGCGGCTGGAGCTTCGATTCTGACAGCCGCGAGGGCGCCGTGCTCAAAGGCTGGGTCGAGTCACGTTTCGGCCTGATGCCGCGCTACCACGGCCAGCCTCTGCGTGACCCGGCCGGTGAGGGTTACCGGCGCTACCAGGAAATGCGCTCGCACGGCCTGTATGGCACCAGTGCACTCGAAGCGCAGTTCGATCTGCTGTACACCTTCAGCCAGTTTGAACTGGCCCAACGCCATCATGGCGCCCGGCACGTCACGCTCTATCGCGGCGTCAATCGCCTGGCCGACCACGAAGTGCTCAGGAAGGGCGCTGGTGGCCACCACATTGTCCTGCTCAACAACCTCAATTCATTCACCTGCAGCCGCGAACGCGCCTGCGAGTTCGGCGACTACATACTTGAAGTCAACATTCCGCTGACCAAAATCTTCTTCCAGTGCGGCCTGCTGCCCGGGGTGCTGCAGGGTGAGGATGAGTTTCTGGTAATCGGCGGTGTTGTCGATGTCACGTTGTCGACAATTTGACGCGTTCCGGGGCGTCGGTCGAGTCAGAGTGCTGTTGTTTGGCTCATGACTAAATCATTTTTTGCAGTTAGTGGTATCTGACTACGGAAAGCACGGTATTTACGGTTTCTCGCCCGGTTGGTAGGCTCGAAAAAATGCAAATGAGCTGACGTTTGCAAGGCGTTATCGGGCGGAGAAGGAGCGAGATGAGGGAGGGTAAGTCTGCCAGATCACGGAGCTTTCCCGGAGCACCGACCATGTGGCGCCGTATCTTCGACGCCATCGAGGATCCGGTAGTTCTCCACGATGCGGAGTTCCACGTGCTGCTGGCCAACGCAGCCTATTGTCGGGAGGCTGGTCTGAGTGAGGCGGAAGTTCTAGGAAAACCATACTGGGAGGTTTTCCCCCGCGGCGCCGGGCCGCTGCCCAAGCGCAAGGATGTGGTGCGGAGCGGTGACCCGTCGATCAGCCAGGATGAGGTACAGGTCGGGGCGAAGCTGTTTCTTGCCAAGTGTTATGTCGTTCGCGACGACCAGGGGGTGGCCAGCCATTCATTGCTGATCTTCAACGACATCACGGCACAACGTCTGGCCGAGATGGCCCTGGCAGAAAGTGAGGAACGCTTTCGCCGGGCCATGGAAACGGCGCGCGACGCCATTGTCAGTATCGATGGCGAGAGTGGCATCGTCACTGCCTGGAACCCGGCGGCGGAGATGATGTTCGGCTTTCCGCGGGAAGAGATTCTCGGGCGGAATTTTCACGACTTCATTTTGCCGCCGAGATTTCGCGAGGCAGCAAAAACAGGTATGGCCCAATTCGCCAGCGAAGGGAAAGGTCCGGTCATCGGCCGTACGCAGGAGCTTATCGCCTTGCGCCGCGATGGTACGGAGTTCCCCATCGAGCTTTCGATTTCCGCGGTGCAGATTCACGGTAAATGGAATGCCACCGGGATTGCCCGCGACATCAGCGAGCGCAAGCATGCAGAGGAGTCGCTGAAGAACCTGGCAACGAAATTCCGTACCGTCTTCGAATCGTCTTCGGATGCGATCATCCTGCTCGATGAGGCAGGTTTCTTCGACTGCAACATGGCGGCCCTGCGCATGTTCGGTTTTCAATCGCGCGACGAATTTCTTGGCAAGAATCTCTCGACACTTTTCCCGCCGACCCAGCCGGGCGGTGAACAGTCGATTGAGTTGGCCCATGAACACATGGCCATCGCATTCGAGAGTGGAAGCGATCGGTTCGAGTGGCTCCATTGCCGGCAGGATGGCGCAGAGTTTCCTGCCGAGGTGTTGCTTACCGCCCTGACGCTTGATGGAAAACTGGCAATACAAGCTACGGTGCGCGACATCTCCGAACGCAGGCATGCGGAAGAAAAAGATCGTCGCCTTGGCCAGATGTACCGTACGATCAGCCGTTGCAACGAGGTTTTGGTACGCGCGCAGGACGAGGCGGCGCTGATCCACGATATGTGCCGGGTTCTTTCGGACGAAGGCGGATTTCCGACTGTATGGGTCGGTTATGTCACGCCCGGTGCGTCCGAATTGATCCGGCCGGTTGCTTCGATCGGGGAGCTTGCCGAACGTTTTCTCGAATGCCCCGATACGACCACGGCTGACGAAGGGCAGGGGCCGGCGACCACTGCCATTCGCACGGAGCAGGCCGTGGTGTGCCTGGACATCCAGAAGGACGAGCGCTGCCAATCGGTGCGTGAGTCGGCCTTGCAACTAGGTTACGAGGCGGTCGCCGCCTTTCCGCTTACCTTCAACGAACATGGATTGGGCGTCCTGGTTGTCTATGGGCACCGGCCGGACGAGTTCGCCGAAGACATCATCGCGCTGTTGGCGGAATTGGCCGGCGACCTCGCTTTCGGCATCGGCAATCTGCGTTCCCGCGGGGATCGTTTGCGCATTCTGGAGAAGCTTGAACTGAGTCTCGATCACGCGGTCGCCGCGATCGCCGCAATGGTCGAGATGCGCGACCCCTATACCGCCGGACATCAACGGCGCGTGGCCAAGCTGGCAACTGCAATTGCTGAGGAAATGGGGATGTCAGCCGATGACCAGGAGGGACTGCACATGGCGGGCATTCTCCACGATATCGGCAAAATCCATGTGCCGGCCGAAATTCTGTCAAATCCGGGCAAACTGAGCGATGCGGAATTCGAGATCATCAAGACGCACGCCAAAATCGGTTGGGAAGTCCTCAAGGAAATCGACTTTCCCTGGCCGGTTGCCGATATGGTCTATCAGCACCACGAAAAGCTGGATGGTTCCGGCTATCCCCGTGGCTTGAAAAGCGATGAAATTCTCCCCGCTGCACGCATTCTTGCGGTGGCCGACGTCGTCGAATCAATGACCACGCACCGCCCCTATCGGCCCGGGTTTGGCGTCTTCCCGGCATTGCAGGAAATCTCCCAGCGCAAGGGCACGGCCTATGACGCAATGGCGGTTGAGGCCTGCCTGCGGCTGTTCATGGAGAAGAACTATCAATGGTAGGAAGCCCCCGGATTCTTTCGGTCTGATTGAAAGCAATCAGGTGGCGTGACCGGGCGTCGCTCGCGGCGGCGTTTCGAGAGGGTCGCCCCTGGCCAAATTCACATTTCGATTTTGGCCGTTTTTTCCGGTTGACCGTGGAAATACTCAAGCCAGGCTGTCACGCGAAATCGGCTTGCCAAGCAGGCCGGCCGCGGCATTTCGCGATGTGGACCGATCGGGGGCTATCCTCAAAAGCACCCCATCTAAACCAAAGTCTAATACTCCGCTTCTTTCATTCCCTGTAACTTTAGCCATATGCGGAATCTCGATATTTTTCAATTTGCCGCGTGCCCCTGGCGACAGAGATCGCTTTGATTCGGGAAGTGCGGGATCCCCAATCCTGCTACAAAGAAGGAGACATTGATGGCTGTACTAAACAGAATGGACTGGTATGACCTGGCCAGGACCACGAACTGGACCCCCACGTATGTGACGGAAAATGAACTGTTTCCGCCACTGATGTCGGGCGATTTCGGCTTGCCCCAGGATGCCTGGGAAAAATACGACGAGCCTTACAAGCAGACCTATCCGGAATACGTCAAAGTCCAGCGTGACAAGGACGCCGGCGCTTACTCGGTCAAGGCAGCGCTGGAACGCAGCCGCATTTTCGAAAATGCCGATCCGGGCTGGAAGTCGGTCATGAAAGCCCACTACGGCGCCATCGCCCGCGGCGAATACGCCGCCGCCAGTGCCGAGGCGCGCATGATGCGTTTCTCCAAGGCACCGGGCATGCGCAACATGTCCACGCTGGGTTGCCTGGATGAAATCCGTCACGGCCAGATGCAGTTGTATTTCCCGCACGAACACGTTTCGAAGGACCGCCAGATGGACTGGGCCTTCAAG
>VIKE01000063.1 GCA_008080565.1 Rhodocyclaceae bacterium | reverse complement strand
AAACTACTTAATTCACGCATTCATCCTAGTCCGGATATTCGATCTTGGCCAATGTTGGCGGACCTATTTTTTCTTGCATGGCCAAATGAAAGTAATGCAAGCACTCCACGCTGGAAAACAATGGCAACTCCCACGGCCAACCGGAAAAACCGCCCAAAAACAAAGCCTGCATCGGGTAAAATCGCGGTTTTCCCGAACTCGCCGCTGGAGCCAAACCGTGCAAATCGTCTGCCTAGACCTCGAAGGGGTCCTTGTCCCCGAAATCTGGATCGAATTCTCCAAGCGCACGGGCATTCCCGAGCTGATGCGGACGACCCGCGACGAGCCGGATTACGACAAGCTCATGACCTACCGCCTGAACATCCTGCGCGAGCACAAGCTCGGCCTGCCGGACATCCAGAAGGTGATCGCCGAAATGGGCCCGATGGCCGGCGCCCGTGCTTTTCTCGACAACCTGCGCGAGGATTACCAGGTCGTCATCCTGTCCGATACCTTCTACGAATTCGCCCATCCGCTGATGCGCCAGCTCGGCTGGCCGACGCTGTTCTGCCATTCGCTGGAAGACGACGACGCGGGCATGCTGGTCGATTACCACCTGCGCATGCCTGACCAGAAGCGCGAGGCAGTCAAGCGCTTCAAGGAACTGAATTTCAAGATCGTCGCCGCCGGCGATTCGTACAACGACACAGCAATGCTCGGCGAAGCCCACGGCGGCATCCTGTTCCACCCGCCGGAAAACGTCATCCGCGAATTCCCGCAATATCCGGTCGTGCTCAATTACGACGACCTGCGCACTGAAATCGACAAGGCCTTCGCCCGGGCTGCCTGAAGCACCCCTGAACCGCCATGGCTTCGAGCAACAACGTCGATCCGGAATTGATTCGGGGTCTCGAGGCCCTGGTCGAAACCACTTTCCCCAAGCGTTGCCGTTGCTGCGGCCGCAGCTTCACGGACGTGGCCGACTACGTGGCGCAAACCAACGCCATGCCGAACGGCGCCCAGGGGCTCAAACAGTCTCTGGGCGACGACGGTGAAGTCATTGTCGACCTGTTCCGCAACTGCCCCTGCGGCTCGACGTTGATGGATTCATTCAATGACCGGCGCGATACCTTGCCCAAAGGCGAGGCGCGTCGCCGACGCTTCGCCGAGCTGATGGCCTATCTGGTCGAGCGCGGGCTTTCTGCCAGCGTTGCCCGCCACGAGCTGCTCGAGGTCATGCACGGCAAACCCAGTGAAATCCTGACCAAAATTCGCCCACCGGCGACCGGAGTTACCAAGCATGCATAGCGACCGTTTCTACACGCTCTCCGCCTCCTGTCCCGATCAGGTCGGCATCATCGCCAGGGTTTCCGGCTTCATTGCCGGCAATGGCGGCTGGATTCTCGAATCGAGTTTCCATTCGGACGTGCTGACCAGCCGCTATTTCATGCGTATCGAGATCAAGGCCAATTCACTGCCTTTCTTGCTTGCCGAGTTCCGCGAACGCTTCCGCACCGAAGTTGCCGAGCCGCTCGACATGACCTGGCAGATCAACGACAGCGCGGTGAAAAAACGCGTCGTCGTCATGGTTTCCAAGCAGGAGCATTGCCTCTACGATCTGCTCGCCCGCTGGCAGGCCAAGGAGCTCGACATCGAGATCCCGTGCGTCATTTCCAACCACGATACCTTCCGTGGTTTCGTCGAATGGCACGGCATCCCCTTCCATCACGTGCCGGTGACGCCTGACAACAAGGCCGCCGCCTACGCCGAGATCCAGCGCATTTTCGATGATGTGCGCGGCGACACGATGGTCCTCGCCCGCTACATGCAGGTGCTGTCGCCGGAACTGTGTGCGGCGCTGGCCGGCAAGATCATCAATATCCATCACAGCTTCCTGCCCAGCTTCGCCGGCGCCAAGCCTTACCACCAGGCTTACACGCGCGGCGTCAAACTGATCGGCGCGACCTGCCATTTCGTCACCGCCGAGCTCGACGCCGGCCCGATCATCGAGCAGGACGTCATCCGCATCGACCATTCTGATTCGCCGGAAGACATGGTGCGCTACGGCAAGGACATCGAGAAGACCGTGCTCGCCCGCGGCCTGCGTTACCACCTCGAAGACCGCGTGCTGGTGCATGGCAACAAGACTGTCGTCTTCAGATAAGCCATGCTGATTCGCCGCGCCGATTCGCTGCTGCTCGTTGTCGATATCCAGAAAAAGCTGGCGCCGGCCATCCACGATCGCGAGCGAGTCACTGCCAATTCGGTTCGCCTGCTCGAAGGGGCGCGGCAACTCGGCGTGCCGGCCTTCGTTTCCGAGCAATACGTCAAGGGTCTCGGCCCCAGCCTCGACGCTATCCGCAATGCTGCGGTCGACGCCCAATTCTTCGAAAAAACGCATTTCTCGTGCGCCGCCGAACCTGGTGTTATTGATCTGCTACGCGCCGCCAAGCGGCCGCAAGTCCTGCTGACCGGCACGGAAACGCATGTTTGCGTCCTGCAAACGGCTTTCGGCCTGCTCGCTGCGGGTTTCGAGGTCTATCTGGTTGCCGATGCGACGTCGTCGCGGACGCCGGAAAACCGCAGCGCCGCCATCGAGCGGATGCGGACCGGTGGCGTTCAAATCGTCACGACTGAAATGGCGCTTTTCGAGTGGCTACAGCAGGCCGGCACCGACGACTTCCGCCAGCTCCTGCCGCTGATCAAGTAAGCCCGCGTTCCGCCGGAACAGCGTGGCCGGATAGCCGATTCCACGGTCAACCGGGAAAAACAGCCAAAATCAAAAAGCTTTCCCACAAAAAAAACGGGCACCCGAGGGTGCCCGAAGGGAGAGAGACTACAGAGATAAATCTTAGTGGTGGTAAGCGGTTTCGCCGTGCGAGGTGAGGTCAAGACCTTCACGCTCTTCTTCTTCCGGCACACGCAGACCGATAACGATATCGACCAGCTTGTAAGCCACCAGGGAAACAACACCGGACCAGACGACCACGGTACCGACACCCCACAGCTGGCTGATCACTTGCGTCGTCATGTCGAACGGGGCAACAGCGTTGGCCACGTAGTCATAGACACCCGTGCCGCCGAGGGCCGGATCAACGAAGACACCGGTCAGGACAGCACCGAGGATGCCGCCGATACCATGGACGCCGAAGACGTCGAGGGAGTCGTCAGCACCGAGCATCTTCTTCAGGCCATTGACGCCCCACAGGCAGACGATGCCAGCCAGCAGGCCGATGATGATGGCGCCCATGACACCGACGAAGCCGGCGGCCGGGGTGATCGCCACCAGACCGGCAACAGCACCGGAAGCAGCACCCAGCATGGAAGGCTTACCCTTCAGGATCCATTCAGCGAACATCCAGGACAGCGCTGCACAGGCAGTAGCAACCCAGGTATTGACCATGGCCAGAGCAGCACCGCCGGAGGCTTCGAGGGCGGAACCGGCGTTGAAGCCGAACCAGCCGAACCACAGCAGGGAAGCACCGATCATCGTGAAGGTCAGGGAGTGCGGAGCCATCGAAACGTTGCCCAGGCCGGTACGCTTGCCAACCATGTAGGCACCAACCAGACCGGCAACAGCGGCGTTGATATGCACAACGGTACCACCAGCGAAGTCGAGCGCGCCCTTCTGGAACAGGAAGCCAGCCGTCTTGCCGGCAGCTTCGCCAGCAGCAGCATCGATGTAGGCATCAGGACCCGCCCAGTACCAGACCATGTGTGCCATCGGGATGTAGGACAGCGTGAACCAGATGACCATGAAGACCAGGACGGCGGAGAACTTGGCACGCTCAGCGAAGGCACCGACGATCAGACCGCAGGTAATCGCAGCGAAAGCGCCCTGGAAGATCACGAAGGCCAGTTCGGAGATGACGACACCCTTGGAGAAGGTCGCGCCAACCGATTCAATCGTGACACCCTTCAGGAAGAGCTTGTCGAGCACACCGAAGAACTCGTTACCTTCGGTGAAGGCGGCGGAGTAGCCGTAGATCACCCAGAGAACCGAGATCAGCGAGAAGGTCACGAAGACCTGCATGAGCACCGACAACATGTTCTTGGTGCGCACCAGACCGCCGTAGAACAGGGCCAGGCCGGGGATCGACATCAGGATGACCAGAGCGGCACAGACCATCACCCAGGCGTTGTCGCCCTTGTTGGCAACCAGCGGAGCAGCGGCCGGGGCAGCTTCAGCCGGCGTGGCTTCAGCAGCAGCGGGGGCGGCGGCGGCCGGAGCAGCGGCCGGCGCGGTGGCAACAGCAGCTTCAGGCGCCGCAGCCTTTTCTTCAGCCCAGACCGGAGCGCCGAAACCGACGGCACCGACCAGAGCCAGCAATGCAAATAGACGTTTCATGATTTGTGGCTCCTTAGAGGGCATCGGTACCGGTTTCACCGGTCCGGATACGAATGACCTGCTCGACGTCGAAGACGAAGATCTTGCCGTCACCGATCTTGCCGGTGCTGGCCGATTTTTCGATGGCTTCGATGATCTGATCCAGCTGCTCAGCCTTGACGGCAGCTTCGATCTTTACCTTGGGCAGGAAATCGACGACATACTCGGCGCCCCGATACAGCTCGGTATGGCCCTTCTGCCGGCCGAAACCTTTCACTTCAGTGACCGTGATGCCTTGCACGCCGATGGCGGACAACGCTTCACGCACTTCGTCAAGCTTGAACGGCTTGATGATGGCGGTAACGAATTTCATGATGGCTAGTTCCCCAGAAAGTTGAGACTTGTAATTCCCCCGCCGGCGCCGGCCGGTGCACAAGCGGGGGAGGTTTTAAGCTTGCTTAGAACGACTTGGATACGGACAGGACGGCGGTAGAACGACCACCATTCTTGAATTTGCTGGTATCGGCAACACCGTTACGATTCACGGAGGAAGCGAAGCAGTAGAACTCGGTGGAACCGCAATCGCCCTTGGCATCGGTGCCAACATAAGCCAGGCCGATTACCCAGCCGCTGATATCCTTGGTCACGCCCAGCTTCCAGTCCGTGTAGTCGATTTTGCGATCACCGGTGGTAGCGTTGTACTCGTAGTCCTTGGCGAACAGGTGACCAACGTGGCCATTGATACCCCAGCCGTTGCCCAGATCGTAGGTGCCGTTCAGTTCCAGATAGCTGGTACCTTCGGACTTCGGCAGCTTGAAGTATTCATTGATGGCGTAGGAGTATTTCAGGGTCAGGAACTTCCAGCTACCGGCAACGTACAATTCGAGGTTGTCGACATTGCCGGAAACGGTGGCACCAGTGTCGCGGAAATTGCTACCGGAGAGGAAAACATTGGAAGACGAACCCGGGTAGTAATAGTACAGAGCGCCAACATCAACGCCGAAGTCACCGAATGCACCCTTCCAGCCGCCGTAGAAGTCCATTTCCAGATTGCCGCCCGGGAAGCCAGCACCGCTGCTGATATTGGAATTCCAGTTACCGAGATATACGCCGCTCGAATGCGAGTAATCGATACCACCCTGCAGGGCCGGCTTGCCAAAGGTCTGGTCAATACCACGGAAACGATAGCTCGAAGCCAACGTCAGGTTACCGGTAACAGCATGGTCAGAGGCCGGTGCAGCTTCTTCAGCGAAGGCCGGTGCGGCAAAGGCGCTAACGAGAGCCAGGGCGATTAGTGACTTCTTCATGTTTTCTCTCCTACAGATTGATTAAAGTGAAAAAAGAATTTTGTGCAATACAGCAATAGCAGAAGGCGTGCCAGGGCATTTTTTTGATCGAAATCAAAGGATTGCCCACTTCCAACCGGATCACGCACCATCCTGTCGCACCATTACAGTGCGGTTACAGAACGTTACGCACCACAGGTGAGCAGCCGTCAAAAACCGCAATAATTCCACTGTGTTAAACTGAAAACCTCACGGAGGACATCATGCTCGACCCCAAGACACTGGAAGAATTCGGCGCCAAGATCAGCGCCCTGCTGGCCAATTCGCCGGCCAAGGACATCGAAAAAAACGCCAAGATGGTGATGAGCGGCTTTTTCTCAAAACTTGATCTGGTGACCCGCGAAGAATTCGACGTTCAGGCGCAAGTTCTGGCCCGTACCCGCGAAAAGCTCAAGGATCTCGAAGCTCGCGTCGACGCGCTGGAAAAATCCCGCTCGGGCCAGTAGCCCGGCTACCGGCATGGCACTGGCCATCGCGCACAGTCGAGGACTGGATGGCCTGAACGCGCCGCCGGTGACGGTCGAGGCTCATCTGGCAAGTGGCCTGCCGAGCTTCACCCTCGTCGGCTTGCCGGACACCGAAGTCAAGGAAGCACGCGACCGCGTTCGCGCCGCCATCGTCAATTCCGGCTTCGAATTTCCGTCCAAACGAATTACGGTCAACCTGGCGCCCGCCGACCTGCCCAAGGAGTCCGGTCGTTTCGATCTGCCCATCGCGCTCGGCATCCTCGCCGCCAGCGGGCAGATTCCCGGCAAGCATCTGGCCGACTACGAATTTGCCGGGGAACTGTCGCTGTCCGGCGAACTGCGCCCGATTCGTGGCGCGCTGGCCATGGCCCTTCAGACGGCCGGCCATGGCAAGCATTTCATCCTTCCCGAAGCGAGCGCCCGTGAAGCGGCGCTGATCGGCAGCAATGAAATACTCTCGGCCCGTTCGCTGCTCGACGTCTGCGCCCACCTCGCCGAGCGCGAGACGCTGCCGCAGGCGATTGCCACGGTCAACCCGGAAAATCAGCCAATTTTCGCAGACCTTGCCGAGGTTCGCGGCCAGTCGCAAGCCAAGCGGGCGCTGGAGATTGCTGCGGCAGGCAACCATTCCTTATTGATGGTCGGGCCGCCTGGCTCGGGCAAATCCATGCTCGCTGCCCGCCTGCCCGGCCTCATGCCGGCACTGCAGGGCGAAGCGGCCAAGGCCTCGGCTGCCGTGCTGTCGCTGGTCGGCCAGTTTCGGCCGGAAGCCTTCGGCGTTCGCCCGTACAGACAACCGCACCACACCGCCTCGGCCGTGGCGCTGGTCGGCGGCGGTAATCCACCGCGACCCGGTGAAATCAGTCTGGCGCATCAGGGAATTTTATTTTTGGATGAGCTCCCGGAATTTGACCGAAAAGTGCTCGAAACACTGCGCGAACCGCTCGAATCCGGCCGCGTCCATATTGCCCGCGCCGCCCGGCAAGCCGAGTTTCCGGCCGAATTCCAGCTCATCGCGGCGATGAATCCGTGCCCATGCGGGCATCATGGCTCGTCGAAAGGCAAATGCCGTTGTACGCCCGATCAGATCGCCCGTTATCGTGGCAAGCTCTCCGGCCCTTTCCTCGACCGCATCGACCTGATCATCGAGGTTCCCGCCCTGTTGGCCGAAAGCCTGGCCGGCAAGACCGATGGCGAATCGTCAGCCACCGTTCGCGCCCGCGTCGAGCGAGCCCAGGATCGCCAGCACGCCCGGCAACAGAAACCGAATGCCCGCCTGAGCACCAAGGAAGTCGATGCCGGCTGCCAGCCGGACGCCACCGGCAACAAGTTGCTGCAACAGGCGACGACCCAGCTCGACCTGTCGGCCCGCGCCTGGCACCGCATTCTCAAAGTCGCGCGGACCATTGCTGACCTGGCCGCCAGCGACGACATCCGCGCCGCCCACGTCGCCGAGGCCATCCAGTATCGACGTTTCGCCCGTGGCTGAGCTGCAGACCCGGCGCGAGACGCGCGGCATCGCCATTTTGCTGGCATCGCTGGCGGCGCTCGGGCCGTTTTCCATCGACGCCTACCTACCGTCCTTCCCTGAGATCGCCGAAAAGCTCAACGCCACGCAGTTGGAAGTGCAGCAGACGCTGTCCATTTATCTGCTCTCGTTCGCCGTCATGACTCTGTGGCATGGCGCCATTGCCGACCGCTTCGGCCGGCGCAACGTAATTCTTGTCGCCGTTGGCCTGTTCGCCGTCGCCTCGGCCGGTTGCACGCTGGCCACGCGCATCGAGCACCTGTGGTTCTGGCGGGCGATGCAGGGCATCACGGCCGGCGCCGGCATCGTCATCGGCCGCGCCATCGTCCGCGACCTGTTCGACGGCGCCCAAGCCCAGCGACTGATGTCGCAGATCACCATGATGTTTGCGCTGGCCCCGGCCATCGCCCCGGTGATCGGTGGCTGGCTGCAGATGTTCTTTGGCTGGCGTTCGGTTTTTGCCTTTCTGGTCGTGTCGACCGCAGCATTGTGGCTGGCCTGCTGGAAACTGCTGCCGGAAACCCTGCCCCCGGAAAAACGCCAGTCGCTACGCCCAGCCTACCTCGGCGCGACCTACTGGAAGGTCATGACTTCGCCCGCCTTCCTGTTTGTCTGCGCGGCAGTGTCACTCAATTTCGCCGGATTCTTCATCTACGTGCTGTCGGCACCGGTCTTTTTGATGACCCATCTCGGCGTCCCGGAAACCGGATTTCTCTGGCTGTTCGGCCCGGCCATGGGTGGCATGATCTGCGGTTCGTGGCTGTCTGGACGCCTGGCCGGCAAGATATCGCCGAGTCGGACCATCCTGCTCGGTTACATGGTCATGGGCGGCGCCGCAACCTTCAACCTGATCATCAATCTCGTGCTGCCACCGGGGCTGCCGTGGAGCGTCATGCCGATCTTTGTCTACACGACGGGGATGTCGCTGGCCATGCCCAGCCTGACCCTTTTCGCCCTCGACCCTTTTCCAGCCCAACGCGGCCTTGCTGCCTCCTGCCAGACTTTCTTCCAGTCAGGTTTCAACAGTATTTCTGCGGCCCTCATCGCCCCCGCCCTTTGGGGCTCGACCCTGACCATGGCGTTCGGCATGGCCGGGCTGCTTCTGGTTGGCGGCATCGCCGCCCTGCTCCACCAGCGCCTACGTCTGAAACCAGGGTAGCCCGCGAAAGCGCCAGCCAGCCAGCGTGCCGCGGTGATAGTTCTCGTCGAGTGGCCCTTCGAAACCTTCGATAACGTTGATGACCTGGGTGAAGCCCGCCGTCTCGAGGGCATCACCAGCATGGATCGAACGCTGGCCGCTGCGGCAGATGATCAGCACCGGCCGGTCCAGCTTGTTGCGCACGATCCGTTTGACCTTGTCGGTGAATTCCGGATCGATCTCCCAGTCCGGCCCTTCCTGCCAGGCGACATGCTCGGCGCCGGCCGGGTGGCCAACGTACATGTGCTCGATTTCCGTCCGGCAATCGATGAGCACGGCTTCAGGGTTCTCCTGAAGCAGGGCGTGGGCGGCGAGAGGGTCGAGATGCAGCATCGGCATATCCGAAAATTAGGGTAGTCCGATATTATGAAAGCAAGCCGCGCAAAGCGACAACCTGATCGAACCGCCCCATCGGAGCCCGCATGAAACTTCCCGCCTGGATCACGACCGCCGCGACGGCCCTCATCGCCGCCCTGCCCGGCTGCGACTACGTCAACATGCAGGAAATGAAGCCGGGCATCACAACGCAGGCCGAAGTCCGCGCCCGCATGGGCGACCCGGGCTTCGTGCACTGGAACGACGACGGCACGGCAACCTGGGAATACGCCCGGCAACCGAATGGCACCCACTGCTACATGATCACCTTCGGCAGCAATCAGGTGATCAGCAAGATCGAACAGGTGCTCAACGAGGCCAACTACGGCAAGGTCCGCGTCGGCATGAGCAAGGACGACATCCGCCGCCTGTTCGGCGCCCCGGCTACGAAGCAAGTCTTTGACAACCTGCGCGAGGAAATCTGGGAATGGCGCGTCGAGGGCATCCCGTCGACCGAGGAAACCTACTTCATGGTGCATTTCGACACCGAGCACGGCGGCGTCAAGAAAACCTCCAGCCGCGTCCAGCCCAAGGGTTGATTCAGGTTCAGTAAGTCAGCGTCCGCCACTCGGGATCGAGCCCGCGGACGACAAACGCCGTCGCCCCGGCATGGCGGCAGCCGGCCAGCAGGCTTTCCCCTGCATTCACCCACTGCGCCTGCGCCATGCCGCAGGCGTAAAGCGTGACGCCCTCCTGCTGCACTTCACGGAGAAAATCGCCGATCGACTTTTCCCTGTCCGGCGTGGCGTAGGCAGCATCGGCGACGCCGTCGACCAGCCAGCGCACGGCCGGCCCGGCAAAGTGGATTTCGACCTCGGCATCGAGCGCCCGCGCCGCCAGCGCGTGGATCAGCGGCGTAACGGCCAGTTCGGGATAATCGGGCGTCGCCGCCCAGATCAGGAAGGCCAGTTTGTCAGCCAAAGCTCGCCTCCGGTTCAATCTTCAAAATGTGCTGGCGATAGACAGCCGCATCGACCAGCGTCAGCATTTCCTCGGCCCAGCGCGTCGGCCGGGCCCGCGCCATCCAGCCCTTGCCATACGGTTCAAGATTGACCAGCTTCGGCCGCTCCTCGGCCTCGTCGTTGCCTTCGAGCAAGACAAAAGACACCGGCGCATGCACCGCCAGCACCGTCTTGCGGCACTCCACCGTGCCCATTCCCCGCCCGATCTCCACCTCCGCCCCCTTCGGTTTGCTGGTGAAGGCGATGATCTCGCCAGCCAGAAAAATCCCGAAACTGGTCGCGCCGATCAGCACTTCGCCGTCACCAGTTTCCTGCACCCACATGTCGTGGCGCGGGCAGTAGAGGCGGTCGTCGGGGATGGTGCCGGTGAAGGGGGTGTGGGCCATGTCGAACGTTTGAGAAATGGGCTACGTTTGCATTGCATTCAGGACGCGAAGACGAGCCGAAGGCAGTGCTATTGCACGACGAGGCGAAGTCGACAAAGTCATGGATGCAATGCAAACGATAGCTGGCGGAAGAGAGCAGGAGTCGAACCTACCCAAACCTGTTTGACAGGTCCTGCCGGTTTTGAAGACCGGCCGTCCCACCGGGGAACGATCTCTTCCGTTGTTCATGAGCCGAATTGCTCCGGCGAGCCCCGTAAAACATGGGTATCGCGCACGCGGCGAGTGTAGCCGATGCGGTCGAAGAATTCGAGGATGTGGATGGCCACCTTGCGGCCGCCGCCGATCTCGTCGCGCAGGCTGGCAGCGCGGGCGCAGCCGTCGCGTTGGTTCAGTGCGGCGACTTTGCGGGCCAGTTCGGCGACGGCTTCGGCGGTAAAGAAATGGTCGTGCGCCACCGGCCAGGCGTCGCCGTGGCGGGCGATGCGTTTGAACAGGGTGCGCACGGCGTCTTCGCCGACGCTGCTGGCCTTGGCGATGTCGCGGACGCGCGGCGGAGCGTAGGGTTCGGCGGAGAGCAGCTGTTTCAAGGTCTGCCACAGCTCGCGGTCGGCCACAGCGAGCTGGACGCGATGTTCCGGCAAGTGCAGCCAGGCGTTGGTCTGGGCGATGCGGCCATCGGCCAGCGGCGTGGCGAGCAGTGCGTCGAAAGCCGGGCGGGACAGCGTCGGCAGGGTCAGGCGGCGCAGGCGGTCGCGTTCGACGCCGGTGAGGTCGGGGGCGCGCTCGTGCTCGGCGGCGATGGCGGCGAGCAGGCGGGCTTCGAGTTCCTGCCAGCGACTCGGGGCGAAGGCGGTGGCGCCGACGACTTCGAGCTTCAGTTGCTGGCACAGCGCTCCGAGCGTGCCAGCGTCGAGATTGCGGTTGAGGGCGTGGGTGGCGAGGTCGACGCCGGCCGGCTGTTGTTCGGCGGCCAGTTGTAGCGCCGTCGCCGGGTTGGCGTCGGCCAGTGCGGCGAGCATGGCCAGGCGTTCCGGGCTGCTCTTCTTGCGGCTGGGCGGGAAGATGTCGAGCACGATGCCGCCGCCGATGGTGTGGCGGGCCGCGGCGTCGCGCAGGATGAAGCGGTCGCCGGCCAGCGCGCCGATTTCACGGTCAACGGCAATTTGGGCCCAATTTTCACATCCCGGCGCGATCTCGTCGGCACCGAGCAAGCCGATGCGGGCCGGGACGTCTTCGGCGCCGAGGTGGAGGTGCACCTGCGTCCAGTGCTTGAGCGCCGGCTGGCCGGAGAGGACGCGGATCCTGGCATCGAAGCGGCGGACCGGGGCGTGCAGCCCGGGCGCGACGATCCACTGGCCGCGTTCGACTTCGGATTTTTCAACGCCGGAGAGCGCCAGCGCGATGCGCTGCCCGGCGTGGCCGGATTCGGCCGGCGCATCCTGGACGCGCAGGCTGCGCACGCGGACGGGCTTGTTGGGTGGCGTGAGGATTAACTGATCGCCGACCTTGACCGAACCGGCGAAGGCTGTGCCGGTGACGACGGTGCCGGCGCCGGACAGCGTGAAGCAGCGGTCGATGGCGAGGCGGAAGCCGCCGGCGCTCTGCCGCTCGCCCTGCTCCGCCGCAGCGGTTTCGAGATGGGCGCGCAACTCGGCGATGCCCTCGCCGCTGACGGCGGCGACCGGAAAGATCGGCGCGTCAGCCAGCGCGGTGCCGGCGAGCAGTTCGGCAATTTCCGTTTTTGCCTCATTTTTCCGGTTGACCGTGGCAACGTCGATTTTGGTCAGCGCCACCGCGCCGCGCCGGATGCCGAGCAGTTCGACGATTTCCAGATGCTCGCGGGTCTGCGGCATCGGCCCGTCGTCGGCGGCAATCACCAGCAGCGCGAAATCGATGCCGGTGGCGCCGGCCAGCATGTTGTGGATGAGCTTTTCGTGGCCGGGCACGTCGATGAAACCAAGCTTTTCGGTGTAGGCGTAGCCAAGGTCGACAGTGATGCCACGCGCCTTCTCTTCCTTCAGGCGGTCGCAGTCGACGCCGGTCAGGGCTTTGACCAGCGTGGTTTTGCCGTGGTCGATGTGGCCGGCGGTGCCGATGATCATGCAGCGCCCTCGCCGGGTTCGATCAGCGTGAACGTATCGCCACAGGCCAGACAGCCGGAGACGAGCACATTGGCGCGCAACCCGCCGCGACCGAGCCAGTATTTGACGACTTCGGGCGCCGACAGGGCGTCGTTGGCCAGCCGCTGGCCCAGCGTGCGGCAGGGTTCGCAGGTTTCGACACCGACCAGCAAGCAGCCGCCGAGGCGGAACTGCCGGCCGACCAGCCCGTTCAGGCGGATACCGCGCGTCACGACATTGCGGCGGCTCAGCGACAGGTCGTTGGCACGCCCGGTATGGGCGCAGAAACGCTCGATTTCCTCGGCCTCGACCAGCGTCAATTGCTGACCGGCCCAGTTCGCCTTGGCGAAATGGCGGTCGCCAAGCACGCCCTGCCCGGCCAGCAACTCAAGCTGCCGGCATTCCCGCTGCGTTTCGCCGCGGGAGGGGCTGAGGAAAAGGCGTTCGACGACCATCTAGGCCGGCTGCCCCGAAAAATAGCGGATCGCCGCAGCCATCGCTTCGCCATCGGCGAGCACCGCATCCGGCGCCCCGCCTTTGCCCCAAAGCGGTTCCTGCCATTGCATGCCAAGGAATTCGGCGCACAGGCGATAGCTGTCGAGCATCGGCTGGGCCTTTTCGCGGTTGCCGCTGGTGGCGATGACCCACAGGCGCTTGCCGGCCATCGCTTCCTTGAATTCGAGGCCGGGGACGCGCAGCCAGGCGCTCCAGTTGTCGAGATAGGTTTTCAGCGGCGACGGGATCGAGAACCAGTAGACCGGCGAGACGAAAACCAGGTCGGTGGCCGCCAGCGTGGCGTCGAGCAGGGACTTGGCGTCGGCCATCGGCATCGGATAGGTGCCTGCGGTATGGCGCAGATCGACGAAAGGCGGCAGTTCCAGGTCGGCCAGCTTGACCCAGGTTTGCTTGGTATCAGCCGACAGAGCGGCGGCGGCACGACGGGCCAGGGTTTCGCTGTTGCCGATGTGGCCCGGTTCGCGGGTACTGGCATTGAGGAAGAGGAATTTATGCATGGAAGACCCTGGGTTTTGGCTAAAGCTGGAATTCTAGCCGTGCCAGTTGCGCCACGAAGCGGGCTTCATCCTTCGCTTCGAGGCAACGCAGGTCGAGATGATAGGCATCGTCGCGGATGTAGCCGATGACCGGCGTCGGCAGGCTGCGGAAGGCGGATTCCACGGTCAACAGGAATTTTCCGGCTTTTTTGAAATTGGGCCGGACGACCAGCGCCGCCGACGGCAGGCGTTCGACCGGCAAGGCGCCGCTACCGATCTGGCTGCTGCAGGGCGCGATACTCACCGTGGCCTGTTCGCCGATGGCGGCCTGCACGGCTGGCAGCACGCGCTCAGCCAGCGCGGTGATTTCAGAGACAGGCCGGGTCAGCAGGCGCAAAGTCGGCAGGCGTTCGGCCAGGCGATCCGGGTCGCGGTACAGACGCAAAGTCGCTTCGAGCGCCGCCAGCGTCGTCTTGCCAACACGCAGGGCGCGTTTGAGCGGGTTCTTCTTGATCTTCGCGATCAAGTCCTTGCGGCCGACGATGAGCCCGGCCTGCGGGCCGCCGAGCAGCTTGTCGCCGGAGAAGGTGACGATGTCCGCCCCCGCCGCCAGCGCCTGCTGCGGCGTCGGCTCGGCCGGCAAGCCGTGGGCGGCGAAGTCGCAAAGCGTGCCGCTGCCGAGGTCGATGACAAACGGCAGTCCGGCGGCGTGGGCGATTTCGGCGATGACCTTTTCGTCCACCGCCGCCGTGAAACCGGTGACGGCGTAGTTGCTGGTGTGGATTTTCATGAGCAGCGCGGTTTTCGGGCCGATGGCTTCCTGAAAATCCTTGGCGTGGGTGCGGTTGGTCGTGCCGATTTCGTGCAGCTTGACCTGCGCCCGACGCATCACGTCGGGGATGCGGAAGGCGCCACCGATCTCGACCAGTTCGCCGCGCGACACCACGGCTTCCTTGCCCTGGGCCAGCGCGTTGAGGGTCAGCAGCACGGCGGCGGCGTTGTTGTTAACGATGGTCGCCGCTATGTCCGGCGAGCCGCCGGCGATCAGTTCAGCCAGAAGGCCGGAGACCAGATCGTCGCGGTCGCCACGGCCGCCGGAGGCCAGGTCGTATTCCAGCGCGCAGGGCGAGCGGGCGGCGTCAACCATGGCGGCGATGGCCTCTTCGGCCAGTTGGGCGCGGCCAAGGTTGGTGTGGAGCACGGTGCCTGTCAGGTTGAAAACGGCCCGCAGATTGGCCCGGCCGGCGTCGTCGGCGCGGCGGTGGATGGCTGATAACAGACTGCTTTCGTCGGGCAGCGGGAGGCCGTGTTTGAGGCCCTCGCGGGCGGCGGCCAGTTCGGCCCGGACGCAACCGGTGACCAGTTGGCGGCCGTGCACTTCGATTAATTCAGGAATTTGCCCTAAAACGCGGTCGACCGCAGGAAGGTGTCTTTTTTCGTTCATGGCTTTCACCCGGACCGGGCAGAAAGGTTAATCAAATGGCTTTAGCCGCTATACGCGCCGATCAGCAGCAGATTCGGGCCGGAGCGCTCGTAACCGGCTTCGTCGACCAGCATGTCGAGGGCCAGCGTGGCGAGGTCGTCGGCCACCGGGTCGACGTGCGGGTCTTTCTCCTGATAGACGATTTTCAGGTAGCTCTTGCAGGCGTCGCAGGTTTCGGCGCGGACGCGCGCGGCACGTTCCATTCGGTGTTGCACAGGCTGCAATGCAGGTAGCGCAGGTTGTTGATGGCGGCGCCGAGGCGCACGACGCTGGCCACCGCCGGGCTGCCGCAGCACGGGCAGACGCCGTGGGCGTCGAGTTTTTGCAGCTGGCTGGCATCGAGCTGGCTGGCCAGCTGGGTGAAGACGACCTGCAGGGCGGCCGCGACAAAGGGCAGTTCGGCCGCGTCGCCGGCTTCGATCTCGCCGCTCAGCAGCGCATCGGCCAGCTTGTCGAGCCAGGTGTCGTCAGCGGCGAGCAATGCATCGAGCGAATTGCGGGCACCTTCCGGTGCATCTTTGTCCAGTTCGCGAATGATCTGACGCAGGGCGTCACGCCAGGCGCTCGGGCGAACGGCGAGATTCAACGGGGGCATGCCGTGGGTGCGCGCCTGTTCGAGCCTTGCGGCATCGGGCAGTGGCAGCACCGGCAAGGTTTTCAGGGCTGTGTGCTGGGCCCGGCTCAACTGGCCAAGAAAATCCAGCCAGTCGCCAAGGCTGTGGCCGCTGGCCAACGCAGCGAAGCGGTCGGCCCGGTCGGCAAACAGGGTGGTGGTCACCGGCAGCAGAATCGGTGCGGCTTCTTCGGCTGGTGGATGGAAATCGATTGTTTGGGTCTGCATGTCAGCTCAAAAAAATGGGGGTTGCGGAACATTGCTCCGCAGAGCCCCCTAAACGCAAGGTAAAGCTAAATCGTTCCGGCACATGACCGGGCGCCGCAGGATCAAGGCGCGCCCGCGCAGACAGTACACTTGGTACGGCCAGCGGGCGCAACGCCGAGCCTGCAAGCCCGGTCATTTGCCCCTTACTTGCCGGTCATCTGGCGGTACCAGCCACGATGATGCTGCTTGGCCCAGCCCCGGGTCACCGTGCCGTACCACATGGCGCGGATGGTGCCCTTGACCCAGATGGCGGCATAAACGTGAACCATGATCAGACCGATGATGACGGCGCCCGCAGCAGCGTGCACCACGGCGCCCATGCGGACGAGCGTGATGTCGAAGCCGAACCAGGCGCGCCAGATGAACAAGCCCGATACCGTCATGAGCAGCATGCAGATGGCCATCGCCCAGAACATGACTTTCTGGCCGCCGTTGTACTTGCCCTGCTCCGGCATGTTGTGGTCGTCGCCGTCCACCATCTGCTTGGCCTTGCTCAGCCATTCCTTATCCGCCGGCGTCATCTTGTTGAGATGCTTGAAGCGGAAAAAGAGAGCCAGGAAGGACAGCGCCATCAGCACCCCGAGGTAGGGGTGGATGATGCGTGCCCAGGTCGGCCCGCCGAACAACTGCGTCAGTGGGAAAAACGCCGGGTGGAAGAAGGCCAGACCGGAGAGGGCGAGCAGGATGAAGCTGATGCCCACCACCCAGTGATTGGCCCTTTCCCTGGGCTCGTAGCGCTTGAGGTCTTTCGGGTCGCGGATCATTTTGCATCCTCCTTCTCGATCTCGTCCTCGATCTCTTTCGAGACCTCGTTCGGACCCTTGGTCACGTAATGGAACAGGCTACCCAGCGCCACCGCCCCCATGGCCAGCGTTGCCAATGGCTTGGCGAAGCCCTTCCACAGCGAGACCAGCGGGCTGATCGACGGATTGGCCGGCAGGCCGGCATAGAGGTCGGGCTTGTCGGCGTGGTGCAGTACGTACATGACGTGCGTGCCGCCCACCCCTTGCGGGTCGTACAAACCAGCCTGATCGTAGCCACGTTCCTTGAGGTCGGTGACGCGCTTGGCCGCGTAGTCCTTCATGTCCTCCTTGCTGCCGAACTGGATGGCGCCAGTCGGGCAGGCCTTGGCACAGGCCGGAGCCTGGTTGACGGCCACCCGGTCGGAACACAGCGAGCACTTGTAGGCCTTGCTGTCCTCCTTCGAGATGCGTGGGACGTTGAACGGACAGCCGGTGACGCAGTAGCCGCAGCCGATGCAGTTTTCCTGATGGAAATCCACAATGCCGTTGCTGTACTGGATGATGGCGCCCGGGGCCGGGCAGGCCTTGAGGCAGCCGGGGTCGGCGCAGTGCATGCAGCCGTCCTTGCGGATCAGCCACTCGAGCTTGTTGTTCTGCTCGACCTCGGTAAAACGCATCACCGTCCACGATTTCGCCGTCAGGTCCATCGGGTTGTCGTAGACGCCGTGGCAGTTGCCGACTTCGTCGCGGATGTCGTTCCACTCCGAGCAGGCGACCTGACACGCCTTGCAGCCAATGCAGGCCGATACGTCGATAAGCTTGGCGATCTCGATGGTTTCCCGCACTTGCGTGGAGGGCGTCGTCGTCGCGGAGCGCTGTTTGATGTCTAGCGATTGCAGTGCCATGTCAGCTCTCCCTTAGATTTTCTCGACGGCGACCAGGAACGCCTTGAACTCAGGCGTCTGGACGTTGGCGTCGCCGACGAACGGCGTCAGGGTGTTGGTGAGGAAGCCAGGCTTCGTCGCCCCCTTGAAACCGAAGTGGATGGGAATGCCGACCGTATGCACTTTCCGGCCATCGACCTCGAGCGCCTTGATCCGCTTGGTGACCACCGCCACGGCCTTGATGAAGCCGCGGTTGGAGCGCACCTTGACCTTGTCGCCGGCCACGATGCCCTTCTCCTTGGCCAGTTCCTCGCCGATTTCCACGAACTGTTCCGGCTGCATGATCGCGTTGATGCGGCTCTGCTTGGTCCAGTAGTGGAAATGCTCGGTCAGGCGGTAGGTGGTTGCCACGTACGGGAAGTCCTTGGCCGTGCCGAACGCTTCCATGTCGCCCTTGTACACCCGGGCGGCCGGATTGGACTTGGCCTTGGGGTTCTTCGGGTGCATCGGATTGGCTTCGAGCGGGCTTTCGAACGGCTCGTAGTGCTCGGGGAACGGACCTTCGGCCATCATGTCGCGGGCAAACAGACGGGCCACGCCTTCGGGATTCATGATGAAGGGCATGACGTTCTGGTCGGGCGCAGCATCCGGACGCATGTCGGGCACGTCGTTGCCGACCCACTTGTCGCCGGCCCACTTGAGCACCGTCCGCTTCGGATCCCACGGCTTGCCGGCCAGGTCGGCCGAGGCCCGGTTGTAGAGGATGCGCCGGTTGACCGGCCAGGCGAAGCCCCAGTTCAGCGTCTGGCCGAGGCCGGACGGGTCACTGTTGTCGCGCCGCGCCGAGTTGTTGCCGGCCTGCGACCAGACCCCGGAATAGATCCAGTTGCCGCAACTCGTCGAACCGTCGTCACGCAGCATGGCAAAGCTCGGCAATTGCTCGCCGGCCTTGACCAGAACCTTGGTCGGGTCCTTCGGGTCGAGCACGTCGGCCAGTGCCTTGCCGTTGATTTCGCGCAGGAGTTCTTCCGGCGACGGCTTGGTCGGCTGGTTGTAAGCCCAGGTCAGCTTGAGGATCGGGTCGGGGAAGGCACCGCCATCCTTGGCATACATTTCCTTCAACTTCAGGAAAAGCGTCGCCATGATTTCGGTGTCGTCCTTCGAATCGCCCGGCGCATCCGCCGCCTTCCAGCGCCACTGGATGACGCGGCCGGAATTGGTGAAGGTGCCGGCAGTTTCGGCGAACAGCGAGGTTGGGAGGCGGAAGACTTCGGTCTGAATCTCGGCCGGCTTCACATCGTTGAACTCGCCATGCGGCTTCCAGAACTCGGAAGTGTCGGTCGCCAGCGGGTCCATGATGACCAGCCACTTGAGCTTGGCCAAGCCGTCACCGACCTTCTTCTTGTTCGGCACCGAGGCCAGCGGGTTGAAGCCCTGACAGAAGAAACCGTTGATCTTGCCTTCGTACATCGCATTGAAGATCGACAGCGTGTCGGACGCGCCGCCCAGCTTGGGCAGGTAGTCGTAGGCGAAGCCGTTCTCCTTGGTCGCCGCATCGCCCCACCAGGCCTTGCACAGGCTGGTGAACCACTTCGGGAAGTTCTGCACGAAATTCATCTGGCCGGGACGCAGTGCCTTGGGCGTGCGTGCTGCCAGATAGGTTTCGCGATCCTTGTCGGCGTCGGTTGGTGCCTTCATGTAGCCCGGCAAGTTCTGCGCGTACAGGCACATGTCGGTGATGCCCTGGACGTTGGCATGGCCACGCAGCGCGCCGATGCCGCCACCCGCCATGCCCATGTTGCCGAGCAGTTGCTGGATGATCGCCATGCAGCGGATGTTCTGCGAGCCGACCGAATGCTCGGTCCAGCCCAGCGCGTAGAGGCTGGTCATCGTCTTGTCCGGCGCTGCCGTCGCGGCGATGTATTCGCAGACCTTGAGGAAGGCTTCCTTCGGCGTGCCGCAGATCTTGCTCACCATCTCCGGCGTGTAGCGGGAATAATGAGACTTCATCATCTGGAAGGCGCAACGCGGGTCCTGCAGGGTTTCATCGACCTTGGCGAAGCCGTCCTCGCCCATCTGGTATTTCCAGGTGGACTTGTCGTAGCTGCGCTTCTCTTCGTTGTAACCGGTGAAGATGCCGTCCTCGAAACCGAAGCCGCCATCGATCAGGAAGGATGCGTTGGTATACGCCTTCACATAGTCGTGATGGATCTTGTCGTTCGACAACAGGTAATTGATGACGCCGCCGAGGAAGGCGATGTCGGTACCGGATCGGACCGGCGCGTAATAGTCGGCCACGGATGCGGTGCGGTTGAAACGCGGATCGACGACGACCAGTTTGGCCTTGCGTGTTTTCTTTGCTTCGATCGCCCACTTGAAGCCGCAGGGATGCGCTTCAGCGGGATTGCCGCCCATGACAAAAACCAGATCAGCGTTCTTGATGTCCACCCAGTGGTTGGTCATCGCACCACGCCCAAAACTCGGAGCCAGACTGGCCACCGTAGGGGAGTGTCAAATGCGAGCCTGGGTATCGAGACCGGTGATGCCGAGTGCGCGAAGCGTCTTGACCGTCAGGTAGCCCGCTTCGTTCTGCGCCGCAGACGAGGCAAGGAAGCCGGTCGTGGTCCACCGGTTGACGGTCTGGCCGTCCTTGTTCTGCGCCATGAAATTGGCGTCGCGGTCGGCCTTCATGTGCTTGGCGATGCGGTCGAAGGCTTCCTGCCAGGAAATCTTCTTCCATTCGTTGCTGCCAGCCTCCCGCACTTCCGGCCACTTCAGGCGATTGGCGCTCTGCACCATGTCGCGCAGGCCAGCGCCCTTCGGGCACAAGGTGCCGCGATTGACCGGATTGTCCGGGTCGCCTTCGATGTGGATGATCTCGGCCGGGGTGTTTTTCGACTTGTCCCCTGTCGAGTAGATCAGCACGCCGCAGGACACCGAGCAGTACGGACAGATGTTCCGTGTCGGCGAGAAACCCATCAAGGCGATGGATGACCCACTGAGCCCGGCGGAGCAGACCTTGAAGAACTGCCGCCTGTTCATGTTCATTGTGTTTTTCCTCCTGTTCGCGACGCCATGTCGCAAGGGGAAAACATCGCAACGAATGTGCCATCGGCGTAAGTCATTGAACGATGGGGAATCAGGGGTTCAGACGGAAGGAAAAACCGGGACATTTTGTCCATCGCCACCGCGAGTGGGACATTTTGTCCCACCAAAACATCCCGAAAAGCCCTTCCTGCCAGCATATTGGGCGACTACGAAAACGCGGCCATTCCCACGGTCAACCGGAAATAACGGCCAAAATTGAAATACTCATCCGGCGCAAATCAGAAGGTGATCACCTTGTCCGCCGCCAGCGTTGCCTCGGCCAGCTCGACCAGCGTGCCGATAGATGTGCCGGGAATCAGCGGCAATTCGCCAAGGCCACGGGCCAGCGCGCAGGTCCGGCACAGCTTGATCTCGACGCCCTGCCCGACCAGCCCCTCGACCATGCCCTGCAAGCCGTTGCCGGCGCCGTCGATCTGGTTCGGCAAACCAAGCACCGTGGCGTCGGACATCAGAAAAATGCGCACCGCCGGCTTGGCGTCGCTGCCGGCCAAGGCCGTGGCCAGACGCAAAGCGGACAGGCAGCGCTCGCTGCCGTAGGGGGCGGCGTTGATGATGATCAGGATGTTTTGCATGATTAATCTCCGTGTTTCAGTGCATTTTTCGCCGCAGCCACGCACTGGCCTGATCGACGGCAATCGACAGCAACAGCATGGCGATGATCACCGTCGATGCCTGGGCGTGGTGGAACAGCGAGAGTTCGAAATAAAGCAGTTGGCCGAGGCCGCCGGCGCCGACAAAGCCGAGGATGGCGGCCATGCGGATGTTCATTTCCCAGCGGTAGAGCGTGTAGGCGATGAGCTGCGGGGCGGCGCCGGGCAAGGTGCCGTACAGGAAGGCAAAGCCGCCGGGGGCGCCGGCCAGACGCAGGGCGTTGCCGGGGGCCGGCGGCGCGTTGTCGAGGGCTTCGGCGTAGAGGCGGCCGAGCACGCCGGCGGTGTGCAGGGCCAAGGCCAGCGCGCCGGCGAAAGGGCCAAGGCCGACGGCGAGCGCGGTGATGGTGGCCCAGACCAGTTCGGGCACCGAGCGCAGGGTGTTGAGCAGGAAGCTGAACGGCGCCCGCCATTTGGGCAAGGCAAGCAGCAGGCCGGCGATGGCGGCGAGCAAGGTGCCGACGACCGAGATGGCCAGCGTTTCCCAGATGCCTTTGCCGACTTTGGCCAGCCACTCGGCCGACAGATCGGGCGGGAAGAAGCCGGCGACGAATTCGCCGATGCTGTGGGCAGCTTCCACGGTCAACAGGGATTTCAGACCTATTTCCAAATAATTGAAGCTGGCGACGATGCTGACGACCAGCGCCAGCCCGAG
>VIKE01000062.1 GCA_008080565.1 Rhodocyclaceae bacterium | reverse complement strand
ATTTTACCGGATGCAGGATCGGGCACAGGCTTCGATCAAGCCTTGACGGATTGCTGGCCGGCGCGGAAGGCGAGCAGCAGATGGTAGATTTCGTCCTTGAGCTTGACGCGCTGTTTCTTCATGTCTTCGATGGTGAAGTCGGCGACCGGCATGTCCTGCTCTTCAAGATCCTCGACCTTGCCGGTCAGGCGGTTATAGGAAGCGAACTGACGGGCAAAATAGGCATTGCTGGTCTTGAGCGCATCAATCCCGTCCTTGAACTCGGGAAACTCCTGGTACAGATCGTGATGATCAACTTGCATGGTTTTCTCTCCCTGTTGCGATGATCAGCCGCCTGGGCGGCAAAATGGAAATATTACGCGATTTCACCCGGTATGCGCGGCGTCGCACACACCACGTCACCGCACTGAGCGCGGTGACGCAAGGCATGATCGATGAGGACCAGCGCCAGCATGGCTTCGGCAATCGGCGTGGCGCGAATGCCGACACAAGGATCGTGCCGCCCCTCGGTCGCCACTTCGATGGCGTTGCCCTGACGATCGATTGAGCGACGCGGCTGGGCGATCGACGAGGTCGGCTTGATCGCCATATTGACGACAATATCCTGCCCCGTCGAAATGCCGCCCAGCACGCCGCCAGCATGATTGGTCACAAAGCCCTGCGGCGTCATTTCATCTCCATGCTCGCTTCCCTTCTGGGCCACCGACGCAAAACCAGCGCCGATTTCGACACCCTTCACGGCATTGATGCCCATCATGGCATAGGCAATTTCCGCATCGAGACGATCATAAACCGGCTCGCCCCAACCCGGGGGAACACCAGTCGCGGTCACGGTGATTTTGGCGCCGACCGAATCGAGCGATTTACGCAGGCTGTCCATATAGCTTTCAAGCTCTGGCACCAGCCCGGCATTCGGCGCAAAGAAAGCGTTCTCGCGAATGTCGTCAGCCGAAACAAAGGGAATCTCAATCGGACCGAGAGCACTCATCCAGCCACAAATACTGATGCCATAACGCTCGTTCAGCCACTTGCGGGCAATCGCCCCGGCCGCCACGCGCACGGCAGTCTCACGGGCCGACGAACGGCCGCCGCCGCGGGGGTCGCGGAAACCATATTTCTGGGTGTAGGTGTAATCGGCGTGACCAGGACGGAAGGTGTCGGCAATATTGCCGTAATCCTTGCTGCGCTGGTCCTGATTGCGAATAAGCAGGCCGATCGGCGTGCCGGTAGTCTTGCCATCAAAGACGCCGGAAAGAATCTCGACGGTATCCGGCTCGCGACGCTGCGTCACATGACGCGACGTACCCGGCTTGCGGCGATCCAGTTCGGCCTGGATATCAGCCTCGCACAAGGCCAGTCCGGGTGGGCAGCCATCAACAACACAGCCGATTGCCGGGCCGTGCGACTCGCCAAAGGAGGTAACGGTAAACAGGGTGCCAAAAGTATTGCCGGACATGGAAGCTGCGTTCTAATATGGAATGAGGAGTTTACCATGCCGAGCAAGAAGCCCTCCCCCACACCGTCGACTGTAGCAAAACCATCGACCCGGCCCCCGCCCCGCAAGGGGGGCTCGAATGCGGCGCCAAATGCGCGCCAACAGCCCGATAACCGCTGGCAAAGAACAAAGCGTTACGGCTGGGACAGCCGCTAGCTGTAAACGAACAAAAGGCAGCCGAAGCTGCCTTTTGTATTCGCTTGAAGCTCAGGCCTCCTGCTGATCCGTTGGCCAGTTCTTGATGTAGCTCTTCAGCATCTTGTTCTCGAAACTCTGCTCCTCAAGAACCGCCTTGGCCACATCGAGGAACGAGATGACGCCCATCAGCGTGTCGTCTTCGATGACTGGCAGATAGCGCGAGCGCTTGTCGATCATCAAGCGACGCAAGTCGTTGGCTTCCATATCCGGAAAAGCAGTCACCGGATTGGTTACCATCACATCGCCGACAGTCAATTGTTCCGCAGTCGCCGCCTTGCCCTTGAGCGCCAGAAGGACTTCGCGGAATGTCAGCATGCCGACCATCTTGCCGCCATCCATGACAACCAGTGAGCCGACATCAAGATCGGCCATGCTGTCGATAGCGAAAGCCAAAGACTGTTGCGGCGCCGCTGTATACAGCGTGGCGCCCTTGACTCGAAGTATTTCCCGGACCTGCATTGCGCTCTCCCGCACTCGGTTTTAATTGGTCGGTTGATCTTAGAGCATCCTCCCTGATTCGGAAAGACCAACGGCACTTCTCGTCTCGCATAAGGTCGAAGGACAATAGCAAGAGCATCAATCGATACAAATCGTTACGCGGATTTGATAAATTTATTGGCATTGGCACTTGCGAAATGTCATAACCATCTATACACTTGGTTATATCACCTAAGGCATATATCGCTAGGATGCTTAGGTAATCCTATTCCACTAGCGTATGGAGATTGAATGATGTCTACTGTTAAAACCATCGAGAAAATCGACGCTCGTGAAATTCGTCGCAAACTTGGCCTGAATCAGCAACAGTTCTGGTCCACCCTCGGCGTGACGCAGAGTGGCGGTTCCCGCTACGAAAGCGGCCGCAACATGCCGAAGCCGGTGCGCGAATTGCTCCGTCTGGTTCATGTCGAACAAGTCGATATCAAAAACATCAAGCGTGACGACATTGAAGTCGTCGAGTATTTGAAGGCTCAGGAACCGGAGCTGTTCAAGTCGCTGAAGAAATCGGCTCGCGCTCACGCAAAAAAAGCGGCCTGATTTTTGCCCCGAAAGGGGCGTCGACCGTAACAACGGGCATCACGGGGAAACAATGACCCGGATGCCCTTTTCCTTTTCTATCTGTTCGGCAAAATCAGCCAAAACCTCGATGGAAAGAGGGTTTATGCGGGATGCCGCAGCTTGCATAGACGGCCTGGCCAATCCGTAAAGGTGCACGCCAGCCAGCTTTCCAGCGAGCGGTCGAAGCAGATCGCAATAGGCCAGTCGCGACGCCAGCGACGGCGCAAGGCCATCCAGCGCGAACCAGCAGGTTTGCACCCATGTTGGCGCAAGCTCAGCGCAAATTTCGAGATTTTTTGATGTTTTTGCCATTTTCCACGGAACGCCGTTAATTTCGGCGACCTCTTCGGCTGTAGCGCGGTCAATCTTGAACCAGACTTCGCCCCCCAGTTTGGCCAGATGACGGATCCCCGACTGAACTTCAGTGCGATGCATCAGGCTGCCGTTGGTGATCAGGCGCACGACCAGTTTGCCTTTTTGGCCAAAGCGCTCAAGCACCCTCCCGACCACGCCGACTGCATCGGCGAACTCGGCCGCGCTTGTCGGCTCACCGTTGCCGGAAAACGCCACATCCATCAACCGCCGCGCCTCGGGTGGTACTTGCCGAAGCATGAAATCGCCGTTCAGCGCGTCGTCGAGAAAGCCGGCCAGTTCGCGCTCCAGGCACTCCAGATCAATTGGCGGCGGTCCGCCCCGCGTCAGGTTTTCGACCTGGCAATAAAGGCAGGCCCAGTTGCAGGCATTATTGGGATTGAGATTAATCCCGATCGACACGCCGCCAGCCCGGCGCGAGATAACGGGATAAACGTAGCGCAAGCCGGCACTGTCGCGGCGGTGATCGTCTGTGGAGAGCATGGCGCATTGTATAATCCGCGACCGCCTTGTTGAGCAAAACGCCCATGTTGATTACCCGCCGTCTCGAATTCGATGCCGGGCACCGCATCCCCGACCACAAAAGCCAGTGCCGTCACTTGCACGGGCACCGTTACGCCATAGAAATCACCTTGTCCGGCAGCGTCATCGACAAGGCTGGCGATGCCGCCAACGGCATGGTGATGGACTTTTCACAGGTCAAGGATCTGGCCAACATCCATCTGGTCAACGAATGGGATCACGCTTTCCTCGCCTACGCGGGCGACACGGCGGTTGTCGATTTTCTCGCGTCGATGCCGGGCCACAAGACAGTCATCCTCGACCGCGTGCCTACCGCCGAGAATCTGGCCCGCATCGCTTTCGAGCGCCTCGACGCAGTATACCGCGACACCTACGGCAACCATCTTCGGCTAGAACAGGTCCGCCTTTACGAAACGCCCAACTGCTGGGCTGACGCACTTCGCACCAAGCTGGATTGAGCGGAAAAAATTCTCCCCCTATACTGCACGAATACAGCAAGCACATTGACTGCAAGCGCGCGGAGGGGGAGATGAAAAACAAGAAAGCCAGCCTGCTCGGGCGAACATCGCTCAGGCCGGCATGAGCCCGCCCCTGGCAAAGGCCCCCAAGACTGCGCTGGTCCTGACTGGCGGAGGCGCCCGGGCGGCCTATCAAGTCGGCGTCCTGCTCGCCGTTGCAAAACTGTCGACCAACCGCCGGAAAAACCCCTTCCCCATTCTGTGCGGCACCTCGGCTGGCGCCATCAACGCGGCCGGTATCGCCTGCCTGGCTGACAATTTCGGCAAGGCCGTTTCGGTCCTGGCCAGCTTCTGGCGCAACATGCACGCTGGCGACATCTACCGTGCTGACCCACTCGGCATCGGCATCTCGGGTGCGCACTGGATGACCATGCTGACGCTGGGCTGGCTGATTCGCAGCCGGCCGCGCTCGCTGCTCGACAATTCCCCTCTGCGCGAGTTGCTCAGTCGCCACCTCGATTTCCGTGGCATCGAGCGCTCGATCGCCAATGGCGCGCTGCACGCCCTGAGTATTTCGGCATCCGGCTACGAATCCGGCGACAACATCAATTTCTTTCAGGGCCACGCCGACGCCCAGCCCTGGCATCGCGTCCAGCGCATCGGCATCCGCTCGGAAATCGGTGTCGACCATCTGCTTGCCTCGAGCGCCATCCCCTTCATTTTTCCGGCTGCCAAGATACACCGGGAGTTTTTCGGCGATGGCTCAATGCGCCAACTGGCACCGATTTCGCCAGCCATCCACCTCGGTGCCGAGCGAGTACTGATCGTCGGTGCGGGACGCAAGAATGAACATCAGGAACGTCGCCGGGTCGACAGCCATCCGTCGCTGGCCCAAATCGCCGGCCACGCGCTATCGAGCATCTTTCTCGATAGTCTGGCAGTCGATATCGAGCGGATGCAGCGGATCAACCGAACCCTTGCCGCCATCCCGCCCGACATTCGGGAAACCAATACAATTCCCTTGCGGCCAATCAAGGCCTTGATCATTTCGCCCTCCGAACGTCTCGAGCGCATCGCCGCCGAACACGCTGGCGCCCTGCCCTGGGCGATGCGCATGATGCTCGGTGGCATTGGCGGCATGAACCGCCGCAACGGCACGCTGACCAGCTACCTGCTTTTCGAGAAACCCTATACGCGAGCCCTGATCGACCTTGGTTACGCCGACACGATGGCGCGCTCCGACGAAGTCGGAGAATTCCTCGACCTTTGAGCCTGATTCGTCGCGCTCAGAACTTCCCGGAATCAAGCGCCACAGGCAGATCCGGCGTCACTTGCTCGAAACGCAAGGTCCGCTTTCCCTTGTGATCCTTGCTGAAATCGGTGGCATCCACCTGACTGGCCAGCGGCACGAGCTCATGCCCCATCGGGCCAAGGACATCGGAGCCAGTAACAAAAATGGCCTTGCGCGCGTCGATCCGTTCCAGATTGTAGAAATCGGTGACGTAGATACCCGTGATGTCTTCCTTGCGATGATTCGGCGCGTACTTGGGCAGGTCATGCAGGAACTTGAACATGTCCTTGGCGCCGTCGAAGAAATGGGCATGGCCATCCTTCCACGTCACGACAGCCACCCAGTTCGGATACTTGGAAACCAGCATGCCGCAGACCGGGCAGAGATCCTTCGGCCCCGGCTTGGGCACATTCTGGGCTGCCGCCATGGGTGCCCAGAATGCGACCAGAAGGATCAATAAGGTACGGCGCAGCATCAGCCCTTCTTCATTTCAGCGGCGCGCTTGCGGCGCTCTTCGCGATTCTTGCGAATCATGCCCACATCGGAGGCCATGTCGAGGTAGGACTCGCGCAGCGCATCGTTGAAATTTCCCAGAGCGCCGCCATGCTTGCCTTGGAATTCCTTGGCCGTGCTCAATGAGGAGAAGGAATGCTTCGAACGCTTGGTCATGGCGTGCTTGAGGTCGGCGCCGATCAGGTAAACCAGGTTGTCGACCGGTACCAGCGGACGCGGTTCGACGTTGGAGCCGTAGTCCGGACCCCAGATGTTCTTCGGCTCGCGGTCGATATTGACGCCCAGACTGAGGGCCAGGCAATGGATTGAGCAGACGCCATCGCTCAGATCGTCGGCGTACTGGACGAGCATGCGGGCGCGGTGATGCTCCTTGCGATCCATGCCGCAATACGGGCACTTCGGATATTTCTCGAATTCGTTTTCCAGCGGCTTGGCGTCGGCTGGTTTTTTGGGAATGAACTGGTTCGGCGTGCCGTCGGTGGCGCAGGCGGTGTTCGCACCGGCTTGCGTCGAAGCGGCGGCGAAGCCCGAAAGAACGGACATCTTGAGAAGGTCACGGCGTTTCATTTTTGCTCTCCCTGAAGCTGTTTGTTAGCCGTGAAATATTAGCGCCCGATGATGCGCCAACGCTGCGACATAGTGTCGCACTCAGCCGAGCAGCTTGTTCATCACCGTGTAGTAGCGAAGGCCCTGCCAGAGCGTCGATACGCCCAGGGCGATAACGAACAGCGCGGCGCCTTTGAGCAGCCAGCCGCGCAGTTTCGGCCCGAGCTTGCCGAACAGGAAGGAGGCCGACAGCATCGAGGGCAGCGTGCCGGCACCGAAGGCCAGCATCAGCAGACCGCCATCCAGCACTGAAGGCGCTGTGGTGGCCTTGACGGCCATCGCCATGGTCATCGAGCAGGGCATCAGGCCATTGATCGCACCTCCGATCAGCGCGCCAACCACCGGGCCTTTCTGCACCGCCAGCGCGAACTGCCTGCGCAGCCAGGCGACGGGTGCGAAACCGAGGCGGTTGCGGAAGGGCGAAACGCCGAGCAGATCGAGGCCGAGCAGGATGACGACGATACCGGCAACGATCTGCAACACACCCTGCAGCTTGCCGAATTCACCGGTGGAAACGAGCACGGCGCCAATTGCCGCGGCAATCAGGCCAACGACCGTATAAATCCCGACCCGCGCACCGTGATAGGCCAGATAAGGCCAGACGCCCTTGGCGCCGAGCTTCATGAAAAATCCGGAAACGAGCCCGCCGCACATGCCCAGGCAATGACCACTGCCGAGCAGGCCGGTCATGAAGGCGAGCATGTAAGAAAATTCCGTGATGGCCTGATGGTGGGCGTGATCCATGAGTGCTTTGCTACGGTCAACCGGAAAAATTGGCCAAAATTGAAATATTCACCGCTGCAGACGCAGGGAGTTGGCGACGACCGAGGTTGAACTCATCGCCATGGCGGCGGCCGCAATCATCGGGTTGAGGCGGCCGGCGGCGGCGACGGGGATGGCGATGACGTTGTAGCCGAGCGCCCAGAACAGGTTCTGGCGGATGATCGCCATGGTGCGGCGCGACAGGTCGATACCGGCTGCGACGCGGGCGATGTCGCCGCCGACCAGCGTGATGTCGGCCGATTCGACGGCGATGTCGGCGCCGCCGCCGATGGCAAAACCGACGTCGGCGGCGGCCAGCGCCGGCGCGTCGTTGATGCCATCGCCGATCATGCCGACCTTTTCGCCGGCTTCCTGCAATTCATGGATGACGGCAAGTTTGTCGGCTGGCGTGGCGCGGGCGACGACGCGGTCGATACCGACCAGCTGGGCGACGTGGCGGGCGACGGCATCGACGTCGCCGGTCGCCATCACGGTTTTCAGGCCGAGGCGATGGAGCAGAGCGATGGCTTCGCGGGCGCCGGCGCGCGGCTGGTCGGCGATGGCGAAAATGGCCATGTTTTTCCGGTCGACCGTAGCAAACACCGGGGTCTTGCCCTGCTCGGCCCAACGGGCGGCTTCGTCGGCCAGCGGGCCGATGGCGATGCCTTCGGCCTCCAGCAGGCGGGCGTTGCCGATGACGACATCCACGCCGTCCACCGTCGCAGTGACGCCCAGCCCGGGCCGCGCGGCAAAGGCTTCGGCGACCAGCGTTTCGCCTCCTCGCGGCCGGCACCAGTCGGCCAGGGCGCGGGCCAGGAAGTGTTCGGAACCGGCTTCGGCCGCGGCTATCAACGCCGCCAGCCGGGCCTCGCCGATCTCGGGCAGGATCAAGGTGTCGGTGACGACCGGCTTGCCTTCGGTGATCGTGCCGGTCTTGTCGAAAACGACCGTGGTCAGCTTGGCCGCCGTTTCGAGCGCCTCGCCGTTGCGGATGTAGATGCCGCGCTTGGCGGCCTGGCCGGTGCCGACCATGATGGCCGTCGGCGTGGCCAGCCCGAGCGCGCAGGGGCAGGCGATGAGCAGGACGGCGACGGAATGGGCCAGCGCGGCGGAAACCGGGGCGCCGGCCATGGCCCAGCCGCCAAAGGTCAGCGCGGCAATGCCGCCGACGGCCGGCACGAAGCGCGCCGAAATACGGTCGGCCAGTTTCTGCACCGGCAATTTGCTGCCTTGGGCCTGATCGACCAGTTTGACGATGCCGGACAGCACGGTGTCGCCGCCGATGGCGGTGACCGTCATGACGAAACTGCCGTTGCCGTTGAGGCAGCCGCCGATCACCTTGTCGCCGGGCGTCTTGGCCACTGGCCACTGGCAGCGATTCGCCGGTGATCATCGCTTCATCGACCGAGGAAGCGCCTTCGAGCAGGCAGCCGTCGGTCGGAATCTTGTCGCCGGCCCGCACGCGCAGGCGGTCGCCGATCTGCACGTCGTCAATGGATACTTCGAATTCGGTGCCGTCGGCCTCGATGCGCAGCGCCGTTTCCGGCTGCAGTTCGATGAGTTTGCGGATCGCTTCGCCGGCCTTGCCCTTGGCGCGTTCTTCCATGTAGCGGCCGAGCAGGACGAAGGTGCAGATGCCGGCCGCCGACTCGAAATAGACGTGGTGATGCATCCGGAACACGCCGGGAATGCTGTCCCTGCTTGGCGAGCATCCAGGCCTTGCGGAAAATGCTGTTGCTGCTGCCGAACAGGATGGCCGACGACAGCGCGAACTCCATGACGCGCAAAGCTGGCAAGCGATGCATGGCCATGCCGGAAATCATCACCGGCACGGTCAGGATGGCCGCCTGGATGAAGCGCTTCTTGGCTTCTTCGACGCGCTCCTTTTCGCGCTCGACGATCAGCCGGCGCTGGGCCAGCGTGTCCATCGGCCGCGTCGTATAACCCAGCGCGCCGACCACTTTTGACACCGCCTCGCGGTCGATGACGCCATTGACCGTCACCGTCTCGGCGGCAAAATTGACCGAGGCGTAGCGCACGCGCGGGTCGCGCTTGAGCTTCATTTCGATGAGCAGGGCGCAGGAGGCGCAGCTCATGCCTTCGATGGCCAGCGAACATTCCTGCAACGGGCCGTCGACCGGCGCGACCGCGACCGGCGCCGCCTTGGGTGCGGCGATCAGGTTGCCGAGCACGGCATCCAGCGTCGCCAGCAGGCGCTCTTCCGGCAAGGCCGCCGGGTCGTATTCGACGACCAGCGAGCCGATGTCGGCGACGATGCGCACCTCCTTGATGGCCGGATGCTTGCGCAGCAGGATTTCCAGGATGTAGCACCGCTCCTGCTCTTTTTCGAGCGCGGGCGCCAGCACCCGAAGGCGGCGGCGCAGGCGGTGGACGATCCGGAAATGCTTGGGGGTCACTTGGTTTTACGGTAACGGACGAGCAGGAAGACAAGGTAGAACACCGTCAGCCAGGCATTGCTGTTGGCGACGGGATTCTGCAACCAGCGTTTGGTAATCAGGTCCCAATGCACGCGAATCAGGTAGAAGGCGACGATGTCGTTGAAGAAATTGGTGATCGCCTTCTCGGTCAGGGCGCTTTCGACCATGGGCTGGAAGCGGGCCTGCAGCGACCCCTCGGGCGGTGGCGCGGCCGGGATGATGATCGACTTGAGCTTGTCGAGCAGCGGCTGGAAACCGTTGTTCAGGTCGACGGACGGGGCGGCTTCCGGCTCAGTAGTCGGTGCAGCATCAAGCGGCAGGCCGGGCAGCAGACTGAACAGGTGGCGGGCGACCTGCGCCGTGGTGCATTGCTGCGCGTCGAAGTGGATGGAAATTCGCTTCCAGCCACGGTCGACCGCAGCACTGCTTAGGCCAGCCAGGGTTTTCATGCCCTCTTCGATGGCAGCCACGGCGGCCTCGCGGCAGATCTCGGCTGGAAGTTCAAGGCGCAGATAGCCCGGCTCGCGGTGCAAAACGACGATGCGTTGCGCCAGTTCGGCGGTTTGCGTCATGTTGCCTCCGTCAGGCAGCCGGGGTTTCACTGGCCGGCTGCGGATTGCCGGCGAGCTTGTCCTCGGCTTCGGCCATCAGGTCGTTCAGGTTTTCCTTCTGGTGCAGCGCGAAATCCTTGCCCATGCCGGTCGCCTTGGACAGGCCATCGACGATTTCCTTCTGGTATTTGAAGAGCAGGAAACCGGCGGCAATGCCGCCCGCCGCGCCAACGGCCAGCAAGGTCAGCGGATTGCGCAGCAGGGCGCCGCCGAGCAGGCCCTTGCCGGCGGCAAAGCCGGCACCCGCCATCATCGCGCCGGTGGTGACTGGCTTGCTCATCACGTGGCCGGCCTGACTCATCATGTGCGGCATTCGCTTCATCATTTCTTCGGTCATCATGGTCGTTTCCTTTCAGGATTTCTGGTCTGTATTTCGGTCATTCTGAACCGGCGATTCCTGGATATCGTGCAACATCTCGTAAATCCCCCGGCAACCCTCGCAACAGAACCGGTACTGCTTTTCCGGTGTATTCAGGACGAAGGGCTTGACCCCGACATCGAGGCTGCACAGGTCGCAAGCCCGGTTCTCGCTCATTGCAGCAATTCCCGGACGTAGCGGGTGAAGGTGGCTTCATCGGCCTCGCCGACGATCTTGCCGCGCACGATGCCCTTGCCGTCGATGAAGAAGGTGGTCGGCAGGCCAACAACGCCATAGCTGCGGGCGATGGCCGAGTTTTCATCGAGCAGCGCCGGGTAGGTGACGCCGATCTTCTTGATGAAGGCATTGATCGTTGCCTTGTCCTGCCCGGCGTTGATGGCCAGCACCTGCAGCTTGCCCTTGTTGGCCCGATAGACCGTTTCGATGGCCTTCATCTCGCCTTCGCAATACTTGCACCAGTCGGCCCAGAAACGGACGACCAGCGGCTTGCCGAAATAGGCGGCGGGAAAATGCTCGGCCCCGCCATCGGCCCGGAAGGTCTGGAAGGTGGGCGCAATGCTGCCGATGTTGATGTTGGCCTTGGGCGTCTCGCTACCGCAGGCGGCCAGAAACAGGGCGGCAATAAGGAAGAACGCACGCATCTCAGTGTTCGATCAGGATCAGGTTGGAAGTCAGCACGAACCAGGTGGCCAGCGCCGTGAACAGAATATAGCCTGCTGCGGTCAACCCGGAAAAACGGCTGGAAATGGCAGGAATGATCTTCGCCAGACTTGGTACCCGGGCGAACGGCTGCATGGCCCCGGCACCCAGCCCGGCGGCCGTGGCGACGAACAGCGGCACATAGAGCCAGTAGCCCTGATAGTCGTATTCCGGCTTGAGGATGCAGAACGGACAGTGGTGGTGCGGGTGCTCGTAGATGTAGAGCGAGATGAAGGACAGCACGCCGGTGATGGCCGCGACGAAGCCGCCAGCGCTGGTCAGGGCCAGCAGATAGCCGCTAACCCGGCTGCCACGCCGCCAGTGCCACAGCGCCACGCCGATGGCGGCAGCCATCGCGCCATAGAACAGCCAGATGGCTGGCAGCGGTTCGAGGCCGGAGGCTTCGGCGGCAATGGTCTTCGACTCCTCCGAGAACATGCTGCCGCAGCAGGAGGTGATCACGTTGGCCTTGAGGGCCGAAAAATACTGGAACTCCAGCCAGAAACTGGTGGCGAGGATGGGCAGCAGAAGCAGCAGCAAACCGTATTTGATGCGAACCAGCGGGTAGTCGCGGGCTAGGGTGTCGACGTGGTTGATGGCCAGCCACATGGCAGCCAGGAAAAACACGGCCATCTGCGCGATCAGCGACGGAAAGCCGTAGCCATTGACGTTGAGCGTACCGACCGCACACATGGCGCCGACGAACATGACCGACAGCCGGTCGGCGTTGAAGACAAAAAGCAGCAGTGCCGCCAGCTGGACGAGCATGACGAAGGACAGCAGCGTCGAGAACAGGTAGGTGCGGCGCTCCAGCGCCAGTTGCCGCTCCGAACCGCTGGCGATGTCCCAGTGCCGGATGACCTGCACGGCAAAGGGTGCGGCGGCGAGCAGCATGAGCACCGCGACGCCGGCGGCCATGAGCAGCGCGATGATGGCGGGCTGGAAGAGCATTAGAGCGAAACCCCTCCCGACCTTCCCTTGTCAGGGGAGGCGCAACCCAAACCCCGCGCGATCACGCTCCCTCCCCTGACAAGGGGAGGGTTGGGGAGGGGTTTGAATGACGCGGAAAATAGCATGAACAGGCTCTCAGTCTTCGGTCAGCCGACCGTCACGCATGCCGACGACGCGATGCACGGCGCTCGACTCGACGACCAGCGGGTCGTGGCTGGTCAGCAGCACTGTCTTGCCGGCTGCCGTGAAGCCTTCGAGGATGGCCATGAATTCCTTGGATAGCGCGGTATCGAGGTTGGCTGTCGGCTCGTCGGCGATGATCACTTCCGGATTGTTGATCAAGGCGCGGGCGATGGCGACGCGCTGCTGTTCGCCGCCGGACAGCCATTCGACCTTGGCGGCGCTGCGGTGGCCGAGCTTGAGCTGCTCGAAGAGTTCGCCCGCCGCCGCGACCAGTTCGACGCGCGGCCGGCCGGTCGGGAATGCCGGCAGGATGACATTCTCCAGTGCCGACAGGCCCCTGATCAGGTTGAACTGCTGGAAGACGAAGCCGAAGCTCTGGCGGCGGATATCGGTCAGGAAACGTTCGGGCAGGCCGGAGATGTCTTCGCCCTTGAAGCGCACCCGGCCGTGGGTCGGCCGGCTCAGGCAGCCGACGATGGTCAGCAGCGTGGTCTTGCCGGAACCGCTCGGGCCGCGGAAGGCGGTGACCTTGCCGGCTTCAACCGTCAGGTCGATGCCATGCAGCGCCCAGTATTCGTTGGGCTGGCCCTGGTTGAAGGCTTTCTTGATGTTGCTGAGTTCGATCATCGCATCACCGCATCGGGGTCGGTGATTGCCGCCCGCCAGATCGGCACCAGTACCGCCGCCGTGTAGGGAAACACCGTGAAGAAGAACAGGGTGGCGATCTGCAGGCCGTCCACCGCGGGCACTAGCGTGAATTTCGGGTAAAGCACCGACCAGCCCTTGAGCACTGGCTCGAAGACTGCCGCGCCAAAATGGAAGATATGAACGTAGGCGGCGATGAAGCCGAGCAGGAAGGCGGTCAGCGAAATGAGCAGGCCCTCCCAGGTTTTCATGCGGATGACGTCGGCTGTTTCCCAGCCGATGGCCTTGAGGATGCCGATCTCCCGCTTTTCCTCGGCCGACAGCCCGGATGCCTTCTCCCAGGCGAGGATGGCGAAGGCGAGGATGGCCCCGGCCAACACGGTCAGGATGATGCCCTCGCGCCAGTCAAAGACGCTCTGGTAGGTGCGCAGGACTTCCTCGCGCAGGATCGGTCGGGAATCGGGCAAGGCGCTCGACAGCTTGGCGGCGACCGTGCGGACCTCCTGCGGGTTGGCCACTGACAGCGCGATGTCGGTGTAGTGCCCGGCCGGGTATTCGAAGAAACTGCGGAAATCGTTCTCCGAGAGCAGCACGAGATCGGCCGAGAGAAGCTCCGAATCCGGCGAGAGCACGCCACTGACTTCGAACGTGAACAGCTTGCCCGAGTAGGAACGGAAGGAGACGGTGTTGTGCAGCGCCAGCCCCCGCTCGCGGGCTAGGGCGTTGCCGACCATGATGTGGCCGTCCGCCACCTCGTCGGCCGGCCGCGCCATGAAGGTGTAATTGGCGTTCAGCACCGGGTCGTAGTAATAGCCCCAGAGCCGGCCTTCCTTCTTCTGCACGCCGCGGATGCGGCCGATCTTGTCGAGATAGCCGGGCGGGATCAGGTCATGCCGGCCGGCCACCATGCGCTGCAAAATCACTTCCGGCGAACCGGCCAGGACAAAAGTCGCCTCCGTGCGCAGGGCCTGCGTGAATAGCGTCAGCGAGGCCAGCACGAAGACGAGCAGCGTGTAGGCCAGCAGCAGGCCGATGTTCTTCGTCTTGCGCCGGGCCAGTGAGGCCAGCGTGAAATCAATCAGGTGACGTTGTTTTTCCAGCCAGATGCGCATGGGATTGGGTCAGGATAGCCGGGGGAGGAAGCAGCGAGCCGCTCGGGAAATGGTCGAAGGCGCCGGGGTGATCCTGCAGGGCCGAATGCAGGTCGGCCTGGGTCGGGTGGCGGGTGTAGCGCGCTTCGGTAAATAGTGCCAGGTCGGTCAGGCCGAGTTTTTCGACCAGCGCGCGGTTGGCGGTCAGTTTTTGCTCGTCTTCCACGGTCAACCGGAAAAAAAGGCCAAAAATCAAAAGACAGACGCCGGCCAGAACAGCCAGCACGCCGAGTGCCACAGACGATGGGCGCATCACAGCAGCTTTCTGACGGCGCCAACCACCTTGTCGGTCGACGCGCCCAGCTCCAGCACGGCCGCCAATTGCCCGTCCGGCCCGACAACGTAGGTCGACGTCGTGTGATCGACCGCATAGCTGCCATCAGCGGCCGTCGGCAACTTGATGTAACCCGCCCCGAAAGCCTTGGCCAGCGCGGCAATCTGCTCTGGGGTGCCGGTCGCGCCGATCATCTCGGGATGGAAGAACGCGGTGTATTCCTTCAAATGCTGGACGCTATCGCGCTCGGGATCGACTGAAATCAGGATCAGCCTGACCCGACTGCGCTCCTCGGCGCTCAAGGCTTTCAGCGCCTGCCCGCCCGCAGCCAGCGAAGCCGGGCAGATATCAGGGCAATGCGTGTAGCCGAAGTAAACCAGCAAAACCTTGCCGCGCAAGGCTTTCGAATCCACCGGCCCGGCCACCGACTGCAACACAAAATCGCCGCCGACCGGCAGTTTTGGATCGCGCGCCGACGTTCCGCCACGCATCAGCAACGCCACGCCGAGCAGCACGGCAAGGCCAAGCGCCACGCCGATCAACCAGTATTTTTTCATAGTCGGGAAAAACAAAAGGCAGACCCAAAGTCTGCCTGCATTGTTGCGATGGCAGTAACGATCAGATCAAAAACGGTTCGATGCCCGCATCAAGGCACCACGCAGGGCGATGGTCACGGCCGAACCGAGGCCGACGCGCTGGGCAACGGCGGGCAGGATGATCAGCGAAGCCAGCGCAAAGCCGGCGCCAAGGAGCAATGAAGCCATTTCCGGCTGATTCTGAGGTTTCTGATCCTGCTGCATGGCGCTCTCCCTTACGCATTTGTCGCCATGCTAACGACTTCGGTGCACCAGGGGGATGCGACATATTGCCGCACACCGTCAAAACAGCCAGAAAGCAAAACGGCCCCAATGGGGCCGATGCAATTCCTTGGCGGGTCCGGTGAGATTCGAACTCACGATGCTTTTCAGCACGCCGGTTTTCAAGACCGGTGCATTCAACCGCTCTGCCACAGACCCGGAAGGCGCGCATGATAACACAGTCGCCACCGGTACAATCTGACACAAAAGCGCACAGGAATATTTGAAACTTCCCTCCCGCTCCGTTAGTCTTAGCGTTTGTCGTAACAACACAAGGGAGTTTCCCGCATGAACACCAACTTCGAGATTGCCAATCAGGGCTCTTCGGGGCTAGCACTGCAGCAGAACCGCGTTCTGCGCAACACCTACATGCTGCTCGGTCTTTCCATGGTACCGACGGTCATTGGCGCACTGGTCGGCATCCAGATGCAATTCAGCTTCCTGGCTGGCAGCCCGTTCATTTCCTTCCTGCTCTTCATGGGCGTTGCCATGGGCTTCATGTGGGGCATCGAAAAGAACAAGGACAGCGGACTGGGCGTCGCCCTGCTCCTCGGCTTCACCTTCTTCATGGGGCTCATGTTGTCGCGCATCCTGCAAGTCGCCCTCGGTTTCTCCAACGGCGGCTCGATGATCGCCATGGCCGCAGGTGGCACGGGCGCCGTGTTCTTCACGATGTCGACCGTCGCTGCGGTCAGCAAGCGTGACTTCAGCAGCATGGGCAAGTTCCTCTTCGTCGGCATGATCGTCGTGCTGCTTGCCGCTGTCGCCAACATCTTCTTCCAAATTCCGGCGCTGTCGCTGACCATTTCTGTCGCCGTTGTCGGTATCTTCTCGGCCTACATCCTGTACGACATCAGCCGCATCATTCAGGGTGGCGAAACCAACTACGTGAGCGCGACCCTGGCGGTTTACCTGGACGTTTACAACGTTTTCGTCGGCCTGCTGCAACTGATCATGGCCTTCACCGGCGAGCGCGACTAAGCTTCGCTGACGCAATAGCAAAAGGCGGCCTCGGCCGCCTTTTTTATGCCTGAAAAACCCGTGTCGTCAGGGCCGTTCGAAAACGGCAATCGACTCGACGTGGGCGGTGTGCGGGAACATATTCACGGCACCTGCCGAGACGAAACGGTAGCCCTTCTCCGAAACCAGTACCGCAGCATCGCGGGCCAGCGTACCGGGATTGCAGGACACGTAGACTATGCGGCGCGGCGCATCTTTTCCCAGGGACCTGACCAGTTCAACCGCCCCCTCACGCGGCGGGTCGATCAGCATTTTGTCGAAACTGCCCAGCGCTGCCAGCGATTGCTCCGAGCATTCAAACAGATTGGCCACACCAAACTCGACGCGCTCCGCCAGACCATTCGAAACCGCGCTCTCGCGCCCACGCGCCACCAGCCCGGCACTGCCTTCGACACCGACCACGACAGCCCCCGACCGGGCAATCGGCAAGGTGAAATTTCCCAAACCGCAGAACATGTCGGCGATCCGCTCGCCCGGTTGCGGGTCAAGCAGGCGCATGGCGCGGCGGACCAACACGCGATTCACCGCATGGTTAACCTGGGTGAAATCATTCGGCTTGAAATCGAACTCCAGACCGAACTCCGGCAAGGTGTAGGACAAGCGCGGGCCGGGCAGCGGATGAAAACGCTGGATGGAATCCGGGCCTTTTGGCTGCAGATAGAAGACGATGGCGTGCCGGTCGGCAAACTCGCGCAACAAGCGCTCGTCAGCCGTAGTCAGCTGATCCAGAATGCGCAACAGCACAGCCGTACAATGCTCACCAACGGCCACCTCGACCTCGCGGATGCGATCGGCCACGGTCAGCGCGCCAAACAGGTCGCGCATGGGCATCAGCAGGGCCGAGACATGGGGCGGCAAAACATCGCAGCTTCGAATATCGGCGATGTAGCTGCTGCGCCATTCATGGAAGCCAATCAGCACGTCCCCGTTTTTCGAAACCTGACGAACCGCTAGTCGTGCCCGGTGCCGATAGCCCCAAGGCTCGCCCTGAATCGGTGGCAACATCGTTTCCGGACGAACACGACCGATGTGCCAGAGGCTGTCCTCAAGGACACGCTGCTTGGCGGCGACTTGCGCTGACGGATCCATGTGCTGCATGGCGCATCCGCCACACACGCCAAAATGCGGACAACGCGGCACAACGCGGGCGTTCGATGGCTTGATGACGCGGACCAGATGCGCCAGCTCGAACTTGGATTTTCTCCGGAAGCTGGCGTATTCGACGGTTTCACCCGGCAGGGCGCCATCGACGAAGATGGCCTTGCCATCCTGGCGGGTAATCCCCCGTGCCTCATGGTCCAGCGATACGATGATCCCGATTGGCACGGTCAACTCCGAAAAAGCGCGAATTCTATCAATCCTCCGGGCAAGGGTGGTGAGGTCTCTACGTCACCCTGCCCAAAAGAAGTCCCGCTACCTGAACAAGATCCATCTGGAATAGCCACGGCCAACAATCCTCAGGCTTTGATCGCAGCCATGAGACCTCAATTTTCGGTATCGGACGCTGACATATACGTGCTTGAAGGTATATGCCATTCAACTTCGACTAGCTAGGATGGACCGAAGAAATGCGCGAGGGTAATCAATGATCCAGATCACCCATCAGACGGTGACAAGCTGATTCTGCGCCATTTCGAGAATCCAATGTACTTCCTTTTTATGCGGGAGCCGATCATGGAATGCGCAACTGAAGTTGACATGAGCGTTTCTCAGGCAATCCAAACGAGGTGTTCGGTGCGCAGCTACCGAAATGAAAATCTTGATCGTGAAACCGTTCAGGTGCTACTCGACGCTGCTGTACGGGCGCCTACTGCGATGCACGAAGAGCCATGGGCATTTCTTGTTATCCAGGACAGGCATCTGCTAAAGACCATTTCAGATCGGGCAAAACCGCTTTTTGCCGAGCAGATACGAAGATCCGGTAGCGAGCGATCCAGCCGTTCCTTTGACCACTATGCCAGTCCCGATTTCAACATCTTTTATGACGCCGGTACCTTGATTGTGATTTGGGACAAACCGATTGGCCTCTTCAACGAGGCAGACTGCTGGCTCGCTGCCGAAAATCTAATCTTGGCTGCATGCGTCAAGGGTCTGGGAACCTGCGTTATCGGCTCGGCACTGGAAGCTTTGAACCTGCCGGAGACCAAGTCTGAACTCGGCGTTGCCGATGACTATTCGGCGATTGCTCCGATCATTGTCGGGTATCCGGCCGGCGAAACGCCGGCGTCGTCGCGGCGCAAGCCTTTGGTCCTCGCTTGGCGCTGACGCCCCCCCGGTTTGTTACAGGACTATCGATCATTCAACGCATTTCTATGGAGTAATCATCATGGACCAGCGAATTCAACTCAGTAAGGAAAAGGTCATCTCCGATCTCAACGCCGTTGTTGCCGACGCAGAAGAGCTGCTGAGCGCCACCACAGGCCAAACCGGAGAGAAGATCGCCGAAATACGTAGCCGCATGCAGGAACATCTCAAGCAAGCGAAGGGCAGCCTCTCCGAAGCCAAAGGTACGCTTGCAGCCAAGGCCAGGGGGGCTGGACACGCGGTCAATGATTACGCTCGACAAAATCCCTGGCGGGCGGTAGGCGCTGCCATGGGATTTGGTTTGGTCCTCGGCCTGTTGATAAGCCGGCATTAGGTCTTCGGAATTGATGCGCAGCTAGGGCAATCAAGTTTTGAGCTCATGCCGGAACACCTCGCAGCACAAATCGCCAAGAAAGATTCCCGAGGGTTTTGCAATTCATTTGCCAGCCGATCCGTAGCAAACATGCCCACCCACAACGCCGACATCGCCGCGATCTTCAACGAGATCGCCGACCTGCTGGAAATCGAACAGGCCAACCCCTTCCGCATCCGTGCCTACCGGAACGCCGCGCGGATGCTTGCCGAGTTGGCGCGCGAAGTACGGGGCATGATCGAACGAGGCGAGGATTTGACTGAGTTACCGGGCATTGGCAATGATCTCGCTGCAAAGATTCACGAAATCGTTACGACAGGCAAGTGCCGCGCCTTGGAGAACCTGCACGCCGAACTGCCACCAGCCATCGGCGAGCTGCTACATGTCCAAGGTCTTGGCCCCAAGCGCGTTCGTACGCTCTGGCACGACCTCGACATTCAGACACCGGAACAACTTGCCCGCGCGGCACAAGACGGTCGTATTCGCGCACTGCCCGGCTTCGGAGCAAAGACCGAGGAAAACATCCTCCAGGCTATCGAGGCACACCTCTCGAAATCGCATCGCGTCAAGCTGGTTACCGCAGCCCAGTACGCCGAGCCTCTTGCCTCCTGGCTGCGCGGCGCATGCGGTGTACAGCGCGTCGATATCGCCGGGAGCTACCGGCGCAGCCGGGAAACCGTTGGCGACATCGATATCCTTGTCACTCTCAATGTCGGAGCGGATGGCAGTGACGCGATGCGCCACTTCGTTTCCTATGACGAAGTCGCCGAGGTTCTCGCCCAAGGCACCACACGCGCCAGCGTCATCCTCAAGAGCGGCTTGCAGGTGGATCTGCGCATCGTCAGCGCAGCCGCTCATGGCGCTGCACTATGCCATCTTACCGGCGCCAAGGCGCATAACATTGCGCTACGCAAGATCGCCCAAGAAAAGGGCTGGAAACTCAACGAATACGGCATATTCAAAGGCCGCCAGAAAGTCGCCGGGGCCAGTGAGCTGGATGTCTACCGCTGCCTCGGCCTCTCCTGGATTCCGCCGGAACTGCGCGAGGACCGGGGCGAGATCGACGCGGCCCGCACAGGACTGTTACCAGAGCTCGTGGCTCTCCGCGATCTCAAGGGCGACCTCCATGCCCATACCAAGGCCAGCGACGGCCGCGATAGCCTTGAGGCGATGGCGTGTGCCGCACAGGCGCTGGGTCTATCCTATCTCGCCATCACCGACCATTCCCGCCGACAGGCGATGGCCCATGGCCTCGACCCTCAGCGGCTGGCCGAGCAGTGCGATACGATCGACCACCTCAATGACAGACTCAATGGTATCGTCCTGCTCAAGGGAATCGAGGTCGACATCCTCGTGGACGGCCGCCTCGATCTGCCTGACAGTTCGCTACGGCAACTGGATCTGGTCGTCGCAGCAGTGCACAGCCGATTCGATCTGCCGCGCACCAAGCAGACCGAGCGTATCCTGCGTGCCATGGACAACCCGTACTTCACCCTGCTCGCCCACCCGACCGGCCGCATGATTGAGGAACGCGCGCCTTACGACGTCGACATGCTAAGGGTCATCCGCCACGCGAAACAACGTGGCTGCTTCCTCGAACTCAATGCGCATCCCGAGCGGCTTGATCTGCTCGACACGCATTGCCGAATGGCGCATGACGAGGGCGTTCTCGTTGCAATCAATTCGGATGCCCACAGCTTGGACGACTTCAACAATCTGAAGTATGGCATCGGTCAGGCACGGCGTGGATGGCTGACAGCTAGCAACGTCCTCAATACGCGAGCGTTGCCTGAACTGAAGCAACTACTCGCCGGAATACGTGCGTGATAGCTGAAATCCTCACGATCAGTCAGACGTCGGCCCCCCCTGCCTGGGCAACACGCTCGCCGAGACAATTTCCGGCAAAGTGGGCAAGTCGGGAAGACCTCGCGCATCTGCCATATTAAGCAGCTACGCAGGGGCCGTTTTGTCGTCGCGCACATTGACAGCGCGCTACCCGCCCAGCATGGCAGGATAATATGCCTCAGAGAAGCCCCCTTCATTCCACTGACCAAAAGGATCAGGTCCGACGCAGGCTGAGTGAGCTCCTTTTCGTAGCACTATCAATCGACTACACTTTGCATCATGGCTCGCGAACTGATTACCCCCTGGGCAGACTACCAGATGGCGCTCGACCGCCTGCTGGCCATTGCCTGTCATAAGATCAGCATTTATGACGAAGACCTTGTCGCGCTGAAGCTTGAATCCGCCCCCCGCCTGCTTCATATCAAACGAGTCCTTCAGGCCGGTGAGCCCAACACCCTGCAAATAGCCGTTCGCAACGCCGGTCCGATCCGGCAAAAAAATCCGCAATTTCTCAACCAACTCGCCACCTACGGCCACCTTGCCACTGCCCGTCAAACGCCGCCACAGCTTGCCCATCTTCGGGACAGCATGATCCTCGTTGACGACAAACACGCCCTGATCCGCTTCGAACGGGATCAGCCACGCAGCAAATTACTAATCGATGAAATTGACGAAGTCCGGCCCTATTTGACCCGCTTCAAGGAAATCTGGTCAGAAGGTGGAGAAGGCGTGACCAGCACCGCGCTTGGGCTCTGAACTTCAAGCGCTATTTTGCACTGCAGCAAGTCTCGCCCACAGAAATAAATTATTGTTATAATCATAGACTGATTAGGTAGCTCCTGATCTCCGATCAATTCAGATTTTGTTGCCTCTTGTCGATAAGGAAATCCCATGAATAAGTCTATCCTCGTTGCTGCTCTGCTCGCCGTTGCCCTGTCCGCTTGCGGCAAGAAGCCGGAAGCTCCTGCTGCCGCCCCGGCCGGCCGCTGCCCCGGCTGCTGATGCCGCCAAGCCGGCTGAAGCCGCTGCCCCGGCTGCCGCTCCGGCTGCTGATGCCGCCAAGCCGGCTGAAGCCGCTGCTCCGGCTGCAGCTAAGTAATTTTCCTGCATCAAGAAAAACGGGGCTTCGGCCCCGTTTTTTATTGTCCTGATTTTTATACCACGCTTCGCCAATCAAATCCGCGATCAGGGCTCGCCACGCCGACCCACTCATCCGGGCACCCCAGCACTCTCGCCACCGCGTCAACTGCTAATTCGGGCCGATTATTTCGCTCACTCAAATGGGCAGCAACCAACGTTTGCAGGCATGAATAATCAATTTTCCCCAGTAATGTCGCTGCCGCAGAATTTTCAAGGTGACCATAGCGCCCGGCAATGCGTCGCTTGAGTGACACTGGATACGCCGAACGCTCAAGCATATCGGCATCATAGTTGAATTCAAGCACCAAGCCAGCACAACCGGACAACATTGCGCAAACATGCGCCGTCGGTTCACCGATATCGGTCAACACCCCCAACCGAACACCCGAACCGGAAAAGATGAATTGCACGGGTTCACGCGCATCGTGAGGCACCGGAAAAGGTTGAACCTCCAGATCGCCGATGGAGAGCGAACGATGACTATCGATGATGCGCAAATCCAATCGGGAATCCGCCTCGCGACAGCCCACCCAGGTACCGTGCGTCATCCAGACCGGCAGTCCGAACTTGCGCGCCATCCGAAACACGCCGGCGACATGGTCGCCATGCTCATGAGTAACGAGAATCCCCGCCAGATCAGATGGCGCTCGGCCAAGGCGAAGCAACCGAGTCTCGGTTTCCCGTAGCCCGAAGCCACAATCGAGCATCAGGCAAGTTGCCCCGTGCTCGACAAGCAGCGCGTTTCCAGCGCTGCCGCTGCCGAGCGAGGCAAAACGAATCACTGCAACTGCTGGAGGAGCAGGCCGAGAATCTTCTTTGCGGTTTCCGACTTATCCGTGCCGCCTTCGTTGGACAGGACCTTGACGGTACTCTGCTCGCCAGCATCGCTGACAAAAATACGATACTGGACCTTGGAGTTGGCCGGTGGCTCGGTACCCTTCCAGAAAGCCAGCTTGGACAGGAATCCATCATCCTTCTTGCTGCGGTTGTCCAATTCCGGATCAACATAGCGCACGAAATACAGGCCACGCGAGCGATCACGATCTTCGACCGTAAACCCGACACGATCCAGTGCCAGTCCGACACGGCGCCAGGCACGATCGAAGCGTTCTAGCACTTCCAGGGTACCTGCACCATCATCCGACTTGGCCAGTTTTGCGCGCGGCTCCGCTTTGACCGATGCGATTGAGGCTTCGGCACGTTTTTCTTCTGAACCCAAACGAACCATCAATCGGCGCAGCATCTCCGCCTCCAGTTCAGGATCGGCTGCACGTGGCTGCCAACGCGTATCGTCCTTGGCCGACGAGGTGTAGACCTCTTCCATAGAGCGATGGCTGACAAAAATATCGGTTGTTCCCGGCGTTACACCTGGCTCGAAGCGGGTACGGAACTTGTCGCGCTCACCCGTCGAGTACAGGGAATCAAGCAAACGACCGAGTGCGTTGCGAACCAGATCGTCGCCGATCTTGGCACGATTTTCGGCCCAATCGGTTTCCATCACGCCGGCCTCAGGACGCTCGACGGAAATGATGAACCCGGTTTCCTGCCAGAAGTCCTTGACGGTATCCCACAGCTTGTCAGCCGGAGCAGCAACGACCAGCCAGCGCTGATTACCGGAACGCTCGACACGCACCTTGTCCACCTGAGGCAAAACGACGGAGTTCTGAGCCTGGGCCAAGGGCGTACGGTCGGCGCTGTAGGCCGAGAACGTCGCACTGCCCTTGCCCGCCACGTCTGGCACGAGATAGCGGTCATCACGGGCAATCTGCGACAGATCGGGAGGCACCTCGAGGGTCGGTGCCTTGCTGGCTGACTTGTATTCGATCTTGCGAGACTCGGGAAGTACACTGCACCCGGCCAGCGCAATCGCCAACAGGGAAAGGGAGAGGCCAGAAAGCCGACGATTCATTTTTACTTTACTCCGCTCAGGCGATTACGCCAGCCTGGCGCATGGCGGCCAGAACACGGGCATGGTTGGCTTCGGACAGGGTGGTCAAGGGCAGACGAATGCCGTTGGGCGACAGGCCCATCTTGTGCACCGCCCACTTGACCGGAATCGGATTGGCTTCGCAAAACAGGTCACGATGCAATCCAAGCAACTTGAAGTGAATTTCGCGTGCCTTGACGATGTTGCCGCTGGCAGCGGCAACACACATTTCATGCATCAGTCGCGGGGCAACGTTGGCCGTTACCGAGATGTCACCATGAAAACCAAGGCTGATGGTTGCCACAGCGGTCATGTCATCGCCGGTGTACAGGGCGAAATCCTTCGGGGCTCGGGCAATCAGATCACAGGCGCGATCGATATTGCCGGTCGCATCCTTGACGCCAACAATGCCCGGCACTTCGGCCAGACGCAGAATGGTGTCGTTCGACATATCGGCAACGGTACGGCCCGGTACGTTATAGAGCAGGATCGGAAGCTCAACCGCTTCGGCTATCGCCTTGAAATGGCGATAGAGGCCTTCCTGAGTTGGCTTGTTGTAATACGGAACCACCGACAGCGCCATATTGGCGCCGGCCTTCTTGGCGAACTCGGTCAATTCGATGGCTTCCGCCGTCGAGTTCGCGCCGGTACCGGCAATGACCGGAATACGACCAGCGACATGGTCGACGGCTACCTTGATCAGTTCACAATGTTCCTCGACATTGACCGTTGGCGACTCGCCAGTCGTACCGACAACCACGACGCCATCGGTCCCTTCGCTGACATGAAAGTCGAGCAGGTTGCGGAATGCGTTTAAATCGAGGCTGCCATCCTCATGCATGGGCGTAACGATGGCGACAATGGATCCAGTAATCATGGCCTGTTTATGGAATAAGTAATCTGTTGATTGTAACTGAAGGCCATTCCCCGCGGAAAGGCGCTTGGTAACACTTTGTTATTTTTCCGGCAGCCAACAGAGCAGGCCACGCGCCACTCGCATTTTCCCGCCAGGCAACACCAGTTCCGGGTGACGATCCGGAGCAGCAGATTGCAGTTGTCGGGCAAACTCCTCAAGGCGTGCCGCCACCGGAACTTGCCATCCGAGGCAACGCAAACGATAGCGCAGCAGGTTCTTGAGGCGGGGAAGTGAAAGCAGACGCAAGGCCGGCATACGCGCAGCATCCTTTTCGCAAACCAGTTGCCAATCTTGCGCCGCGAGCTCATCAAGCAGGCCGGCCGCTTCGGCGAAATGGCCCGCAGCCTGAACCAGTGACGCTTCTGCCGACGGAAAGCGCTGGCTTATTGCGGTCAACGTCTCGTGACGAAGAAAATTGCGCGTCAACGAGGTGTCGGCATTACTTTCGTCGTCGATCCAGGCCAGACCTTCTGCGGTCGCATACTTTTCGATTTCGGCGCGAGAAACATCGAGCAGCGGACGTAACAGACGCAGCTTGCCAAAACGGCGTTCGACCGGCATTCCCGCCGCCCCGGTGACGCCGGTCCCGCGCAGCAGGTTGAACAATACGGTTTCGGCCTGATCGCCGCGATGCTGGGCCAGCAGAAGACTGTCGCCGAGACATTCGGCAAAAGCCGCATATCGGGCGGCACGGGCAGCTGCTTCCAAGCCAAGCCCGGAAGACATATCGACCGCGACATGGCGAGTCACCAGCCGGACGCCAAGCCGTTGGCAATACCCTGCACAGAATTCCGCCCAGGCATCGGCATTGGGCGACAGCCCGTGATGGACATGAACGGCCGCAATATCGGCAAAGCCGAGACGGCTCAAGACGTGAAGCAGGACTACCGAATCGCAACCACCGGACAGCCCAACCCAAAGCTGCTTGTCCGACTGGAGACGGGTGGAAAGAAAGGCACCAACCCGCTCCCTGAGGTTAGGTAACAGGTTGTTCCTTGTAGCGGCCATAACTCATCAGCCGCTCGTAGCGGGTGGCCAGAAGTTCGGCCGTCGACTGGCCGGATAGCTGTTTCAGCGCGTCCTGCAGCGCCTTCTTGAGATTTTGCGCCATCGCGGCGTGATCGCGGTGAGCACCACCCAACGGTTCATTGACGATCTTGTCGATCAAACCAAGGGTTTTCAAGCGTTGCGCCGTGATGCCCATTGTTTCGGCAGCTTCCGGCGCCTTTTCGGCGCTCTTCCAGAGAATCGAAGCACAGCCTTCCGGCGAAATCACCGAGTAGGTCGAATATTGCAGCATCTGCACCGTGTCGCCGACGGCAATGGCCAGCGCACCACCAGAACCGCCCTCGCCGATGATGGTGACGATGACCGGCACTTTCAGTTCAGCCATCACGTACAGGTTGCGACCAATTGCCTCGGACTGGCCACGCTCCTCGGCATCGATACCCGGATAGGCACCTGGCGTATCGACGAAGGTCATGACCGGAATGCCAAATTTTTCGGCCAGCTTCATCAGGCGCAGGGCCTTGCGATAGCCCTCTGGACGCGGCATGCCGAAGTTGCGATAAATTTTGTCCTTGGTATCGCGCCCCTTCTGGTGGCCAATGACCATGACCGCCTGACCATTGAAGCGGGCCAGGCCACCAACGATGGCGTGGTCGTCAGCGAAAGCGCGGTCACCATGCAACTCTTCAAAGTCGGTGAAGATCAGCGACAGGTAATCCAGCGTGTAAGGGCGCTGCGGGTGGCGCGCCACTTGAGAAATCTGCCACGGACTCAGTTTGGCGTAGATATCCTTGGTCAGTTGACCGCTCTTCTTCTCCAGTCGCTCGATCTCTTCCGAGATATCGACGGCGGAATCATCCTGCACGAAACGCAGTTCTTCGATCTTGGCTTCAAGGTCGGCGATGGATTGTTCGAAGTCGAGGAAACTAGTTTTCATGGACTGCTCGTTTGCTAAGTTGGCGCGCATTTTACCCCAAAGGTAAGAAGGCTACCGTTTCAGTACTCGACGGGGACAGGATCGAGACTACGCCACAGATACCAGGTGGCGACCGAACGCCAGGGGCGCCAGCGCTCGCCGAACTCGGCGAGGGCGCGGCGAGACTGCTTCTCACCAGCAAAATACCGTTCATAGACAGCGCGCTGCAAGCCGATGTCGTCAAGCGGAAAAATATCCGGCCGCAACTGATGAAAAATCAGGAACATCTCCGCAGTCCACCGTCCAATACCGCGAACAGCGGTCAGTTCGGCAATGATCTCCTCGTCGCTCAATTGCAACCAGGCTGATGGATCCAGTTGCCCACTGACAAAATGCCCGGCCAGATCGCACAGATATTCAATTTTTCGCCTGGATAGGCCGCAGCCCGCCAAGCCACTCTCGCCCAATTCAACGACACGGGCCGGCACCACTTCACCGATCTGCGCGACGAATCGGCCCCAGACTGCATCGGCGGCCTTGACGGAAATCTGCTGACCGACAATCGAACGCGCCAAAGTACCGAACGCATCACCACGCGAGACAAGCGACACGCCGACATAACGCTCGACCAGTTCCGCCATCGTCGGATCCTGGCGTGAAAGTTCGGTGGCAGCTTGGGACCAATACTCGGGAAACATCGGCAAATTATAAGGGGATGCCACGGTCAACCGGAAAAACAAGCCCATTTGCGAATTACATAGGACACGGCCATGGTCAAATTTGCTAACATTGCCAAAAATAATCCGGAGAAAAACCAATGCCCGGCACTGGCCTAGTTTTTGTTTATCCGCTTCTCGGCGCGGATGATTCGTGGTCTGGCTTCAGCATAGAACTCGCCCCCGGAAAAGCCGATCGCGAGACGCTGACACGGCTGTTTTCGTCGCCGCTGCTCGACATGTTTGAGCAACGACTCCCATGGTTAATGCCGGCACTCGCTGGCGGATATGACGCAGGCTTGCTGACCGAACGTTCGGTCACCATCTTCCCGAGCCACCCCAACCCACAGGATAGCGATGCACTGAGCGAACTCGAGGCGAATCTCCGCCTGACTCGACGCAAGGTAGGACTGGCCGCGTCACCCGAATCCAAGTTGCCCGGCGCAGGATGCTGGGACTACCTGCTGATCAGCAGCAGCCACGCCCGCAGCCTGCCGCCCTTTACTCTGATCGGCCTGGCCAGTCGCACCGCGCTAGTTGCCACCGATGTGCACACGCACAACGACCGCGAGTGGATTTTGAACAATGCCTGCGTCCTGTCGACTTGCGAATTTTTGCAAACTCGCTCAACGCCGAATGCGAAGGCCGACATTACCCGCCTGAAGTTGCTGAAATTGCTCACCCTGATCGCCGATGATGCCGATGCCGGCGCCCTCGATACCATTTTCCGCGAAGAGCCAAAACTCTCTTACAGCCTGCTTCGACTCGTCAATTCAGCAGCCCTTTCGCCAGGCAGCCCGATCACCAGCTTTACCCAGGCCATCACTCTGCTTGGCCGTCGGCAGTTGCAGCGCTGGTTGCAATTGCTGGTTTATTCCGACCCGAACAACGGCCAGCACCCCAACCCACTGCTGCAAAAAGCAGCGGCGCGTGGTCGCCTCTTTGAACTGCTGGCCAGGCACATAACACCGCCACTTCCCCCCGAGCAGCTAGCCGATACAGCCTTCATGATCGGCACCTTCTCCCTGCTCGACGTACTGCTTGGCATGTCCATGCCGGAAATCATGCGCCAGCTCCCGCTCCTCGACGTCGCTCAGAAAGCGCTGGTCGAACATGCGGGCGGACTGGGTCAACTTCTGGCCGCCGTCACCGCCGCCGACAAGCACGATCTGAAAGCGGCATCGGTCATGCTTGGAGAACTGGGCATCGACAGCAATGATTACTTTGCGGCCCAACTCGAAGCCAATGGCTGGGCTTCGAAGATCCACGTTGGCGCCTGATCAGCCAAAGCGACCGCTCAGGAAAGGGTTGTATTTGCGCTCCTCGCCAAAGGTCGACATCGGCCCGTGGCCGGGCACAAAATCAACGTCGTCACCGAGCGGAAAGAGTTTTTCCTTGATCGAGCGAATCAGCGTGTCGTGATCGCCGCGCGGGAAGTCAGTCCGCCCGATTGAGCCCTGGAACAACACATCGCCGACCTGAGCAAGATGGCTCGGCGCATGGTAGAAGACGACATGACCGGGCGTGTGGCCGGGGCAATGCAGCACATCCAGTTCAACCTCACCGAAGCTGACCTTGTCGCCATCCTTGAGCCAGCGCGTCGGCTCAAAGCTGCGCACATTGGGGAAGCCGAACATCTTGCTCTGCTGCGGCATACCTTCAATCCAGAAACGGTCTTCCTCATGCGGGCCTTCAATGATGCAGACACCACACTGTTCGGCCAGCAGCGCAACGCCCCCGGCATGGTCGATGTGGCCATGAGTAACGAGTATTTTGGCCAAGGTCAGCTTTTCATCTGCCAAAAAGCGCTGGATGCGCTCGACATCGCCACCCGGATCGATGACAACAGCCTGACGGGTCTTCTCGCACCAGAAAATAGTGCAGTTTTGCTCGAAGGGAGTAACCGGAACGATGGCGTAGCGCATAGCTGAAAATGGATAATTTGACCGGCCCGGATTATCGCATGCCAACGCGCTTGCCCGGCACCGCCCTCCCCCTTAAACTCCTTGCCGACAGCCCATTTCTCTTCTCGAAAGCCAGCCACTCATGCTCGACCACCCGCTACCGGATCTTGATGCCTGGGCTCTTCTCTTCAGCAGTAATACGCTGCCCATCCTCCGCATCACCAAGCGGCGAATCGAAGAAATGCGGGCCAACCTTGACCGGGTCGATGCCCGTGAACTAGCCCAGCTGATCCTGCAGGACCCGATCATGACCGTGCGCGTCCTCGCCTTCACCCAGCCGTTGCGCGGACGCTCCTTGCAGCATGACATCACGACCATTGCCAGTTCGGTCGTCATGGCCGGCATCGAGCCATTTTTCAATCACTTCAGCGAACTGTTCACGATCGAAGACCAACTCAAGGAGGCCGGCCCACATGCTCTGCTCGGCGTCCTGCAAATCGTGCGCCGGGCCCAACGGGCGGCCGACTACGCACAGGACTGGGCGGTCTGGCGGCACGACGTGAATATGGAAGAGGTGCGCATTGCGGCGCTACTGCACGACCTTGCCGAAATTCTGGTGTGGTGTTCCGCACCGAGCCTCGGGCTGGCTATTCACGACCAGCAGAAGGCCAACCCGACCATGCGCAGCGCCGATGCGCAGAAGCAGACCCTTGGCTTCTCCTTCCAGGAAATCCAGCTCGAACTCTGCCGCGTCTGGAACCTGCCCGAATTGCTGCGCACCCTGATCGACGAAGACAACGCCGAGAACCCGCGCGTGCGAAACGTCACGCTGGCCGTTCGCCTCGCCCGCCATTCATCCTACAGCTGGGAAGACCCGGCACTGCCCGACGACTACAAGGACATCGGCGAACTGCTCAATGTCACGCCGGACACCGTTCGCCAACGCCTCGGCCTGTTGCCGGTACCAGCCCGCGAGGCGGATGGCGAAGCCGCCCTGGCCTAGCGCACTATCCGCAGAATCGCAGGTTGGCCCAATCGAGAAGGAGTTCCGGCATCTGATAGGCAGCGAAGATCAGTGCCAGCACCAAGGCCAGCAGTGCTACGCCAACCCCACCGAGGAACCAGCGCCAGTTCGGTTTCACGTTGCCACGCTGAGCCGGGCAAGGGGTTTCTCGCTGACCGGCCACGAACAGATGGCAGCCAGAATCGACAAGCCGATCGAGATTGACCAGGCCAGCGAGTAAGAGCCAGTTTCGTCGAAAATGCGCCCGCCCATCCAGGCGCCAAGGAAGCTGCCGAGCTGGTGGCCGAGAAAAACCACGCCGGTCAGCATCGACATGTAGCGCAGCCCGAAAATCTGGGCGATCAGGCCGTTGGTCAGCGGCACGGTACCGAGCCACAGGATGCCGATGACGGCAGCGAATATCCAGGCTGCTGCGGTCGACAGCGGAACCAGCATGAAAATCAAAATGGCCACGGCGCGCAGGCCGTAGATCCAGACGAGCAGGTTTTTCTTGCTCGAGCGCCCGCCGGCCCAGCCAAAATAGAAAGAGCCGAAAATATTGAACAGGCCGATCAGCGCCACCGCCGTCATGCCGACATTGGCCGACATGCCGGCATCGACCAGATAGGACGGCAGGTGCAGCATGATGAAGGCCGTCTGGAAGCCACAAACAAAATAGCCCCAGAACAGATAGTGGAAACTGCGCTCGCGGCTTGCCTCGTGCAGCGCCTCGACGACCGATTGCCCAGCCCCGGCTGAAGGCTTGTGACCATCGGCCATGGCATACGCCAGCGGGGCGATCAGACCGACACCGCAGGCGAGCAGGACGAGCGCGCTCTGCCAGCCGTAGGTGGAGATCATCATCTGGCCGATGGGGAGCACGGCGAACTGGCCGAACGAACCGCCGGCACTGGCGATACCGAGGGCGAGGCTGCGCTTTTCCGGCGTCGTATGGCGGCCAATGACGCCCATGATGACCGGGAAGGTCGTTCCGGACAGACCGAGACCGATGAGCAGGCCGGCCGACAGGTCGAGCGTCAGCGGCGTCGGCGACACCGACATGAGGACCAGCCCGAGCACATAAAGCGCCGCCGCGACGAGCAGCGTGCGCCCGGCACCATAGCGATCGGCGATGGCGCCGGCAAACGGCGAGCCGAGGCCCCAGACCAGATTCTGCAGGGCAAAGGCAAACGAGAAGGTCTCGCGGGACCAGCCATTGTCGGCCGACATCGGCTGCAGGAAGAGGCCCGCCGTGTGGCGGATGCCCATCGACAGCGTCAGGATGACGCAGCCGGCAATCAGGATGAGCGTCGGCGTGCGCCAGTTCGTATTTGTTGTCGTCATGAAAGATCCCGAGCAAGGTCCGTTGGAGCCTCTGGCTTACGCCTGGTTCCCGGCACGTGCTTCGAGCCCCTCCCAGCGCTCGAGCATGACCATCAGTTCATCATCGATGGCAGCCAGACGGTCAGATGCCTTTTGCGCCGCAGCCGGATCGGTCTGGTAGAGGGATGTATCGGCGAGGCGCTTGCCCAGTTCGGCCTGCTCGGCTTCCAGCCCAGCAATTTTTCCCGGCAACTCCTCCAGCTCGCGCTGCTCTTTCCACGACAGTTTTTCGCCCTTCGGCTTGGCCGGCTCCACGACTCTGGCTGGCTCGGCAGCCTTGGCGAGCGGCTTGGCCTCTACTTTCGCCTTGGGCGTTTCCTTCGCCACGCTAGCCTTGTAGGTCGCCCAGTCGGTGTAACCGCCGGCGTATTCCTTCCAGACGCCATCACCTTCGGCAGCGATGGTCTGGGTCACGACATTGTCGATGAATGTCCGGTCGTGGCTGACCAGAAACAGCGTGCCTTCGTAGGTCTGAAGCAGCTCTTCGAGCAATTCCAGGGTTTCGATGTCGAGGTCGTTGGTCGGTTCGTCGAGGACCAGCACGTTGGCCGGCTTGGCGAACAAGCGGGCCAGCAGCAGACGGTTGCGCTCACCGCCGGACAGCGAGCTGACCGGCGAACGGGCGCGCTCCGGGGCAAACAGGAAATCTTCAAGGTAGCCGATGACGTGCTTGCGGGCACCGCCGATATCGACCCAGTCCGAGCCAGGGGAAATCACGTCGGACAGGGTCGAATTGGGATCGAGTTGGGTGCGGAACTGGTCGAAATAGGCGATATCCATTTTCGTGCCCTGGCGCACGATGCCGGAATCCGGCTTGATTTCGTCGAGGATCAGGCGGAGTAGCGTCGTCTTGCCGGCGCCGTTCGGGCCGATCAGGCCGATCTTGTCACCGCGCTGAATGCGGGTTGAGAAATCGCGCACAATTTGCCGTTGACCGTAGGATTTATAGACGTGCTCGAGTTCGGCCACCAACTTGCCGCTCTTGTCGCCGGAATCGAGTTGCAGATTGACCTTGCCCATCCGCTCGCGTCGGGCCTGCCGTTCGGCCCGCAATTGATCGAGCCGCTGGACGCGGAACACGGCGCGCGTCCGCCGCGCTTCGACACCCTTGCGAATCCAGATTTCCTCTTCCTTGAGCAGCTTGTCGGCCCGCGCATTGGCCAGGCCTTCCTCGTGCAGCATGGCTTCCTTGCGCAACTGGTAATCCTTGAAACTGCCGGGGAAGCTGACCAGCTTGCCACGATCCAGTTCGACGATGCGGGTGCACACGCGGTCGAGGAACGAACGGTCGTGGGTGATGAAAAACAGCGTGACGCCCGACTCGATAAGCAGGTTTTCGAGCCATTCGATGGCCGCAATGTCGAGGTGGTTGGTCGGCTCGTCAAGGAGCAATACCTCAGGCGCGACGGCCAGGGCCTGAGCCAGCGCCAGACGCTTCTTCTGGCCGCCGGACAGGCTGCCAACCTTGGCATCGGGATCCAGACTGAAACGCTCGATGACCCGCTCGGCCTGCGCCTCGAAGGCCCAGGCGCCACGCGCCTCAAGCTCGTGTTGAAGCTCGGACATGCGTTCGAGCAAGACGTCGTGATCGGCATCGATTTCACCCAGCTTGTGCGATACCTCGTGGTATTCGGCCAGAATCGCCGCGTTTTCGCCCATGCCGGATATGACCGCCTCAAAAACCGTCGCCTCCATGTCGAAAGGCGGTTCCTGTGGCACGTAGCCGACGCGGATGCCCGGCTGAACCCAGACCTCGCCATCATCGAGCCGACCACGCCCGGAGCCGGCGGCCATGGCAGCGAGCATGGATGACTTGCCGGTGCCGTTGCGGCCGATCAGGGCGACCCTTTCGCCCGGATCGAGCAGGAAATCGGCGTGATCGAGAAGCGGCACGTGGCCGTAGGCAAGGCAGGCGGAGGAGAGTTTTAGGTAGGGCATTGGTCGCAATAAAAACGGCGCCCCACAGGGCGCCGCGTTGGGAAGAAACGGATTTTATCCGCTAGCGGAGCAATCAGGTGGTAAAGCGTGCCAACTGGGCTTGCAAGTCATCCGCCATGCGCTGCAGGTTCTGCGCCCGATCACTGTTTTGCAGGGCACGACTGTTACTGCCCTCGGCAGCCTGGGCGATATTTTCGACCAGACGGGCAATCTCCTGGCTCGCCGTGCTCTGCTCACGCGTGCTATCGGCAATGCTATGCACGACCTCCACCGTTTCCTGCGCCCGCTGGTCAATGATCTGCAACGACTCGCCGGCCTGCCGTGCCATGTCAACGCTGCCACTCATGTTGGCGCTAACACTCTGCATGCGCTGCACGGCCCGCCCCGTTTCATCGAGAATGGCCGACACCGTGGTGGCAATTTCCTGGGTGGACACGGAAGTCCGCTCGGCCAGCTTGCGGACCTCGTCGGCAACCACGGCAAAACCCCGCCCCTGCTCGCCAGCCCGTGCCGCCTCAATGGCGGCATTAAGCGCCAAGAGATTGGTCTGATCGGCAATTTCGCGAATCACGCCGACCACACTGGAGATCTGTTTCGAACGCTCGCCGAGCGACTCAATCAATACGGCCGACTCATTGATTTCACCGGCAACGCGCTCCAACTCGAGCATCGCACTGGACACCACCTGGCGTCCGGAACCCGTGACTTCTTTGGCGCTCTCCGAAATCTGTGCCGCATGATTTGCGTTATCCGCAACATGGGTGATGCTCACCGACAACTGTTCGACCGAGGCCGCGATCCCCGAGGCTGATGACGAAGCCTGTTCGGACGCCGCCAAAGCCGAGCGGGCGGCATCTTGCAGATCATTGGCCGCAACACCAACTTGCGACGACGAAGCAGACACGCCACGTACCAGATTTCGCACACTTTCCGACATCAGCCTGAAGGCATTGCCGATAACGTGTACCTCGTTGCGGCTATTCGAATCACCCACCAGAAGCCCTGAAGCTCGCAGGTCGCCATTGCTGATTCGCGTCGCCTCCTCAACCATCTGCGCCAAACCGCGCAGACGGAAACTGACCAACAGATAGACGATGGTCGCCAGCAGAGCGGCGGCCGCGATGCTGATCAGGATAACCATATTGCGCAAGGCGTGGCTCTCTTCCAGGTACTCGTCCAGCCAGCTACCGGTTGCCACTGTCCATCCCCAGGCCGCGGAAGTGGCGCCATAGACAATTTTTTCGCGCTCGGCGCCGGAAGCATCGTTCATGGCATAACGAACCAGCCCCGCCTTTTTGGCCAGCAACTCGGCAATCGCCGCCTTGGCAACGGCCGGCACATCGGTCTCGCCAACCATCACGCCCTGCAACTTGGGATGCAGCACGAACTCGCCGATAGCTTTCTCGTCAGTCGGCCGCACGATGAAAACGTAACCCGTCTTGCCGGCAACCTGGCTGCCAAACTGGTCGCGGATGCGCTTCAAGTCGTTGTCGAGCGAAATGCGTACCGAATAGGCGCCCCAAGCTTTTCCATCCGGTCCCTTGAGCAACTTGACCGTGCTGAAATTGTATTTTCCACCACGAATAGCCAGGCCCTGATAGTCCTGCCCGGCAAGAATGGCCTTGGCCACCGGGTCGCCATCGGGAATCGCCACACCGTTCATGTATTTGCCGTCCTTGTCCTTCAACAAGGTGGCCAGACGATAGAGCTTCTTGTCGTGAATAACCAGGAAGGCTGTATCGTCACCGGTCAAATCGCGAAATGCCTTGAGCAGCCGATCATTGCCGTTGAGGACTTCGCCGCCCAGCCTGACCACCGGCAAGTCAACCGCACCGGTCTTGATCATGCCAACACCGAGTTCCGGCTGGCCGCCAATGAATTTGACGAAGAACTGGGACTCCGCGTCGCCTCTGACCTGCACGCCGCTAAATATTGAATCCAGCATGCTGGCCATCAGCTTTGCTTCATGCTCCAGATTCTTTTCGGCAACGGCAACGGCAGCGCTATCGGCCTTGTTTTGAACCAGCAAAGTGAGAATTGAAAAAACGGCGATCAGGGCAGCAATCGTTGCAAATATCAATTGCTGAGCAATAGGGCGTCGCGCAAATCCAGCAAACATGACAAATCTCCCCGTATCGTTATATTGTGATTTTCAAATCTATCATAATGTTTTCCTCGTCGGTACAATGCGCTCCGCTGAATGCCTCCATAGTTAAATGGATATAACACGCCCCTCCTAAGGGCGAATTGGTGGTTCGATTCCACCTGGGGGTACCAGCCCCATTCCTCGGCGCAAGGCCATGAGACCCGCAAAAAAAACTCCCCAACACGCCGTCGATATCAGCGAAGAGAGCGGTGTCCGCAACCTGCATTTCGGCTCCGACTGGATACAGGGTGCCATGCGCATTGCTCGTCCGTGGTCGCTGGAACTGGCCTACACCCGAGAAATGATGGCCGGGCTGCTCATGCGTCCAACCAGCCACTGGCCGCGCAGCGCCCTTCTCGTCGGACTCGGCGCCGGCTCGCTGGCCAAGTTCATTTACCGCTACCTGCCCGATTGCCGGATCACGGTGGTCGAGATCAATCCGCAGGTCGAGTTCATCGCGCGCCAATATTTCAAGTTGCCGGACGACCCGCGCCGCCTTGATGTGGTGCTTGGTTGCGGCGCCGACTACATGCTGGGCGGCGACCGGCGTTTCGACATGATGTTGATCGATGGTTACGACCCCGACGCGAAAGCCGGCGTGCTCGACACCGATCCTTTCTACCAGGCCTGCCGTGCCCGCCTGAGCGACAAGGGTCTGTGCAGTATCAACCTGCTTGGCCGCAACCGTGGGTTTGCCGGGAGCGTCGAACGCATCCGCTCGGCGTTTGATGGCCGTGTCGCCGTTTTTCCATCGTGCGACAGCGGCAACACCATCGCTTTCGCGACCGGCGGCGAGCCGGTTGATGTCTCACTCGACGAGTTGCACGCCAGCGCCGTGCAACTGAAAAAAGACACCCGCCTTGACCTGCTGCCAACGATCAGCCGCCTGCAGCTGGCCCACCCGCTGCCGGACGGTCGCCTCCGCATCTGACTTCGGCCAGACTTGCTTTTCAGGATTTTTGAGCCACAATTAGACGATCCTCCACCGACAATAACGACAAGGCGGACAGAACAAAAATAACAAGCAGGGGTTTTAACCTGACTTTTTATTTTTCCTATCCAGGAGGAGCTTATGCTGTCTATTCAGGATGTTATTGACTATTGCGACCTTGACCAAGGAGAGATCGAGGCTATCGCAGAACACGAACACATTCCAATCACGGTTGCTGCCGAAATGAGCGAAGTATTGTTGTGCTCACCCGATGGCGTTTGCCGTCTGCATTCGATGATCATCGAGAACATGCAGCAGGCGCTTGAATCAGGCCATTACCAGCACGTGAAGGATTTGGCGCAAACCTACGAACACCTGCAGCGGACTCACCCGATCCCGTCGAATTAGCGACCGTATCTTCGCCAGTCAGGCTGTACGACCCGAGCCCCCACCATCAAGGTCGGGGTTTTTTCATTTCAATTTAGGCCAAAATTTCGGGTTGACCGTAGCAAACGTGCCACGCCCCGAAGCCTGTGGGTCAGGCGTGGCGGGCTTGGGCGTAGCCGTGCTCGACAGCATAGAGGGCGACCTGCTTCTGCACGTGAATCTTGACCGTGCTCTCGGCCAGATCGAGCTTGCGGGCGATTTCCTTGTTGCTCTCGCCATGGGCCAGAGAAAGCAGGATATCGCGTTCGCGCGGCGAAAAACGATCGCGCTCGCCGCTTGTTGCTTCAGCCTTGGGCGGATTACGCACGCCCTGGATCAGTTTTGCCGTCATTTGTTGCGAAACGACTGACTCGCCCTGTGCGGCCCGCCGGATGGCGTCGATCAGCGCGTCAGTTTCGATATTCTTGAGCAGATAACCGCTGGCCCCGGCCCGCAAGGCATCGACCAGATCCTGCGCATCCTCCGACACGGTCAGCATCAAGACGCTGACCTCCGGCATTTCCTCGGCGATGACCTTGACCGCTTCGAGGCCGGAAACCCCGGGCATGTGGAGGTCAAGCAAGGTCACATCCGGTTTCAGCGAACGAGCGCGCTTGATGCCTTCCAGCCCGTCACCCGCTTCGCCGACGACCTCGAAATCATCATTGCGCTGGAGCAGCGACTTGATTCCGCTGCGAAACAGCGTGTGGTCGTCAACCAGCAGGACACGGATTTTTTCGCTCATATTCAGACAACCTCTTTGTTTTCGCGGGGCAGGGTCAAGGTAACCCGGGAACCTTCGCCGGGTTTCGATGCGACGCGACACTCGCCGCCAATGCGGTGGGCGCGTTCGCGCATGATTTTCAGGCCGACATGGCGGTCGGACAAGCAGTTCGGATCGTTTTCCGGATCGAAGCCGACGCCATCATCCTCGATATTGACGCCAATCCGGCCAATTTCGCGTTTGACAACGACCCGCACCTGGCTGGCCTTGGCGTGCTTGCGGATATTGGACAGCGACTCCTGAACGATGTGCATGATCTGGATTTCGTCGGTCGGCACCTGCGCGGCGCCGCTGCCGATGCGCTCGAAAGCCGTGGCGATACCGGTCTGCCCCTCGAATTTTTCCAGCGTGGACTGGATGGCCGTATCGAGATCGGACTGATGGACGCGGGTCCGGAAATGAACGAGCAGTTCGCGCACGTCGTCGTAGCTTTCCTGCACCCCTTCGCGCAGCTGGCCTGCCGTCTGCATGGCTTCTTCGACCTTGCCCTTGCGCAGCGAGTCCTGCAGCAACTGGACCTGGATGTTGAGAAAAGCCAGGCCCTGAGCAATCGAGTCGTGCAACTCCTGGGCAAGCAGGTTGCGCTCCTCGGAAACAGCCAGCTCCTTCTCGCGCGACTTGAGGCGTTGGTTTTCGATGGCGACGCCGAGGTGATGCCCGAGCGTTTCGAGCAGATGGATTTGCTGCTCGGAGAGCGCCTGCGGCCGTTTAAAATAAAGGTTGTAGACGCCAAGTTTCTGCTTGTCGTAAAGAATGCTGAAGGCGGTCGCCGTGGCAAAACCTTCGCGGATGCAGGTGCGCAATTTCATGCCTTCCGGCGGGTTGACCGTGGCAAAGGCGGCCGAAATGCCGGTCTGGAAGACCTCGCCGCACAAGCAATCACCACAATTCATTTCCGCCTCGTGGTCGAGGAAACCATCGGACAGTCCTTGATGGGTGATCAAAAACAACCTGTCCGACTGCTGTTCGTACATGCGCACCGCACCGGCATCTGCCCCCAGGGCGCTCATGATCTGATCAAGAAAACCCTCGCTGAGCACTGTCACCGGGGCCGGTTCGCTGAGAAAGGTGGTCACCGAATAGAGGATGCTCAATTCGTGATTACGCTGGGCGAGACGGCGGGTTTCGGCCTCGACCCGCTGTTCCAGCGTGTTGTAAACATTCTGCAGATGCTCCGCCATCTGGTTGAAGCCGAAGGCCAACCCGCCCAGTTCGTCATCGCTGGAGACCGGAACGCGCACCGTCAGGTCGTCAATGGTCATGCGCTGCATGCCGGAGTGGAGGACGCCGACCGGCCTGATGACCAGCCGCGAAAAATAGCGGATCAGAACGATCGTACCAATGATCGCCAGAACGACCAGCGCTGCCTGCACGGTACGCAGCAAATTGGTATCGAAGGCGTAGGTACGCTCCATCGCCAGCGCCAGTTCGTTGATCTTGCTGACAAAGGGCTCGAGTTCGGCGTCAAAACGGTCGACGGCGCCTTCCCGCTCGCCCCGCACGCCAGCCAGATAGCCAGCGACCAGCGGCCGCACCGTATCACGCCAGACCTGCTCAACCTTTTGCAGGTGTTCCTGCACCTCGGCATTGCGTGGCGGCGACAACGGCCGCTCCGGATCACCTTGTTGCAGGTCACGCAGAACCTTGTCGAAACGCTGCATTTCTTCACTCAAGGCCTGCGAAGCGCCGGCTTCGGGCGCCTTCGCCTCGAGGTCACGCGCCATCAGGTGGCCCATGCGGTAGGTCCGCATGCGCTGGCTGCCGGCATCATTGATTGCCGCAGCGACACCTTCCAGTTGCCAGGAAATAAGCAGCGTCAGGCCGATGGCCGTGGCGGCCACCAGAAAAAAGACCACCAGCATGCCGATGATCTTGCGCGAGAGCTTGCCGGGGTTGGCTAGCATCAATCATTGCCCGAATACGAATTGTCTAACCTTAGCGCCCCGCCAGCGGGAAAGCAAAGGGGATAGATCAAGAAAAAGCCCGCCGGTTTGACCCGGCGGGCAAAAGTCGCTTTGGAGAGAGCGCGGCGACGATAAATCGACTGAAAACCTCAGGCGGCCTGTTTCTCGACGTGGGCCTGCTTTTCGTAAAGGAACTCGAGCACGGCGGCGCGGTAGCCGATGTAGTCCGGATCGTGGGCCAAGGTCAGGCGATGGCGCGGACGCGGCAGGTTAACCTCCAGGATTTCGCCGATGGTGGCCGCCGGGCCGTTGGTCATCATGACAATCTTGTCGGAGAGCAGCACGGCTTCGTCAACGTCGTGGGTAACCATGACCGTGGTCGCCTTGGTCGCCTCGCAGATGCGCATCAGCTCGTCCTGCAGCTTGGCCCGGGTCAGCGCGTCGAGGGCGCCGAACGGCTCGTCCATGAGCAGCACTTTCGGTTCCATGGAGAGCGCCCGGGCGATGCCAACGCGCTGCTTCATGCCGCCCGAAATTTCGTTCGGATACTTGCCGCTGGCGTGATCGAGGCCAACCAGACTGATCGCGGCGGCCGTCCGCTCACGCAGCTTCGCTTTGCCTTCCTTGGCGCCGAACACCCGTTCGACGGCCAGATAGACGTTTTCGAAGCAGGTCAGCCAGGGCAGCAGGCTGTGGTTCTGGAAAACCACCGCGCGTTCCGGGCCGGGACCGGCAATTTCGCGGTCTTCGAGCAGCAGCACACCGTCGGTTGGCTTGGTCAGGCCGGCAATCAGGTTGAGCAGCGTCGACTTGCCGCAGCCCGAGTGACCAATCAGCGC
>VIKE01000061.1 GCA_008080565.1 Rhodocyclaceae bacterium | reverse complement strand
AGCATGGACCACAAGCCGAGCGCCGCCGAGAAGGCCAAGAAGCCCGCCGCGGGCAAGGCCGCCGAGAGCGTCAGTGAGGAAAACAAGCACATGAGCATGGACCACAAACCGGCCAAGTAAGCCGGGAGGAAGCCTCTTGGGCGCGGTCCCCCACCGGTTGGGGGCCGCGCATTTTCAGCCGCATCCATTGCTCGACACTTGCATGCAGATCGATATCGGTAAGGTCCCCGACGGCGCAGTTTTGGTCTATGAGTATGGGGTCCGCCTGGACAAGGAGTCACAGAAACTGGCCGGTGACCAGATTGCGATGGCGCGGCGGCTATACAACGATCTGGTCGCCGCGATACGCGACATTGTCGATGGCCTGCAGGCTTTTGTGCTTTCCCGGGCCGGGTCGGCGGCCAACGACATCCAGGAAAGGCTCCAGGCCCTGTCGGTGGCTTTTGACGCAGCTAGAGCCCGGGACGACCGCGCGGCCATGAAACGGATCGCGGATGCACGTCGCCCCCTGTGGCGCGAGTTGGGCGACGCGCTCAAAGAAACCCGCAGGACTCATCGTGCCGCCATCCAGCGCGATTTCCTGTCACGGATCGGCAAGAATTCCACTTGCGAAACCTACCAGATCCGCTGCCGGGCCGTCGCCGGCGGACTCGGCTGGGCATCCGCGAACGCCGTGCTGGACGCTGCGCTAATCGCCTTCAAGAAGTCGCTGGCCCACGGGCGGGCGCCGCGCTTCTCCTGCGGCGCCGACAAGGTCCGGGATACGCTGACCCTGCAATTCACAGCCGCCGGCGGTGTCGGCGTCGACGCCTTTCTGACCGGCAGGCATGGCGAGCTGTCGCTCCTGCCCTCCAACGGCTGCGGCCCCCGCTGCTACGGCGAGTTCAAGTTCCGCCTCGGAACGGCCGGGGCGGCCAGCTACGCGACCGGAACCTGGCAGTACCACCGGCTGCTGCCGACCGGTGCGCATGTCAGCGCAGCCAGGCTGGTGCGCCGGCGCATCGGCAAGGATTGTCGCTGGTTCGTGCAACTGGTGGTCCGGTTGCCAGCGCCGATCAGGATACCGTGCGGGCAGCGCCAGCCTCTGGTCGCGTTGCATTTCGGCTGGTCCGCCGACCTGGCGGGGCGGCGTGTCGCGGGAATCGCGGATCGGCCCGAACCGGAACTGGCCCGCATCCTTCAGTTGCCCGTCGCGGTTGAAGCCGGCCTGGAACGCGCCGCCTCGATCCAGGGCGAGCGCGACCTGGCCCGCGACGAACTGGTGTCGCGGATCAGGGCCCTCGACTTGGCGGCCATTCCCGTCCCGCTACTCGAAGATATAAAGCTCGTGCGGCGCCTGCCGGTGCAGCATGTCGCCCAGAGCCGCCTGCATCGCCTGTTCTGGCTATGTCAAAACGAGGGTGTCGAACTCGCCGGGCTCGCCGCCTGGCGCAACGAGGATCGTCTCCGCTGGCAAGCCGCCGCCCATCTCGGCAAGCGCGCCCGCAATGCCCGGCGCGACTTCTACCGCAATGAAGCGCTTAGGCTCGCCTGTAGTTATGACGCCGTGGTCATCCAACCCCTCGATCTGTCCGAAACTGCCGAGAAGGTCGACGGCCGCACCGGCGAGCCGACCGACATGGCCCGCAAAGCCCGAAGCGGGCGCGTCGTCGCGGCCATCTACGAGTTCGAATCGGCCATCCGCTGGGCCTGTGTCAAGGCAGGAACTGCCCTTCTGGAACTGATCGGCAAGACGGCAAGGAGATGTTCGCTGTGCGGCGGATCGGTGAGGGCCGCCGGCAAGAACGGCCAAGTCCTTCACTGCAATGCTTGCGGTGCCGACCTAGATCGCAAGATGAATGGCGCCGCCCTCGCGTGGCAGGCGGTTGCCCCCGATCTTGACGGCTGGATCGCCAAATTCTGGAGCGAACAAGAACTGGCCATGCTCGAGAAGCACAAGGCGCTGATCGAGCGCAAGGAGAGGCAGGCGGCGGGCCGCCGCCAAGCGCACGCCTCGCATCCGGATTGAAAAGCGTGACGATCGGATTGCCTGTCATGTATAATCAGGGCTGCACAAGGTGCTGGCTGGCAAACGCGATTCTAGGGCGGTTCCTTGGGCCGAAAGAGTTGGTTTCGCTTGCTATCGTTGGGGTTTGATGCTGGCGAAAGTGTTTGTGCCTGCTGGGTAGCGGTATTCAGGTTTTAATAGCCATCGTCGGGGCTTCGTTCTGGCGACCTTAGTGGTTAGTTTTTGGCTCTGTCTGAATTACAGTAGTTGTAGAGACGATCTATATTGAAAGCATGGTTTTGCCGAAGGAGGTGAATCATGCGGCACGCAGCTTTTATCGAGTTGCTCAATCAAACCAAGCAGCTTGCGTCGGAGCAGCGAAAGCGATTGGTGGAGGACTTGACGGTTCCAGGAGCGGTCAGCGCGGAGCCCTCTGCCGAGCTGATCCCGGCGCCAGCCGGTTGCCCGCATTGCGGCGCCGCAGGCGATCGGCTGGTGTCATGGGGTCAAAGCCACGGGCTCAGACACTACCGTTGTCGGGACTGCGGCCGAACCTTCAACGCCCTGACGGGCAGGGCATTGGCGCATTTGCGCAAGCGCGAACAATGGCCATCCTTTCCGCCGCCGGTTCAGCCCACGCGGTGAGCTATACCCAAGGGGACGTGACTATCGACATCAACGGCACGATCAACGGCTACTACGTGAACCGTGAAGCCAAGACCACGACCGCCGCCGGCGTCACCACCACGACCAACAACAGCGCCCTCACCAACGGCCTGCTGCCGGGCTGGATCAACTTCGTCGCCACCATGCGGGCCGGCGACAACGATATCAAGGCGCACGTCAGCTTCGCGCCCGGCCTCAACAACAACTCCACCGTCATCGGCCTGCCGATCGGCAACAACGCGGGCGGTGCCGGCGCCACCAATCCGTACAGCCAGATCGACACCCGCAACCTGTACTTCCAGTTCGGCAACAATAACTGGGGCACCCTGAAGTTCGGCCGCGACATCGGCCTCTTCGGCCAGGACGTCATCCTCTCCGACATGACCCTGATCGGCGTCGGCGGCACCAGCAACGCCGCCATCCCCTACAACACGACCTTCGGCATGATCGGCCACGGTTATATGTACACCGGCTTCCAGCCCCAGATCACCTACACCACGCCGAACGTCAACGGCTTGCAGGCATCGGCCGGCATTTTCCAGCCCAGCAAGTTCGCTGGCGACGAGACCAAGACTCCGGGCTTCCAAGCCAAGGCCAGCTATGACTGGAAATCCGGCGCCGCCAACGGCAAGCTGTGGGTCGGCGGCGTCAGCCAGAGCACCGACTGCTCGACCCAAGCCGCTTGCGTCGGCAACCAGAAGTTCACCGCCAACGGCTACGAGCTCGGCGCCAAGGCTGGCTTCGGCAACTTCGAAGCCATGCTCTACGGCTTCACCGGCAAGGGTCTTGGCCTGTCCACCATCGGCGCCCAGTTCCTCGGCGGCAGCGACGGCGCCGGCAACAAGACCGACTCCCGCGGCTACTTCGCCCAGGCCACCTACAAGTTCGGCGATACCAAGGTCGGTCTGAACTACGGTGAGAACAAGGACAAGGACGGGTTCGTCACCACCGGTGCCGGCGTTTCCGACCAGATCAAGAACCGCGCCTACACCCTCGGCATCTATCACTCGCTCAACAAGTACGTCACCCTGGTCGGTGAGTACAACCAGGAGAAGATCACCAACACGGCGGATACCGGCAATACCGACAAGAACCGGACCATCTCCCTGGGCGGTATCATCTTCTTCTGATTGTTTCTTTGCGGCCGCCTTCCTGAGCGGCCAACCCCTTGCATGCAAATTTTTCTATTCAAGGCGCCTCCGGGCGCTTTGTTTTTGCCGGCGTTCGCCGGAGCCATCGCTTTTGGACGGCCGCAGCGCCTGCAGGCGTCGCCTATGAATCCCGCCCGGTCGGCGACCGCACCGTCTCTCCATCGTTGTGCCGCTTTATGTGCCCCCCATTTTTCGGGCTGGTGGCTCACTTGCGTTTCAGTTCGCCTTTGCCCGTGAGCCGTCTGCTGGCCTCCTTGTCCAGCCATTCGCGGGCGATCCCGTCCCGTTTCACGGTCGCGTCCAGGAATGCAGGGGTGATTTCTTGGACAGTGGCCACGCCCATGGCGAGTTCCGTCAGCGACAAGCCTTGCCGTACCTCCCGGTCCGGCATGGCATGGCCGGCATCGGCGCTGCCGGCGTTCGCCTCCGCCGATTCGCCGTGGGAGTGGCGTTGGCAGCGTTGAAATGCCCGTGGGCGCCCCTTCCGCCGCGCCCGCCCGACGAGCCTGCCCCACGCCAGTCGTTGCCGGGATCGGCTGGCCGGACCTCCAGCGCCCCGCCCGCTTCCAGGATGCCGCCGGCGAACGCCCGATGCGGCATCCCGGCAAGAAGCGCCAGGTATTTGTCGCCCGCCGGCATGTAGTCTAAGGGCGCCCGGTGCAGGTCCGGGCTGGGCACCAGGCCGAGCGGGTCGGCGCCGCCTTCGCCGGTCAGGGAAATGACCGGCAGCCGAATGGCGCGATAGCGGCTGACGAAAGAGGGCCCGGAAAAGCTGGCATAGGGGCTGAGCGGAATCCGCGCCCGGATCGATACCGGCGGGGGAGAGCGGCGACGTTGCGCAGTCCTTCTCCCGCAACGGCCATGGCCGTGAAGGCGCCCAGGTCGAAACCGGCGAGGGCGACGCGGGAGAGATCGGCCCGCTCCAGCGGCGCCTCGTTGGCCGCCTGGCGCCTCGCCAATTGTTGCAGGGCAAGCACCATATAGCCGGCCCACGCCCAGGCAGAGCGCCACGCCTCGCCCGCCGTGCGTCCCTCACCCAGCGCCAGCAGATAGATCACCAAGGGGTAGCGGCCCGGCCTGGCGGGAACGGTCAGGGCGACCTCGTCCGCCGATTCGCCGTCCTGCCAGGTGGCGTAGGTGTTAGGTCGTGGCAATGCCGTACTGCTCGTCGGTGAGGTAGCCCCGGCCGGAGAACTGCCGGACCAATGCCTCGTCCGGTTTGACCGGCGTGTGGGCGGACGTGCCGCAGCCGGCAAGGAAGGCGACGGCGAGCGCCCAGGGCGCGGATCGGGGGGCTTGCGGATCATGCTTGCTCCGGAATAATCAGATCGAAACGCGTTTTCCCCGCCTGCGAATCCGCCACGACATCGCCGCCGTGCGCCCGCAGGATGGAGCGGGTGATCGCCAGGCCCAGCCCGGCGCCGTCGCTGAAGCGGTGCCGGGAAGCGTCGACGCGGTAGAAGCGGTCGAACAACCGCGGCAGGTGCTCGGCTGGGATGGTTTCGCCCCTGTTCTCCACCGACAGCGTCACGGTACCGCTGCCGGCGCCGTCGATACGGACCGCGATGCCGCCGCCGGCTGGTGCATGGCGAACCGCGTTGGAAATGAGGTTGTTGATGGCTCGGCGCAGCATCAGCCGGTCACCGGAGACGATGGCGCTGCCGGAGGCGCTCAGGGCGATGCCCTTTTCCTCGGCCAGGGCCTCGTAGAACTCGAACAATCCCCTGACTTCGTCGGCCAGGCGAATCGCTTCGCGGTGGGGGACGATCAGGTCGTTGTCCGCCTTGGCCAGGAAAAGCATGTCCCCGATCATGCGGGAAAGGCGCTCGAATTCCTCGGCATTGGAAGCCAGGATATCCCGGTATTCGTCGGCGGTTCTCGCCCGGGTCAGGGTGACCTGGGTCTGGGTGAGCAGGTTGCTGACCGGGGTTCGCAATTCATGGGCGAGATCCGAGGAAAAGTCCGACAGCCGCCGGAAAGAGTCTTCCAGCCGGATCAGCATGTTGTTCAGAGTTTCGGCCAGTTCGGCGAGTTCGACCGGGATCGAGTCTACCCGCAGGCGCCGGTCGAGGCGCCGGGCGGTGATGCCCTCGGCTTCCTGCCTGAGCGCCCGCAGGGGGGCGAGGCCGCGGCGCACCGCTGCCCAGCCCAGGAAGCCGGTCAGGGCGGCGGCCAAGGCCACCACCGACCATAGCGTGGTCCGGAAGGAGCCCATGAAATGTTCGTGGTGCGCGATGTTGGTGGCTACCGCCACGATCGCCGGCGCCATATCGGGAATGCCGGTGCGGACGGCGGCGGAAATGCCCCGCAGCGGCAGGCTGTCCTTAGTCTGCCAGTCCTGGGGCCGCGCCGGGCCGTTTTGCCGAAGGCTGGCCAGCAGCGTGCGCGGAAAATCGGCCCCCGGGGTGGCGAACAGGGTTTGGCCGTCCGGCGCCATGACAACCACCTCCAGGCCGTGGTGCCCGATCAAGGCATCGCCCAGTTGCCGCGGCAGGGCGTCCAATTCGCTCCGCGCATGGATTTTTTCTAGGGCGTGGGCAGTGAGTTCCAACTTGCCCGTGAGCAATTCCATGTCCTGCTCTTCGAAATGGCGCTCGACCGAGGTGCCGATCAACCATCCCAGCAACAGCAGCACGACCGTCGAAGCCGCCGCGAACAGGAGAGTGAGTTGGGCGGTGATCGATCGCCGCGCGGGCCGCCACATCACTTGACTTCCAGGATGTAGCCCATGCCGCGCACGGTGTGGATGAGTTTCGGCTCGAAACCCTCGTCCACCTTGACCCGCAGCCGCCGAACGGCCACTTCGATGACATTGGTGTCGCTGTCGAAATTCATGTCCCAGATCTGGGAGGTGATCAGGGAGCGGGGTAGCACCTCGCCCTGGCGGCGCAGGAGGAGTTCGAGCAAGGCGAATTCCTTGGCCGTCAGGTTGATTCGCTGCCCCGATCGGCTGGCGCGCCGCGCCATCAGGTCGATTTCCAGGTCGGCGGCCCGCAGGTGATCCGAGTCTTTGCCGCCCTTGCCGCCCCGCCGCAGCAGGGTCCGCACCCGGGCCAGCAACTCGGCGAAGGCGAAGGGTTTGACTAGGTAGTCGTCGGCTCCCAGCTCCAGGCCCTTGACTCGATCATCGATCTGGTCGCAGGCGGTCAGGAAGAGGATGGGGATTTCCTTCCCGGATCGGCGGATGCCTTGCAAAATCTGCCAGCCGTTCATGCCGGGCAGCATCACGTCGAGGATCGCCAAGTCGTAGGCTTCGCTCAAACCGGCGTGGAGGCCGTCGATGCCGTCGCGCACCAGATCGGCGATATAACCGGCCTCCGACAGGCCCTGCCTCAGATAGTCCCCCGTCTTGGGTTCGTCTTCGACGACCAGGATCTTCATGTGCCACTCCTTTGCCATGGGTTCGAATTTGCATCATTTTGCCCCGCCCAAGGGGCGATTTTTGAAGATTACGAAAATGTAATTCGCGGGTCATCCGCCTGTTAACTGCCGGTCTGCATGATGCCAAACTGGAGTACAGGATTCCGGACAAACCCCTGGCAGAGGAAGCATTATGAAAAAAATATGGATCGGCGCATTCGGCCTCTTGGCTGCGGCAGCCTTGATTCCGGCCGCCGTGCTGTACAGCGGCATGGTCGATGTGTCGGCCGACACCCCCCACAGCCCCGTCGTGTACGAGTTGATCGCGGCGGTGCGCGAGCGCTCCATCGCCCGGAGTGCTGGCGATGTCGTGCCGCCGACGGATTTGTCCGAGGCCGCGAGGGTGCGGCGCGGTGCCGGCAATTACGACGCCATGTGCGCCGGCTGCCATCTGTCGCCGGGTGTGGCGAATTCGGAAATCCGGCAGGGCTTGTATCCGCAGCCGCCGGATCTGACCGCGCTGCGCGAAGCGGGGGAGGGCCAAGATCGATTCGCCGCTCGCCAGTTCTGGATCATCAAGCATGGCATCAAGGCGACCGGCATGGCTGCGTGGTCCAAGGGCGGGATGACGGACCCGGACATCTGGGACCAGGTGGCCTTCCTGCAAGCCCTTCCCGCCCTGTCTCCCGCGCAGTATCGACAGTTGGTGACGGCGAGCGGGGGGCACACGCATGGCGGCGAAGCGGTCGGCGAGCATGGCCAGGAGACGGCGGATGAAGGAGATTCCGGCCATGACCATGGGCATGGGGATCACCACCATTGATCGGCGGTCGAATTGCCGAATCGCCTGACGTATTTCAAGAATGTAATTTTTCGGTCAGCCTGTTGTCGGGTTGGCGTCGTCAAAATGCTGTCATTCATTTGTCGAAGGAAACGCACCATGGCATTACGTCCTCTTTCTTACCTGCTGGCCGCGCTGCTGGCGTCCTCGGCCGCCTGGGCGACCGCGCCGGCCGAAGTCGAGGTTTTCAAGAGCCCCCATTGCGGCTGCTGTAAGGGCTGGGTCGAACACCTGCGGCAGAACGGCTTCAAGGTGACGACCCACGACGTGAACGATGTTCCGGCGGCCAGGGCGAAACTCGGTATGCCCGACCGGCTCGGCTCCTGCCATACTGCCAAGGTCGGCGGCTACGTTGTCGAGGGGCACGTCCCCGCTGCCGATATCCAGCACCTGCTCAAGGAAAAGCCCAAAGCCCTGGGCCTGGCCGTGCCCTCGATGCCGCCGGGATCGCCGGGCATGGAAAGCCCCAAGCCGGTTCCCTACGATACCCTGCTCGTCCAGGCGGACGGCAGCACCCGCGTTTTTGCCCACCACTAACCCTTGTTCAAGGAGACCTGCATGAAAACTTCCCTCGTCGCTGCCCTGGCTGTCACGGCCGCCATTTTCTCGCCGGCCGGATTCGCCGCCGGCGACCACGACCACGCTGGTCATGACATGGCCAAGATGGCCGCAACCGCCATGGTCAATGGCACGGTCAAGAAGGTCGACAAGAAGGCAGGCGAAGTCGTTCTCTCCCATGGCGAGCTCACTAATCTCGGCATGCCGGCCATGACCATGGCCTTTCGTGTCAAGAATCCAGCCTGGCTGGACCAGGTGAAGTCAGGCGACAAGATTCGTTTCGTGGCCGACATGGTGAATGGTGCCGTCACCGTGGTCCAATTTGAACCCGCAAAATAGACGCGAACGGTGGCGGGCAGGCACGACCTGCACCGCCACCTGGCTAGGGAGAAATCATATGCAATTTGCCTTACGCGCCGGGATACTGGTGTTGGTTTTGGCGGCGAGCTTGCCGAGGGTGGCAGGCGCACAAGAATCGGTGTTGGGGAACGGCGTGGAAGGCCTCCTCGAATGGGCTAGAGAGCGCAATCCGGAATACGCCACCATGCGTCTGGAAGCCGAGGCGGCTGCCGAGCGCATTGTGCCCGCCGGCGCGCTCCCCGACCCGAAACTGCGTACCGAGTTGATGGACATCACCAAAGGCGGCGCGCAAAACGCGACCCTGTCGCCGAGCCGGGTCGGCAATACGCGCTACACCCTGATGCAGGATGTCCCCTGGTTCGGCAAGCGCGACCTGAAGCGCGAAATTGCCACGCTGGAGGCCGAGGCCGCAAAGGGACGTAGCCTGGGCACCTGGACCGAACTCGCCGCTCGCATCAAGACGGCCTATGCTCAACTGTATTATGTATTTGGCAATGAGCGGTTGACGCGCGAGATTCTCGATCTCATGGCGCGCCTGGAGGGCGTGGCGCAGGTCCGTTACGCTGGCGGACTCGCCGCCCAGCAGGACGTGGTCCGCGCTCAGGTGGAGCAGACCGATCTGCGCAATGAATTGATTGCCCTGGAAAACGAGCGGCGCGGCCTGCTGGCCCGCATGAACGCGCTGCTGTCGCGCCCGGCTACTGCAGCCCTGGCCGAGCCGCGGATGCTGCGCACGCTGCCGGCGCCGGTCCGGCTGGATTTTGCCGCTCTGGAAGAGCGGGTCCGGGCCCGCAACCCGTTCCTCTTTACCGAGGAATCCCGCATCAAGGCAGCGGAGAAGAGCCGCGAACTGACCTACAAGAACCGCTATCCGGATTTCACCTTCGGCCTCACCCCCAACCAGATCCAGAATTCGGTCAAGCAGTGGGACCTGATGGTCGAACTCAACATCCCGCTGCAGCAAGCTTCTCGCCGCTCCCAGGAGCGGGAATCCGAGGCGATGCTGGCGGCGGCCCGCGCCCGCAAGGAGGCGACGGCCAACCAGGTGCTCTCCGAGCTTTCCGAGAATCTCGCCGGCATCGAGGCGGCTCAGCGGACGCAAACGCTGGTCGAGACGAGCCTTCTGCCCCAGGCCGATCTCACTTTCCAGGCCGCGCTGCCCGGCTATGAAACCGGCAAGGTGGATTTCGCCACCTTGATCGACGCCCTGCGCCAGATCCGGCAGGCCAAGCAGAATCTCATCAAGGCCCAGGCCGAAGGCCAGGCTCGCCTGGGCGACATTGAACGACTTTTGGGAGAAGACCTATGAACAAGGGAACGAGTCTCGCCGTTGGCGTGATCGCGGTGGCGGCGCTGGCCGCCGGCGGGGGCTACTGGCTGGGAACCCGGGGTGCCGGCCATCCGTCCTCCGTCGAAATGGCGGCTGCCGCGGCGGGCGGCGCGCCGGCTGCCAATGGCAAGAAGGAGCGCAAGCTGCTTTTTTACCGTAATCCGATGGGGCTGCCCGACACCTCGCCGACGCCCAAGAAAGACCCCATGGGCATGGATTACATCGCCGTGTATGAAGGTGAAGAGGACGACGAACCGGCGGCCGCCAACCAGATCAGGATCAGCACCGAGAAAGTGCAGAAGCTGGGCGTGCGCACCGAGGCCGCGCAACTGCGGGCGCTGGACAAGGTGGTGCGGGCTTCCGGGCGCGTCGAACCGGACGAGCGACGCCTCTACGCCATCACCCCCAAGTTCGAGGGTTATGTCGAGCGGCTGCATGTGAATATCACCGGCCAGGTGGTCGGCAAGGGCCAGCCCCTGTTCGAGGTCTATAGCCCGGAACTGGTTTCAGCCCAACGCGAGTACGCCATCGCCGCCCAGGGCGTGGAATCTCTGAAGGAAGCCAGTAGCCAGGCCCAGGCCGGAATGAAGCAACTGGCCGATTCTAGCCTGCTGCGTTTGAAGAACTGGGACATTTCCGACGAGCAGTTGAAGGCCCTGGCAAAAACCGGCGAGGCCCGGCACACCATGACGTTCCGCTCCCCCGTCAATGGCATCGTCACCGAGAAGAAGGCCCTCCAGGGCATGCGCTTCATGCCGGGCGATGCGCTCTACCAGGTGGCGGATCTTTCCGCCATCTGGGTCATGGCCGACGTCTTCGAGCAGGACATCGGACTGGTCAAGACCGGCGGCAAGGCCAATATCCGGATCAATGCCTATCCGGACAAGACTTTCGAGGGCACGATCACCTATGTCTATCCGACCCTCAAATCCGAGACGCGGACCGTGCCGGTGCGGATCGAACTTGCCAACCCGGGCACCCTCCTGAAACCCGCCATGTTCGCCCAGGTGGAAGTGCCGGTGGGCGACAAGGGGAAGGTGGTGACGGTGCCGACCTCGGCTGTCATCGACAGCGGCACTCGTCGGATCGTGTTGGTCCAGGCCAAGGAAGGCCGCTTCGAGCCCCGCGAAGTGAAACTCGGACAGCGTAGCGACAACTATGTCGAAGTGCTCGAAGGGGTCAAGGATGGCGAACCCGTGGTCGTCGCCGCCAACTTCCTGATCGACGCCGAAAGTAACCTGAAGGCGGCGGTCGGCGGCTTCGGCCATGCCGCCCACGGCAGCGCACCCAAGCAGGAGGGGGCAGCCCCGGGTACCGATCACAGCGCCCACAAGACCAGTCACCGGGCGGAAGGCACGGTCGAGAGCATCGATGCCAAGGCCGGTACGCTGAGCGTGAACCATGGTGCGGTGGAGAGCCTCAAGTGGCCGGCCATGACCATGGAGTTCAAGGTCGCCAACGAAGGACTGCTGAAGGACCTGAAGCCTGGCGCTGCGGTGGCTTTCGAGTTCGTCGAGCGGGCCCCGGGAGAGTGGGTGGTAACAACCATCACCCCAACCTCAGCAGGCAAGGGAGGCACCGCGTCAGCGGCCAATCCCCACGCCGGCCACTGACCCCGGAGGCCACATGCTTGCCAAGATCATCGACTGGTCGGCCAGGAATCGTTTCCTCGTGCTGCTTGCCACCCTGTTCGTCACCATCGGCGGCATCTATGCCGTCGTGAATACCCCCATCGACGCGCTGCCCGACCTCTCGGACGTGCAGGTCATCGTCTATACGGAATATCCGGGCCAGGCGCCGCAGGTGGTCGAGGACCAGGTGACCTATCCGCTGACCACCGCCTTGCTGGCGGTGTCGAAGTCCAAGGTCGTGCGGGGATTTTCCGTGTTCGGCGCCTCCTTTGTCTACGTCATCTTCGAGGACGGCACCGACATCTATTGGGCGCGTTCGCGGGTGCTGGAATACCTCAACTTCGCTTCCGGCCGCCTGCCCAAGGGGGTATCGCCTTCACTCGGGCCTGATGCCACCGGCGTCGGCTGGGTTTACCAGTACGTCCTGCTCGCCAAGCAAAAGACCCTGGCGGAACTGCGCACCCTCCAGGACTGGTTCGTACGTTACCAGCTGACCAAGGCGCACGGTGTCTCCGAAGTGGCTTCGGTGGGCGGCTTCGTCCAGACCTACCAGGTCACTGTCGATCCGGTGAAGCTGCGGTCCTACGGCATCCCCCTGATGAAGGTGACCCAGGTGATCCGCGACTCCAACCGGGACGTCGGCGGCCGGGTGGTGGAAATGGCCGAGATCGAGTATGTCGTCCGCGGCAAGGGCTACCTGCGCGGCAAGGCCGATCTCGAGACCCTGGTGGTCAAGAGCGAGGGCGGCACGCCAGTGCTGGTGCGCGACATCGCCCGGGTGGAACTGGTGCCGGACGAGCGGCGCGGCTTGACTGAGTTGAACGGCGAGGGCGAGGTGGTGTCCGGTATCGCCATGGCGCGCTATGGCCAGAACGCCCTGGAGGTGATCCACAACCTCAAGGCCAAGATCGTCGAAATCGGCTCCGGCCTGCCGGAAGGGGTCACGATCGAGTCGGTGTATGACCGTTCCGAACTCATCCACCGTGCCATCGAGACCCTGAAGGGCACGCTGCTCGAGGAATCGATCATCGTCGCCCTGGTCTGCGTCGTATTCCTGCTGCACCTGCGCTCGGCCCTGGTGGCCATCCTCATGCTGCCGGTCGGCGTCCTGATCTCGTTCATCGCCATGCGTTCGCTCGGCATGAACTCCAACCTGATGAGCCTGGGCGGCATCGCCATCGCCATCGGCGCCATGATCGATGCGGCCATCGTCATGATCGAGAACGCCCACAAGCATCTGGAGCGCCTGCCCGAAGGGCACTCGAACGCCGAGCGTGCCGAGGCCATGATCACCGCCTGCAAGGAAGTCGGCCCGGCGCTCTTCTTCTCGCTCCTCATCATCACCGTCTCGTTCCTGCCGGTGTTTACCCTGGAAGGGCAGGAAGGGCGGCTGTTCTCGCCGCTTGCCTTCACCAAGACCTTCTCGATGGCCGGCGCGTCGCTGCTCTCGGTGACGCTGGTCCCGGTGCTGATGATGCTGTTCATCCGCGGCAAGATCATGCCCGAGGCGAAGAACCCGGTGAACCGCTTCCTGATCTGGATTTACCGCCCCATCATTGCCTGGGTCATGCGCTGGAAAAAGACCACCATCGCCGCTGCGCTGCTGGCGCTGGTCGTCTCGGTCTATCCCGCCTCGAAGCTGGGCAGCGAGTTCATGCCGACCCTGAACGAAGGGACGCTGCTCTACATGCCGGCCTCGCTGCCGGGCATGTCGATCACCAAGGCAGCCGAGCTCATGCAGACCCAGAACAAGATCATCAAGAGCTTCCCGGAGGTAGCATCGGTCTACGGCAAGGCCGGGCGCGCCAATACCGCCACCGATCCGGCGCCGACCGAGATGTTCGAGACCGTCATCAACCTGAAGCCCGAATCGGAATGGCGGCCCGGTCTGACCACTGACAAGCTGATCGCCGAACTCGACAAGGCGCTGCAATTCCCCGGCGTCGCCAATGCCTGGACCATGCCGATCAAGGCGCGCATCGACATGCTGTCGACCGGCATTCGCACACCGATCGGCGTCAAGGTCTTCGGCAAGGACCTGGGCGAAATCGAGCGGGTGGCCAAGGACATCGAGGCGGTGGTGAAGCAGGTGCCCGGCACCACCTCAGCCTTCGCCGAGCGCGTCACCGGCGGCTTCTATATCAACATCGAGCCGGATCGCGAGCAGCTCGCCCGCTATGGCCTGGCCATCGGCGACCTGCAGGACGTGATCGGCACGGCCCTGGGCGGCGAGATGGTGACCACGACGGTCGAGGGCCGGGAACGCTTCGGCGTGACCGTCCGTTATCCGCGGGAACTGCGCAGCGATCCCGAATTGATCGCCCGGGAAATCGTCGTCCCGACCATGGGCGGCGCCATGATTCCGATCGGGCAACTCGCCAAGGTGGAGATTGCCAAGGGGGCACCGAGCATCCGCACCGAGAATGCATTGCTGTCCGCCTACATCTACGTGGACATCCGCGACCGCGATATCGGGGGCTATGTCGCTGATGCCAAGAAGGCGGTTGCAGAAAAAGTGAAATTTCCGCCCGGCTACTACATTGCCTGGAGCGGCCAGTTCGAGAACATGGAACGGGCCGCCGAGAAGATGAAAGTGGTCATTCCGGTGACGCTGCTCGTCATCTTCCTACTGCTTTACCTCAACTTCCAGCGCCTCACCGAAACCTTCATCGTCATGCTGTCGGTGCCCTTCGCCCTGGTCGGCGGCATCTGGCTGATGTGGTGGCTGGGGTACAACGTCTCGGTCGCCGTGGCGGTGGGCTTCATCGCCCTGGCTGGGGTGGCGGCGGAAACCGGTGTCGTCATGCTGATCTACCTCGATCACGCCTGGGAGGAAGTCAAGGAAAAGTGCCGGCACGAAGGCCGCGCACCGACCGTGGCCGATCTTTACGACGCCGTGATGGAAGGTGCGGTCGAGCGGGTGCGCCCGAAGATGATGACCGTAGTCGCCATCATGGCTGGCCTGCTGCCGATCATGTGGGGCACCGGCACCGGCTCGGAGGTGATGAGCCGCATCGCGGCACCGATGGTCGGCGGCATGATTTCCTCGACGGTGCTGACCCTCGCGGTGATTCCCGCCATCTACGCCTTGGTAAAACAGTGGCGCTTGAAGCGCGGGAAAGAATAAATTTTTTCAACGCAAGGAGAACGTGATGTCGAAGAAACTTTTGGTGATTGCTGTGACGGTGGCTGGACTATTGCTGGGCGGCTGTGCCAGCGATGGATATACGGGCAGCTCGGGGAACGACTCGCACGCCGGTCACTCCCACTAATCGATTCCTGCAGGCATGGGAAGCTGTTCGCCTTTGGTGACCAGTTTCCCATGCCTGGTGCCGGAGCCGCCAAGCACGGCGCGACAACCCAGCCCCTCGTTTGCCGTTCTGCAGATCCATCCGCTGTCAATCGAGAACAAGGAGTCACCTCGTGAAAACGGAATCCGACCATCGTCACGCCGAGCCGTGGTACCGGTCGCGTGGCGCGGTCGTCGTTGCCATGATCGCGGTCATCCTGGGGTTCTTCATCATTCGCGAGCATTGGGAACATCTGATCGGACGGTGGATTTATTTGCTCCTTCTGCTCTGTCCGTTGATGCACTTCTTCGGTCACGGTGGGCATGGTGGCACGCTACGAGGAACTGTCCGAATTCGTCTAGATCCACCACACGAATCAGGCTTTTCTGAACAAAATCCGCCCGCCGCTGATCGAGCGCAATCCGGTGATTTTCTGGAAGAGAACTTTGTTTGTGCTGCTGGCGGTGCTCGTGCTGAGCGGCGCACGCTTTCACTGATCCGTAGGCCGGGCGGCCGGAAAAGCGAATGCTACGGTCGACCGGAGAAATAGGCAAAAACCAGATTGCCTCTGGGCAGAAAACAATGGGGTTTGGCGGGATTGATCCTTATTGCTTGACGCCGCTATATCTGCCAACGTTGACCTGGAGAATGGGAGTGGTTATCATTTACACAGTTTTACGTTTCCGGCGAAACGTTACGCTCGTTTAATCCATCCCCAGCCAGCCAGCCGCACCCCTCGCGTCAAGCCAGCCAAATAACTGACGCAAGGAGTTTCAATGAACTGGCAGCCCCCCAAAAGACACGACAACAAGCCCCTCGGCAAGACCAAACTGGCTCTGGCGGTGGCCATCGTGATGAATTTCCCGGCTCAGGTTGCGGCCGCCGAAGTCGAGCTGCCCAGTATCGACGTGGTTGGCAAGGGCGAGCAGGCCATCGCCAAGCTGCCCGGGGCGGTCGCTGTCATTAGCAAGGAAGACCTGGCGCTCCGCCAGCCGCTGTCGGTCCAGGATGCCCTCAAGGCGGTGCCGGGCATCGTGGTGCGGGAAGAGGAAGGTTACGGTTTCATTCCCAACATCGGCATGCGCGGCCTGAATCCCAACCGCAGCCAGAAATTGCTGGTGCTGGAAGACGGCGTGCCGGCGGCGCCTGGCCTGTTCCTAGCCAATGAATCCTATTACAGCCCGCGCATCGAGCGCATGGAAAGCATCGAAGTACTCAAGGGGGCTGCTGGCCTGCGCTACGGCCCGACCACGATCGGCGGCGTGATCAATTACAAGACCAAGAAGCCGGAAGACGGCGTCAAGGTGACCGCCAAGGCGGGCTCCCATGGTTACCAACTGCTCGGTCTCGATGCCGGCGGCGCCGCGCCCTCGGGCGAGGCAATCGGCGGCATCAGTCTGGTCACCTCGCAGGGCGACGGCTTCCGCCGCAACGCCTTCGATATGAACGACATTGTCGTCAAGGGCGGCATGGCGATCGGCGACAAGCAATGGGTCAGCCTCAAGATCTCGCGTTACGACAACGACATCAATACTTCCTATCTCGGCCTGCGGCCCAACGAATACCGCAACAATCCGACCAAGAATCCGGCGCCCGACGATTATTTCCTGAACCAGCGCAACGCGTTCGATTTCAATCATGAAATCGAGATCAACGAAGACATCAAGGTGAAGACTCTCGTTTACTGGGCCCAACTGGAGCGCGACTACTGGCGGCGCGACATCGCCGCGCGCAGCGCCGACGGCACGACGTTCGTCGCGTGCACCGGTGCCGCCTATTGCATGTCCGGCCGCAACCGCTCGTTCGAGATGGCCGGCATCGACAGCCGGCTGTTCGTCAATTTCAACGGCTTCGGCATCAAGAACGAGGCGGAGATCGGTATCCGTCTGCACAGCGACTCCCTGAGCAACCAGACCGTCCGTTCGAAAACCAATCCCAACGCCCGTTCCGGGGAACTGACCGGCGACGACTCGCAGGATGCCAAAGGCATCGCTTTCTACGGCCAGAACCGCTTCGTGATCAGCGACGCGCTGGCCACCACCGTCGGCTTGCGCATCGAATCGTATGACCAGAAGCGCAAGAACGAACTGAACGGCGTTTCTGGCAAGTCCAGCAATACCGAAGTGATGCCCGGGCTCGGGCTGACCTGGCAACTGATGCCGCAGGCGCAACTGTTCGCTGGGGTTTACAAGGGCTTCTCGCCGGCCATGGTGGCGACAGCGATCAGCGCCGGTGGCGTCGATCAGGAACTCGATGCCGAACGCTCGACCAATTTCGAAATCGGCGTGCGCGGCACGGCAAATCGCTGGAGCTACGAAGCGACCGCCTTCCGGATGGACTTCGCCAACCAGATCGTGCCGCAATCCGAATCCGGCGGCGTCGGCGCCACGGTGACCAATGCCGGCGAAACCCTGAACCAGGGCCTCGAAGGCGCGCTCGGCTTCGACATCGGCGGCGGCTGGAGCGTGGCCGCCAACGCAACCTATGTGCCGACGGCGAAGTACAACAGCACCAAAATCGTCGGCGGCATCGACCGCAACGGCAACCGTCTGCCGTACGCGCCCGAACTGACCGGGAACCTGGCGCTGAACTACCAGGCCGGACCGCTGAAGACCGGCGTCAGCGCCTACCACGTGTCCAGCCAGTACGTCGATCCGGAGAACACCGAGGCTGAAAGCAGTGATGGCCGGCGCGGCGAAATCCCGGCCTACACGACCGTCAACCTGAATGCCCAGTACAGTCTGAGCAAGCAGTGGAATGTGTTCGGCACCGTGCGCAATCTGTTCGACCGGAAATACATTGCCAGTCGCAACCCGGACGGAATCTTCCCCGGCGTGGAGCGCAATTTCGAAGTCGGCATGAGTTACAAGTTCTGATCGTTTGACCAACTGGTGGCGCGGCCAACACCGTGCCACCGGTCGTACTGGCAAGGCCCCGGACCGGATGATGGGGATTGCCGTTGGCGGCAAGACAGGCCAGCCACGGCCCTGAGGCGCCGATTAAGGGTAGGAAATAACGGCCCCTCGGGACATGGTGTTTTCATGACAGATTTGTAATCAGGCGGCCATGTTTTTGTCAGTGCCGCAGTCGCATACTGGAAGTTTTCACGTAAGCCAACCGTCTGCTGGAGAAAAGCATGCCAAAAAAACGTACTTTTCCTTATTTGCCATTGACCACTAGCTCGGCCCTGGGGGCTGCGTTGCTGGTACGCTACGAGTCGGTCGACCAGGCCAACGCCCTGAAGGACGCCAATGCGGCGACCTTGCGCCTACGCCTCGGTTACGAAACCGGCCAGTTCCACGGCTTTGGCGCTCTCGTCGAGGCCGAGACCGTGACCGCCCTGGGCGGCGAGAACTACAACAGCACGGTAAACGGCAAGACCGCTTATGCCACCGTGGTCGACCCGGAGGCGACAGAGATCAACCAGGCCTATCTCAGCTATGCCGGCCTGGCGGATACCACGCTGAAGTACGGCAGGCAACGCATCATGACTTCAAGATGAACTCGCCCATCTTCAACGTCAGCTACAAGGGCTGGAGCCTGGGCGAGGTGGTGGGCTACGGCTATCTCCTGGATTTCACCGATCTGGCGGCCAGTTCCACCCAGACCTACGGTCTGCGCCTGAAGGGCAGCGCGCCGCTGGGCGGCGTCAAGGCGCTGTACACGGCGGAATACGCCGCCCAGCGCGACTACCGCGACAATCCGCGCGATTACAGCCTCAACTACTACTTGGTCGAAGGCGGCGTCGGCCTGACCAACGCCGAGTTCAAGCTGGGCTATGAGGTGTTGGGTGGCAACGGCACGGTCGCCTTCCAGACACCGCTCGCCACCTTGCATGCCATGAACGGCTGGGCCGACCAGTTCCTCGTGACCCCGGGAGCCGGCCTCAAGGATGCCTACCTGTCCGCCACCACCACGGTATTGGGCACCCGGCTCGAGGCGATCTACCATGACTTCCGCGCCGACAACAACAGCACGCGCTACGGCACGGAATGGGACCTGCAGGCCGTCAAGGCTATAGATAAGACCTATGCAGTGGGGGCCAAGTACGCCCGCTACGACGCCAAGAGCTTCTCAGTTGATACGGACAAGTTCTGGCTGTGGGCCGAGGCGAAGTTCTGATGTGCATGGTTTCGTCGACGGTACGGACCCTGGCCGTGATCCCGGCCATATGAGCCTGAAAACGAAAAAGCAGGCGGTGGAAATTCCTGACGGATGCCGGCACATAACCAGCTTGAATCGAGGCATTGAATGAAGCATTTTTAACCAAGGAGAATCTGAAATGTCGAAAAAGATGTTGGTTGTTGCCGCGACAGTGGTTATGGTATTGCTGGGTGGCTGCGCCGGCGGCGAATATTCCAGGAGCGGTTCCAGTGGCGGATCAAGTGCCGGTCACTCCCACTGAGCGGTTCCAGCGGGTACCCAGGGCCTGCCGCTGTTGGCGGCAGGCCCTTCAAGACTGGTGCGCTGAAAACGCTTTGGCACGCGCCGCCGGCAAACCTGCCGCTTGCTGCTCGGCAGTGCCCCACGGCGTCAATCAAATACGAGGAGCCAACCGATGAATCCTGAATCCAACCATCACACCGCGGCATGGCGGACACGGCAGGGCGCTAGGAACCAATGAGTAAAATTGGTAGGCAACTGCTCGCGGCAGGGCTGATCGCCATGGTCAGCCTGTTGGTGCAAGCCCAAGGCTGGCAGGTACCCAAACCCAGTCCTGGTCTGATGCCCAATCCGGCAGCCGGCAAGACTCTATTCGCGAAACACTGCGCGGCCTGCCACGGTGTGGACTTGAAAGGCTCGGACAAGGGGCCGCCTCTCCTGCACCGCATCTACGAGCCCTCGCATCATGCCGATGCCGCTTTCCAACTCGCTGCGAAGAACGGTGTGCGCGCCCATCACTGGAAATTTGGTGATATGGCGCCGGTGCCGCAGGTAACACCCGACGACGTGGCACACATCACGGCCTATGTGCGCAGCGAACAGCGCAAGGTCGGTATCGACTAAATAGAAAGTAGCCATGAGGAAAAATCTGGCTGGAGCCTGTGCAACTTTAGCTGGATCCCTTTTGCGGTCGGCTTTCTCTCCTGCGCGACCGTTGCTAACGGCCTTGCTGCAAAGCAGGGCCAATTTTTTTCGATATTGGCCCATGGGGCAGCTGGATCAACTTTGATTAAAGGGGAGTAGCCATGAACAGCGAGCACTCAGGGCAACATCACGACCATTCGTCGTCGGTCTTGAACGAGACGTCGGGTATCTTCATCGATCCGGTGTGCGGCATGACCGTCAAACCGGAGTCGCCGCATGCCTCCGATCTCGATGGCGTTCACTACCGCTTCTGCAGTGCCAAATGCAAGACGAAATTCGACGCCGAGCCGGCGCGCTACCTGGCGCCCAAGCCGGAAGAGGCGGCCGTTCCCGGCGTCGAGTACACCTGCCCGATGCACCCGGAAATCCGCCAGAGCGGGCCCGGCACCTGCCCCAAGTGCGGCATGGCCCTCGAACCGCTGCTCCCCGAGGTCGACCGGGACGAGGACAACGCCGAGTATCGCGACTTCCGCCGCCGTTTCTGGGCCAGCCTGCCGTTGACCGTGATCGTCGTCGTCCTGGCGATGGCCGGGCACCAGCTGGACGGCCTGCCGCCGCTGCTCCGGACCTGGGCCGAACTGCTGCTCAGCCTGCCCATCGTGCTCTGGGCCGGGGCGCCCTTCTTTGCCCGCGGCTGGCAGTCGCTGGTCCACCGCAGCCCGAACATGTGGACGCTGATCAGCCTCGGCACCGGTGCCGCCTTCGCGTACAGCGTGGTGGCGACGCTGGCCCCCGGCCTCTTTCCCCAGTCCTTCATCGCCCATGGCCGGATCGGCGTCTATTTCGAGGCGGCGGCGGTAATCATCTCGCTGACCCTGCTCGGCCAGATGCTCGAACAGCGTGCCCGCTCGCAAACCTCGGCCGGCCTCGCCCCGAAGACCGCCCGCCGCATCAACCCGGATGGGACGGAAGAAGACATTCCGTTGACCCACGTCCATGTCGGCGACACGCTGCGCGTGCGCCCCGGCGAGAAGGTGCCGGTCGATGGGACGGTGCTCGAAGGCGCCAGCGCCGTCGATGAGGCGATGCTGACCGGCGAGCCGCTGCCGGTGACGAAACGGCCCGGCGACCAGGTGATTGGGGCGACGCTGAACACTACCGGCAGCCTGGTGATCCGTTCGGAAAAGGTCGGCGCCCAGACCGTGCTCGCCCAGATCGTTCAGATGGTCGCCCAGGCCCAGCGCTCGAAGGCGCCGCTGCAGCGGTTGGCCGACGTCGTGGCCGGCTATTTCGTGATCGTGGTGGTCGCCATCGCGCTCGCCAGTTTCTTCGCCTGGGGCCTGTTCGGCGGCGAGCAGGGCTGGGTCTTCGGCCTGATCAACGGCGTAGCGGTGCTGATCATCGCCTGCCCCTGCGCCCTCGGGCTGGCGACGCCGATGTCGATCATGGTCGCCACCGGCCGGGCGGCGACGCAGGGCATCCTGTTCCGCGACGCGGCGGCCATCGAACGGCTGCGCGAGGTGGATACGCTGATCGTGGACAAGACCGGCACGCTGACCGAAGGGCGGCCGGCCTTCGAGCGCGTGCTGGCGGTGCCCGGTATCGCAGAGGATGAGGTGCTGCGACTGGCTGCCAGCCTCGACCAGGGCAGCGAGCACCCGCTGGCCGACGCCATCGTCGGTGCCGCCCGGGAACGTGGACTGGCCCTCGACAAAGCCGAGCAATTCGAATCGGCTAGCGGCATCGGCGTGCGCGGCACGGTCGGCGGCCGGCGTCTGGCCCTGGGCAACCGGGCGCTGATGGCCGAGGACGGCGTCGATGTCGATGCCCTTGCCAAGGAAGCCGAAACCCTGCGGCAAAGCGGCGCCAGCGTCATGCATCTGGCGGTCGATGGGCAGCTTCTCGGTCTGCTGGCGGTGTCCGACCCGATCAAGGCGAGCACTCCCGAAGCGCTGACCATCCTGCGCAAGGCCGGGCTGCGCATCGTGATGGCGACCGGCGACGGCCTGGCCACTGCTCAAGCGGTCGGCGCCCGGCTGGGCATCGACGAAGTGCACGGCGAAGTCAAGCCGGCCGACAAGCTGGCGCTGGTCGAACGCCTGCAGCGCGAAGGCCGCATCGTCGCGATGGCCGGCGACGGTATCAACGATGCACCGGCCCTGGCCAAAGCGGACGTCGGCATCGCCATGGGCACCGGCACTGACGTCGCCATGAACAGCGCTCAGCTGACGCTGGTCAAAGGCGATCTGCGCGGCATCGCCCGGGCCCGTCTGTTGTCGGTCGACACCGTCGGCAACATGCGCCAGAACCTGGCCTTCGCCTTCCTCTACAACGCGCTGGGCGTGCCGGTCGCGGCCGGCATCCTCTATCCGTTCTTCGGCCTGCTGCTGTCGCCCGTCATCGCAGCGGCGGCGATGACCTTGTCGTCGCTCAGCGTGGTCGGCAACGCGCTGCGCCTGCGCGGTGCATGATGAACGTTCCAGGCAGGGCACATCAAGGATGAGCATTCCGCGCTTGATCATCGCGTGGCTAATGTGCATTTTCCTGCTTGGGGCGCAGCAGGTAACAGTTGCGCACGTCTATACCCACTCTGCTGATTTGACGTGGGAACAAAACATTTCAGCAGAACGAGAAAGTGAAGGCAAGGTGCAAGGACAGCCTTGCTTGCAGTGCCTGGCCCTATGCCCGACCGACACCTTCATTGCGATTGCCATTGCCCTCGCACCGGTTATCGATTTTTGCCCTCCGCTCGTTCCCGCTCCAACGCGGAGCATGCTAACGACGCAAACCGTGGAAAGCCGCAGCCGCGGCCCGCCACTCCCGCTTGTCTGATCCTCCCCTTCGGTATTTTTCGCCCCATCCTGTCAGGAGGGGTTCATTGCATTTTGGAGAAGAAGATGAGCACCCCCAAAAAGACCGCCGTAGCGGTCGCCATGGCATTTTCCGCGCCCGCCGTGCTGGCCCAGAGCGTCGCCACGGCACCACAGCCTGCCGAGTTGCCGCCGGTAATCGTCACCGCCAACCCGCTCGGCAGCGGACTATTCGATTTGGTGCCGCCCGTATCCGTGCTCGGTGGGCGGGAACTGTCCCTGCGCCGCGAAAGCACCTTGGGCGAAACGCTGAATGGCTTGCCCGGGGTCAGTTCCAGCTATTTCGGCCCCAACGCCGGCCGTCCAGTCATCCGCGGGCTCGACGCCGACCGCGTCCGGCTCATGCAGAACGGGCTGGGTATGCTCGATGTCTCCGCCTTGAGCCCGGACCACGCGGTTCCGCTCGACCCGCTGGCGATCGAGCAGGTGGAGGTGGTGCGCGGGCCGGCGGCGCTGCTCTACGGCGGCAGTGCCGTTGGCGGGGTGGTCAACGCCCTCGATAACCGCATTCCGCAAGAGCCGATCAAGGGTAGTTCCGGCCGTGCCGAGACGCGCTTCGGCGGCCCCGAGAATCAGCGCAGCGGTAGCGCCGTAGTGGAAGGCGGCAATGGCGTGCTCGCCGTGCACGCGGACGTTTTTCAGCGCACTTCCGATGATCTGGAAATCCCGGATTTCGCCCGTTCGTCACGCCTGCGCGCTCAATCCCCACTGGCGGATGAGCCCCGCGGCCGTCTGCGTAACAGTTCTGCCAGCGCCGACGGCGGCGCCCTCGGCGCTTCCCTGACTTTCGACCGCGGCTATGCCGGGCTGGCGTATTCCAGCTACAACTCGGAATACGGCACGGTGGCCGAAGAGGATGTTCGCATCGATATGAAGAGCAAGCGTTGGGATTTTGCGGGAGAAATACGGGATCTCGGCACCGTCATCACACGGGTCAAGGTGCGCCTCGGCTACACCGACTATGAGCATCAGGAACTGGAAGCTGGCCAAGTGGCAACCACCTTCCTGAACAAGGGCCGCGAGGGAACGGTAGAAGCCGCCCACGGCAAGATCGGACCGCTGGCCGGCGTATTCGGGGTGCAGATCCATAGCGTTGATTTCAGCGCTTTGGGGGAAGAGGCCTTCCTTCCTCGTACCCGTACCGATACCAAGGCGGCCTACCTCTACGAAGAACTGCCTTTCGAGAAGCTCAAGCTGACCTTGGGTGGGCGTATCGAACGGGCTGACGTCGAGTCGTCGGGCGGCGGACCAGATGATCCCAACAACCCTGGCGCTCCCCGTTTCGGCAGTCCGCAAATACGAAGCTTCACGCCCCGCAGCCTTGCTGCCGGTTCGCTTTACAGCTTCAGCAAGGAGGTGGCGCTCGCGGTAAACCTGTCGCACTCGGAACGTGCTCCCACTTACAACGAACTGTTTGCCAATGGACCGCACACGGCCACCGGGCAATTTGAAGTCGGAAGTTCCAAACTGAGCGAGGAAAAATCAAATGGTGCCGATGTGCAACTGCGCTGGCGCGCGGGCCAGCACTCGGCAAGTGTCGGGGGGTTTTATACCCGCTTCAGCAACTACATCGCGGTATTCAACAGCGGCAATACGCGGGCGACCGACGGCACTTTGAATCCGATCGATGCCGACGGGGACGGGATCGCCGATACCTCCGGTCTGAGCATTCTGCCGGAGGCGCTTATGCGAGCCGTGCCCGCACAGTTCTATGGCCTGGAAGCGGAAGGCAAGTTCCGCGTCTACGATCGGACAGGGTCCCTCGACCTTACCCTGCGCGGCGACTATGTGCGTGCGTCGAACCGGGAAACCGGCGAACCCTTGCCGCGCATTGCGCCGTTGCGCCTAGGGCTCGGACTCGACTATCGTTTCGGCAACTTCGGGTCCCGGCTCGATGTGACCCATGCCGCCAGGCAGAACCGGGTGGCTTCCGCCGAATTGCCGACCGACAGCTACACGCTCGTCAACGCCTGGCTGACCTACCGCATCAAGGCCGAAGCTTTCAATCTGGAGGCTTTCCTGAAAGCGAACAACCTTTTCAACCAGGAAGCGCGGGTCCATACCTCGGTGCTCAAGGACATCGCACCACTGGCGGGACGAGGGCTGATGGTCGGCCTGCGGGGAAGCTTCTAATCGGGTATTATTGCTCCGGCCCGATGAAGTCTTAAGCAGCATACTTGACGCGGCGGTCTTGGAAGTAACTCATGACGCGTTCAGGATTCTGCTCCAACATCATCATATGAGCGCTGGCTGCGTCACGTAGTTTTGCTTTGGTACGAACAGGGACAAGCTTTCCCATCTCTTGCTTCAGATCGGCGTTGAGGCGCTCCTCAGGATTGAGCTGAGGGCTATAGCTGGGCAGGTAGAACAATTCAATCTGATCTTTTCGCTCGGCGACCCATGCCTTCACGATCTTGCTGTGGTGCACGCGCAGATTGTCCAGAATCAGAATCAGGAACACCTTTTTCCCGGCATCCTTGATCAGGGCAGCCAAGAACTCAATCAACTTCTCGGCATCAAACGCATCATCAATGATCATCCAACGTGTCTTGCCTTGATTAGTCACGGAGGCAATCATCGAAAGCTTTTCCCGGGAGCCTCCCACAGTCATCGCCACAGGCGTTTTACCCGCCGGGGCAAAGCTTCTACCGCGCACATCGGTATTGACCAGTGCCGTCTCGTCACCCCAATGAATTTCGGCGCCTTCTTCCCTGGCGCGCCGCTCAATGCCCGGGTATTCGCCCTCCAGCCATGCCTGCACCGCCGCCGGGCTTTGTTCATAAGCCCGTTTGATTGGCTTTTGCGGGGTGAAACCCCAGCGTGCCAAATATTTGCCGACGCTACGAATGTGCAGCTTGATGCCGTATTCCTGTTCGATGAGCTGACCTACCGCTGCCCGGCTCCAAAGGAAGAAATCCATCTTCAGTTGCTCTGGGCGCTTATCAATGATCGTGCGACGAATCGTATCCTCCTGAATCTCGCTCAAGCACCGTCCATCACCACGAATTCGGCCTCGGCTTGTCGGACGAATAGCTGACCAACCTCCGGCCACATAGAGATCAATCGTGGCGCGCACGGCCGGGTAGCTCAAACCCGTCATCGCGACAATTTGCATGATCTTGATGGCCTTCTTGTGCAATCGAACAACTTGCTTGCGCCGCTCATGAAGTTGTTCCAGCGTCTGTTTTCTAGCGTTCTCTTTTTCCATCAACTTCAGGCACCAGAAAACCACATAAGTTCATAGTTCATCGGGCCTTATCTATAACAGGAGCTTCGGCATTGAGATGAGTTCCTGTTCCCGTGTCTTCTATCGGGCGCTGGCCGTGAGCGCCGTGCTTCATGGCGCGGCGCTCAGCCTGATTCCGGGACGATTAGATCGTCCCTTGCCGGAACCGATGCCATTGTTGGTGCAGTTGCGACCCCATACGGCGCAGCTGCCGCCACACGCGGTGCTGCCTTCTCTCCGGCCATCGGTGCCATCGTTCTCGACCAAGGACGCCGTGCGACCGCCGGAGCCGCTACATCGGCTGCCGCAAAAACAAGCACGGCCTTCGCCAGAACCGAAAACCAACCCGGCTCCCGTGCCCGCGGATATTCCGACGCACGCTTCAAAACCAGCCCCGATGGCGGCGCCTGCAACTGCCGGGCCACCCAGCCCATCTGCAGCAAAGGAAAATCCACCCGAGGCCAGAGTCATGCCGCAAGTTTCGGCACCGGAATTTTCAGCGACATATCTCCACAATCCAGAACCACGTTATCCGCTTTCCGCACGGCGCCGGGAGGAATCCGGCACGGTACGGCTGAAAGTCCTGGTGACGCCTCAAGGCACGGCAGCAAGGGTCGAACTGGAGCAGTCAAGCGGCTCGGCCGCGCTCGACCAGGCGGCACAGCAAACAGTAAAAAACTGGCACTTCGTGCCGGCCAGGCGGGGCGACGAACCGATCGAAGCCTGGGTCAAAGTACCAATACAGTTTCAGCTGGAGGACTGACAGGGCGCAGTAGATAATGCGTCATTCGGCAGTACGACAGCCTATCCGAGCGCCACTCACAACAAGAAAAATCGAGTGAAGCTTCACTTGACGGGTGTCTGATAAGACCGGCACGCTGACCGAAGGGCGACCGGCCTTCGAACGCGTGCTGGCGGCGCCCGGCGTCGCCGAAGACGAGTGCTGCGCCAGGTGGCCAGTCTCGACTAGGGCAGCAAGCACCCGCTGGCCGACGCCATCGTCCGCGCCGCCCGTGAACGCGGCCTGGCCCTTGACAAGGCCGAGCAGTTCGAATCGGCCAGCGGCATCGGCGTGCGCGGGATGGTCGCCGGTAGCCTCTATCCCTTCTTCGGCCTGGTGCTGTCGCCCGTCATTGCGGCGGCGGCGATGAGCCTGTCGCCGCTCAGCGTCGTCGGCAATGCCCTTCGCCTGCGCGGGGTCTGAAGGGCGGAGTTTCTGACGAAAATGTAATCATGGAGTCACGCAAGTAACAGTTACCACAAGGCAGACTTCACGACATCAGGTGTGCATTGCCTCGGTGCCCCGAATATTTTCAGCGATCCTTTGAAGGATAATTAAAAACTGCAAGTTACCGTTGCCACGTCAAGTCAGCGTTACGCCGTTGGGTTGCATCGGATTACTTATTCATTCCAAAACAAAAATTGGTGGTCTACACGGCCCCGCAAAGTTTCTACCATGATTACTGACTTCGAGTGGCAAGAGTGCTACAGCATCGGGAATGCCATCATTGACCAACAGCATAAAACGATGCTGAGATTGTGTTCAGAAGCTTCGAAGTGCCTGGAGAGCAGCGGTCCCGAGAGCCGTGAAATGTTTCACGACCTTCTCCACGAGATGTCTGTCTGTGCCAGGGAACACTTTGCAACGGAAGAAACATTACTTCATGCGCGACATTATCCGATGCTGGCTGAACATCAGGCAGAACATGATCAATACCAAGTCCGCTTGGTTGTTTTCCAGATATCGGCCATGCAAGGCACCCTGGATCAGGCCGGGGTGTTTCGTTTCTTGACAGAGTGGTGGGGTAGCCACATCCTCGAATCGGATATGGCCTGCAGGTCGTATCTGGCAGAGAACTGCTCCTCTGGGCTTGACGCACCTGAACAACCGGTACTGCAAGAAAATTCAAAGTAGATCGCACGTCAGCCACCTTGTCGCCTCAGAACGTCGTGCCGGCGACAAGGGCCAGGGTGATCGCAAATGTGGAATGGTGGTTGGCTTCGTTGCGCTTCCTTGCATTGCGTGAAAGACATCGATTTTTGTCGTGGAGTGACAACGGACGAGAGCCTGTCAGAACTTCGGGTTCAGGGTGCCCTTATCGGTGATTGTCTTCCAAATGGCGTCGTTCTTCATCACGAACTTTGTGCCATCCTTACCTTCCATGGTCATGTTGTCCCGCATCTTGACGCGATTGCCGGCGGCATCGATGTGGACCATGTTGCCTTTCTTGTCGACTAAGACCTTACCTCCGTCTTTGAGCTCGATGGTCTGCCCCTTGACCTGTACTTCAGCAGCAAGAGCGGACAGGGACAACAACATCAGCAGTGGGAAAATAAACTTGCGCATGGTAGTTCTCCTTTGAAAAAGGAACAGGGAAACGGTGCGCTGGACGCACCGGATTAAAAGCGGGAAAACACCTCTTTGCTCGCCCCTGACGTGATAGGCGCCGTGCGTAGCGACTTCGCTGTACCGCCATCGAGGTGTGGGGCGCCGGATCTCGGGGGATATCTCTATTCACCAACGCCGTGGCAAGACTGCAGATATGGACCAACGGCGCATCCATCATGGTGGTCAACTGCGCGTGGATTTGGCGACGATCCTTCGAATTTTCCGAGTACAACATGATGAGAACCTCCTGGGCGAGTCACAACACCGTCCATGGCGTTGGCAGGAACGGCGGGGAAGGGCTCAGGAGGTTAGGATCGGAAGACGCCGAAGCGTATGGAGAGCGGCGGTGCAGTGCTCCGCGCCAAGAATTCCGGAAGAAATTCCGGCAACCCCCCTTCGCGGGCCAACCCAGCGGATATTACTGCCAACAGAGGCAAACCGAGTACGGGCGGCACCGGCTGGCTGGTGTCGGCCGTCGCTTGGCTGTCTTGCTGACAGTGCCGCAAGCAGAGATTGGGATCGGCGGGGTCAAGAGTCGTCTGGCGGCAATCGCTCTCCATCTCCATGGCAGCATCGCCCCTGACTTGGAATGGTTCGTAGTGCGTTTTCGCCATGCCCGGGCAAGCATAAGCCGCTATCGCCATCTGCATGAACAGCAGCAACGCAATGACCAACTTGGCGATAGGATGACAATGAATATGCATCATGGATGTTGTTTTTGCGAAATGCCGAAGCATCCTTTTTCAGATCTACTGATCACAACCATATGACCACCTCGCTGCCGTGCAGTTCCGGCGCCAGGCTGATTACATGCCGAGAGGCTCAAAGGGTGATGACCGGAACAACCGGTTGTTCCTTGCTTACATGTGTATGCGTGATCAAACCAAAGCACCAAGGCAAAATTGTCGGTGTACCGTTCTTAGGGCTTAAAAAACTGACTGAATTGTAATTTCTGGGCCATGTTTGAGACAGTTTCTGGCGTGCAAACTGAACTCATGCCCAAAAACTCTGCGCTTAAGCTTGATGCCCGCTTGCGAACCTACTTCTACGGCGAGGATCATCGCCACATCGTGACCAGCGCCATGTTTGACCAGGCAGCTGGTGACTATGACCAGGCCAAGCAGTTAACAGCGCTGAAGCATAGCGGTTTGGAAGCCATAAGTCGCATTGCCGCCCCGATGGTCGGCGGCATGATTCCTTGGCCGCCCTGTCTATCGCCGTGATTCCGAATATCGACAGGCTTTATCAAGTAATTGCGTCTGAATACTCGGACGCGATGCACCTTCAAGGATATTCCGCAAATTTTCTGAGCGAGGTTAGGAAATGGCATTCCAGCAAGCATTGAGCGGTCTCAATAGCGCTTCCAAGGCAATTGATGCAACCAGCAATAATATCGCCAACTCGAGCACCGTCGGTTACAAGGCATCCACGACAAATTTTGGCGATGTCCAGGATCAATTGCTGCAGACCCTGGTCAACCTGCGCTAATCGACGAACTGAGTCGCTGACGTGGATTGTCTGATCTACAGCGTCGTGACTGGTCCTCCGCCTGTCTTCATCGAATAGACCGGCTCCGCGAACACCTCTGAATGCTCGATTCCTGATATGACTTATTCCAAACGCCGAAATTCTGCGCTCAAGAACAATCCTCGTTTGCAAACCTACTTTGACGGTGAGGATCAGCGCCGTATCGCGACCCGCACCATGTTTGACCGGGCCGCTGGCGGTTATGACCAAGCCGAACGGATAATGGCGCTGGGCAGCGGGGCGTGGTACCGGCGCAAGGTACTGCGCCGCAATGGTCTGTGCGAGGGGATGACCCTACTTGATGTGGCCGCCGGCACCGGCTTGGTCGCGGCGGAAGGGCATCGCCTGATTGGCCCCTCCGGGCGCCTGCTAGCGCTTGACCCATCGCCGGGTATGCTGTCTGAGTTGCGTAAAAAACTTGATGTGGAAACCATTGAAGCGTACGCCGAATCGATTCCATTGCCTGACGATCACGTCGATTTTGTCTCGATGGGTTATGCCTTACGTCATGTCGGCGATCTTGATCTGGCTTTTGGCGAATACCATCGTGTCCTACGCTCCGGTGGCCGGGTCTGCATCATGGAAATCAGCCGGCCGAAAAGCCGTCTTGGGCAACTGGTGCTGCGTAGCTATATTCGCGGGGTGGTTCCCTTCGTGGCTCGCCTGATGCGCAGTCAGGCCGACGTCAAGCAACTCTGGGCGTACTACGGCGACACCATCGAACTGGCTATCGAGCCTGAGTGCATTCTCGATGCCTTGCGTCGGGCTGGTTTTGTCGATGTCGAATGCTCAGTGACGTTCGGTATTTTTCGCGAGTACCTCGGGCGCAAGGCCTGAATTTTTTGATGAATGCCACTGACGTAGCTGCCGCCATTAATCGATGGTCCGCCAACATGAGCGTGATAGCACGACGTTTCTGACAAAAATGTAATCAACAAGTCATCCAAGTGACGGTTACAAAAGTGCAGACTTCGAGGTGTCAGGAATTCATCAGCGATTCAGACATTTCCCACCACTCTCTTGGAGAACCATCATGAAATTGCAACCCGCACTCTCAGCAATCCTGTTCGCTACTATTGCCGCACTGTCCATTGGCGCCCAGGCCGCCGATGCCGAGAAAGCACCGCCCGCCGCAGAGATGAAGATGGAACAAGGCGCCAAGGCAGCCAAGCCGCACTCGCATGTTGAGGAAAAGACTGGCGTTCCGCAAAAGGCGCCGGCCGTCGTTGAGCCCGGCAAGAAGAATGCTGCGCAGGACAAGAGCAAGCACTACCATCCCCGGGATATGAAGTAGCGGATTTTCGTCTCCGGGCTGTTCGCGGAAGCCCGCACGGCCCGGGTCTCTTGCTATGCGGCTTGCCACTGACACTTGATGCGTTGGCGTTTTGCCATTGCGGAACAAGGAGTGCAAGCGTGACAAAAGCCGTGACCACAAGCCGCGATCCGGTGTGCGGCAGGGCTATTGAGGTCGCACAATCCTCACGTTTTATCGCCTATCGCGGTGCGCTCTACCACTTCTGCTCGGCCCATTGCCTCGAACGTTTCAATGACATTCCAGCGCTCTACACCGGGGCCCAGCGGATTGCCGATATCCGGCCCATCCCGAAGCGCCGCAAGCTGCGACTGGCGAGCGGCAATGCAGCGGACATTCTACGGGCGGTCCGGCGTGTCGGCGAAATGATCGGGGTAACCTCGGTCATCACGGAAAAGAGCCTCCTGCTGGTCGAATACGATCTGAGGAAAACCATCCTTGCCCAAATCGAAGCGGTGGCCGCCGCTGAGGGCTTGCAGTTCAAAGAAGGGCTTCACGGCTTAAGACGACGCCTTTGGAAGCTGACGGAAGCCAACGAACTCCAAAACGCAGCGCTCCCGGGCCCCAGCGCCTGCTGCAACCGTCCCCCCGTGCGGTTGCGCTGAGCAAAACCACGAAAATACAGCTTCGTCGATGCGAGGAACGTCATCCATGTTACCTCGGCACACCGCTACGACCCGGCCAAGAAGACCATGCTGACGGTTCCGGGCGCTGGCAGGATCTCGGCGGCTCGTAGCGAGAGCGAAGGGCCGATCGCCCTCGGCTGCGGAGGAATATCTGGGCGGGACCTTTGCGTGAGCATGGTTTTGAGCAAGACGAGGCAGTCTCGCCATTGCGAATTGTTCGGGTCTTTCAAGAACGCAACGGGTGACAGGAGAATGTAATTTCCGGGTCACGTTGTCGACAGGCTGGCCAGGATAACCTGTCATCCAAGCGCAAACACATCCGAGAATTCTTGGGCCAAGGGAATCGCATGAAACGAAGTCTGGTCTTCCTGTTGTTGTCTGACGTCCTGCTGGTTTTTGGGCTACCCCTATCCGACACTCATTTCGGGCTGTTGCCAGGTGCCATCGCTTTCTGGTTGCCTTACTACCGCTAGGCCATAAAAGTCTCTTTTTTATCCGGAAAGACTATCCATGGATCGAGTCATCTACACCGCCATGACCGGCGCCTCGCATGCGCTGAAGCAGCAGGCTGGAATGGCAAACAACATGGCCAACGCGACGACCAACGGTTTTCGGGCAGAGATGCACGCCTTTCGTGCCGTGCCGGTGGAGGGCGAAGGGCTCCCCACCCGCGCCTTCGTGGTCGACGCCAGCGTGATGACCGACTTCACGCCGGGAACGCTCCAGCAAACCGGGCGCCCGCTGGATATTGCCGTGCAGGGCCAGGGTTTCATTGCGCTTTCAATGCCCGACGGGAGCGAAGCGTATACCCGCAACGGTAATCTGGCCGTCAGTGCGAACGGCCTACTGCAAACCAATAGTGGCATCCTGATCCAGGGAGACAACGGCCCGATCACCATCCCCCCGGATACTGAAGCCGCTGTCGCTTCGGATGGCACGGTGTCCGTTGTCCCACGCTTCGGTTCGCCGAATGCGGTGTCGGTCGTCGGTCGGATCAAACTGACCAATCCCCCCGAACACGCCATCGAGCGGGGCGACGATGGCCTGTTCCGCCTCCGCGCCGGTATGGCGGCGGATGCAGGCAATGCGAACGTCACCGTAGCCTCTGGCTTCCTTGAGGGCAGCAACGTCGACATGGCGGCGGAGATGGTTTCCATGATCTCAGTGGCCCGTCAGTTCGAGATGCAATTGAAAGTCATAACGACGGCGGACGAGAATGATCGCGCGGCGACGAAGTTGTTATCGCTGACCTGATTCCCGCAAGCGGGGACAACACCTGACAAAACCGGGTTTCGCACGTGCGATCGATGAATCGTCTCGCTCACCAGGAAAGGGGAAAGAATGGATCCGCTTCCTTTGGCGCTTCAAGCCTATAGGCCGCAAATACCCTTCGGCGACTGGCAACTCGTCATCTTCGCCGACGGGAAACGAAACATTGTTGCAGTCGAGCGCTGGCATTCTTCGGAAAAAACCAGCCATCCGCTGGAGAACAATGGCCAACTACTGCGCATCAACACCGGCATCCGCGCCTTCCGCCGGCAGATGCCGATTCTCGCCGCTGCGCTGGAAGAAATCCCGGCTGCCGACCTGAGCAACGAAGAAATCGTCCACGCCGTATTCGAGGTCCTGGCCTCGGTTTTCAAGACGGCGCCGGAACTCGAGGGGCTGGATGGTGCGGATGACGAATCCCCGCGGGGAGCAGAATATGCGGAGTTCTTCCAAGACCGGGAACAGGCTGCGCTTGCGGCCTTGGCCTGAATCATGGGCTGGAAGGCACGCCTTACGTTCCGATGCCCCCGCTGCGGCAAAATCGCCTCCATTCGCTATTGGGCCAGATCGGGGTGCTGCGCGCAGTGTCACGAAGCCATTTCTCATGAATTCCTGCCAAACCGGCACCGTGTCGCACCGCCAGTCTGATGTGTGCCACGCCCAAGAATTTCGGACTACTGTTACTGTTTATCCCGATGACAATCTCTGGTAAAAACCTGCGCCACTTTGGCGCCACCGCGCTGATTTCGGCTGTTCTGGCCGGGTGTTCCGCCCACTCGCCGCCCAAACCCGATGAGGCCAAGGTCAAGCAGTTCGTCGGCCAGGGTTACCTGACTGACGATCATTTTGCCGTTGCCAAAACGAGTTCGTTCCCTTTGGTGATTTACCTGCCGGCCTTGGGCGAACCCCGCTCCGCCGGCGAAGCCTGGCGTACGGCCTGGGCGCAGGGCGGCTACGCGGTACTCTCCCTGCAACCGCTTGCGGAGGATGGAGGCGCCTGGTCATCGGCCAAAGCGCGGGCCGGGGACTTCGCCAGTCTGGCCCGCGAACGCTATTCAGCGAAAGCCATGGCGGCCCGACTGGCAGTTCTGCAGGGCGCCTGGCAGGAATTGAGCCGCCGTCAAGCCCGCAGGGAAGCCCCCCTGGAGCGCATCGATATGACGCGCGTCGCCATCGCCGGCTACGATCTCGGCGCGTATACGGCGATGGTCATCGCCGGTGAGCATCTGCGCGGCTTGACGCTTCCCGCGCTGCCCATGCCGGTTCGGGCGGTGATCGCCATGAGCCCCCATGCCGACTTTTCGGGCATCGCACTCAGTGCGCGGTATCGGGCCATCGCCACGCCCGTGCTTTCGGTCACGAGCGATGACGACTGGGATACGGCGGGTTTGGGGACCGCCCCTTCCATCCGCCGGGCGCCGTTCGAGTACATGCCGCCGGGAGACAAATACCTTCTGACGATGTCGGGATTGTCCCACTCGGTGTTGGCTGGGGGAACGGTAGAAGCGAGCGGCGAGGATCTTCGGCCGGCGGAAAGCCACAAGTCGGAGGGCCTCGGCCGCTCTTCCGGCGGCGGGCACGGGGGGCATCATTTCGGCGATCATGGCGGGCATGGCACTGCGGGCGGCGAGGCGCGGCAGGGGGAGCAGGAGCGCTCCGGATCCCCAGCCCGCGCCAGCCTCTCGCCGACGGCCCGCGCCATCGGTATGGCGGCCATCCAGGGTGTGTCGACCGCCTTCCTGGATGCCTATGTGAAACGGGATGCCATTGCCCAGGAATGGCTGGACAAGGACGCCAAGCGCTGGCTGGGCGAAAGAGGGGAAATCAAGAAGAGGTGAGGAGTCACCGCCAAAGGCGCTCCCGATAGTGGAGATGATGGATTTGTAATCCTCCGGTTATAGGGGCGTCAGCTGCTCGGCCGCATACTCAATACATCAAGCGATGGCGCAGCTCCGCGACGCTAACGGGGGCACCACCGTCAGACTTATTGGGGAACGACCATGGACATCAAAGTGAAGGACGAGACTCTGCTGGCATTGCTCCGGTCCGAGCGTCGGGCTGCTTTCGAGCCGGCCAGCCAATCCCGGGGGCGCGCTCCACACCGCTGGTATGACGGCGTGCCGGATTATCTGGTCGACGTCTACAACTGGGCCTACGTCGACCCGACGTGGGCAGGTTGGCTCGACCGCCGCATGGTGGTGCGCCTCCTGCTTTTCGGCAACGATGCCCGGCTGATGCGCCTCTATCTCGACGCGATCCGGCCGGGCATGAAAGTGTGGCAGGTGGCGCACGTCTATGGCGACTTGGTCCAGCGTGTCGCGGCCCGCGTCGGCCCCGGGGGTGAATTTCATCTGACCGACATCACTCCCATCCAGATCGAACATGGCCGCAACAAGCTTGCCGACTTTCCCTGGGCCAAGGTCACCCGTGCCGATGCGGCCACCTATGATTCAGGCACCGACTACGACCTGATCTGCAGCTTCTTCCTCCTGCATGAAGTGCCGGACGAGATAAAGCGCCAGATCGTCGACCACCTGCTGGAGTGCCTGCCGCCGGGCGGCACGGCGTTATTTGTCGACTACCATCGCCCGGCATGGTGGCAACCGGTGCGCTGGATACTGAAGGGCGTGAATGCCTGGCTTGAACCGTTTGCCGATGCGCTGTGGCGGCATGAGATCCGGGATTACGCCAGCCATCCGGAACGCTTCGCGTGGCGCCAGCGCACGTTCTTTGGCGGCACCTATCAAGCTGTCTGGGTCGAGCGCAGCGGCTTATGCGCGCCATCGGCGGCAAGTGGCTGACCGGGAAATTCTCCAATGGATCAGCGCTGCCTCTTGGGTGCTAACAAATCCCCGGGGGCGATGCCGCACCAAGCAGTCATTCAACAAGGTAAGCCGTTGTTCATTTCAGTTCTGCGGCCGCGGGGCAGTGCTTGCAGTGCGGCTACGTGCTGCATTGACGCGCAGCGAAAATCCTTGGTTTTATGACAATTTGCCAACCGTTTTGTAATTCGATTGTTATGTTCTCGACAGCCGCCGGGTCGCACACTGGGAACACCAATACAAGCAGGGAGAAGATCATGCGTATCGCACTCGCTCCAATTCTTGCCGGAATCGCCTTTCTGACCCTCACGGCGTGCACCTCGGTACCGTCGGTCAGCGAGATTCCGGCAAGCATCGCCAATGCCACGACAACTGCCGAGCACCAGCGGATAGCTGCCTATTTCGCGGAGAAGGCGGCCAGCTACGATGCCGAAGCGGCTTGGCACGAAAAAATGGCGCTCTCCTACGCCGGGCGCCCGAAAGGCGATCTGGCGGCAATGATGGCGCACTGCCGCTCATTGAAGGAGCAGTTTACCAATGCCGCCAGGGATGCGCGCACCCTGGAACAGGCACATCGCCAATTAGCCGGCAGCCTCGGCAAATAGATGCCGTCACTGCAGGCCGGTCGTTGCCCGGAGCGTTCACTTCGCGTAATCGGAAGTGAATAGCACGCCGCCACGCCTGACACGGTGTGCCATCTGAAAGGGAGACAATCATGCTCAAGAACAAGTTCGCTTTGGGTTTGTCGAGTCTGGTACTGCTGTTCCTCACGGCATGTACCGCCATGCCGCTGACGTCTGAAATTTCTGATGCCATCGCCCATGCCACGACAGCGGCCGACCACCAGCAGATCGCCAATTATTTTTCCGAAACGGCGGCAGGCTACGAAGCCGAAGCTAGCCGACACGAAAAGATGGCGAACGCCTACGGGGGTTACCCAAGGGGCCCAATATCGTATATCTCCCATTGCCGCTCGTTGCAGCAGGGATTTAGCGCCGCTGCCAAGGATGCGCGTGCCCTGGAACAGGCGCATCGCCAGTTGGCCGCGGGCGCCGGCAAGTAGCTATCGCGATGGAGGGACTGCTCGTTGCCCGGCGAGTTCACACCTCACAACTCATCGGCGTCAACGGCCCGATGTGAATAAAAAGTTTTTCTTCAGGGAGTAGTCAATGCAAAAAATCATCCTTGCCGCCTGCCTAGCCGCTGCTATGCCGGCGATCGCTCAAACCAGTGAGCCAAATCCCGTGCCGGAGCATGCTATCTCCGGGAACGTCGGGGTGGTCAGTCAATACGTTTTCCGCGGCCTGTCGCAAACCAACGGCAAACCGGCCATCCAGGGGGGAGTCGACTATACCCATGCGTCGGGCCTTTACGCCGGCACCTGGCTTTCCAATATCTCCTGGTTCACCGACCAGAACGCCGGTGTCAAGAACGCCCCCGTCTCGCTGGCCTCCCCAGGCAGTGTCGGTGCGCCCTATAGCATTGGCGCCAGCAATGCAGCCAGCCTGGAATGGGACTTCTATGCCGGCTACAAGAATACCTTCGCCGGTGACTGGAATTACGATGTGGGCCTCATCCGCTACTACTATCCCGGCCGCTACGACAACCTGGGTGCCTATCGCCAGCCCAATACGACTGAGGTCTATGCCGCGATCGGCTACAAGTGGCTGACCCTCAAATATTCCCGGGCAATCAGCACCTACACCTTCGGCGTCAACGAGTCGCAGGGGGCAAGCTACCTGGATTTATCGGCACTGATCCCGCTTGGCGAGAGTGGCTTTAATCTGCAAGCCCATGTCGGGCGGCAGGACTATCCCGGAAAAACTAACGTCGGTTACTGGGCGGCCTCCGGCGGCGACAACAACTATTTCGACTACACGGACTACAAACTGGGGCTGACCAAAGAGTACCGGGGATTCAATTTCGGCCTGGCCTGGACCTATGCCGACACCAAAAATACCGCCCCTGACAACAACACGACGGCCTACATGAACGCGTTCGGCAAGAACATCGGTCGTGATCGGGTGGCCTTGTCGGTGAGCAAGACCTTTTGAGCCAAGAATGGGGTGCCCTGTCGACACGCCGACTTGCTAGCTTGCGCGGATTTCCCTGAGGAAGGTGCCGTGGAGGACGGTGTCCGATACGCCATGCCATTCGCACCCTTTGATATCACCGCCCGGCACGATGTTCGCCGCAGTTGCTGGCTGGCAACCGATAACGGTCTGGCCGCAACTGCATGGTTGGGCACCTATGGGCAATGGCCTAAAAATCATCAAGCGACACTCGGCGCCATTGGGGTGATATCGGGAATTGATGACGATTTTTTGACCCGTGGTTTCACGGCGGACGACGCTGCATCCCGGCTCGTCGCCGGGCTGCTGTATCTGAGGGCGCAGATATCCTCGATTCAGCCCAGCCCGTTTCATGACATTTCGCCATTGCATTTGTAATTTTTGCGTTATCGCTCTGTCAGTATCATAGGCGCAGCATGTCAATGCTTGCTCAGTGGTCTTTCTGATCAAGCAAAAGCCACTCAGAAGGTTTTTCTTTGACAGGTCAGTGTTCAGGGAGGGGTCATTCCATGTTTTCTTCAATTGCTCGTTGGAAGTGTCTACGTCGGCTTGCTATTGCCATCCCGACCATATTGGGTGCTGTCGTCTTCCCGGCGACTGACGCCCAGGCCGTTCCCAGCATGGCGCGCCAAACAGGATATGAGTGCGGCAAGTGCCATACGGTGTTTCCGGAACTCAACCAGTTTGGACGTAATTTCAAACTCGGCGCCTTTGCCATGACTTCGGACAAATGGGATGCCAAGCCCTTGGCGGAACGCATTCCCGTATCCGCGGCCTTGCTGCTTTCTCAGACGAATACCAGCGATACCCGAGCCGGCGGCGTCGAGCGGGACGAGTTTCCGAAAGACGGGAAACCCATCGTCCAAACGGCAGCCGTCTATTACGGTGGGAAACTCTTCGACAATGCCGGTGCCCTCGTCCAGTACAACTACGACAGCCTGGAAAAAATTTGGGCCATGGAGATGTTCGATGCGCGCTACGGCAACAGCTTCACCCTCGCCAATGAAGAGTTGGCCTGGGGGGTGACCTTCAACAATAACCCGACCGTCTCCGACATCTACAACAGCACGTCGGCCTGGGGCTTCCCCCATACCGGAACCGCCGCCGAGCAGGGTCCCGAACGCAGCCTCATCGACGGCAGGCTGGCCAGCCGAGTGGGCGGTGTCGGCCTCTATGGCTCGTGGAACAATATGCTGTACGCCGAATTGGCCGGCTACCGCTCGGCCAGGAACGGCGCCTTCCGCTTCATGGGCTGGGGCATCCCCGCCGACGAGCTGGCGGAAGATGCGATTAAAGGCATCGCACCGTACTGGCGCCTGGCCCTGCAGCAGGACTGGGGACCGCATTCGCTTGCCGTCGGCACTTACGGCCTGGTCGCGAAAGCCTGGGAAAATTCCAATGACAAAGCCCTGGGCGCCAACAAGTATCGCGACATCGGCTACGACGCCAACTATCAGTACATCCAGGGCGACCACGCGGCGTCCGTGCGGCTGAACTGGATCAAGGAGAAGAAGACCTGGGCCAGTAACCTCGTTGGGGAAGACGCCTCCAATCCGGGGTTCTAAGCCCAAACCGGCGGAATTTGTCCAATAGGGGTTGTAAGCCCTAACCCGC
>VIKE01000060.1 GCA_008080565.1 Rhodocyclaceae bacterium | reverse complement strand
GCCGCTGCCGACAAGGCCGGTTGCGAGTGCGACAAGGACCTGCTGCCGAAGGAAGCCTGCGAACCCAAGGTTGCCGCCAAGCCCGCCATGCCTGCTGCAACCGGCGTCAAGCCGTCCGGCGAAAAGATCACCGTCGCTGCCGACGCCCTGTTCGACTTCAACAAGGCTGTCCTGCGTCCGGCCGGCAAGGCCAAGCTCGACGAGCTGGTTTCCAAGGCCAAGGCCATCAAGCTCGAAGTGATCCTGGCCGTTGGCCACACCGACCGCATCGGTGGCGACGCCTACAACCAGAAGCTGTCCGAAAAGCGCGCATCGACTGCCTGCAGCCGGATCGTCGCGTTGATATCGAAGTCATCGGCACCAAGTAATCTGCCGACGCTTCAATGAAAGCCCCGCCCAGCGGGGCTTTTTCTTTTCCGATCAAATTTTCTCAACATAATGACCATACTCAACGCCGACCCAGCCGAACTGGAAAAGTTTGGTGATCTCGCCCACCACTGGTGGGATCCGAACAGCGAATTCAAGCCGCTGCACGATATCAATCCGCTTCGACTGGACTGGATCGACCAGGCCATCGGCCTTGCCGGCAAGCGCATCCTTGATGTCGGCTGTGGTGGCGGCTTGCTGTCGGAAGGCATGGCGGTACGTGGCGCCAACGTGACCGGCATCGACCTCTCGGAAAAACCGCTCGGCGTCGCCAAATTGCATTTGCTGGAAAGCGGCCAGAAGGTTGATTACCGCAAGATTTCGGTCGAACATCTGGCAGTCGAAATGCCGGGCGCTTTCGACGCGGTGACCTGCCTCGAAATGCTCGAGCATGTGCCGAACCCGTCCAGTGTCATCGCCGCCTGCGCGCGTTTGGTCAAACCGGGCGGGCAGGTTTTCCTGTCCACATTGAACCGCAATCCGAAGTCCTACCTCTTCGCAGTGATCGGGGCTGAATACGTCATGAACATGCTGCCCCGAGGGACGCATGACTACGCCAAGTTCATCAAGCCGTCCGAACTGGCGCGCTGGGCCAAGCTGGCTGGCATCGAGCCGGACGAAGTGGTCGGCATGAGCTACAACCCGTTAAGCAAAGTCTATTCGCTGGGAACGGACACCAGCGTCAATTACCTGATGCGCGCGACACGACATGTTTGATGCCGTTCTCTTCGACCTGGACGGGACGCTGGCCGACACGGCACCCGACCTCGGCGAAGCAGTCAATATTTTGCTGCAGGAGGAAGGTCGACCGCAGCAATCCCTGACCGCGCTCAGGCCATATACCTCGCAAGGCGTTCGGGGACTGCTCAACGCGGGCTTCGGTATCGATAGCTCGCACCCGAGCTACGAACGTCTGTCACAGCGTTTTCTTGAGATTTACGCCGGGCGACTGTGCGATGCCACCCGCCTGTTCGATGGCATTCCGGAATTGCTTGATGCGCTGGAGGCCTTGAATCTGGGTTGGGGCATCGTCACCAACAAGCGCATGCGCTTTACCGATCCACTCGTCGAGTTATTGCAGCTGACACCCCGCACCAACTGTGTTGTCAGCGGCGACACCACGGCCGAGGCGAAGCCTTCGCCCTTGCCTATCCTGCATGCCTGCCAACTGCTCCGCTGCCGACCGGAACGGGCGCTTTACGTCGGTGACGACCGGCGCGACATCGTCGCCGGCAACGCCGCTGGTTGCAAAACGGTGGCCGTTTCCTATGGTTATCTCGGCGACAGCGGGCCATTGCATGCTTGGGGTGCCAATCTGATCATCGACCATCCGAGCCAACTGGCCGATTATCTGGCTAGGCTAGTCGTGCCGAAATAAGCAGGTTGCGCGGCGTCAGACGCCGGTTGCAGAAGCTACCCAGGCCTACCTCGTAGCCCCGCTCAGCGAGAAAACAAGCCTGATCGAGGGCAAGCCAGACTTCGATGGCCCGGCGGAAGGCATGGCGGACGATGGATAGCCGCATGACTTCGTTACGCCGCTGCCAGCCGCGGACTTCGAACTCTGCGACAACAGATGCTGATGGTAGCGGCAAGCCCTCCCGTTCCGCCATCCGCCCCAAAAAATCGGCAAATTCGGCGCGTATCCAGACTTCGGGCACTGGTTTGAAATTGTGGTAGACATCGTCCGTCACCGCCCGGCGATAGGTATCGAACCCGAGCTTCCAGGCGATGGCCCGATCCCGCTGCCGCGTTTCCCGTGGTGATGAAGTGACAGTTTCGGTCACAGCCAGACGGGTGTCGTCGCGCGTCAGCGACAATTGCAGATTGGCCGACTGCGCCTGATAGTTCTCGGCCACGCCGCGGTGATAGCAACATGGCGCAACATCAAAGGCAGCCACGCCTTTGGCGACACCATCGCGGATCAAGCGGCGATGCAACTCGCCGCAGGCGTGCAGGGCGACGGCATGCTGGCCGGCCTGCGGCCAGGCTGTTGCGGTCAACGCATCAGAAACGACAAATTCCTGCCGTACTCCGGCGCGTTGGGCCAGACCCTCGCCCGCCGTGCACAAACCGGCATCGATTTCGAGGGTATGCACTGGCGTCAGCCAGGTCAGCGCCAGCAGGCGGCCAAGGTGGCCCTTGCCGCCGCACCAGTCGAGTACTGGTTGCCGGCCCTGACCGGCCGCTGCGGCGAAGGCTTCGATCTGCTCGCGCTTCCGCCCGGGGATTTCCCAAGCCCAGTGTGCGCCTCGGTCGGGCAACGATGCTCCTTGTAACACCGGCAATTCGGCCAAAGAAGCCAGCGTGGAGACGGCCGGAATATGGCGGGCGAGCAGAGCCAACGCAGCCTCGCTGTCATCGTTTAGGCGCGCAATATCGGTTTCGGGCAACCCCATCAGTTCATCGAACAACGACGGCCAGCGCTCGCACCACTGCGGGCGAGGTTCACGAAAGGGCTGCGGATGCCACAAGTCGTGAAAGCTGAACAGCTCGGCATCCAGCCCTTGCTGGCGCTCGACCAGCTTCACTTGAGCGCGGCCCGACGCTCGCGGCGACGATAGCCAACAACAGCCGGGATGATGGCCAGCACCAGCACCAGCAGGCCGAGTCCGAGCGGCCAGAGCACAGGGCCATTCCATTCGCGGCGGGCAGCAGCGCGTTCAGCGGTGTCGATGCGCTGGTATTTCAAGGTGTTGTTACCAACGTCGCTCGGCTTGCGATTCTTGAGCCAGCGATGGCTCAGAGTGTAGCTTTTCGGGTGCAGGCCGAAGACCCACGGCGCGTCGTGGTGCAGGATGCGGTTCATCTGGCGGACGATGCCCAGGCGCTCGGGTGTGTTGTCCATGTTCTTCATGCGCAGGAACAGGCGGTCGAATTCCGGGTTGGCGTAGTTCGAGGCGTTCTCGCCGCCCTTGGCGACCTTGCTTTCATTGCCGTCGAGCAGGAAAAAGAAGTTTTCCGGGTCCGGGTAATCGGCGTTCCAGCCGAAGTAATAGAGCTGGACGTTGCCCTTGCGAATCTTGTCTTGAAAGCGGTTGAAGTCGGTCGAGCGGACGACCAATTGCACGTCGATCTTGGCGAATTGCCGGGTCAACCAGTCAAGCCGCGATTTCTCGCCCATACCGCCGCCCGTGGTATCGAGGTTGACGACGAGCGGCTCGCCGGTCTTTTCATCGCGGCCGTTCGGATAGCCGGCTTCGGCGACCAGTTTTTTGGCGACCTCGACCGGCTTGCGCTTCGGCTTGCCATCGACCCAGTCGTAAACGGTGCTGTCGATCCCCTGCTCACCCGCTTCGAAACCGAAGATACCCGGTGGTAGCGGGCTTTGCGCGGCGATGCCGCGGCCATTCTGGAAGATGGAGATGTACTCTTCCTGGTCGATGGCAATCGAAATAGCCTGGCGCAACTTGGTCGCCCGTGGCGAAAGGCCGCCGATGACCGGGTCGAGCATGTTGAAACCCATGTAGAAGGTCGACGACTTGACCGAGGTGAGCAGGCGAATGCCTTTGTCACGCATTTCATCGGTCAGCGCCACGTCACCGCCGACATTGACCCGCACGGCCTGGTCGAAGCTGTCGGAGGAGATTCCGGAGGCGTCGTAGTAACCCTGCAGGAACTTGTTCCAGTAGGGAATCGCCTCCTTTTCCCGGGTAAAAATGGCCTGGTCGAGGAAAGGTAGCGGCTTGCCGCAATCGTCGAGCAAGCCGGCGGCATGGTCGCCCGGCTCACCTTCGCAGGGGTAGGCCTGGCCGTGAAAATTCGGGTTTCGGGAGAGAACCATGCGGCGGTTCGGATCGTTTTCGCTGAGCATGAACGGGCCGGTGCCAACAGGCCACCAGTCGAGCGTCAGGTTCTTTTCGGCCATGCCCGGCTGGCTGAAGAAGCGGTCGACCTCGCGCGGCACCGGTGCGAAAAACGGCATGGCCAGCCAGTAGAGAAACTGCGGGTACTTACCCTTGATGCGAATGCGCCAGGTCAGCGCGTCGACCTTCTCGACGCCGCTCAGCGGGTAGGCATCGAGATCGAGCCATTCGTTCGCCGGCTTGTCCCTGGCTGCTTTCTGCAGGCTGTCACCGAGCGCCTTGAGGCCGACGATCTTGTCGGCCATCATGCCGAAGATCGGCGAATGCAGGCGCGGGTGGGCCAGGCGCTTGATCTGGTAGATGTAGTCGTCAGCCGTCAGCTCACGTGTGCCGAAGTTGGTGAAATCAGCCATGGTCTGCCGTTTGGCGATTTCATTTTTGGTCAAAATTTCCGGTTGACCGTGGGAATCGAGGGCGAAGGCCGGATGCGGCTGAAAACGGATGCCCGGCCTGAGTTTAAGCTCGTAGACGCTCTCGACGATGCGTTCAACCGGTGCATCATGCGGCAGTTCACGCCCGGCGGCGTCGTAGAAGCGCGGCACCGGCACTTGCTCGACGGTAGACGGATTCAACTCGTAAGGCCGCTTCAGGTAGTGGTATTGCAGCGGCGGTTCGTAGATTTGCCCGGTGAAGGTAATCTCGTCTTCGGCATAGGACTGCGCCGGGTCGAGATGCTTGGGGCGGTCAGTAAAGGCCGTGTAGAGAATGTTGCGACCAGCATCGGCGACCGGGTACGGATCGTTCCAGGCCTGCCCGCAACCGGACAGGGCAATGACGACAACGAGGCTCGCACAGATTTTTCGCATGGGCAGAAGTTTAACAAATGCCCGCCGCGCCGCTTGACCTGCCTGCAGTGAATTGCCCACAATGCCTCAAACACCACAACACAGAGGCATTGCCATGCTCGATACCCCAATCCCCGACTTCTCACTGCCGGCGACCAGCGGCGCCACTTTCAACTTGGCCGCCCAGGCCGGCAAGGTCGTCGTGATCTATTTTTACCCGAAGGACAGCACCCCGGGTTGTACCACCCAGGGCCAAAATTTCCGCGACCTGCATGACCAATTCGTCGCCGCCAACGCGGTCGTTCTCGGCATTTCGCGGGACAGCCTGAAGTCGCATGAGAACTTCAAGGCCAAACAAAGCTTCCCCTTCGAACTGGGCTCGGATGTCGATGAAGCCATCTGCACCTTGTTCGCTGTCATGAAAATGAAAAACATGTATGGGAAACAGGTGCGGGGCATCGAACGCAGCACCTTCGTCATCGACCGCAACGGCGTTCTGCGCCGGGAATGGCGTGGCGTCAAAGTTCCCGGCCACGTTCAGGAAGTGCTCGATTTTGTCAAAACCCTTTAACCACCCTCAATCAACCTAACCCAAGGCCCAATCCATGCCGCGCAAGCCCGCAGCCACAAAAAAGCCCGCCGTTACCAAGATTTTCGTCCTCGATACCAACGTGCTCATGCACGATCCCAGCAGTCTTTTCAGATTCGAAGAACACGACGTCTTCCTGCCCATCATGACGCTGGAAGAACTCGACAACCACAAGAAGGGCATGTCCGAAATTGCCCGCAATGCCCGCCAGACGTCCCGTATGCTCGACGAATTGCTGGCCGCCAATGGCGAGGACGACATCGACGAAGGCATCGACCTCTACGCCCCGTCGAAAAAGCTGGCCAGCGGCCGGCTCTACCTGCAGACCGAAGCAATCAGCGCCGATCTGCCGCAAGGCCTGCCGACCTCCAAGGTCGACAACCAGATTCTCTCGGTGGTTATCCACCTCCAGAAGAAATTTCCCAAGCGCCCGGTGATTCTGGTGTCGAAAGACATCAACATGCGCATCAAGTCGCGTGCCCTCAATCTGCTCGCCGAGGACTACTTCAACGACAAGGTGCTCGAGGATACCGACATCCTCTACACCGGCACCCGCGCCCTGCCCGACAATTTCTGGGACAAGCACGGCAAGGGCATGGAGTCGTGGAAGAAGGACAGCCGGACCTACTACAAGGTCACCGGCCCGCTCTGCCCGCAGATGCTGGTTAATGAATGCATCTGGCTCGAAAAGGACGGCTTCACGGCCATCGTCAAGGAATCTGCGGGCAAGACCGCGATCCTCGAAACCCTGATCGACTACACCCATCCGAAGAATGCGGTGTGGGGCATCATGGCGCGCAATCGCGAACAGAATTTCGCGATGAACCTGCTCATGAACCCGGACATCGATTTCGTCACCCTGCTTGGCCAGGCCGGTACCGGCAAGACGCTGTTGACCCTGGCCGCCGGACTGACCCAGGTGCTCGAAAGCAAGCTGTTCGCCGAAATCATCATGACCCGCGCCACCGTTCCGGTTGGTGAAGACATCGGCTTCCTGCCAGGCACCGAGGAAGAAAAGATGGCACCGTGGATGGGTGCCCTCGAAGACAACCTCGACGTCCTGACCCACACCGACGAAGCGAGCAGTGGCGCCTACGGCGGCGACTGGGGCAAGGCGGCGACCAACGACATCATCCGTTCGCGGATCAAGGTCAAGTCGATGAACTTCATGCGCGGCCGGACCTTCCTCAAGAAATACCTGATCATCGACGAAGCGCAGAACCTGACGCCGAAACAGATGAAAACGCTGGTCACCCGTGCTGGCCCGGGCACCAAGGTCGTCTGCCTGGGCAACATCGCGCAGATCGATACGCCCTACCTGACCGAAGGCAGTTCCGGCCTGACCTACGTCGTCGACCGCTTCAAGGGTTGGCCGCACTCCGGTCACATAACGTTACAACGCGGAGAGCGCTCCCGCTTGGCTGACCACGCCGGCGAAGTGCTATAATTAATTTATTAATCAAGGGGCCGTGTCAGTGACACGGCCTTTTCGTTTCAACCACGGATTGTTTCAGCCGGAGGAGTTTCTTGAAACGTCGCGACTTTCTGGCATCAGCCGCAGCACTCTCGCTATTCGTTACCGACGCCTGGGCGGCAAAAAAGCAGGCCAAAGCCACTTCATCCAAGGCAACAGCAGGCAAAGCCAGGGGCTCAGCCGGCAAGGGGTCGAAAAAGCCAGCCTTGAGGCAAAAAGGCAAAGTCAGCTACAAGCCGCGCGAACCGGTCGCCCATACCGCTGACGACCCGGTCATTGAGCGACCGCCGCAAGGCACGTCCGCCTCCCGTCTGCCGCCCGTCAAAGCGCCGGAACCACCGAGCGAATGGCGTACCTTTGAAATCACGACGACGGTCAACCTCAAAAACAGAAGCGGTGCCGCCAAGCTCTGGCTGCCCCTGCCACTCAACCAGGATACGCTGTATCAGCGGACCCTCGGACACACGTGGGCCGGCAATCAGGCCAACGCCAGCATGCGCCGCCTGCCAGATGGCGACCTTGAGGTCTTCTACTGCGAATGGCCGGACAGCGGCGATGCCCGACTTCAACTTACCACGCTGGTGACCACCGCCGACCGCCATTTCGACGTCACCAAACGGACAGTTGCCCCAGAGCGGGAAGATATCCTGCGCCGCAACCTGCAAGCCTCCCAGCTCATCCCCAATGATGGACTGGCCTTTCAGCTCGGTGAACGCATCCTCGGGCGCATCAAGGATCCGGTTGCCCAAGCCAAAGCCATCTACGAATGGGTTGTCGACAACACGACTTATGACTTAAGTCTGCCCTGCTGCGGTACCGGAGATGTGCGCCGACAGTTAATCCAAGGGCAATACGGCGGGCGCTCGGCTGACATCAACGGCCTCTTCGTCTCGATCTGCCGGGCCATCGGCATCCCGGCACGCTGCGTTTACGGCATGCGTACCGGATCGTCACGGCTGTTTCGAAGCCTCGGACTGAGTAGCGATGATGCGACGCACGGTCATCACGTCCGGGCCGAGTTTTACGTACCTGGCTACGGATGGATCCCCGTTGATCCCAGCGATGTGCGCCGGGCAATTTCTCTGGAAGTTCTTTCCGATCGCGACAGCAAGCTGATCTCGCTGAAGAAAATCCTGTTCGGCGTCTGGGAAATGAACTGGATTGCCTTCAATCTGGGGACTGATGTCGTCTTGCCAGGAAAGAATTCTGCCGTTCCATTTCTCCTCATGCCGCAACTGGAGTCATCGGGTAGCCGCCCCGAGGCAGCCCTCCAGTACAGCATCCGGACCCGGCAGGTCGTACTGTAAACGAACCTCAGTTCTGCGAATCGATGAAGCCGCCGCTAGCCAGATTCTGGAAGCGAGTAAATTCGCCGACGAAGTTCAGGCGCACCGTACCGGTCGGGCCGTTACGCTGCTTGCCGATAATAACTTCAGCCAGACCCTTGTTGTCCTGGCTTTCCTTGTTGTAATACTCGTCGCGGTACATCATCAGGATCACGTCGGCATCCTGTTCGATAGCGCCTGATTCACGCAAGTCGGACATCATTGGTCGCTTGTCAGTCCGCTCCTCGACCTTCCGCGACAACTGCGATAGGGCAACAATGGGCACCTGCAGCTCTTTGGCCAGGGATTTGATCGAGCGGGAAATCTCCGAAACTTCGGTCGCCCGATTCTCCCCTTGCCGGTTACCGCTCATGAGCTGGATGTAGTCGATGACAATCAGCCCCAATTTCCCGCCATATTGACGCGCCAGACGCCGGGCGCGAGCGCGCAGATTAGCCGGGCTCAAGCCGCCCGTTTCATCGATATAAATCGGCGCTTCATGCAGCTTTCCCAGCGCGAAGGATAGCTTTGACCATTCCTCGTCGTTCATCCTGCCCGTACGCAGGCTTTGGGAATTGAGACGCCCAATCGAAGCCAGCATCCGCATGGCCAACTGGGCACCACCCATTTCCATCGAAAATACGCCAACCGGCAAACCGCTTTCGACCGCAACGTTTTCAGCAATATTCAGCGCAAACGCCGTCTTCCCCATCGACGGACGACCCGCAACAATAATCAGGTCTCCCGGCTGAAAACCTGAAGTTTTCTGGTCAAGATCGATGAAACCGGTCGGAACGCCCGTAATATCGGAAGGATTGTCTCGATCATGCAACTCCTGAATCCGCTCAACCACCTGGGTCAACAAGGGGTTGATATGGACGAAACCTTCGCTATGCCCGGCACCTGCTTCAGCAATCCTGAAAATCTTCGATTCCGCTTCATCAAGCAGCGTCTCGGCATCCCGGCCCAGCGGATTCAGCGCATCGGCAGCGATTTCATCGGCTGTGGCAACAAGCTTGCGCAACACAGAACGCTCGCGAACGATTTCAGCGTAACGTTTGATATTTGCCGCCGAGGGCGTATTGGCCGCCAGCTCACCAAGATAAGCCAGCCCACCAGTTTGGTCGCCCTCCCCAGCCGCATCAAGCGCCTCGGCAACAGTGACCACATCGGCCGGCTTGGCGTTATCCAATAACTTGCGAATCTGCCGGAAAATACGCCGGTGCTCATCCCGATAAAAATCGGTTTCGGCAACCTGATCGCCGATTCGGTCCCAAGCCTGATTATCAAGCAACAAGCCACCCAAAACAGACTGCTCGGCCTCGATTGAGTGAGGAGGAACACGCAGGTGATCGAGGGTGGAATCAGAGATTCTTGGCTTTGGCGGACGTTGATTCATGGCGGCAAGTTTAAATTAAAAAGGCCTCGCAATCGCGAGGCCTTTTTGGTGGGTGATGTCCGGAATTACTCGGCGACCACGGCCACGGTAATGTTGGCCAGCACATCGGTGTGCAGAGCCACGTTGAGCGGGAACTCGCCGATTGCCTTGAGCGGACCGTCCGGCATGCGGATGGACGCCTTGTCGACATCGAAACCAGCAGCCTTGAGAGCTTCGGCGATATCAACGTTACCAACTGAACCGAACAGGCGACCGTCCATGCCGGCCTTGCGGGCGACGGAGACAACAGTACCGTTCATCTTGTCGGCAACCCCCTGGGCAGCAGCGAGCTTTTCAGCAGCGAGCTTCTCCAGTTCAGCGCGGCGGACTTCAAATTCAGCCATGGCAGCCGGCGTAGCACGCTTGGCCATGCGTTGCGGAATCAGGAAATTACGGGCATAGCCGTCCTTGACCTTGACGACATCACCGAGGTTACCGAGGTTGACAACCTTTTCGAGCAGAATGATTTGCATGTTTCGTCTCCTCGAAAATTATTGATGGTTGTCGGTGTACGGCAGCAGTGCCATGAAGCGGGCGCGCTTGATAGCAGTACCCAGCTGGCGCTGATAGCCGGCCTTGGTGCCGGTCAGACGAGCCGGCATGATCTTGGCGTTTTCCTGGATGAATTCCTTGAGGACATCCACATCCTTGTAGTCGATCTGTTCGACCTTTTCAGCTGTGAAGCGGCAGAACTTGCGACGCTTGAACAGGCCGCCACCGCGCTTCTTTTTCTTGTCGTCATCCTTCTTCTTGAAGAACCGAGCCATTTTCATTTCCTTCCAAAAATTCGAGTGTATTCACATGCAGCACGGGAGCTTTGCTGTTGCGGCTCTTGGCAGCAAGAAATCCGGTCAGTTTGACCACCCCTCCGAGGGGTGCTGCCTCCAGCCAGCGGGCAGTTTCGCCCAAGGCCACGACAGCAATTTCCACTTCCACCAAACGCTCTGCACCACTTTCAGTTTGCGAGGAGCTGTGTTGCAGCCATCCTTCGCTAACCGGGACACCAGCCGGTGTGTAGCGCAATGCCTTGCGCTCGACCAGTTTTCCCGAGAGTGTGATGCAGTTCAGCCCTTACTTCCCGTACAGAGTCTTAAGCAGCAGCCGGTTCAGCCTGAACAGCCGGAGCTGCGTCAGTAGGCATCATCGACTTGGACTTCTCTTCCTTCATCATCGGGGAAGGAGTCGTCACAGCCGCTTTCATCTTGACGGTCAGGTGGCGCAGCACGGCGTCGTTGAACTTGAACGAATGCTCGAGTTCGTTCAGCGTTTCGCCGTCGCACTCGATGTTCATCAGAACGTAGTGAGCCTTGTGGATTTTCTGGATCGGGTAAGCCAGTTGACGGCGGCCCCAGTCTTCCAGACGATGAATGGTACCGTTCTTGGCGGCAACAATGGCGCGATAGCGCTCGACCATGCCGGGCACCTGTTCGCTTTGGTCCGGATGGACGATAAAGCAGATTTCGTAATGGCGCATGCAATCTCCTTTTGGGATAAACCCTCCACCATGCGGGTGCGGTAGGGCAAGGTTGAAAAGCCCACGATTATATCAACTATCGTGGGCTTTTGGGAAAAACAGGAGACTGATTGTCAGAAACTGTCGTCTGCCAGCTCCAAGGCCCCGGCCGCACCAGCAACCACAGACTCGGCCAGACCAGCAGCCTGAGTCAGGAAATGATCGGCATAAAACCGCGTCGTTGCCAGTTTTGCCACCCAGAAAGGATCTGTTTCTCCGGCGGCAATCTTGCCGCGTGCGATCACGGCGGCACGCCCCATCTGCCAACCGCCCGCCACGATACCGAACAGGTGGAGAAATGGTACAGCACCGGCATGTGCAGCTTTGGGATCCGTAGAGAAATTGGCAACGATCCAGGAAACAGCCTTTTCCAGCGCGTCGACCGCAGCATTCTGGCGAGCACCAATTGCCGCCAGATCGCCATCAAGTTGTGATGCCGCTGATCGCATGTCTGCAATCACAGCCATGACCGTCGCACCCTTTTCACGAGCAATCTTGCGCCCAATCAGGTCATTGGCCTGAATGGCCGTCGTTCCCTCGTAGATGGCGGTAATGCGCGCATCGCGCAGATGCTGCGCGGCACCGGTTTCCTCGATATAACCCATGCCACCATGGACTTGCACGCCCAGCGAAGCGATATCAATGGCGCTCTCGGTACTCCACCCCTTGACAACCGGAATCAATAAATCGGCGAAAGCCCTGGCTTTTTCACGCGCAACGTCATCCGGATTGCCATGCGCGTTGTCCTGCGCGGCGGCCGTCACATAAGCCAGAGCCCGCATCGCCTCAATGCGGGCGCGCATGGACAGCAACATGCGGCGAACATCCGGATGCTTGATGATCGGCACTTTCGGGCCACCCCGGACACCAACTTCCGTACCCTGTACGCGCTCCCTGGCATAGACCACTGCACGCTGATAGGCACGCTCGGCGTCGCCCAGACCTTCAAGGCCGACGTTAAAGCGGGCAGCGTTCATCATGATGAACATGTACTCGAGACCACGATTTTCCTCGCCAACCAGCGTGCCGATAGCGCCACCGTGGTCGCCGAAGGCCAGCACGGCCGTGGGGCTGCCATGAATGCCCAATTTGTGTTCGATGGACACGCAATAAACGTCATTTCGCTCACCCGGCGTGCCGTCAGCCTTGAGCAGGAACTTCGGCACAACGAATAGAGAAATGCCCTTGACACCTTCAGGTGCATTCGGGGTTCGCGCCAACACGAGATGGACGATGTTGTCCGCCATGTCGTGCTCACCGTAAGTGATAAATATCTTCTGTCCGAAAACCCTGTACGTCCCGTCACCGACTGGCTCGGCGCGCGAACGCACTGCCGCCAAATCGGAACCCGCCGAAGGCTCGGTCAGGTTCATTGTGCCGGTCCACTCACCGGACACCAGATTTGGCAGATAAGCCGCCTTCTGCTCATCTGTACCCGCAATCATCAAAGCCTCGATGGCGCCCTGTGTCAACATCGGGCACAGCGAGAAGGCGTGATTGGACGCTTTCCACATTTCACTGACAGCCGTAGACAGGAGCTTGGGCAAGCCCTGCCCACCAAACTCGGGGTCGCAACCCAGGCCGTTCCAGCCATTGTCAACAAACTGGCGATAGGCTTCCTTGAACCCAGCCGAAGTCGTAACAACGGTATCCTTCCATTTGGCGCCATCCCTGTCGCCAACCCGGTTCAGTGGTGACAAAACCTCACCGGCGAAGCGGGCAGCCTCTTCCAGAATGGCGTCAACGACGTCTGGCGTTGCCTCTTCACACCCGGGCAGAGAAACCACCTGATCAAGACCAGCCAGTTCCTGCATGGCAAAACGCATTTCTTTCAGGGGGGCAAGATATTCGCTCATCAGATTTTTTCCATACGGTTAGCGGTTTCTTTTAGCTCGATCAGGAACAGCACATCCTCGACCACCGGCAACGAAAAGCCCAGGCGTTGGCCACCCCGGTTATCACGCAGCAATTGGTACATGTAGCCCACGACATCACCGGAATTCCACAGATCGACGATCGTGGTAACCAGACGAGGCAGGTCTTCCAGGGTCTGTGGCCGGGGCGCGACGGGATGTTCGCCGGATACATCTATTCCCGAAAGAGCGTCATCCCAACTCTGAACCTCGACATTAAAATGCAGGTTGAGGTTGCGGGCGACATTTTCAAACTCGGCACGCATACCGGCCATCCGGTACACATCCATCAAGCGAATCCACGGTTGCAATGCTTCTTGCGGGTTGTGGTCGATGTATTCCTGCAAAGCCTGGGCAGCGCCCTTGACCCGACCAAATGAGAGCATGATGTCGGCCAGCTCCATGACAGGATTGGCTTCAAAATGCTCATCCAAAGTCGTTGCACTGATCGACATCAGCGAGTCATGCCCGCGCTCAGGGGCCTTCGCCGGCATTTCTGATGCACTGGAGGTGGAGGAGCTTTCGCTCCCACCGACATCAAGCTCGACATCCACCTGCATCGGCATGCCCATGGCCACCGGCTCGAAGGGAAGGTCGACGCCACCAAGCTCCTCGTGCTCTTCGGCGCGCTTCGGGTCAATTTTCAATTCGGGAATCAGGACCGCGGATTCGGAATCGCCGGCACCCAGCATCTTCTCTCGATAACTTTTCCACCCGAGCCAACCGGCCAGCCCGAGCGCCGATCCAAGCAGCACCCCGTAAAGCATCCACTCCGATAGCCCTGACGACTGCTCGTCGGCTGCCGAAGGCTGTATTGACTGCTGCCCGACGGCGATACCCCCGGCAGGCGATGGTGTAACGGCGGAAGGTAGTGAAACATCTGGAGCACCGGCACCAACCGAAGAGGAGCCAGGAACGGCTACCGCGCCATCCGCTTCCACCCGCTTGGCAAACTCAGCCGCACGCTGCTGGAGTTCGCCCAATGTGCCTTCCATGTTCCGCAATTTCTCGGCGGTCGCCATTTGCGACGTGGCCTGTTCGTGCATGGCCATCAACATCCGGAATTCAAGACGCAATATTTCCCGCTGCGCCTCCTTTACCTCTGCACCACCGAGGGACAACCCAGTCGCCAGACGCAGGGATGGCTCAGCGACATAGCCATCGTCCGACAGCATCAGGCGGTCTGGCATCCCACGAGCAACGGGGCGTTTATCAGGACGCCGGACAGGCAACTTCGGCGCCTCATCGCCGGCCGCTGGAGCAACCGAACGAACCCGGACCGGCCGCTGAACCGCCGGCCGATCGGGAGTCGCTGCAACTTCACGTTGGCGTGGCTCATCTGCCAGAGATTGCCCCCCTCCCGGGGATGCCATAAGAACATACTCTCGGGAAATTTCATGCCCGCAACCCAAGTAAACCGTCAATTGCATGATCGGTTCTCGTAAGGGCACATCCGAACGAATTTCGAGAACTGGCTGGACGCCTTTGCGCACACTAAAGCTGGCTTTTCTGAGCCACGGAAGATCGCCGGCTCCGGACGGCTGCACAAGGCGAAAACAACTGGCGTCAAACTTCTGCTTTTCTGCGCCAAGGAGATCGATTTCCAGCTGAATCCGCTCCCCCAAAACCGGCTGCCCACGCAAATCGCCCAAGCCGACTGCAAACGCGCCTCCCGAGAAAGCGAGCATCAAGACCGGCAAAGCATAGCGATAAGCAACGCGCCTCAAAGACGAAACTCCAAATGACATTAAATTATTGAAATTGTAGCTGTTATTTCCCTGCCAGATAAGTGGAATCATCGAAGCTGCCGACCCATTCAGGCCGGTAAACAACGAACAAGGTCATCAACATCCCCGACAACCATGCTTCCGAGAACGCAAGCAGCACAAAATAGGGGAAATATTCGCTGATCAGATAGTCCCATTCATAAGCGCCAGCCGTTGCCAACAGGACCGTAGCAGCAAAACCAACACCGACAATCGTCAATGCAGCGCCAAGAAATCCATTTACGAAGATAAAGACGAAGAAATGTCTGGGCAGCACACCGGCAAAGATGCGGAAGAAAAACTGGCTCAATCCGACACTTAAGCCAGCCAGCAGCAACGCATTGGCCGCATAGGCGAACGGTCCGGCAGCGCCGTTCAAGGTGATGCCGAGCGTTACCAAGGAAAGCCCGACAAAAGCCAGATGCGGCCCGAAGCTGAGGGTAAACACCGTCGCCCCGAGCAGATGAAACGTCAGGCCAGGCTTGATGCCAGCCTTGAGGCTCCAGACAACGGTGAGCAAAACCACCATCCCGAGCCACACGTTGAGCTGCTCGGAATCTTTTAACCGCCGCCATGGGGCACACCAAAGACTGCGGGCGAAAAACAGCCCCCAGGCGATCCAGGCCGCCCAGTACCATCCTTCGCCCATCAAGGTATCTGTCAGATTCACATGGCTATTTTAGCCGATGGAAGATCGGTGCATCGGGATCCTTGTTGATGGCGACGATGACTTTCGACTCCTTCATGCCGGCCAGATGCTGGATGGCACCCGAGATGCCAACGGCGATGTAAAGCTGCGGCGCAACGATCTTGCCGGTCTGACCAACCTGATAGTCGTTCGGCACGAAGCCGGCATCGACCGCAGCGCGGGAGGCGCCAAGGGCGGCACCAAGCTTGTCGGCGAGTGGTTCAAGCAGCTTGTGGTAGTTCTCTCCGCTACCAAGACCACGACCACCGGAGACGATGATCTTGGCGGCACCGAGTTCGGGACGCTCGGACTTGGTCAGTTCGCGATTGGTCAGGGTGCTTTGGGCGGTGTCATTGGCCGCAGCGATGCTTTCGATTTTCGCGGCATTTTCCCGGTTGACCGCATCAAAGGCCGTGGTGCGCACGGTGATGACTTTGGTTGCGTCGGCGCTCTTGACGGTGGCCAGGGCGTTGCCGGCGTAGATCGGGCGGACGAAGGTGTCGGCGGATTCAACCCCGGTAATTTCGGAGATCTGGGCGACGTCGAGGAGTGCGGCGATTCTGGGTGCGAGGTTCTTGCCGAAGGTGGTGGCCGGGGCCAGGATGTGGCTGTAGCCGGCGGCGTTGGCAGTGACCAGGGCGGTGAGGTTCTCGGCGGTCTGGCTTTGGTAGTGGGCGGCGTCGGCGACTTTGACGAGGCTCACGCCTTGCAGTGTGGCAGCTTCCTGGGCGGCTGCGCTGCAGGCTGATCCGGCAACGAGGACGTGGATGTCGCCACCGATTTTTGCTGCGGCAGCGACGGTGTTGAGGGTGGCGGCTTTGAGACTTTGGTGGTCGTGTTCGGCGATAACGAGAATGGTCATGATCAGATCACCTTG
>VIKE01000059.1 GCA_008080565.1 Rhodocyclaceae bacterium | reverse complement strand
CTTTTTCTTGGCGAAGCAAGAAAAAGTGAGACGCCCCGCAAGGGCGGAACCCCAAGCCAGAAAGTACGCCCGCACGTCAGGCACGAAAGCCAGCGGTTGCCAGCCCTCCCGGCGGCCAATCAAAGCCGCCGAATCTTCTCCAGCAATGCCGTGGTGGATTTCTGGTGAATGAAGGGTATGGAGTGCACCGTTCCCCCCCAGCCCCGCACTTCGCCGCAGCCAACAATCTTGTCCACCGGCCAGTCGCCACCCTTGACCAGAATGTCCGGCCGGCATTCGAGGATGCGCTGCAGCGGCGTGTCTTCGTCGAACCACGTCACCAGTGCAACGCATTCCAGCGCAGCCATCACCGCCAGCCGATCTTCGAGCGCATTGACCGGCCGGTCATCCCCCTTGCCCAGGCGTTTGACTGAAGCATCGGTATTGAGCGCGACGACCATGCTTGTCCCAAGCGCCGCAGCCTGTGCCAGATATGTGACGTGGCCGCGGTGCAGGATGTCGAAGCAGCCGTTGGTGAAGACCAGCGGGCGGGCGAGTTGGGCGGCGCGGATGGCGAGCTGGTCGGGCGGGCAGATTTTGGCTTCGAAGCGGGGGGCGGCGTAGGTCATGGCGACATCACGGATTGAGGACAGGCAGTCATTTTAGTGCCAGTTGGCGGGCGGCGCCGGATTGTCGCATCGGCTCCCTGTCATCCCCATGTAACATCGGCTGGCTAGTGTGCAGGGCACCCCATCGAACCCAGCGGAATTCAATTGCCCTTGCTCCGGCGCAGCACCTTTTCGGCCCTCGTTGCGCTACTTGTCAGCGTCTTGCTGACCGCCTGCTCGCCGCGTCAGTTGGTGGTCGGCAGCATTGCCGACGAACTGGCGGCGCAGGGGCAAGCCAGCGAAAACGATCTCGATCTGGCCCGCGAGGCGAGCGCCTTCTACCTGAAATTATCTGAATCCGTGCTGCGCAGCGATCCCGGCCATCACGGACTGGCCGAGTCGGTGGCCGGCGGCTTCACGCAGTACGCCTACGCCTTCGTCGCTTTCGAGGCTGACCGCATCGAGGCCAAGGATGCCAAGGCGGCCGAACGACTGCGCCGCCGCGCAGCACAGCTCTATCGCCGGGCGCACCAGCATGCGATGACGGCACTGGAAAAGGAAAGTCCGGGTTTTGCCCGCGCTCTCAACGCCCCGCTGGCGACCGACTGGCCGAAGCTGGCGCCGGCCCAGGTCGGCCTCGCTTACTGGGCCGCAGCCTCGTGGGGCGGCTGGATTTCGCTGTCCAAGGATGATCCGGATGTGGTCGCCGATCTGCCGCAGGCCGTGCGCCTGACGCAACTCGCCTGGCAGGCTGATCCGGCCTGGGGGCTGGGCGCGTTGACCGGATTGCTGGCGACTTTCGAGGCTTCCCGGCCAGGCGGCAGCCAAGCGCAGGCGCTGGTCTGGTACGACCAGGCGATAGCCCAGGGCGGTGGTAACAGTGCCGGCGCGCTGGTCGGCAAGGCCGAGGGCTACGCCCAGCCGGCCGGCGACCGGGCGCTGTTCGAGAGCCTGCTCAAGCAGGCCGTGGCTATCAAGGATGCGCCGGACAGCCCGCAGGCGCTGCAAAACGAAGTCATGCGCCGGCGTGCGGCATGGCTGCTGGAACAGGCGCCTGACCTGTTCTGAACAAGCGAATCCCCGGAGAGAACAATGAAAACCAGACTGGCTGCGCTCCTGCTCGGCACCGTGCTTGCCCTGAACGCCTTTGCTGCCGACAAGCAGTTGCGCATCGGCACGCTGGCTTCGAAGAATTCGCTCTACCACCGCCAGCTCATGGAGCTCGGCGAAGCCTGGCGCACGGCGCAGGGCGGCCAAGGCAAGTATCTCGTTTATCCGGATGGCAGCCAGGGGGGAGAGACGGACATGGTGCGCCGCATGCGCATCGGCCAGTTGCAGGGCGGCCTGCTCTCGGTGGTCGGGCTGCGCGAGATCGAGCCGTCGATTGCCGCGTTGCAGAACATGCCGATGATGTTCAAGAGCTGGGAAGAGGTCGATTACGTGCGCGAGAAGATGCGCCCGGCGATGGAAAAGAAATTTCTCGACAAGGGCTTTGTCGTGCTCGCCTGGGGCGACGCCGGCTGGGTGCGTTTTTTCAGCAAGACGCCGGCCTTCGCGCCGAATGATTTCAAGGGCATGAAGTTCTTCGCCTGGGGCGCCGAGGCCGACCAGCAGGAAATCATGAAGAACCTCGGCTACACGCCGGTGCCGCTGGAAACGGCCGATATCCTGCCGGCCATCCAGACCGGCATGATCAACGCCGTACCGTCGACGCCGTATTTTGCGCTGGCGACGCAGATCTACACGACGGCCAACAACATGCTGGACATGAACTGGTCGCCAATTGTCGGCGCCCTGATCATCACCAAAAAGGCTTGGGACGAACTGACGCCGGAAGGCCAGGTCATCGTCCGCGAAGCCGGCGCCAAGGCCGGCGTTCAACTGCGTGCCAAGGCCCGGCAGGAGGTCGACGAGGCGGTCGAGGCGATGAAAAAGCGCGGTCTCACCGTCAACAAGCCCAATGCCGAGCAGATGAAGGAATGGAATGCGCTGGCCGACGGGCTCTACCCGCGTATCCGCGGCAAGCTGGTGCCGGCCGAGCAGTTTGACGAAGCTGTCGGGCTGCTCAAGGCCTTCCGCGCTGGCAAGAAGTAGGGTGGCCGCGAGGCGGTCTGCTTGAGTGAAAAAATTCATGAATCCCTGGCGCCGTCTCGGTGAATTCGATGCGCTGATTGCTGGCGGCGCGCTGCTTGTCATGCTGCTCGTGCCGCTGCTTGAAATTGTCCTGCGCCCGTTGTTCGGTTCGGGCATCGATAATGCACCGGTGCTCGTCCAGCACTGCGGCCTGCTGCTCGCCATGTTCGGGGCCCTGCTCGCCGAACGCGGCCTGCACCTGAGCGCACTCGGCGCCGGCTTTACCGCCTCGGCCAATCCGCTCGTTCGCAATAGCGCAGTGGTTTTCGGCAAGGCCAGCGCGGCCGTGCTCTGCGGCATGCTGGCGCAAGCGAGTTGGACTTTCGTCGCCACTGAAATGGAAATGCCGCGCGACATCGCCTACGGCATCGCCGGCTGGATGTTCGAAATCGCCATGCCGCTCGGCTTCGCGTTGCTTGGCCTCAAGCTCGCCTCGCGCATCACGCCCAACCTGGCCGGCCGCATCGTGCTGGCGCTGGCCCTGCCGGCCGCCGGCTACGTCTTCGCCCAGCATTTCGACGGCAGTACGCTGCCCGTCTGGCCCTTCGCTCTCTGGCTGACGCTGATCCTCTTCTGCGGCGCACCGATCTTCGCCGTCCTCGGCGGGCTGGCCCTGGCGCTGTTCTGGAGCGAAGGCCAGCCGCTCGCCTCGGTGCCGCTCAGTCACTACCAGATTACCGTCAATCCTTCGCTGCCGGCGTTGCCCTTGTTCACGCTGGCCGGCTTGCTGTTTGCCCGGACTGGCGCGGCGGCTCGGCTCGGCGAGGTGTTCACGGCCGCTTTCGGCAGTGGTGTGGCCGGCACGGCGATAGCCGCGGCGGTGCTTTGTTCCTTCTTTACCGCCTTCACCGGCGGCAGTGGTGTCACCATCCTGGCCCTCGGCGGCCTGCTGCTGCCGCTGCTCACCAAGGCCGGCTTTCCCGAACAGCGCGGCATCAGTCTGGTGACCAGCGCCAGCGCCCTCGGCGTGCTGCTGGCGCCGTCGGTGCCGCTGATCATGTACGCCATCATCGCCCGCGTGCCGATCAACACCATGTTCCTCGCCGGCGTGCTGCCGGCGGTGCTCATGGTCGCCTGCCTGTTGCTGGTTGGTGGTTATTTGCGGCGGGGAGGCATTGCTACGGTCAACCGGGAAAAAGAGCCAAAATCGAAAAGTCTGGGCAGCGCGTTGTGGGTCGCCAAATGGGAGCTGTTGGCGCCGGTCGTCGCCATCGGCTCACTGGTCAGCGGCATCGCGACGCCGACCGAGAGCGCCGCGCTGACGGCGATGTATGCGCTGCTCACGCAGTCCATCGCGCATCGCGAACTCGATTGGCCGCATTTCCGGACGACGCTGGGCGCTCGGCCTGACCAACTACCTCGTCGATGCCGGCATTCCCGACCAGGCCATCGACTGGGTGCAGTCGGTGCTGCCCAACAAGTTCGCCTTCCTCATTGCCCTCAATCTGTTCCTGCTACTGGCCGGGGCCTTGATGGAAATCTACGCGGCCATCGTCGTCCTCGTCCCGCTGCTCCTGCCCGTAGCCATCGCCTACGGCGTCGATCCGGTGCACTTTGGCGTGATTTTCCTGGCCAATATCGAGATGGGCTTTCTCTGCCCGCCGGCCGGTATGAACATCTATTTCGCCTCGGCGATGTTCGGCAAGCCGATCCGCTACGTTGCTGCTGCCGTATTGCCGGCGGTGTTCGCCATGTTCATCGGCGCGCTGACCATTTCGGCCTTGCCCTGGCTGGCGATATGGTTGCCAAAAATGGCCGGTTTTTACGGTTGACCGTGTGAGATTGCTCAGCGAGCGGCGAGCAGGCGACCGAGCAGGCTGCCCGAGTTTTCCCGGCCGGTCAGTACAAAATCCAGCTCGTTGGCGTTTTTGAGGGTCAGTTCGAGGTCGCGCTGGGCGTGTAGCGGGCTGGCCATGAGCAGCTGATCGCCGGCCTCCAGCAAAAAATCATCGCCCGGCAGCAGGTGGCAGTCGGTACCGCGCTCGACCAGCAACGGGACGGCGGGCAGGCGCTGGCTGCGGTCGGCACCATCGGGGAGGATTTCGCCGAGGCGGATCGGCCGTTCGCGCAACAAGGCTTGCCAGATGGCTGGCGCTTCGGATGCGTTAAGGCGGACGTCCCAGACGGCCGGGGTCAGGCCGCCGCATTCGGCATGCAGGCGTTCGACCAACTGTCGACAATGGGTTTCATCGAGGCTGTGCAGTTGTTCGAGAAAGCGGGCGAGCAGCGGCGCGGTGAGGATGGCGATGCATTCCTGGGCGACGATGCGGCTGGGCAGCACGGTGAAATCCGCACCGTAGGCGGTGAACAGCGCGCTGTTGGCAGCGTGGTTCTGGCGTGTCACGACGAAGAGCTCGGGCTTGATTTCGCTGGCGGTGACGGCGATCGACAGGTTGTTCACGTCGTTGTCGCTGCCGGCGACGATGCCCGAGGCAGTTTCGATGCCGGCCTGGCGCAGGGTGATGGCTTCGGTGCCGTCGCCGACCAGTTGCTGGTCGGCATCCTTGGCGGCAGGGTCGATGATGGTCAGCGTGATGCCGGTATGGCGCAGGCGGTCGGCCACGGCATGGCCGAAATTGCCGTAGCCGCACAGAATCCAGTGGCCGCGCGGTGGGCGGTGCGGTTCGGGGATCGGGCTTTCGGGCAGGCTGGTCAGCAGTTCGATCAGGCGAAAGCGTTCGGGGGCGGCAACGGCCAGTGCCAGATGGTCGGCGAAACGCTCAAAAGGATTGATGATGTGGTCGGTGCCAAAGGAGGCCATGTTGGCCGTGGTCGACGCCGTGCGGGCGCGGGCGATGACCGGGATGTCCGGGTTGAGCAGGCGGACGGCAATGGCGATGGCCAGGTTGGTTTGCTCGTCATTGGTGACAGCGAGCACGCCACGGCATTTCGGGTGCTTGAGGCCGGCCAGCAGCAGGTTGTCGGGCAGGCTGGCATCGGCGGCGAGGGCCGGGGTGTCGGTCTTGAAATCCTGGAGGTCGATTTCCTCGACACGCAGTTCGTCCTTTTCGAGTACGACGAAGGCCTGGTCGAGGCGGTCGAAGGTGCGGGCGATCAGGTTGCCGGTTTCGCCACAGCCGCAGACGATGTAGAACGGCGCTTTCAGTTGGCGGACGCGGCGGACGAAGCGGTTGGTCGTCAGGGTGTTCTGGAAGCCCTTGTCCTGGAGCAGGGCGATCAGCGTGACCACCGAATACGACCAGCCGACGACGGTCAGGTAGATGCAGACGGTGACCCACAGGCGCTGGGCGTCGGAAAAGGCGCCCGGGATCTCGCCGAAGCCGATGGTCGTTGCCGTGTAGCTGATGAAATAGAAGGCGTGAAAGAAACTGAGCGGCGGTGCCATCCGCCCTTCGGCGTCGACGCCGGGGACCAGCGTCAGGCCGATGATCGAGATGGCGTAGATGACGATCAGGCCAATGATCGGCGCCCGCATGCGACGCAGGACGAGGAAGAAGGCGCTGTTCACGCGCGGCTCCCGGCTAACGCCGCAGCATGACGGTTTCGACGATGAGGATGATGACCGAAACGATATTGGCGAACAGCGCGCCGCCGGACAGCGAGACGACGCTGGACGTGACATGCACGGTCATGCCGACGCCGGTGATGTGTTCGGCCACGCCCCAGGTGATGGCGGCGGCGATCAGTTGCAGGTCAGCCACCAGGCTGGTGGACAGGTGGATGGCACCGATCTGCGTGCGGTCGCCGAATTTGAGGGCGGTGGCGATCAGGCTGACGAACAGCGCGGCGGCCAGTTCATAGATGTTGTGTAGTTCCGGCCGCCCGATGTCGCCGATGAAGAAGCCGAAATTCAGCGTCGCGGCGAGGACGATGAAGAAGCCGAAGATGACCTTTTCGAGATTCATTGTTCTTTCCCCCTTACGGCGCCCCGGCTTTTGCTGGCCGGGGGGGCTACACCCCGGGAGCCCTTACTCCCGGGTGCGGTCAATCCGGCAAATCAGCGATTTTCGACCGGTGCGCTGGCCGGCGGCGGATTGCGCGCGCCAAGCGTCTGGTTGTCGAGGCGGCGGGTGTCTTCGTCGCCAACGATTTCCAGCACATTGACCACTTTCTTGACGCCGGAGGTGGTGCGCGCGACATCGACGGCAACCTTCGCTTCGCGGGCGTTGACGATGCCCATCAGATGAACGATGGCGCGTTCGGTGACGACCTTGATGTGGTTGGCCGAAATCTGGTTCGAATCGACCAGCCGGGCCTTGACCTTGGAGTCGATGTACGAATCGGTGCTGCGGCTACCGAGCGACGATGCCGGGCCGATGCCCAGTTCGTTGTACACCTCGCGGACGCCGTCGAGCTTGCGCGTTTCGGCTTCGATGGCGGCCTTGGCTTCCTCGTTCGGCACTTCGCCGGTGATCAGCACGCGCCGGTTGTACGAGGTGAAATTGATGTGCGAGAACGCCTTGTACTGATCGGGAACGCGCTGGCCGGCCTTCCATTCGGTCGTTTCGTCGTCGGTTTGCGTGCCGGTGGAGCGGCGATCATGGGCCGACATGACACCGACGGCCGCACCGCCGATGACCGCCGGAACGCAACCTTCAAGCATGGGCAAAAGGGTGATCAGCGCCGCAGCGGCGAGGGTGAGTTTGGCTTTTTGCATCATTCGACTCCCAATAAAAGTGCATCGATCCCATCGCACAGGCAATGGATGACGAGCAGGTGGGTTTCCTGAATTCGCGCCGTCCGTTCGGCCGGCACGCAGAGATGAATATCGTCGTCACGCAGCATTTCGCCGATCAGCCCGCCGCCCTTGCCGGTCAGCGCGACGATGTGCATGTCGTGCTCGTGCGCGGACTTGATGGCTTCGATGATGTTGGCCGAGTTGCCTGAGGTCGAAATGGCCAGCAGCACGTCGCCGGCATGGCCGAGACCGCGTACCTGGCGGGAAAAAATCTGGCTGAACGAATAATCGTTGGCGACGGCGGTGATGATCGAAGTGTCGGTGGTCAGCGCGATGGCCGCCAGTTCCTGGCGTTCGGCCTCAAAACGGCCGATCAGTTCGGCGGCGAAATGCTGGGCATCGCCAGCCGAGCCGCCGTTGCCGCAGGCCAGGATCTTGCCGCCGTTGATCAGGCAGTTGGTCATCGTTTCGATCGCCGCGGCAATCGGGGCCGCCATCATTTCAACGGCGTTCAGCTTGGTTTGGGCGCTGTCCTCGAAATGCTTGGCAACGCGGGCGATCAAATCCATATCGTTCAATGAGTTGGGGCTATAAGTGAAAGCATTCTACCTCACAGCTCGACGAAGACTTCGAACGCCAGCCGTCGCCACGGATTTTTGTTGTCGCTCAGAGACGACACGCGGGCGGTCAGCCGGTCGCCGGCGTCCATCGCGGCGGCCACAGCGCGGTTCTGGGCGCGCGGTACGTAGCCCAGTTGGTGGCCGCGCCATTCGACGCGGATGGCGTTGCGGTCGTGCTTGTTGTCTGGTTCGCGAATCAGTTTGAGGGGATCGCCGACCTTGATTTCTGACCAAAAAGCTTCCAGCGCGTAAAACTGGCTGCCAGCCAGTGGTGAATTCTGGACCAGCATGCGCACGCTTTCGGCTTGCGCAGCTGTCAGCCACAAGACCAGGCTAATCGTCAGCAGAAAACGCATTTTTGATCCATTCGAGCTGGTCACCGTCGATCAGCACGCAGTCGAATCGGCAGTCGCAATCCCGCTTGCCGATGAGGTAGTGCTGGGCGGCGAGGACAATACGCCTCCGCTTGCTCGCCGTGATGCTGGCCCCGGCGCCGCCAAAGTCGCTGCGGCTGCGCTGACGGACTTCAACGAAAACCAGGACCTTGCCGTCGCGGCAAATGAGGTCGATCTCGCCGCCACGGATTCTGAAATTGCGCGAAATTACCGGTTGACCGTGGGATTCGAGATAGCGCGCCGCCCGCTCTTCGGCTTCGCGGCCGCGCGTCGTGGTGGTATCGTTGGTCTTTGCCTGCATGTTGATAATAATGACGGAAGAATCCGCTGCATTGTATGTCGTCCCGACGCCGCTCGGGAATCTCGCCGACCTGACCCGCCGCGCCGAAGAAATCCTGCGCACCGTGCCCTGGGTCGCCGCCGAGGACACTCGCCACAGCGGCCCGCTGCTCAAGCAACTCGGCGCTCAGGCGCGGACCATTCCGGCCCACCAGCACAACGAATACGAAGCCGCCACGCGCATCGTCGAAAAGCTGCAGGCCGGCGAAGCCGTGGCGCTCATTTCCGATGCCGGTACGCCAGGCATTTCCGATCCCGGTGCCCGCATCGTCGCTGCCGTTCGTGCTGCCGGCTGCAAGGTCATCCCGCTGCCCGGCCCATGCGCTGCGACGACAGCTTTGTCTGGTTCCGGACTGCTCGACGAACATTTCCTGTTCTACGGCTTTTTGCCTTCCAAGGGCGGCCAGCGCCGGCAAGCGCTCGAAGAGCTGCGCGAACAGCCCTGCGCTCTGGTCTTCTACGAAGCACCGCACCGCGTACTCGAAACGGTCGAGGACATGGCGACGGTATTCGGCAACCGCACCCTGGTCATCGCCCGCGAACTGACCAAGTTGTTCGAATCGATCCATTCCCTGCCGGTGGCCGAAGGCCTTGCCTGGCTCAAGGAAGACCCCAACCGCCAGCGCGGCGAATTCGTTTTGATGTTGTCCGGCGCCCCGGCCAATGCCGAAAGCGGCGAAGGCGAGCGGGTTCTGAAGCTGCTGCTGGCCGAAGGGCTGCCGGTCAAACAGGCGGCCAAGCTGGCCTCGGCGATTACCGGCGCCGCCAAGAATGCGCTCTACGATCTGGCGCTGGCGCTCAAGGCTGGATAAGCGCATCCGGATTGCGGGCTGACGTCAGCCGATTTGAAACTCGAAAGTCTGCTCGTCATCGCCACGGCAGGAGTGGCCGAAGCCGATGCGTCCGCTGCCGCTCAGCGTAACCATGCTTTTCCGGATGATTGTTTCCGGTGCATCACCGGATTTGACGTAAGTGCCGTTCATGCTCAGATCGACGAGCACATGATTGTCCAGTCGGTAAATGATCCGGCAATGCTGGCGCGAGGCGTTGGGGGCGCTGATCACAATGTCGTTGTCCGGTGCGCGGCCGATCGTGATGACTGATTTGTCGCCAGCAAAGCGGTAGCTGCGGCCGCCGTTGCGCAAGACAAGGTGGGAGGCTGACGGTGGGGCGGCCTTTGGCGTGGGTGGCCTTGCCTCGGATTGCGTGGGTGGCGCCGGTGCGGGGCGCATGGGAATGGCGCCCCAGTCGACCAGATGGGCAGCGGCGCCGATGTTTTCACGGCCAAGGACGGCGCTGTTTTCGCGCATTATTTCGGGCAGGGCTTTAACCACAGTCCCGGAAACGACAATAGTGCCTTCACCGAGCAAGTTGGCCAGCCGGGATGCCTCAATCTCGGCAACATCAAAGGTGCCGTCCAAGTCGTTCTGAGGCGTCGTCGCATGGATGCCTATCTTCAGCCCGATCTGGGTTTCCAGAATCTGCGGGATCACCGCGCAGCGCCGTTGCATTTCACAGGCTACGAGCACGGCAGTTTCGGCCGAGTCGAAGGCTGCGAGCAGACCTTGCGGCATCTGCCGGACGAGTGAGCCGCCGTGAGTGGCGAGAACCCGCTCCAGGCGACTCAGTCGACGGCGAATCAGCTTTCCCAAGAGCGTTTCATCGGGTGGGGCGGCGCGTGATGAAACTTCGAGCACCGCTGCGTGGACCAGGTAGGTGCTGGCAAGTCCGCCGGGGCTGGGGGCCTCTGTCGAGGGATGGTGAACCATATTGTCGTGCATGATGGTCAGTGAAGTTTGTTTGCATTTGCGTCGATCTTTCTGAATGCACGCCTGGCCACGGCAGGGCAGCACCCCTGCCGCTGACGCGCAGATAAATCGACATAAACAGATTAGCAGTTTGCGTCTGTCATTTTGTAAAGCATTGTGGCGAACTTGCAAAGAACGGTTTTGTTCTGCCTCGCCGAATCGCTCCGACTAGGCCGGGCAGCCTGTTAAAATTGCAGCAAACAGCACCGAGAATCGCCATGCAGATCACTATCACCCGCCCCGACGACTGGCACCTTCACCTACGCGACGGCGAAGCCTTGGCTTCCGTCCTCGCCCATACAGCTGCGCAGTTTGGCCGGGCCATCGTCATGCCCAACCTCAAGCCGCCGGTCACCACCGTCGAACAGGCTGCCGCCTATCGTCAGCGCATCCTCGCCGCGCTGCCGGCCGGCGCCAGCTTCGAGCCGCTCATGACCCTCTACCTGACTGACAACACGCCGGCCAGCGAGGTCGCCAAGGCCGCCGCTTCCGGCTTCGTCAAGGCCGTCAAGCTCTACCCGGCCGGGGCGACGACCAATTCCGACGCCGGTCTGACCGATATCCGGAAAGCCGACGACACGCTGGCCGAAATGGAGCGCGTCGGCCTGCCGTTGCTGGTGCATGGCGAGGTGACGGATTCGAAAATCGACCTTTTCGACCGTGAAAAAGTCTTCATCGACACCGTGCTGCTGCCACTGACTCAGCGCTTCCCGAAACTCAAGGTGGTCATGGAGCACATCACGACGAAGGACGCTGCAGAATTTGTGCAAAATTCCGGGTTGACCGTGGCAGCGACCATCACCGCCCATCATCTGCTCTACAACCGCAATGCCATCTTCCAGGGCGGCGTTCGGCCACACTGGTACTGCCTGCCGGTGCTCAAGCGCGAAACGCACCGCGAGGCACTGGTTGCTGCAGCCGTTTCCGGCAATCCGAAATTCTTTCTCGGCACCGATTCGGCGCCGCACGCCAAGGGCGCCAAGGAAAACGCCTGCGGCTGCGCCGGCTGCTATACGGCCTACGCTGCCATGGAGCTCTACGCCGAAGTCTTCGAGCAGGCCGGTGCCCTCGACAAGCTCGAAGCCTTTGCCAGCTTCAACGGTCCCGACTGGTATGGGCTGCCACGCAACAGCGACAAGATCACGCTGGCCAAACAGGCGTGGACCGTACCGGCCGACTACCCGTACATCAGCACCGACTCCATCGTTCCGCTGCGCGCCGGCGAGACGTTGTCCTGGAAAATGCTCTGAGGAAAATCGTCATGCGTCTGCGCCACCTCCTGCTGCCGCTACTGGCTGCTCCGCTGCTCACTGCCTGCGTCAATGACGGCGCGACGTATGAAATCGACAATACCCGCGAGCACGTGCTGTCGCTGATTCGTGAGCAGCCGTATTTCTGGGACAGCAAGGTCGAGTTGTACATGGTTGTTTCGCGCATGCCGGCCTGCATGCGTCGGCATAGCCTCGGTACGGGCACGGAAAAAACCAGGGTCGAGGTATATCAGGTGCCGTCCGGGGCTTTCATCATCAAGGCGGGTAAGAAAATGTTTGCCACCGAGACGCAGACCTGCGAGAACTTCGCCAAGATGGACGGCGAACCCCCGGAGGGGATGGGCCAGTTTGTTGGTACCTTCCGTGTCAAGAAGGGCGAACTGGTTTTCGTCAAGGAAGAAAAAGACGAATCGCCAGCTGAAGAGTGAGCCCTGTTTCGCTCTACGCATCGCCGCTGTTCAATCCGCTGCGGCACTGGCTGGATCGCCTTCCGCAAACGCCGGATGCCTTGGCGGTGGCCGAACTGGCCGAACAGTTTCCCATTCATACCGCGAACGGACAGCGCGTCCGTTTCGTCGCGCCGCGTCCGGATGGTTTGGTTTACGAATGCCGGATCTGGGAAAGCGGTGAGGTAGAAACCCGCCGCGACAACTGGCATGACTTCTTCAATGCCCTGGTCTGGCTTGGTTTTCCGCAAACCAAGATTGCCGTCAGCGCTGCCCACATGCGTGCCATGCAGGCGCCGGGCGAGGCGCGCGGTATGCCCCGCGATGCGCTGACCCATTTTGACGAATGCGGCATTGTCGTCCTGACCAGCCAGCCTGAACTGCTTGATCTGCTGCGTGATTTTCGGTGGAAGCAATTGTTCGTCGAGCGCCGTGCCGAGGTGATTCGCAGCATGCGTTTCGTGATCTTCGGCCACGCCACCTATGAACAGATGCTCAAGCCATTTCGCGGCCTGACGGCCAAGGCAGTGCTCTACGAGGTGAGCGAGGCTTGGCTTGAAATGGGCGATTCGGAGCAGCTTGCTGCGGTCGACAAGCTTCTGGCCGCCGATTTGATCAGCGGTCGTTACACCCGGCCACGCGATTTTCAACCGCTACCCTTGCTGGGCATTCCTGGCGTTACGCCGGATAGCGAAGATCCGGCGTACTACGACGATACCTGGCAATTCAGGCCTGGCCGTCGGGCTATGGCAAAACCGGCTTGTTAGTAGCGGCGGCGTTGCTGCGGCATCGGTGAGCCGCGGTTCTCGATGTGACGGAACGTGATGCGACCCTTGGTCAGGTCGTAGGGCGACAGTTCGAGCGTGACCTTGTCACCAAGCAGAATGCGAATGTGGTTTTTCTTCATCTTGCCGGCGGTGTAGGCAATCATCACGTGACCGTTTTCCAGCGTCACACGGAAACGACCATCCGGTAGCACGTCTTCGACGACGCCTTGCATTTCCAGTAGTTCTTCTTTTGCCAAGTGTTCTTCTCCAGTAATCGTAAAAATGTTCAGGGGGTGGCGACGACGGCTGGTGCTGCGTCGGTGGAAAGCGCTTCGTGCCGGTGGCGCGGTAATTCCCACGGCTGGCCGGCTTCGGTGATGGCGCTGATGGTGATCACCGGCGGCGGCGAGAGAACGCCACCGAAGATGGTTGCAAAGGATACATCGGCCGCATCGCGGCCGGTAGCCAGACGGACAAAGCCCATCGGGATCGCCGTGCCGGAGGGGTCGAACAGATACCAGCGGTCACCGAGGAAAACCTCGACGTAGGCATGGAAGTCGGTTGGCCCCAGCAACGGGTCGGCGCCGTAATCGATACCGGTGGTAAAGCGGGCCGGAATGTTCAGGGCGCGGCAGATGGCAATCATCAGGTGCGCGAAGTCACGGCAGACGCCAACCCGGTCAATCAGCGTATCGAGCGCGGCAGTGGCTGAGTTGGTGGTATTGCCCTTGAAGGTCACATGCTTGTTGACCCAGTTGCGGATGGCCTCGACCCGGCGGTAGCCCTTGGGCAGATGGCCGAATTCGCTCATGGCCAACGCGGCCAGTCGGTCGGACTGGCAATAGCGGCTCGGGTAGATGTAGGTCAGGGCCGACAGCGGGAGCTTGGCGATCGGTGTTTCCTGGATCAGATCGGGCAGGTCGACCTGCTGCTTGATGTCGAGCACGGCTTTGTAGCTGATATGCAGCGGACCGGGGGCGCCGGTCAGGCGCAGGTAGCGGGTGCAGGTTGCCGGATCGGTCTGGATGGTGTGCGGAACCTGCTGACTGATCACCAACTGTTCGTTGATGATCGTCTGGCTGGCCGTCTTGGCCGCGTGGATGTTGAAAACGAAATCGGCGCCCTGAAAACCCAGTTCATAGTGAAGATCGATAGTGAACTGAATGCGGACCATTTATTCCCCGAAAGTGATGATCGTCCGGTATCCGGCAGTCCGGACTGGCTCGGGCGAGCAATGAAACAGCGCTTTGCGACGGGAAATGGTGACTTCGGCGTGCCGGAAATCGTCGATTGACGGGGCGGCAGAGGAACGGCATTTACGCGGGCAGAACGGTGGAGTCGGATGTTTTTACTCCGACGAAGCCAACATCTTACGCGCCGATCCCCTATGTGGCAAGGGATGAAAATGAAAAGCGCCGAATATTCAATCCCTTGCCGATGTTTTGGCAAGGGATTCAGGGACGCGTCAGGCCGCCCGAGGTTGCTCTCCGCGCATCTGCATGGCGCCGAGACGATTGGCCCCGCTCAGCAAGGCCTTGATCGAGGCGGTGACGATATTGCTGTCGACGCCGACCCCGTAGCATTCGCCGCAGTTTTTGCCGGCAATTTCCATGAAGGCACAGGCCCGGGCGTTGCCGTCCTCGCCCATCGGCACCATCGAGCGCTCCTCGTAACTGCGCACCTGAATATCGATTCCGGCACTCTGCAAGGCGTGCACCGCAGCATTGATTGGGCCGTTGCCTTCGCCGGTCAGGATGTGCGGGGTGCCGTCGATATCGATGTTGAGGCGGATGCCTTGGGCGCTACCATGCTCGAAAAGGTGATGTTCGCGGTAGCGGATCGGGCTGCTGGGGTCGAGGTAGGTTTTGGCGAACATGGACCAGATGCTGTCAGCACTCACTTCGCCGCCGTGCGCATCGGTATATTGCTGGACGACACCCGAGAACTCCACCTGCAAGCGACGCGGCATGACCACGCCGTGCTCGGTTTCCATGAGGTAGGCGATGCCACCCTTGCCCGACTGGCTGTTTACGCGGATCACCGAGTCGTAGCTACGGCCAACGTCGGCCGGATCGATCGGAAGATAGGGCACCGCCCATTGCTCATCTGCCTCTTGAGCAGAAAACCCCTTCTTGATGGCATCCTGGTGGGAGCCGGAGAAGGCCGTGAAAACGAGATCCCCGACGTATGGGTGGCGCGGATGGATCGGGAGCTGGGTACAGTGTTCGACGGTGCGGGCGATGGCGTTGATATCCGAAAAATCGAGGCCGGGATGAACGCCTTGCGTGTACATGTTGAGGGCAAGCGTGACGAGGTCGACGTTGCCGGTCCGTTCGCCATTGCCGAAAAGACAGCCTTCGACCCGGTCGGCGCCGGCCATGAGGCCGAGCTCGGCGGCAGCGACGGCCGTGCCGCGATCGTTATGCGGGTGGAGGCTGATGAGCACGCTGTCGCGGCGGGCAAGATTCTTGTGCATCCACTCGATCTGGTCGGCGTAGATGTTGGGTGTGGCAATTTCGACCGTGGTCGGGAGGTTGAGGATGACCTTGCGTTCCGGTGTGGCGCCCCAGGCGGCAGTCACTGCATCGCAGACCTCGAGGGCAAAATCGAGTTCGGTGGCGGTGAAAAGCTCCGGGCTGTACTGGAGCGTGATCTTCGTTTCCGGCATTTCATCGGCAAGCTGGCGGATGAGCTGGACGGCATCGACGGCCATGGCCATGACTTCCGTCTTGCTCATGCCGAATACATTCTCGCGGAAAGTTTTGCAGGTAGCGTTATATACGTGGACGATGGCTTGTTTGGCACCCTTGATCGACTTGAAAGTGCGGCGAATGAGGTGTTCGCGGGCCTGGGTGAGGACTTCGATGGTGACGTCGTCGGGAATGTGCCCGCCTTCGATCAATTCACGCACGAAGCCGAATTCGGTTTCCGAGGCCGAGGGAAAGGCAATCTCGATTTCCTTGAAACCGATGGCGCAGAGCGTCTTGAACATGCGCATCTTCTTTTCGGCGTTCATCGGCTCGAAAAGCGCCTGATTGCCATCGCGAAGATCGGTACTCATCCACACCGGCGGCTGCTCGATGATGCGGTTCGGCCACTGGCGATCAGCGAGACGGACGGGCGGGAAGGCGGTGTATTTGGTGGCGGGCTGGGAAATCATGGCGTGCTCCGGATAAATTTTTCGATAGCGAAATATTAGGCCAAAGGAGCCGGCAGGCGATTGCGAACTGATGCCACGTTTGATGTATTATTGGCAGAAAATTGCGCTAAAGTTTTTCATACGGAAATATTATGGACATTGATCGTTACGACCGGCAAATTCTTGCCATCCTGCAAGCCGATGGGCGCATCAGCAATCAGGATCTGGCCGACCGCATCGGTCTGTCGCCCTCGCCATGTCTGCGTCGGGTTCGGGTGCTTGAGGAGTCGGGGCTGATTACCGGGTATCGCGCCATGCTCGACGCCAAGAAACTGGGGTTGACGCTCATGGCGTTGATCGGCATTTCAATGGATCAGCACACACCCGAGCGGTTCGCCAATCTTGAGGCGGCGATTGGTGACATACCCGAGGTGCTGGAGTGTTTGCTGATCACCGGCCAGCAGTCGGACTACCAGTTGAAAGTAGTCGTCCGGGACATGGATGCCTATCAGGATCTGCTGCTCAACAAGATCACGCGCATTCAAGGCGTGACCGGCGTGCACACCAGTTTTGTCCTGCGCAAGGTGATCGACCGTACAACCTTGCCCGCTTAGGCGGAGCGGCTTGGCAACGGGGTCCGTCTGCCCCGTTCTTGTGTCTTAGTCGCGGACTCGTTCGAAGACCATCGACACGGTATCAGCCACGTCATGAATATGCGCGGGCCGCGGACTTGGTTGGGTTTGGGCGAAGTAACGTTCCCATTGGCGGTCAGACAGTTCGACTTCGCGGACGGAGACGACTCGGCGTTCGCGCGACTGGCGTCTTTCCCGAATGTCGCTGGGTGGGCCGATGTCCCGCCTTCTTCGTTCACCACGCTTGCGGCGTTCCCCGCTGTTGGCGTTCGGCAGTTGGACATCTTCAGGTACTTCGGCACCATGGGCTAAAAGTAGCTCGACGATATGACTGTGTTGGCCCCGGCTAGCCATGCGGATGGGGCCGCCGGCGCCTTGGGCGTTTGGGGCATGGATGTCGGCGCCGCGCTTGATCAGTTCGCGCACGATGTCGGCATGACCCTTGAAGCAGGCGATCCGCATCGGCAGGCCGGGGTCGCCGTGCATATCGGCTTCCTCGATAAGGGCGCCGTGATCCAGGGCGGTTCTGACCGCATCCAGGTTTCCCTTTTCGATGGCTCGCCTGAGTGCGCTGTGCATGGACATGAAATTGTTCTCCAGAAAAAACCGGCGACTATCTATTTTGCATTATTTTGGACGCTCGTGTGCTTAGCTTAGCCATGAGGGGAGGTAGGGGCTGTCAGATTTTTCACGAATTGGCTGTTGGATATTCGAATCAGGCTACTTTTTCGTGGTGTCCACAATGCGGCCCGGGGCTGGCTTGCAGGCGCGTATAATCCGCAGCGGAAAGTTGGCCAGGCAATCGCTGGGCGTCCGGGGGAAACTTCGGCGCCGGGAGGAAAGTCCGGGCTCCATTGGGCGGGATGCCAGTTAACGGCTGGGTGTTATAAGTCGCAAGACGAAAGTCGAGTGACCCAAGGCAACGGAAAGTGCAACAGAGAATAGACCGCCGATGGCGCCGCAAGGCGCACAGGTAAGGGTGAAACGGCGAGGTAAGAGCTCACCGCGCTGGCGGTAACGTTCAGCGGCACGGTAAACCCCATCCGGAGCAAGACCAAATAGGGAAGCTGAGGCGTGGCCCGCGCTGCTTCCGGGTAGGTTGCTTGAGCCTGTCGGTGACGGCAGGCCTAGAGGAATGATTGCCGAACCCCGCAAGGGGGGAACAGAACCCGGCTTATCGGCCGACTTTCCAATTTCGAACTGCGCTGTTTACTTCATCGCTAGCTTGTTTTCTGCCAGCCATTCCTTGGTGATTTTCCATTCGCCGTTTTCGCGGGCGATCAGCAGAACCTTGGTTTGTGCCGTTTCCCGATAGCTACCCGAGGCATAGTCTTGGAGGAAGGTTGCCTTGAACTGATCGGCATTGAGCCGCTCGATGCCGAGTTCGCGGATCTGGATGTCGATCGGGGCGCCGGCTGAGAGTTTCTTCGTTCTCGCGGCAACCCAGGTATTGCGCGTGTTGCCGTCGGCGGGCGTAAATTGCTGGCTGTAGGCGTTCAGGTAGCTTGCGATATCCCGTTGTGCCCAGGCGTTTCGCCATGTGTTGAGAAGCTCGCCGATCTTTGTCTTTTCGCTGATTTCTGTTGTGGCTGGCGCAGCAAGTACGGGTTCGCTCCGCGCAGCGGTTGCTGTTTGGGGGGGCGCCGCAATCAGGGGAAGAGGCGCCGGGGTGGTTCGGGTCTCTGCTTGCGGTGTGCCCAGCCACATCAATCCGGCACCAAACAGGGCCGAAATCATGGCGGTGGCGATGATCGAGCCTGCCCCGAACGATTTTACGGATTCGAGCGCAGGCGGAAGAGTATGGGCTGTCACGGCCTTGGCAGGGGCGACTGCCGATTCGCCGAGAGCGGTGTGAAGTTGTTCGAGACGACGGGCCATTGCATCTTTTTGTTTTTCGTCCGCGGGGTTTTCCTGGCGTCTGGGGGAGTTCGTCGTTCGGCTGGGCCTGAGGGGGCTGCTACCGAAAAAGGCGGTGGCCGATTCAATGATGCCGCCGGCAGAGTGTGTGCTCAAAGTGGCCACGGGGTTGATCCTGTAAGTTTGGATTGCTGCAACAAATGGGTGATTGCTGACATTGTTAACGTCGAGGCTGCAGTCGACTATCGAATAATTCACAATTTCAGCAATTAGGCTCTTTGCATCAAAGTGGCAGGCAGTGGGCGGTGGCTTCTGCCCTACAATGCGGGGCATGACGCGCGCACCATTTCCTGTGATTGCCTGGACCGAAGGGGGCGGGACAAAGTCCGCCCGCTGGCGCTCCGAGGCTGGCTTGCCGGCTTATGAACAGCTCGTTGTGGTCGATGATCGCCTGAGTGTCGATGCCGCCTGGAAACTGGCCGGCGGGGGTACTGCCATGCTGTGGCGGGGCGACTGGCAGAATGCCCGGCATCTGTTGCAGGGCTTGAGTCGGCGTGCCGACCGTCAGCCGCGATCAGGTAGCCAGAAAAAGCCGGCAACGCCAGCCGAGGCTTTCGAGCAGCATCGGCAGAATCAGGGGCGACGGGCACAGGCGCTCGGTCTGTTGCTGGTCCCGCTTGGTGGCGATTACAGCATCCCCTTGCGCCGGGCACAGGATGTCCGGCAGGCTTGCATCGAGGCTTACGGGCCGCCGAGCGGCGAGGATTCTCTGGTGTCGTTGCGTGAACTGTTGGCCGTCGTCAGTGCCCACGAGTGGCGCAAGAAGGGCGTGCCGGTGCCGGCGGTGGAGGGGCGCATTTATCCGCATTACGGCGTGTTTTCGCCGGTGCGAGGAGAGTATGTCGATCTGGTTGCCAAGGCGCCGTTGCCAGCCAATTGCGATCTGGCGTTCGATATCGGGACCGGCTCCGGCATCATCGCGGCGATTCTGGCCCGGCGTGGTGTCAAGCAGATCGTGGCGACCGACATGGATGAACGGGCCTTGGCTTGCGCCTCCGAAAATGTCGAGAAATTGGGGTTGACCGCAGCAATCCGCCTCGTCAAGACCGATCTGTTCCCGGAAGGACGAGCCAAGCTGGTTGTCTGCAATCCGCCGTGGTTGCCGGCGCAGGTCGGCTGGCCTCGCACCTCGAGGCCGATGGCGAGGGCTGGCTGATCATTTCGGACATTGCCGAACATCTCGGATTGCGCTCACGGCAGAAGCTGCTGGGGTGGATTGAGATGGCAGGGCTGAAAGTGATCGAGCGTCTCGATATCCGGCCGAAACATCCCAAGGCGCAGGATGCGAGTGACCCACTGCACGCGGCGCGGGCGGCTGAGGTGACTTCGTTGTGGCGGCTTGGCCGGGCCGATGGAATAAACTGAAGGCGTCTTCCGTATACGTTGGTGTAGCCCCCCAAAACCAACGGAGATCATCATGAAAACGAAAAACCTGCTTCTCTCGCTGCTCACCTCAACCATACTGGCCGCCTGTTCCGGTTACGGGACGCGCGCCGCTGCCCCGGCCATGGTGTCGGATGGCATGCTCACCGGCAGCAATGGCATGACGCTTTATGTTTTCGACAAGGACGCAGCCGGTAGCGGCAAGAGCATGTGCAATGGCCCATGTGCCACCAACTGGCCGCCGCTGATGGCCATGGATGGCGACATGGCGAGCGGTGACTACAGCATCGTGATGCGCGACGATGGCAAGAAACAGTGGGCCTTCAGGGGCAAGCCGCTGTACTTCTGGATCAAGGACCAGAAGGCTGGCGACAAGACCGGTGACGGTTTCAACAACGTCTGGCACGTCGCCAAGCCTTAATCGAGCAACGTGGATAGCCGCGCGATCATCGCCGAATTGCCTCGCTTGCGCCGCTATGCGCGGGCGATGCTGGGCGATCGCGCGGCAGCAGACGATCTTGTGCAGGACACCCTCGAACGCGCCTGGAGCCGTTTTGCTCAATGGCGGGCCGGTAGTGATTTGCGGGCTTGGTTGTTCGGCATCATGCACAACCTGCGCGTCGACCAACTGCGGCGCGGCAGTTTGCCGACCTATGCGCTCGACGATGGCGCCTGCGAGGTGCCGACGCGCGCTACCCAAAGCGACCGGCTGGAAGTGATGGATCTCGAATCAGCCCTCCGTCAATTGCCGGACGACCAGCGTGAAGTACTGTTGCTCGTCGGGCTGGAAGAAATGAGTTACGCCGAAATCGCCGCTGCACTGGGCATTCCGATCGGCACCGTGATGTCCCGTCTGTCGCGTGGACGCGAACGGTTGCGCCAGATCATGGAAGGCCGGCAGGCCGGCGCCAATTTGAGGGTTGTGCGATGAGCCCGCTCAATATTACCGAAGACGATCTGCACGCCTACGTCGACGGCGCCTTGACGCCAGCGCGGCGGGCCGAGATCGAAGCTTATCTGGTTCTCTATCCGGAGGATGCCGAGCGCGTCCGTGCCTATCGCGCCCAGAATGAGGCGCTCAAGGCGCTGTTCAATCCTGTGCTGGTCGAGCCTTTGCCCGACCACCTGCAGGCGCTGACCGTGCAACCAATGAATTCCACGGTCAACCGGAAAAAAAGGCTAAATTTGAAATCTTGGCCGCTGCAGCAGATAGCCGCCGGGGTTCTGGTTGCCACGCTCGGTGGCGTCGCCGGCTGGCTGGGGCATGGCCAGTACCAAGGCGTCGAGCGGATGGCCCAGGTTGTGCCGCTGCCTCGCCAGGCTGCCGTCGCCCACGTGGTTTACAGCCCCGACGCCAGGCGCCCCGTCGAAGTGACGGCCGATCAGGAAGAGGCGCTGGTCAAATGGCTGTCCAAACGTCTGGGCTCGCCGGTCAGCCCGCCCAAACTCGGTGCCCTTGGCTACGAGTTGGTGGGCGGTCGTCTGCTCCCCGGCAACGCCGGTCCGGTTGCCCAGTTCATGTACCAGGACGCCACCGGCCAGCGCATGACGTTGTACGTGACGACCGAAAACGCTGCCCGGCCGGAAACCGGCTACCGCTTCGCCCGCGAAGGCGAGGTCAATGTGTTCTACTGGGTTGATGGTAAATTTGGCTACGCCCTGTCGGCGAGCACCGCCAAGGGCGAATTGGCCAAAGTGGCAACGGCGGTGTACGACCAACTCGAAGCAAAAAAATGAACGCCCTTACCCTCAACGAAAGCGAAGTTGAATTCACAGCCATCCGCGCGCAAGGGGCGGGCGGGCAGAACGTCAACAAAGTGTCGAATGCCGTCCATCTGCGTTTCGATATCGCTGCGTCAAGCTTGCCCGATGAGGTCAAGGAAAAACTGCGGTCCATGCGCGATCAGCGGATCAGCAGCGAGGGTGTCGTCGTTATCAAGGCACAAAAATTCCGCAGCCTTGAGCGCAACCGTGAAGACGGGCTGGTTCGCCTGCGCGAACTGATCGCCTCGGCGGCCTTTGTGCCGCCTGTACGGCGGCCGACCAAGCCGAGTCGGAACTCCCAGCGCAAGCGCCTCGAGAGCAAAATAAAACGCGGCCAGGTAAAACTACAGCGCGGCCGCGTCGTTGAATAACAGGAAGTTGCCAGGCCAGCTCGGCTGGCCCTTTTCTCAGGTCTTGACGCCCGGCTTGCGGCCAGGAGCAGCCGACGGCATGTAGCCGGAAACGCGGCAGAACATGCCTTCGGTCGGTGTGCCATTCTTGAAGGTGGTCATGCTGCACACTGAAATGGCTTTTTGAGCGGACAGTTCGAGGATCGATGTACGAACATCCGACAGCGCAATGCCCGTGCCCTTGGCGATATCCGCATCAAGCAATTGGCCGTGCTTTTTCAGGTGCGTGAGGATGGATTCTGTATTCATGTCGAATGCCTTTACAAAAAATGCCTAAAAAACCTGCCACTTCGTGTCAGCAACATGGCTTTTGTCGAAGTGTCTACCGGGTACTTCTGAAACATGCGGCCAACCCCGGAGGGTTGGTCGCAGCACTGCAAATTGGTGGGCCTGCACGGACTTGAACCGTGGACCAAAGGATTATGAGTCCTCTGCTCTAACCAACTGAGCTACAGGCCCGGAAAGCTTAGTTGCCGTTTTGATCCAGGAAGCTGCGCAGCTTGTCGGAGCGGGTTGGGTGACGCAGCTTGCGCAGCGCCTTGGCTTCTATTTGACGGATGCGCTCGCGGGTGACGTCGAACTGTTTGCCGACTTCTTCCAGCGTATGGTCGGTGTTCATTTCGATGCCGAAGCGCATGCGCAGGACCTTGGCTTCCCTCGTCGTCAGGGTGTCGAGGATTTCCTTGGTAACGCCGCGCAGGCTTGAGTACATCGCCGCATCGGCCGGCGCCAGCGTCAGTTGATCTTCGATGAAGTCGCCGAGATGCGAGTCGTCGTCGTCGCCGATCGGGGTTTCCATGGAGATCGGCTCCTTGGAAATCTTCATGATCTTGCGGATCTTGTCTTCAGGCATGTCCATCTTCTTGGCCAGTGTTGCCGGATCGGGTTCGGCACCCGTTTCCTGCAGGATCTGGCGGCTGATCCGGTTCATCTTGTTGATCGTTTCGATCATGTGCACCGGGGCGTAGGTCGAGAACTTGTAGCCGCGGCGGTATTCGAACTTGTCCACCGCCTTCATCAGGCCGATGTTGCCTTCCTGGATGAGGTCGAGGAACTGCAGGCCGCGGTTGGTGTACTTCTTGGCAATCGAGATAACCAGGCGCAGGTTGGCCTCGGTCATTTCGCGCTTGGCGCGACGCGCCTTGGCTTCACCGGTGGACATCTGCTTGTTGATGTCCTTGAGGTCCTTGAGCGGAATGCCGATGCGCTCCTGGAGCGCGATCAGCTTCTTTTGCTCTTCCTTGATATCCGGTGCGCAGCGGGTCAGGATCGCCAAGTAAGTCTTGGGGGCTGAGGCGATTTCGGCGTCCACCCACTCGAGCGTCGTTTCCTTGCCCGGGAAGGTCTGGATGAAATGCGGACGGGGCATCTTGACGCGGTCGACACAGATTTGCTGAATCTTGCGCTCGGAGCCGCGAATCTGTTCGACCATGCCACGCACGCTGTCGCACAGGCGTTCGATCGAGCGCGACGTGAAGCGGATGTTGAGCAGTTCATCGGAAATCTGCTGCTGCAGCTTGAGATAGGCCTTGTCATGCGGGCCCTTGCTCGACAGCAGCTTCTGCATCTTGGCGTGCACGCTCTTGATGGCCTTGAAACGCTCCAGGGCATCGGTCTTGAGTTGCAGCAGCGAGGCGGATGCGGCACCGGCAGCACCACCTTCGCCGTCCTCGTCCTCGTCGTCCGCTTCCTCTTCATCGGCTTCCGGCATTTCGGGAGCTGCGGCGACTTCTTCGGTGGCGTTCGGATCGATCAGGCCATCGACCAGTTCGTCGATGCGCATCTCGTCGTTCTCGACCTTGGCGGCCATGTCGAGAATGTCGGTAATCGTCGTCGGGCAGGCGGAAATCGCCTGGATCATGTGCTTCAGGCCTTCCTCGATGCGCTTGGCGATCTCGATTTCGCCTTCGCGGGTGAGGAGTTCGACCGTGCCCATTTCGCGCATGTACATGCGGACCGGGTCGGTGGTACGGCCAAATTCGGAGTCGACGGTGGACAGTGCCTGTTCGGCTTGCGCTTCGACTTCTTCGTCATCGGCAGCAACGGCAGCTGTGTCGGACATCAGCAGGTCTTCTGCAGCCGGGGCTTCGTCGAAAACCTGGATGCTCATTTCGCTGAAGGTCGAAATGATCGCTTCGATACTTTCCGCGTCGACGACATCGTCCGGCAGGTGGTCGTTGATCTCGGCGTAGGTCAGGTAGCCGCGTTCCTTGCCGAGCTTTATCAGCGTCTTGAGGCGCGTCTTGCGCGCTTCGGCGTCGAGCGGTTCGGGAACTTCAGCCATCTGGCCTTGCAGCAGCGCCTTTTCGGCTGCCTTCTCCTTGGCCTTGCTGATGCGAGCCTTCGGGGCTTCCTTGACGGGGTCTTTTGCCTTAGCCATGAACACGATCCATAGAATTCGAGAAAACCATAAATTTTACCACAACTTAGCTGCGATTTGCTTGCTTGCTGAGCAGTTGTATGTAAGCCATTTTTTCCGCAGCGCTGAGTCCGGCCACGCCAAATTGATGGGCTTTCGCCTGCAATTCGGCAAAGGCGCGTTTCTGGCCGCCTTCCTGCAATTTATCGAGGGTGTCGCGAAACTCTTCGTCTGCTTCATCTTCGTCAAACGGCTGGCCGAGAAGTTCCGATGCGGCGTTTTCGATCATGCTTTCCTCGGGCTGGCCGCGCAGTTGCTCACGCAACCCGGCATAGCTGCTGGTTTCGTCGTTGGCGCTGACCAAGTCGTGGAGGCGAACCAGCGCAGCGCGCTCAGGTGTGTCGGGCAGAAGATCTATTGGCAGCTGGCTGGCCAGTTGTGGCTTGTGCAACACAATGCGCAGGAGGTTGCGGGTCAGCGACGGCGCGGTACGCTTGGCCCGGGGTGGGGCGGCTGGCGTGTAGGATTTGAGTTCGCACAGGCGCTCGACTTCGCCCTGGGCAAAGCCGCTGGCTTCGGCCAGGCGCTTGACCAGTTGCAATCGCAGCAGCGGAGTCGGCAGCTTGAGGAGCAGCGGCTTGGCTTCATAGATGAGCTGCGCCTTGCCTTCCGAGCTGGTCAGGTCACAGCGCTGGGCCAGCTCGCGCAGCAGGAAGTCGGAGAGCGGCATAGCCTGGATGACCTGGCGGTCAAACTGCTCCTTGCCGAATTCGCGGATGTAGCTGTCGGGGTCATGTTCCTGGGGCAGGAAGATGAAGGCTAGGCGCTTGTTGTCGGCCAGCGCTTCCAGCGAGTTTTCCAAGGCGCGCCACGCCGCCTTGCGGCCGGCATTGTCGCCGTCGAAGCAGAAGACGATGCGGTCGACTTGACGGAGCAGCTTGGTGACGTGGGTGGCGGTCGTTGCCGTGCCGAGCGTGGCGACGGCATTGCCGACGCCGTTCTGGGCCAGCGCGATGACGTCCATGTAGCCTTCGGTGACGATGGCGGTATCCGTCTCGCGTAGTGCCTGTCTGGCCTGCGGCAGGCCGAACAGTTCGCGGCCCTTCTCGAACAGCGGTGTTTCCGGCGAGTTGAGATATTTCGGTTCGCCCTGGTCGATGATCCGGCCACCGAAGGCGATGATTTCGCCTTTCGGGTTGATGATCGGAATCATCAGGCGGTCGCGGAAGCGGTCGTAGCGACGACCGGACTCGTTTTCGATGACCAGTCCGGCTATTTTCAGTTCGTCGGCGTTGTAGTCGGAGAAAACTGCCTGCAAGTTCTGCCAGCCGTCCGGGGCGTAGCCCATGCCGAAGCGGGCGGCGATTTCTCCGGTCAACCCGCGTTTCTTGCAATATTCGATGGCGCGCGGCGAGGCCTTGAGCTGGTCTTTGTAATACTGGGCGGCGCGCGCCATGATCTCGATCAGCGTGCGCGTCTGGCCGGGCTTTTCGTCCTTGAAGCTGCGTCCTTCGCTTTCCGGCACCTGCATGCCGGCGCGGGTGGCGAGATCCTTGACGGCATCGACGAAGCCGAGCCCCTGATATTCCATGACGAAGCTGATCGCCGTGCCGTGGGCGCCGCAGCCGAAGCAGTGGTAGAACTGCTTGGTCGGGCTGACCGTGAAGGACGGTGATTTTTCGTTGTGGAAGGGGCAGCAAGCGGCGTAATTGGCGCCGGCTTTCTTGAGCGGTACGTAGCTATCCACCAGGTCGACGATGTCGACCCGGGCCAGCAGATCCTGGATAAAGGAATCCGGAATCATGGCGTGTATTGCTGCTTAACCGGCCAGCGCCGCTTTGACCAGTTTCGATACCTCGGCCATGTCGGCCTTGCCGGCGAGTTGCGGTTTCAGCACAGCCATCAGCTTGCCCATGTCGGCCGGACCTTTGGCGCCGGTTTCGGCGACGGCGGCGGCGACCGCTGCGGCGGTTTCCTCGGTGCTCATTTTTTCCGGCAGGTAGACGGCGAGGACGGCGATTTCAAACTTTTCGGCGTCGGCCAGTTCCTGGCGGCCGGCGGCTTCGTATTGGGTGACGCTGTCCTTGCGCTGCTTGGTCAGCTTTTCGATGATGGCGACGACCGCTGCGTCATCAAGTTCGACACGTTCGTCGACTTCCTTTTGCTTGAGGGCGGCGAGCAGCAGACGAATCGCGCTCAGCTTGGCCGTTTCCTTGGCCTTCATGGCCGACTTCATGTCTTCGGTGATGCGGGCTTTCAAACTCATTTTCGGCTTTCTTAAAGCAAAGAGCCGCCAGCTGTTGGGCGGGCGGCTCTTTCGTGCTGCGATATTTTTCTGATTAGAAAAGTTTCGGCGGCAGGGTCAGGCTACGGAGGCGCTTGTGCTGGCGTTTGACAGCAGCGGCGGCCTTACGCTTGCGTTCGGCGGTGGGCTTTTCGTAAAACTCACGGGCACGCAGCTCGGTCAGCAAACCAGTCTTTTCGACCGTGCGCTTGAAGCGGCGGATAGCAACTTCGAACGGCTCATTTTCCTTGACACGAATGTTCGGCATATAAATCACCCCCTTCCGTTAGGCGCCTGCCAGGTCAAGTAAACGGCAGTGCGCGCAAAATTTGTTCCGCAGACTTTGCGGGTAGCCCAACAGTATATGCGAAAAAACCCTGCTGATCCAAGTGTTAAAATCCGCAGCATGCTAGTCCTCGGTATTGAATCTTCCTGCGACGAAACCGGTATTGCGCTCTACGACAGCGAAGCCGGTCTCCTGTCGCACGCTCTCCATTCCCAAGTGGCGATGCACGCCGAGTACGGTGGTGTCGTGCCGGAACTGGCTTCGCGCGATCACATCCGGCGTGTCGTGCCGCTTTTGCGCGAGACGCTGGCGCAAGGCAATCGCTCGCTCGACGACGTCGATGCCGTGGCCTACACGCGGGGGCCGGGGCTGGCCGGGGCGCTGCTCGTTGGTTGTGCCTTCGCCGAAGCGCTGGCGCTGGCCATCGACAAGCCGACCATTCCGGTGCATCACCTCGAAGGACATTTGCTGTCGCCGCTGTTGTCGGCCACGCCGCCGACTTTTCCCTTCGTCGCCTTGCTGGTCTCCGGCGGTCATACGCAATTGATGCGGGTGACCGGCGTTGGCGAGTACGAACTGCTCGGCGAGACGCTCGACGATGCGGCCGGCGAGGCTTTCGACAAGAGCGCCAAACTGCTTGGCCTGCCCTATCCGGGCGGCGCCTTGCTGTCGAAGCTGGCTGAGGCAGGAACGCCGGGGGTTTATGAATTGCCGCGGCCAATGCTGCATTCGGGCGATCTAAGTTTCAGCTTCTCGGGACTGAAGACGGCTGTTTTGACGCTGGTCCGCGAGCACGCCGACGACATGACCGATACCTTCAAGGCTGATGCGGCGCGGGCTTTTCAGGAAGCAATTGTCGAGGTGCTGGTCAAGAAGTCGCTCAAAGCGATGAAGCAGACCGGCCTCAAGCAGCTGGTGGTGGCCGGTGGCGTCGGCGCCAACAAGCAATTGCGGGCGACGCTTGATGACGAGGCGCGGCGCAAGCGGTTCAGCGTTTATTACCCGGAACTGGAGTTCTGCACCGATAACGGCGCGATGATCGCGCTGGCCGGTTGCCTGCGTCTGCAGGCCGGGACGCCAGCGAAGGCGGCGGGCAGTTTTGCCATTCAGCCACGCTGGCCGTTGAGCGAACTGCTGCGCTGATCGGACGTTACCTCATGGGTTGAAGGTTGTCGTCAGGCGGCGATTTGAAAATTGGCCAAAATTTCCGGTCGACCGTGGCAATGCCCTTTTTCTTCTGTTTTTTCAGCTTAGGGCAGTCCTTGCACGGCGGATGGCGCTTGCAGCATTTTTTGCCCATGGTGGCCTCCATTCAGTTCCGACGGGCCACCCGGTAGGTGGCGCCGGCGCTCAGCCACATGTCACCGCGTACGAAGCGGGCCTTTGGCGCGAACGGATGATTGTGCGAATCGAACAAGGCATCGGCCGGTCAGGTGCGTTCAAGCACCTCGTCGAATCTTTCGGCGAGGGCTAGTGCCTTGAATTCATCGAAGGTGCCTGAAAGCATGGCTTGGCCTCAGAGGGCGGCGAGGGCGGCGGTGTAATCGGGCTCGTTCTTGATTTCGCTGACCAGTTCGCTGTGGATGACCTTGTCGTTTTCGTCGAGGACGACGACGGCGCGGGCGGTCAGCCCGGCCAGCGGGCCGCTGGTGATGGCGACGCCGTAGGCTTCGATGAACTCGCGGCCGCGCAAGGTGGACAAGGTGACGACGTTATCGAGACCTTCGGCACCGCAAAAGCGCGCCTGGGCGAAGGGCAGGTCGGCCGAGATGCAGAGGACGACAGCGTTCGGCAGGGTGTTGGCCCTGGCGTTGAACTGACGAACCGAGGTGGCGCAGGTCGGCGTGTCGATGCTCGGGAAAATGTTGAGGATCTTGCGTTTGCCGGCAAAGCTGGTGAGGGCGACGTCGGAGAGATCCTTGGCGACCAACGAGAAGGCCGGGGCCGTGTCGCCCTTCTGCGGGAATTTGCCGGCGATGGTGATGGCGTTGCCGCCGAGGGTTACGGTTTGGGTCATGCGGTTTCCTTGGTGTTGAGATCGGAGGCACCGTTTGACGGGGACGCTCGGTTTTGGTTCATTGCTCAGAAGTTGTCGGGCAAGGTCGCCAGGATGTCGACGCAGGGTTGCCATGACAGCAGCTCGTCGAACCAGCGATCAATGAAATTCGAAATCATGGTGGCCTCCTGAAGTAGTTCGGGTCGTGATGACCTGATGGACTCAGTGTAGGCAGTGCCGATTTGTTGATCCAATCGATTGATCGAATGCGGCGGATTGGAATTGGCTATCGCGCCAACGAAAAACGCCGGCGAACCGGCGTTGTGGTGGCGAGGCTTGGGGCTCAAGCCTTTTTCTTGCTGCCGATCTTCGATTCCTGGCCGGCCATCAGGCGCTGGATGTTCTGCCAATGCTTGCCGATCAGGGCCATGCCGAGGATGCCGACGACGACCGTCTGGCCGTTGCCGCCGTGCATGAGTACGGAAATGACCGGGGCCATGGCGGCGGCGACGACGGCGGCCAGCGATGAATAGCGGAAGGCGTAGGCCATGAACAGCCAGGTGCCGGCGACGGCCAGGCCGAGCAGCGGGTCGAGGGCGATGAGCACGCCGGCGGCGGTGGCGACGCCCTTGCCACCCTTGAATTTGAGGAAAACCGGGTAGAGGTGGCCGAGGAAGACGGCGAGCGCGACGAGGCCGATGACGGTGCTCGAAAAGCCCATCTGCTGCGCGATGAAGACGGCGGCCCAGCCCTTGAGGGCATCACCGAGCAGGGTGAATAGCGCGGCCTTCTTGTTGCCGCTGCGCAGCACGTTGGTGGCGCCGGGATTGCCCGAACCGTAGGTGCGCGGATCGGCCAGCCCGAAGAGCTTCGAGGAAATCATGGCGAAGGGAACGGAGCCGAGCAGGTAGGCGGTAACGAGGGCGAGGGCAATTTGCATGGGGCGCTTAGGTGGCTTTGGTCGCTGGGGTACAATCGCGCCAAATTTTACACCGCTGCTGCGGTCGACCGCCCTATGGACATCATTTTCCTCGAAGAACTGCGCGCCGAAACCTGGATAGGCATCTATCCGCGCGAGAAGGCCATGCCGCAGACGGTCGAAATTTCACTGCAGATCGGCGTATCGACGGCCTCGGCCGGGGCCAGCGACGACATTCGCGACACGGTTGATTACGCAGTGGTGGTTGAGCGCCTGCGCGCCGACCTGGCCGCCGTGCACTTCAATCTGATCGAAGCGCTGGCCGAACACGTGGCGAGCTACGTGCTGGAAACCTTCGCCGTGCATTGGGTCCGTGTGTCAGTCGCCAAGCTCGGCATGATGCCGGGCGTCAAGCGCGTCGGCGTCATCATCGAACGCTCGCTCTGAGCATTCTTGCCCCTCACCAGCGGGCGAGGGGCATTTCAATTTTTGAGGCTTTTTTCCGGTTGACCGTGGGAATGGCTTTCCCCAGCTGAATCAGCTCAAAACGCCGCCGCGAGAACCGTCATCACGGCAAAACCGGTGGCCAGGCCGGCCGTCCCGGCGCCGACTCGCCCTGGCTGGTGCGAGGCCGGAATCATCTCGTGGCTGACTACCCAGAGCATCGCCCCGGCCGCGGCGGCCAGCGCCATTGGCAAGGCGGCGCCGGCGACGGTGCTGGCGATGACGCCGAACAAGCCGCCGACCGGCTCGACGAGGCCGGTGCCCAGCGCGATCAAGGCAGCCCGCAAGGGTGCGGCACCGAGCGCCACCATGGCGCTGGCGACGATCCAGCCTTCCGGAATGTTCTGCAAGGCGATGCCGAGGCTCATGCCGTGGTCGGCGCCGGCCGCTGCCGCGACGCCCACCGCCAAGCCTTCCGGCACGTTGTGGATGGCGATGGCGGCGACGACGAGAGCGACGTTGGGCTGCATGCCGCTGCTTTCGACTTCTTCGACATGCTCGTGCGGCAAGCGACGATCCAGCATCTGCATGGCCGCGACGCCGGCCAACAAGGCGCCGGCCGTGGCGATGCCGAGCGACCACACGGCGTCGCTGGCCATCACCGTCTGCACGGCCGGGACGAGGAGCGAGAACAGGCTGGCGGCGAGCATCATGCCGCCGGCCAGGCCGAGCATCGGGGCCATCAGGCGTTCTGACGGACGGCGGAGCATGAGTACGGGAATGGCGCCGAGCCCGGTCGCCGCGCCGGCCAGCAGGCTGGCTTCAAGCCCCTGGGCGGCCATCGGGTGGGCAGCCAGCCAATGGACGGCCTGTTCGATGCCGAAGGCGATGGCAACAACGGCCATCGCCATGCCGATCCACAGATGGCGACGGGCAGTCGGCCGGGCGTAGTGCTGGATAACGAGTTGGGTCATGGTGGCGCTCCTTTGTCTTGAGTGCCACTTTACGGATTGCTATGTTATAGCGCCAATCGATTGCTTAAATACTGTCGATTGTTATTGGCAATCAGCTCTTGAGTGCGGCCTCGACCACCTTCGGCTGCAGTGTACGCAGGATGTCGTGCGGATGGACGCCGACCAGAAAGCCACGTTTTCCGCCGTTGATGTAGATCAGCGGCAGGTCGAGGATGGTCTTTTCGATATGCACCGGCATCGTCTTCTTGGTACCGAAGGGGCTGGTGCCACCGACCAGGAAGCCGGTGTGGCGGTTGGCCACTTCCGGCTTGCACGGCTCGACCTTCTTGCAGCCGATCTGCCGCGCCAGCTCCTTGGTCGATACCTTGCAGTCGCCATGCATAAGGACGATCAGCGGCTTGGCGTTCTCGTCCTCGAAAACCAAAGTTTTGACGACCGCATGTTCATCGACGTTGAGTTCGCGCGCCGACACCTTGGTGCCGCCATGCTCCTCGTAATCGTAGAGATGAGTCGAGAAGGCCACCTTGTTGGCCTTGAGGAACTTGGTGGCTTGCGTTTCGGGGGCGTGTTCTGGTTTTGCCATGGCGTGACGGGTTTCAATGTTCTTGATTGATTTTACATCCCCTGCCGAGTCGGATTGACCGGCGTCTTGGGCTGGAAATAGAGACAGGCCTGCCCCGAGGAGGCGATCACATCGAGTTCGGGCCGGCGCTGGCTTTTGAAATCGAGGGCGCGGCAGCCATAGCGGAACGGCAGTTCATGGGTGATGAAATAGTGGGCGCACTGGTTGCAACGCGGCGATGACATGGACCTCTTTCAACCGCGCGGGTGATGCACCGCGTGCAGCGTCTTGAGCCGTTCGCGGGCAACGTGGGTGTAAATCTGCGTCGTCGAAATGTCGGCGTGGCCAAGCAGCAGTTGCACGACACGGAGGTCGGCGCCGTGGTTGAGCAGGTGGGTCGCAAAGGCGTGGCGCAGGACGTGCGGCGACAGCTTTTCCGGGGCGATGCCGGCGATCAGGGCGTAGCGCTTGATCAGGTGCCAGAAGGCCTGGCGGGTCATGGCGCCGCCGCGCGCGGTGACGAACAGGTCGTCGCTCTGCTGGCCGTTGAGGATGTCCGGCCGGGCTTCGTTGAGGTAGCGCTGGATCCACTCGATGGCCAGCTGGCCGAGCGGTACCAGGCGCTCCTTGCTGCCTTTGCCCAGCGCCCGCAGCACGCCGTCGGCGAGGCTGACTTCGTGCAGCCTGAGGCCAACCAGTTCCGAGACGCGCAAGCCGGTGGCGTAGATCGTTTCGAGCATGGCGCGGTCGCGCAGGCCGAGCGGGGTGTCGAGATCGGGCGCGTCGAGCAGGGCTTCGACCTGTTTTTCCGACATGACCTTGGGCAGGCGCGACGGGCGGCTCGGGTTGGCCAGCTTGAGCGTCGGGTCGGCGACGATGCGGCCGCGGCCGAGCTGCCAGCGGTAGAAGCGGCGCAGCGTGGACAGGTAGCGGGCCTGCGAACTGGCTCGGGTCTGCCTGGCGAGGTGGGCGATGAAGCCGGTCAGCGTCGTTTCGCGCAGGTCGAGCAGCGGCTCGTTGGCGTTATTGGCCAGCCACAGGGACAACCGGCCGAGGTCGGAGCGATAGCTGTTCAGCGTCGCCTTGGCCAGGCCGTCTTCCAGCCACAGGGCGTCGCAGAAATTGTCGATCTCGGCGAGGTCAGCCGGGGAGGCTGTTTTCATGCGACAACAGCCAGCGTTTGACGTCAAGCAGGAAACCGCCGCGCTCGCGGGCAAAACCGCCGAGTCCGCCACCGGTGGCGACAACACGATGGCAGGGCACGACAACCGGGTAGGGATTCGAGCCGCAGGCCTGGCCGACGGCACGCGGGGCGTTCTTGATATTTTTCGCCACTTCGCCGTAGGTGTGGGTCCGGCCGGTCGGAATGGCCGAAATCTGCTCCCAGACACGGCGCTGGAAATGGGTGCCGGCCGGGCGCAGGGGCAGGCCAAATACAAAGCGCGGGTCGGCGATGTAGGCCTTGAGCTGACGCACGGCTTCGGCTGCCAGTGGTGTTGCCGGCGCTTGTTCCGGGCGCGGTTCGAGGAAGTCGATGCCAGTGATTTCATCAGCGCTGCACTGCACGCCAAGCGAGAATCCCGGCGCGGCGACGATGGCTTGATAGGCGTTGGTTTTCATGATGCCTCCGTGGTCAATGCTACGGTCGACCGGAAAAAACGGCCAAAATTCAAAAAGCCGACAAGCCGGTCTGGGCGCGGCCGAGGATCAGCGCGTGTACATCGTGTGTGCCTTCGTAGGTGGTGACCGATTCGAGATTGACCATGTGGCGGATGACGCCGAATTCATCCGAAATGCCGTTGCCGCCCAGCATGTCGCGGGCGTTGCGGGCGATTTCCAGCGCCTTGCCGGTGCTGTTGCGCTTCATCAGCGAGACCAGTTCCGGCGTCGC
>VIKE01000058.1 GCA_008080565.1 Rhodocyclaceae bacterium | reverse complement strand
GCCCGCCTCGGCTACATGGCGCCGCGCCTGCGCGAGGCGGCCAAGCTGGCCGGGCCGCAGGGTCGGCAGCGCAGCGGCGTCGGCGGTCGCGGGGCCGGCGAGTCGCACACCGAACTCGACAAACGCAAGATCCGCGACCGCATTGCCGAACTGCAACTGGAAATCCTCGCCATGGAGGCCGAGCGCAAGACCCAGCGCGCCCGTCGCCAGGAGCGCCAGAGCCAGGCGGCCGTCGCGCTCGTTGGCTACACCAATGCCGGCAAATCGACGCTGATGCGGGCGCTGACCGGTAGCGAGGTGCTGGTCGCCAACAAGCTGTTTGCGACGCTCGACACCACCGTTCGCGCCCTCTACCCGGAGAGCGTGCCGCGCGTGCTGGTTAGCGATACGGTCGGCTTCATCAAGAATCTGCCACACGGTCTGGTGGCCTCCTTCAAGTCCACGCTCGACGAAGCGCTCGATGCCTCCTTGCTGCTCCACGTCATCGACGCCAGCGACCCCGGTTTTGAGCGTCAGCTCGAAGTGACCGACAAGGTGCTCGAAGAGATCGGCGCCGATGTCGTGCCGCGCCTGCGCATCTTCAACAAGATCGACCACGTCGGCGATGCCGAGGCGCAGGCCGAGTGTGAAGCGGCGCTACAGGCCAAATATCCGGATTGCGTCGTGATGAGCGCCCGCCGACCGGAGGAAGTGGCCGCGCTGCGCCTCCAGATCATCGCCTTTTTCCAGCGCGATCATGTCGAAGCCGAGCTTTTGCTGCCCTGGTCGGCGCAGCAGTTGCGCAAGGACATCTTTGCCAGTTGCGAGGTACTGGAAGAGCGCGCCGACGCCGATGGCGCCATCTTCACGGTGCGTGGCGAACGCCTTGTTGTCGACGGTTTGCGCGAGCAGTTCGCGCTGCTCCAGGACTGAGGTGCCAGAGCGATTTTGAGCTTGCTGCGGTCAACCGGGTTTACTACGTGAAACGTAAAAAATGGCCAAAGTCAGAATCGCCCGTAGCGCCTGGCCAGCCAGGTCAGTGCGACGGCTATGGCCGGCAAGGCCAGCGCCACTGCCGGCTGGTCGAGGCGTTCCGGTGCTACTAGCAGGATGGCGCCGAGGCCGGCCATCATCAGCCCCGAGAGCAATTTGAGCAGTCGGCCGTCGCGTTCGCTGAGCTTGTGCCTGCCCATCGAGCGGACAAAGGCGAGCACGATGACGAGCAGCGGCAAGACGTAAATCACGTTGTAGAGCGCCAGATACAGGTAGTGCTGGCCGAGGCTATGTTCGCGCAGGGTGAGCAGTCGCGTGAAAACCATCGGGAAGCCGGCCGTGCACAGCAGTTCGTAGAAATTGGCGGCAATGGCCAGGACGACGGTCGCCGCCAGCATGGCCGGCAGGCTGCCGGCGGCCAGGATGCGCCGGCCGCGCTGGAAAATATCGGCCTTGCGCCCTTCCGGAATCGACAGCGAAGGCCCGCGCTTGAACGCAACGAAATCCTTGATGTTGAGCGCCCCGATCAGCAAGGCAACCAGCCCGGCGCCGGCGGTGACCCAGGGCAGGCTGCCGACGACCAGAAACAGATTGAGCCAGGCGGCCATGAAGGCGAAATACATCAGCCCGGAAAAGGCGACGAAGACGCCGCCGATGAGCAGCATCCGGCTGCGCTGCCGCTGATGGACGAGCAGCGACAGCAAAAAGAGCAGCACGAAAAAGGCGCAGGGGTTGAAGGCGTCGAGCCCGGCCAGCAGCAGGGTGAGCAGGGGGAGCGAGGCTGACGCCGGATCGATTTCACCTATCAGCGGCAGGTTCAGTGGCTCGTTGGCAACCGGCTTGGCAGTCCCGCTGCTGCCGTCGCGGCAGGCTTTCAGCCGGGCGAGCAGGGCCGCCTGGGCTTCCGGGCGATCATCCCAGCCGACCTCCATGCGGCCGCAGTAAATCAGCGTCGGGACGGACTGCGCCTCTTCGCCAAGCTGGCGCGCCATGGTGACGAAGCGTTCGAGGTTTTCCGGTGATTGGGTGATTTCCTGGTCATGCAGGCGCAGCCACGGCTGCTCTGCGGCCAACGCCTGCACCTGCGGCCGCGCCTCAAGGCAGTGCGGGCAGCGCAAGGACCAGAACAGGTAAAGATCAACCTCGCCCTGCGCCCAGGCCGGGAAGGCGAGGCACAGGCTGAACAGGGAAGCGAAAAGGAGGCGGGAGAACATGTTTGTCGGCGCGGCTTGAGATGCGGCGCTAGTCTCAGGATAGCCGGTTCCGGGCCAACCGCCAGTCGGCGCGGAGCTTAGAAGCTATTCGCGAACTATTACTTGTCATACAAACCCCTCCCCAGCCCTACCCTTTTCAGGGGAGGGAGCCTGATCTCGCGCGATTTGGGGTGCTCCTCCCCTGACAAGGGGAGGCCGGGTGGGGTTTCGGTCTTTTCAAGGATGGGCCATGGCGATGAGTTTTTGGCGGGTGCTCATGTTCTGTCCGTTTTCAGCTTATTTGCAGTTGTGGTGCAGCTTCCACTTTTCGGCATGGCCCATCGCTACCGCCCAGTCCGGCGGCGTGCATTCGCTGGCGGGCTGGGCCGTTTCGGGTGTCGTAACGGCGGCCGGTTGAGATTCGGTATCGCGGGCGTCGTTCAACAGGGCGCGCCCGATGAACACCATGCCGACGAAGAACAGCACGGTCACCGCCATCTGGGCGCGGCTGACCGGCAAGGCCGTTCGCGTCTCGCACACCCCGCCGGGGCAAAGCTGGGCCTGACGGCGGCTGAACAGGTTGTAGATCTTGCAGCCGAGGCAGATGCCGAAGGCCGTTTCGAAGAACATCAGGAGCAGGCAGGTGGCGCAGATGATCAGGTTGACCGGCCCGATGACGCGGTTGATGACGACGAGAAACAGCATGGCCAGCGCCAGTGTCCAGCCGATGGCCCAGGCGAAGCGCTTTTGCGGCGCGCCAACGTATTCGGGCTGCTGCCGGCGCACCATCAGGCGGCCAAGAACGAGGCTGGGAGCATATTTCGGGTTGATGAAGACACGGATGCTGAAATCGATCAGGAAGGCGACGACGAAGACCCGCGTGAAGCGAAAGTCGCCGACCAGCCAGGCGTTCATGAAGGCGATCAGGGCCAGGAAAAACAGGATGCCGGCGCTGGCACGGACTTCCCGCTCGTTGAGGACGGGAACCTCATAGCCGTTGATCTGTTCGCCGAAGGTAAGCAGTTTGTGCATGGTGGTTTCCGTCGTGGTCAGGCTGGTAATTTATCGTGAACCCGGTCGTCGGCGACGATGTCGCCGTCGACCATTTCGATGATCCGGTCGCAGCGGGCGGCCAGGCGGCGGTCGTGGGTGACGATCAGGAAGGTGGTGTTGAGCCGGGTGTTGACCTCACGGAGCAGGGCGAAGACGTCGTCGGCGGAATGCGTGTCGAGATTGCCGGTCGGTTCGTCGGCGAGGACCAGCGAGGGGCTCATGGCCAGGGCGCGGGCGATGGCGACGCGTTGTTGCTGGCCGCCGGAGAGCTGGTTGGCGAGGTTCTGCTTGCGCTCGGCGAGGCCGACCTGGTCGAGCAGCGTGCCGGCCTGGGCGAACATGTCGGCGTCGGGCCGGCCGCGGGCGACGAGCAGCGGCATGGCGACGTTTTCCAGTGCCGTGAAGGCGGGAATGAGGTGGTGGTGCTGGAAGACGAAGCCGATGCGCTGGCCGCGCAGGCGGGTCAGGCCGGTGTCGTCGAGCTGGCCGGTTTCATGGCCGTCGATGAACAGCTGGCCGCCGCTCGGTCGGTCGAGCAGGCCGATGAGGTTGAGCAGGGTGCTTTTGCCGGAGCCGGAGGGGCCGATCAGGGCGGCGAATTCGCCGCGTTCGAGGCGCAGGTCGATGCCGTGCAGGATTTCGCTTTCCGTTTCGCCGCTGCCGTAGGATTTGCGGATGCCGCTGAGCTGGAGGACGGGATTGGTCACGGGATCAGCCACGGATTGCCACCACTGGATCAAGGCGCGCCGCCCGGCGGGCCGGCAGCAGGGCGGCGAGGATGCCGACCAGGCTGGCGCCGCCGGCGGCGATGGCGACCAGCCACGGATCGACGCCGATGATGAACATCGGCGTGCCGTCCGCGTTGCGTGCCATGAGCCGCCAGAGCATCAGGAAAGTCCACGCCAGGCCGGAGCCGAGCAGCGAACCGAAGAAACCGACGATGCCGCCCTGCAGCAAAAAGATGCGCAGCATCTGCCCCTGCGAGGCGCCCATGGCGCGCAGGATGCCGATTTCGCGGGCGCGCTGGATGACCGAAACGACGAGCACGCTGGCGATGCCGAAGGCGACCGAGAGGCCGATGAAGAAACGGATGACGTTGCTCGACACGCGCTGCGAGGTCAGCGCCGTGACGAACTGGGCGTTGGTCTTGATCCAGCTATCTGCGGTCAACCCGGTTTCGGCGGCAATTTTGCTGGCCAGCCGTTCGGCCTCGTCGATGTCGTGCAGCGAAATGTCGATGCTCGACACGCCGCCGACCAGATCGAGCAGGCTTTGCGCCGAGCGCAGGCTGACATAGACGTTGCGGGCATTGACGCCCTTGTTGCCGAGATCGAACAGGCCGGTGACGGTGAAGGTTTCGGTGGCGTCGCCGGCGGTCGTGACGCGGATCTTGTCGCCGATGTCGGCGCCGAGGTCCTTGGCCAGTTCGATGCCGATCACCGCTTCGCCGGCGCCGACGCGCAACTGGCCGGCGACCATGCGTTCAGGCAGGGCGATGACGCCGCTGTAGCGCACCGGGTCGATGCCGAGCAGGGTGATCGCCTTGTTGGCGTCGCCGCGCACGACGAAGGCCGGGCCGGAGGCCATCGGCGAAATGGCGGCGATGTTCGGCAAGCCTTCCAGCCGGGCCTGAATCTGCTGCCACTGGTCGATGGAGCGCAGGCGCTGGGCCTGTTTTTGCAGGCGAAGGGCAATGCCGGCCGCCGGCGATTGCGGCCGGGCGATTTCTTCGGGCGGCAGGAGGACGATGTGGGCTTGCGAACTGAGCGTGCGTTTGACCAGATTGGCCTGCAAACCGGAGAGCAGCGCCGACATGAAGACGATGACGGCGACGCCAACGCCGACCCCGACGATGATCAGCAGCGACTGCATGCGGCCCTCACGCAGGAAGCGGATGGCGGCGATCCACTCGAAAGGCATCCAGGATTTCATTTTTGGCCGTTATTTCCGGTTGACCGTGGAAACCTTGCGGCCCTCGGCCAGATTCTGGCTGGCCGCGGCCAGCGCCTCGCCGGCAACGATGCCATCGAGAATTTCCACCCGGCCGGCGCCACGGATGCCCAGCTTGACCGGCTGGCGCTGCGCCACGCCATCGCGCACTACCATCACCCAGGGCTGGCCGGACGCCTGGTCGCGGATGACATCGGCCGGTACGATCAGCGTGTCGGCGCGGTGGGCCGAGGCGATGTCGATGGAAACGGTCATTTCGTGTTTGAGGTAAGCCGGCGGCTCGGCGACGCGCAGGCGGATTTCGACCGAGCCGCGCTGGGCATCGACGGCCGGGGCGATGTAAGTGACTTCGGCCGTGAAGTGTTCGCCGGGGTAGGCATCGGCTGAGGCCAGCGCCGTCTGCCCAAGCTGGAGCAGGGCGAGGTTTTTCTCGTCGATCTGCGCCGTCAGTTCGGTGTCGCCCTTCGGTGCCACGGTAAGCAAAATCTTGCCCGGTTGCACCATGTCGCCGGCTTCGACATTGCGCGTCAGCACCCGGCCGGCACCCGGCGCCGTCAGCGTAGCGTAGGCCAGCCGCGCTTCGGCCACGGCCAGCGCGGCGCGCGCCTGCTCGACATTGCTGCGCACCACCTGCGCCTCGCTGCCGCCCGGCTGGTTGCTGGCCAGCTGCAATTTGGCCGCCTGCCACTGGCTGTCGGCGACCTGCGCGTTGCGCCGGGCATCGTCGAGCTGGGCGGTGCTGTAGAAACCCTTGGCGACCAGTTCACCGACCCGCTCCAATTGGCGCTTCGCCTGCTGGGCGTTGGCTTCCGCCTGCTCCACGCTTTGCTCGGCCACCGGCCGGCCGAGGCGGTCGAGCTGGCGTTGTTTGGCCTCGGCCTGCGCCAGGCTGGCCCGGGCCTGAGCGGCGCTCGCCCGCCATTCGGTGTCGTCGAGCTGGATCATCGTCTGGCCGGCCGTCACAGCATCGCCTTCACGGACCTTGACGGCGACGACGCGGGCGCTGATCTGCGCTGCCACCTCGATGCGCTGCGGCGTCCGCACCCGGCCGCTGGCCACCACCGCCTGGCGCAGTTCGCCGCGTTCGGCCACGGCAACCACAATGCGCTCGCCACCCCAGCCGGCATAGCCGGTAACAAGCAAGGCCACGATGGCAATGCCCGCTATGACGAGCAGGCTGCGGCGGGAACGAAGGAGGCGGGTCATGGGCGGGCGGGGCTTTTCTGAAGAAAAATTAGCAAATGCTGATGTTAAACGAATGGCAGCAAGTCCGAGGTGTATAATTGTTTGCTTATGTAACCGAAAGCCATTGCGGGGCTTCTGGAGAGCATCGTGCTGAAGTTTTTGTCCTTTGTTTCAAAGAATCTGATCCTCGCCATTCCGGTCATGATGGTGCTCGGTTTCGGCTTTGGCCTGTTGGCGCCGACCGGCTGGCTCAAGTCGCTGATCGTCCCGCTGACCTTCCTGATGGTCTATCCGATGATGGTCACGCTCAAGCTGACCAAAGTGCTCGAAGGCGGCGACAGCAAGGCGCAACTGCTTGCCCAGTTGATCAATTTCGGCATCATCCCCTTTGTTGCCTTCTGGCTGGGCCAGTACTTCTTCCCGAATCAGCCCTACTACGCCATGGGCCTGCTGCTCGCTGCGCTGCTGCCGACCTCGGGGATGACCATTTCGTGGACCGGTTTTGCCGGCGGCAATCTCGGCGCGGCGGTCAAGATGACGGTGCTCGGCCTGATCCTCGGTTCGCTGGCGACGCCGTTCTACGTTCAATGGCTGATGGGCGCGACGGTGCCGGTCGATCTGTGGGCGGTGTTTTCGCAGATCGTCTTCATCGTTTTCCTGCCCATGGTCGCTGGTCACTTCACGCAAAGCTACCTGCTCAAGAAATACGGCCAGAAGGCTTTTCAGGCCGAATGGGGCCCCAAGTTTCCGCCCTTCTCGACGCTCGGCGTGCTCGGCATCGTCTTCGTCGCCATGGCTCTCAAGGCCCAGCAACTGGCCGCCCAGCCGGCCGAACTGCTGCTCCTCGTCGGCCCGCTGCTTGCCCTCTACGGCATCAACTATCTGCTCAGCACCCTCGTCGCCAAGGCCCTGCTGCCGCGCGGCGACGCCATCGCGTTGGTGTACGGCACGGTCATGCGCAACCTGTCGATCGCCCTGGCCCTGGCCATGAACGCCTTCGGCAGCGCCGCCTCCGACGCCGCCCTGGTCATCACGCTGGCCTACATCATCCAGGTCCAGTCGGCAGCCTGGTACGTCAAACTGACCGATATGCTGTTCGGGAAAAAGCCGGTTCAGGCCTGATGCTGAGCCCGCTCGGCGGGAGGCTCGTGGTCATCTGCGGCATGTCTTCCCGGATGACCACGAAAAATGTATGACTGAATACCATCCGTTTTTCGGGTACCACGCAGTCAAGCCGAGACATTCGCGGATGACTGCAAAATGGTTCAGATCCCGAGATACAGCCGTCGATGGCAGGCCATTCATTTCAGCGCAGCACAGACATCTCTGATGTGACTACGTAGCCATCGATGCGCCGGATCTGCATCCTGTCTCGGGTGCCAAAGCAATGAAACCGTGATCTCTGGCATTGAAACGGGAATGGGGAAGCTATGCATGCCGGTGCGCAGGTTTCCGGTATGTCGTTCGGGAACGCTGGCGATCAGGTCCGAGGCCCGAGCCAGGGCCAGCGCTGTCGAAAATCCGCCAACGATGGTGACGATCTTGCGTTCCAGCCCGAATGCGTTCAGGGCCTCATCAATCGGCCCCTTGTCCACACCCTGACGCGAGACGTAGACATGCCGTCCAGCCGCATAGCGGGCAGGGGTGACTTCCCCTTCGCTCAGCGGGTGCCCCATGCGCACGACGCCAATGAAACGGTCCCGGAACAAGGCTTGCACACGTAGTTCCGGCGCTGTCGTTTGCCCGACAACACCGGTTTCCAGATCGACCAGACCGTCGCGCAGCGGCTTGCTGTCCTTGTCCGGTTTCTGCACGAAGCGCAGGCGCACGCCGGGTGCTTCCTCGCCGACGCGGGCGATCAACTCCGGGCCGAAATTTTCGACAAAACCCTCGCTGGTCCGCAGCGTGAAGGTTCTCTCCAGTTGTTTGAGATTGAGCTTTTCGGTCGGGCGCAAAACGGCTTCCCCATCCTGCACCAGCTGACCGACGCGCTCACGCAGTTCGATGGCGCGCGGCGTCGGAACGAGACCGCGCCCGGCCCTGACCAACAACGGATCGCCCGTCGTCTCGCGTAATCGTGCCAGCGCCCGGCTCATCGCCGAGGGGCTGAGCCGCAGCCGCCGGGCAGCGCGTGCCACGCTGCCTTCGGCGAGCAAGACATCAAGGGTGAACAGCAGGTTCAGATCGGGTCGAGACATGGGGCAACGATAGCAGTGTTTATTCAATATGTGGCGTCATATGCATTCATAACCTGCAAATGCTGCGTCTTCCGCCATGTCATGTAAGGGCCTAGGATTCAGATAGCCCCATCGGAAGCGCACTACTTGAAAGGAGTTCACGGTGAAAACAATCGTTGCAGGACACATTGAAGCGGAGGCTCGACGCGTGGAAACAACGCCATCAGTGCGCTGGGCGCTGGCCAGCCTGGCGCTTTCCGTACTGCTGTCATCACTCGGTACGAGTATTGCCAATGTGGCTTTACCGAGCCTGGCGGAGGCGTTCAATGCCTCCTTCCAGGCTGTTCAGTGGATCGTCATCGCCTATCTGCTCGCCATCACCACCCTGATTGTCAGCGCCGGACGGCTAGGTGACATCGTTGGTCGCAGAAGCCTGCTATTGATCGGGGTGTCATTGTTCACGCTGGCCTCGCTCCTGTGCAGCATGGCGCCAACCCTGTGGCTGCTGATTGCTGCGCGGGCGCTGCAAGGGCTTGGCGCAGCGATCATGATGGCCCTCGCCATGGCCTTCGTCGGCGAGACGGTGCCGAAGGAAAAAACAGGCAGTGCCATTGGCCTGCTGGGAACAATGTCGGCAATTGGCACCGCGCTTGGCCCATCACTTGGTGGCGCCCTGATTGCCGGGTTTGGTTGGCGGGCAATATTTTTCATCAACCTGCCGCTGGGGGCGCTGACACTTTATCTCGCCCATCGTTACCTGCCCGTTGATCAAAGGAAAGCGAAAACGGAGCGCGCCGGCTTCGACGCGATCGGCACGCTACTCCAGGCCCTGACGCTCGCCGCCTATGCGCTGGCGATGACGACCGGGCGTGGCAGTTTCGGTCAGCTCAATATGGCGCTGCTTTCGGCTGCCATTATCGGTGCCGGTCTATTTATGTTTGCCGAAGCGAGAACTACATCCCCTTTGATTCAAATGGCGATGTTTCGCCAGCTGGAACTGAGTGCGAGCCTGGCCACCAGTGCCCTCGTTTCAACCGTGATGATGACGACGCTGGTGGTCGGGCCGTTCTACCTCTCTCGTTCGCTCGGGCTTGACGCGGCAATGGTGGGGCTCATCCTGTCGGTCGGCCCGGCGGTAGCTGCATTGACCGCGGCGCCGGCCGGGCGCTTGGCAGACAGACTGGGCACCTTGCGCGTAACCGTAGTCGGGCTCGTCGGCATGGCGACCGGCGCCATCACGCTATCCATCTTGCCGACGACTTTCGGCATCCCCGGCTACCTCGCACCCATCGTCGTCATCACCGCCAGCTACGCGTTCTTCCAGACGGCCAACAACACGGCAGTGATGACTGATGTCAGGCCGGAGCAACGTGGTGCGATTTCCGGCTTGCTTAACTTGTCGCGCAACCTGGGGCTAATCACCGGCGCATCGGTCATGGGTGCGATGTTCGCATTCGGATCGTCTTCGAGCGACATTGCTACTGCGCCCTCCGATGCCGTTGCCACCGGCATGCAGATAACGTTCGCCGTCGCGGCAGCCCTGGTTGTCGTTGCCCTTGCCGTCGCCATTGGCGCCAATCGTCGCGCATTCCGGAGTCGACTCGTTGCTCCAAAATGAGCAAATTTAGATCCGACAAACGCAGGTCATCTCAATTCACAATGAAATCGGTAGCACAGGGACACCCAGATGATGAATGTCTCTCGTGGGCACATTTCTGTCCGACAGTAGCCCGCTTTGCTGGGCCCTTCGATTATTGACGCCAGCGTAGCCAGACAACTCGCAGGCATCTCGGGCAAAATGCGGGCATGAAAATTCTCATCGTCGAAGACGAAGCGAAGACTGGCGATTACCTTAAACAGGGGCTTTCCGAGGCTGGTTTCACCGCCGATCTCGTGCGCAACGGGCTCGATGGCATGCACGAGGGTTTGGCTGGCGCCTACGACCTGCTGATCCTTGACGTTAATCTGCCGGGGCTGGATGGCTGGCAGGTGCTGAAAACCTTGCGGGCGGCGGGGCGTGATTTGCCGGTGCTGTTTCTGACGGCGCGCGATCAGGTTGAAGACAGGGTCAAGGGGCTGGAACTGGGGGCCGACGACTATCTGGTCAAGCCTTTTGCCTTCTCGGAATTGCTCGCCCGGGTGCGCACACTGCTGCGCCGGGGGCGGGCCCGGGAGGCGGAGAGCTTGAGTCTGGCCGATCTCGAACTCGACGTGCTGAAGCGCCGGGCGACCCGGGCCGGCCAGCGTATCGACCTGACGGCCAAGGAGTTCGCGCTGCTCGAGCTTTTCCTGCGTCGGCAGGGCGAGGTGCTGGCGCGCAGTTTCATCGCCTCGCAGGTCTGGGACATGAATTTCGATTCCGACACCAACGTTGTCGAGGTGGCCATCCGCCGTCTGCGCGCCAAGGTGGACGACGACTTTTCGCCGAAACTGATCCACACCCTGCGCGGCATGGGTTACGTCATGGAAATTCGCTGATCGTGGCCGACTGGCGGCATTCGATTGCGCTGCGTTTGTCGCTGGCCTTCGCGCTGCTGGCGACGGTGGTTTTCGCGGCCCTGGGCACCTATTTCAGTCGCGCCGCCGACGCCCATATGGCCGAACTCGATGCTCATGACCTGTTCGGCAAGCTGGCGCTGATCGGCCATGTCGGCGCACAGGAAAAAACGGCCGAGGGCTTTGCCGCGCGCCTCGGTGACGCCCTGATCGGCGAGCACGGGGTGATTGTTACGGTCAACCGGGAAAAAGGGCCAATTTTCAAATGGCCGACGCCCGAACTGGCCGAGCCACTGGCCGCCGCCAACGTCGCGCTGGGCAGGACGCCGGTCCGGCTGGTGCTGGGCGATGCCGAGTACCGGGTCATGGCCGCCGACATCGAAACCGCCTGGGGCGAAACGGCACGCGTCGTCGTTGCCCGCGACATTCGCCACCACACCGATTTTCTCGACGAGCTGCAGCATGATTTTCGTTTCGCCATTCTGGCCGCCGCGCTGCTAACCGCCATCGTCGGCGCGCTGGTCGTTCGCCGCGGCCTGCACCCGGTGCGCGCCATTGCCCGCGCCGCCGGCCGCATTTCGGCCGGGCAGCTGGCCGAGCGTATCCCGGAGCAGAATGTGCCGCCGGAACTGGCTGAACTGGTCACTGCCTTCAATGCCATGCTTGGCCGGCTGGAGGACTCGTTCAAACGTCTGTCGGATTTTTCGGCCGATCTTGCCCACGAGTTGCGCACGCCGATCCATAGTCTGCGCATGCAGACCGAGGTGTCGCTGAGCAAGGCGCGCCATGTCGATGAATACCGCGATCTGCTGGCCTCGAATCTTGAGGAATACGAACGCCTGGCGCGGATCATTGCCGACATGCTGTTGCTGGCCAAGGCTGACCACGGCCTGCTCGTGCCGCAGACCGAGCCGCTGGCGCTGCGCCCGCTGTGCGAACGGTTGATCGAGTACTACGGGCTGCTCGCCGAGAACGTCAGCCTGCAACTGGTCGGCGACGATATCACGGTGAGTGGCGACCGCCTGATGCTGGAACGGGCCATCGGCAACGTGCTGGTCAATGCCATTCATCACACGCCGGCCGGCGGTTCGATTGTCGTCACGGTCGGGGCGGTCGACGGCATGGCGGAACTATCCATTGCCAACTCCGGGCAGCCGATCCCGGTCGAGGCGCTGGGTCGGGTCTTTGACCGCTTTGTCCGGCTCGACTCCGGTTCGGAAGGGACAGGACTCGGCCTGGCCATCGCCCGCTCGATCGTGCTCGCCCATGGCGGCGAGATCGCGGTGCGCGTTGGCGAACAGGCCACCGAGTTTTATTTGCGCCTGCCTTCCCGCACCTGAATTTCCTGGTTCTTACCAGTCCTCAAGCGTCCTGACGACCACGGTGCGGAGCTCCTTTTCCTTGCCGCTGGTCATCGTCTTGATGTCCTCCACGTCATCAACCCGGTGGAGCTGGACGCTCTTGACGGCGGTTTTCTCCGGCCGGGTTTCGTCCACGTCCCAGAACTTGCCTTTGCCTCTGGTGGCAGGCTGACTGACATCACGTGACACCGTGAATTCCATTTCGCCAAAGCCATGGAATTGATCCTGCGGTTTGGCAATGGCGCTCTCGGGATACCAGCCCTGCCAGTGGTAGAGAATCTTCTGCTCATCCCTGTCAACGCGGGCGACCAGGCTTTTCCAGTTCGCCATCAACGTGCCTTTTTCATCATAGGAGATGCCCCGCATCTGAACGGTGCCGTAGATTTCATCGGCATCGATCTCAAGGAAGCTGAGCCAATGCTGGCCGTTGATGGTGATGCGCTCCCACCATGCACCTTTGACTCGGTCGACGAAGGCACGATTGGCTGCCTGTGCGGCGCGAACCTCCGGGCTGAGCTTGTGGCGGCTGCCCAGCGTCATGATGCGTTCGGCGACCAGCCCGCATTTGGCGCCGAGTGCAGCCTCAAGGTCGCCGTCCGCGGGGCGCTTGAAGCTCGCCGAATGGATGCCGAGCAGGTCGCTGGGGAGTTTCAGATCGGGCCTGTCCTCCTGCACCAGATAGCAACGCTCGCGCCCGAGAGCGCCCATGAACAGGCCGAGTTCGAAGATGACGTTGTCGCGCGGCGAGAGCTTTTCCTTCTTGCGACTGGTCGTTACATCGTCAGGCGTCAGCACCAGAATGGCGAAATCAGCCTCGTCGGCAATTTTTTCCAGCGACTCGATGTAGGTCGCGCTGAGTTCGAAGGCGAGGGTCCATGGCTCGATGTCGGCAGTTTGACCAAGCTCGCCTTGCAACAGCAGGCGCACCGCATTGACCACCTCCAGCCCCTCCGATGAAGAGGCAATGAATACTTTTGATCGCACAGGCATGCGCTACTCCCTCGTCAAAAAACGCCAAATCGGGCAACCCGGGCCTCATTAAACTAGCATATCGGTCCCCGGCTGGATAGCGCACCGGGTGGCCAAGCGCGGCGAGATTGCGCATACTGGCTGCCTGACGAACGCGAGGAGACTGCCTTGGAAATCGACATGCCGCCGCTCGAAGTCGAAACCGCCGCCAACCCGGAGTACGCGGTGATCTGGCTGCACGGACTGGGCGCCGACGGCTCGGATTTCGTGCCGGTTGTCCCCGAACTCGGTTTGGCCGCGTCACCTGCCGTACGTTTCGTCTTCCCCCACGCACCCTACATGGCGGTCACTTGCAATGGCGGCTACGTGATGCGCGCCTGGTACGACATCATTTCGCTCGACAGCACCAGCCGGCGCATCGACGAGGCGGGGATCCTCACTTCCCGCGAAGCCTTGCGGCGCCTGATTGATCGCGAAAAAAGCCGGGGAATTCCGGTTGACCGTATCTTCCTCGCCGGTTTCTCGCAGGGCGGGGCGGTGGCCTACACGACGGCGCTGACTCATCCGGAAAAGCTGGCCGGGATCATTGCCTTGTCGACCTACATTCCATCACCAGCGCTGCTTGCCGAAGACTTGGCCGGCGCCAACCGCAATATCCCGATCTTCGCCGCCCACGGCACGGCCGACGATGTCGTTTCGCCAACGCTTGGCCTGGCCGCCCGGGATTTGCTGATTGAGCGCGGCTATACAATCGACTGGCACGAATACCCGATGCCGCATTCGGTCTGTCTGGAAGAAGTCTGGGCCATCGGCCAGTGGCTCGCCGAGCGGATGCGTCAGCTGGCCTAAGCCAGCGCGCGCTGCTTACTGGCTTTTGCTGCTCTTGGGTTTTTCGGTGTCGGTGATCGAGTGTGCTTCTTCATCCGCCGCATGGAGCAGCCAGATCAGGTCGCTGCCCTGCACCGGCATCGGGACCATCTGGTTCCAGCTCCAGCGAAACACCGGGCCGTAGGGGACGTAGCGGGCCAGCACGTCGCCTTGTTCGGTGACGCCAAAGAACGGTAGCGGCGAGGTGATCAGGCTTTTCAGTTGGTCGTTGGTCATGATGGGCTTCCTTTCGGAGAACGGATTTTGTGCAGTGTGGCTGCTGACCTGATTCTAAGCTCATGGCATCCAGAATTTCGAACTCTCGGTCACGGCGACCGTCGGGTCGGCGACATCGGCCACGCTGAAGGTGATCGGTGCCGCGCCCGAAGGCGTGGCCTCCGGCTCGGCGCTGACAATCGCCGTCTGGGTGCCGATCTCGCCACCCGGAACGGTGATTTCCCTGTCGCTGGCCAGTCGCGCGCCATCGAAACCGGCGATGCTGATCCGGAATTTCCGCGTCTGGTCGCCCGTATTCATGATTTGCAGGCGATACGAGTTTTCGATTGAGCCATCATCGGCTTCGCGTGACAGCACGTTGCGGTCTTTCAGCACATTGACCTTGAGCGGGATGCGCGTGGCCAGCGACCAGGCCATGGCCGTGGTCAGGGCGACGAGGATCGCCGTGTAGATGATGACCCGCGGCCGGGCGGCGCGGCGAATGATTTCCGTCGTCGTGAAGCGCATGGTCACGGCGTTTTCTGTCGAATAACGGATCAGGCCGCGCGGGTAGTCCATCTTGTCCATCACCTGATCGCAGGCGTCGATGCAGGCAGCGCAGCCAATGCACTCGTTCTGCAGGCCGTTGCGAATGTCGATGCCGGTCGGGCAGACCTGGACGCAGATACCGCAATCGACGCAGTCACCGAGTCCCAAGGCCTTCGGATCGGCTCCCTTGGCACGGGGGCCGCGCGCATCGCCGCGTGCCGTGTCGTAGGCGATGATCAGCGTGTCTGGGTCGAACATGACGAACTGGAAGCGGGCGTAGGGGCAGATCTGCCGGCACATCTGGTCGCGCAGAAAACCGGCGTTGCCATAGGTGGCGAAGGCATAGAAGACCACCCAGAAGGCCGACCAGGCACCGGGCGACAACGTGATCAGGTCATTGACCAGATCGCGGATCGGCATGAAATAGCCGACGAAAGTGATCCCGGTCCATAGCGAAAAGAGCAGCCAGGTCGCGTGCTTGGCGCTCTTGAGCGCCAGTTTGCGCATCGACCACGGCGCGGCATCGAGCTTGATGCGTTGTGGGCGCTCGCCTTCGATCATTTTCTCGAACCACAGGAAAATCTCGGTATAGACCGTCTGCGGGCAGGTATAGCCGCACCACAAGCGCCCGGCCACGGCGGTGAACAGGAAGAGCGTGAAGGCGCCGAGAATCATCAGCAGGACAAGATAGATCGTGTCCTGCGGCCAGAGAACGAGGTCGAAGAAATAGAACTTGCGGGTGTCGATGTCGAACAGGACAGCCTGCCGGCCATGCCAGGGCAGCCAGCACAGGCCGTAGAAAACGATCTGGGTTAGCCAGACGAAAATCCACCGCCAGCGGGTATAGGGGCCGCTGATCGAACGCGGGTAAACCTTGGCATCCGGATCAACGACAGGCTTAATTTCAATGATTTTGCGGGGGGAGGGCTTGGCCATTATTTTCCGGGCACAACCATGCGAACGGATTGCGCCGCGTGTTGGCATAAGATATAAATAAAATGAATCTTGATGCTACCAATCAAACCCCCCATAAGCAATATTTTGGATGTATCTTATAAACAGCCATGCGCCTGAGCACTTTTTCCGATTACAGCCTGCGCGTTCTCATGTATCTCGGCGTGCAGGACGACCGGCTGGTCACCATCGCCGAGATCGCCGCTGTCCACGACATCTCTAAAGCGCACCTCATGAAAGTGGTGCATCAACTGGGCCTCAATGGCCATATCGAGACCGTGCGTGGCAAGGGGGGCGGCATCCGGTTGGCTCGACCGCCGCGGGAGATTGTCGTTGGCGCCGTGATCCGTCAGTCGGAAAGCGATTTCGCAATGGCTGAGTGCTTTGCGGGTCAATCTTCATGCCGGATTCACGGTGGCTGTGGTTTGCCGGGCATTCTCAACGAGGCACTGAGTGCGATGTTTCTTGTGCTTGATGGTTATACGTTGGCGGATTTGTTGCGGGGGCCGGTTTGGTTGGTGCCAGGGTTTACGGAGTCGGCTGTTGCCGGGGATTGAGTTCGCTCATTTTGCGATTTCCAGTTTAATTGGCACGGGGTTCCGCCTTGTTGGCGGGCGTACTTTTTCTTGCTTCGCCAAGAAAAAGTAGCCAAAAAGAAGGCGACCCCGGGGGCGGCGCCCTTCGGGTTCCTTGCGCTACTCGGCAGGCCGGGCGG
>VIKE01000057.1 GCA_008080565.1 Rhodocyclaceae bacterium | reverse complement strand
GCGACGATGGCGAGGTAGTTGCCGGCGACCTTGGCGCCCGAGGCGTAACCGAGCGCCAGCGCGAGCAGGAAGAAGCCGATGGTCGGCGCCGTGACGACGATGGAACTGCCGATGTGTGGCACGAGCCGGCGCAGTGCGATGACTTCGGCGCCGAGCGAGCAGAAGCCTTCGATGAAGACGATGGCGTAGATCAGGAAACGGGACATCACCCGATTATCGCCCGCGGCGGCAGGTTTTACGCGGTCGGCGGCAGGCGGGTGACGAGTAGCTGGTCGATGCGGTTGCGGTCGACGTCGATGACCTCGAACTTGAGGCCGCCGTGGATCACGCTGTCGGTGCGTTTGGGCAGCTTGCGCAGCATGTACATCATGAAACCGGCGACCGTCTCGTACTGGCTATCGTCCGGGAAGGGCGGCAGGTCGAGTTCGGTCTCGACATCGCCAATCGGCGTCAGGCCGTCGATCAGCCACGAATCGGCGTCGCGGCGGACGATCTGGGCTTCGTCGCTGTCGATCAGCGGGTCGCCTACCAGCGTGCTGGTCAGGTCGTTGAGGGTGATCAGGCCGACGATCAGCGCGTATTCGTTGATGATCAGCGCGAAATCTTCGCGACCGGCGCGAAAGTGGCCGAGGATTTCGGAGAGCGTCAGGGTGTCGGGCAGGATCAGGGCCGGATTGAGCAGCGGCGCGTCGAGCGCCAGCGGCTGGCCAGCGATGATGCGGCTGAGCAGGTCCTTGGCGTCCACGTAGCCGAGCGGCTGGTCGATCTCGTCGCGGCAGACCGGATATTTCGAGTGCGGATGCGTCGCCAGCTTGGCGCGCAGGCTGGCCTCGTCCTCGTCGACCGCGAGCCAGACGATACCGTCGCGCGGCGTCATCGACGACGGCGCCGTCCGCGTGTCGAGTTCGAGCACGTTCTCGATCATCTGCTGCTCCTGCTCGGCAACTACGCCGGCATCGGCGCCGGCTTGGGCGAGGGCGACGATATCCTCGGCCGTGACGTCGTCCGGGCGCTTCTGGGGCAGGCCGAGCGCCGCCAGGATGCGGCTGGCAATGCCGTTGAAGGCCCAGATCAGCGGCGACAGAAGGCGGATGCACAGCGTCATCGGCCCGGCGATGCGCAGCGCGATGCGCTCGGGGGCGACGATGGCAATACGCTTCGGCACAAGGTCGGCGAAAAGGATGAAGACCGAGGTGACGAGCAGGAAGGAAAGCACAGTAGCCAGCGTGCCGGCAGTGTCGGGGCTGGCGAAATGGGGGGCGAGCAGGGTGGTGAAGTAGGGCGCGTAGGCGCCTTCGCCGAGGATGCCGGCAAGGATGGCAACGGCGTTGAGGCCGATCTGGATGGTCGTGAAGAAATGGCCGGGCTGCGCCTGCAAGGCCAGGGCCTGCTTGGCTCGCGCCTCGCCGTCGTCGGCCAGTTGTTGCAGCTTGAGCCGGCGGGCGGCGGCCAAGGCGATCTCGGAGGTGGCAAAAAAGGCGCTGGCGGCGATCAGCAGCAGAATGATCAGGGTACTCTCGAGCATGCGGTGTCTCGGCTTATCCGGTCAGGGAATTATCCCCCTTTGTCGCTCAGGCGCGGTGCAAGTTGTGCCTCATGCTGACGCTGAAGATTCCCGGTCAGAGCCAGATCAGCCCGAAACTGACGAGTCGCGCCGTGGGCAGTGCTTGGCCGAAAGTCCGGATGGCGGTGGCAAAGGCCATGAGCGGCAGGGCGGTGATGATGTCGGCGCCGAGTGAGCAGAGGTCTTTGCTGAAGGTGATAAGGTCGAGCAGCCGGCGCGACATCGCTGGATCTTTCCTCAATCCAGGCCAGGCGTCCTGAAACGATAGGAATGCTGCGACGGTGCCGTTATTTTTTCACGCACGGCAAAATGCGTCGAACCCCACTCGGTCAGTCTTGTTCTTCCATCGAGGCCAAACCGGGCTCGCACCGTCCAGAAGTAGCGACGGTCCGGTTGCAGGCTGATAGCGATCGTGTGTTCGGGTTTAGGCAAGCCTTCCCTGCGATAGACCAGCTCCCCGGGGCCCATGTTTTCTTCGCGCGAGATCAGCAGGTCGTAACGGACATTGCTGATCCGCGCCATCTCCTCTGGCGCAGCAGCAACATCTCCCGGACGGGGAAAGGCCTCCCATTTGAACCGTGGTCGTAATCCCTCGACGGCAAACCATTCGAACTTTGCGCCAATGAATCGATCCCCGGTCAGCGTGCCGCGGGTCGGTGGATAAATCGGCGCCAGGCCAAATGACGAGGACAACAGGCCACCGGCCGAACGCCAGGCTCGATCGGGAAAGGTGTAAAGGCTGAAAATGCTCTCGCTTATATGGTTGCCGAGCGTCCGGTAGCCCCTGTTCAGTTCATCGATCAGTGGTTTCGCCTGATTGGCTGACCAGGACGCAAGGTCAAGACGTCGTCCTTGGTAGAGGTAGTCGGTTGAATACCTCTCGCTATTGCTGGCGGTATCGACAAGGCGCACATGCACTTCCATGTAGGCGGTGACGGGATCATTGAGACCTGAGCCTGTCGTCCCCGCTTTGCGCAGCGTAGTTTCAAGAACGGTATCTATGCCAAGAGCCGCCAGTAGCCGATAGTCTTTGGTCGCCGCAGCGGCACGAATTTCCTGCTCGGGCAATTGACGCAGCTCTATTCCGGCAGCGAGGGCCGCTTCTTCAACGGAATGACGTACCGATTCCTGAATCGTCCGTACCTCGAATACCCGCGCCATGGCCGCTTCGCTGGCCGCCACCTGCTCAGCGCTGGGCGCCGTGACGGCGCCTGCGACACCGCCAACCAGGCCAGCCACGCCGCAGACTCCCAGCATCAGGAGCAATGCCGCACCGCACATCGATCCGCTGCAGTGGCCAATCCCGGTCATGCAGGCGGTGAATGTGCCGCCGCCGGCGAAGGCGGCACCGCCTCCCTTGCTGCGAACGAAACCTTCGAATTTGAGCTCGGGTGCTTGCTCGATGGCAATGACCGTAACCTGACCGAGGCGATCCTGATAGGTTGTGTCGGCAGGCGTGTTTCGCATGCTGGCGCAGCCGTTGAGCACGGTCAGCAGCAGGAACAGGAGAATCCGTCCCATCGTGATGCGCGGCGTGGCGGTAACGGCGCCATCCATTTTCTATGTCAGTCTTTCATTTTCAGCACATTTTCCGGGTCGACCGTAGCAAACCCGTGTACTGCTGCGACGGCGGCGCAGGTGACTTTTCCCTGGTGGATATTGAGGCCATCGCGCAAATGGCGGTCGTCGAGCAGGGCCTGCCGCCAGCCTTTGTCGGCGATGGCCAGGACAAAGGGCAGGGTGGCGTTGTTCAGGGCGAAGGTCGAGGTGCGCGGCACGGCGCCGGGCATGTTGGCGACGCAGTAATGGATGACGTCGTCGACGATGTAGGTCGGCTCGGCATGGGTGGTCGGACGGCTGCTCTCGAAACAGCCGCCCTGGTCGATCGAGACATCGACCAGCACCGAGCCGGGACGGAGCTGGCGGAGCTGTTCGCGGCGCAGAAGGTGCGGCGTCGTGGCGCCGGGAATCAGCGCGGCGCCGATGATCAGGTCGGCATCGAGCAGGCTGGTTTCGATCGCTTCGCCAGTGGCCAGCAGCGTCCTGATCCGGTTGCCGAAATGCGCATCGAGCCAGCGCAGGCGGTCGAGCGAGCGGTTGATGACGGTCACCTCGGCCCCCATGCCGACGGCGATCATGGCCGCATTGGCGCCAACAACGCCGGCGCCGAGGATGACGACCTTGCCCGGCGCAACGCCCGGCACGCCGCCCAGTAGCACGCCTGAGCCGCCTTTCGGTTTTTCCAGGCAGGCCGCCCCGACCTGGATCGACATCCGGCCGGCGACTTCGCTCATCGGTGCCAGCAAGGGCAGGCGACCCCCGGCATCGCTGACTGTTTCGTAGGCAATGGCGGTAACGCCGGAGGCCATGAGCAGTTCAGTCAGGTGACGATCCGGCGCCAGGTGCAGATAGGTGAACAGGGCCTGGTCCGGGCGCAGCAAACGACACTCTTCGGCTTGCGGTTCCTTGACCTTGACGATCAGGTCGGCCCGGGCAAAGACTTCCGTGGCGCTATCGGCCAGGTCAGCCCCGGCCGCCAGATAAAGTTCGTCGCTCAGCCCGATGGCCTGGCCGGCGCCCTTCTCGACGATGACCTGATGACCGTGGGCGACAGCCTCCCGGACGCTGCCCGGGGTCAGACCAACCCGGTATTCGTGGTTCTTGATTTCCCTGGGAACGCCTATTCGCATGTTCTCTCCCTGTCGTGCCGGACGATGGATTCAACACCCTCATGATACCGGTCGCGGTCACCCATCCTGAAGGTGAAAAACTGGCTCATAATGAGCCGAAACAGCTGAGGAGAGATCATGCACCGAGAATCGACCGGTCGAGATGACGAGATGATCGCTGAAGAGGCAGCATCCTTTCGCGGCTTGATCCGCTACGAACAGCAGTTGCCGGTTCGCCAGGTGTCGTACTACCTGTGTGGCGACATCCACGAGCCGCAGTATTACACCGAGCTGTTCTACACCCTGCGCTCAGCCGCCGAGACGGATCTGGTCTATATCCACCTCAATTCATCGGGCGGCGACTTCAATACCGGCCTGCAGATCATCAACAACGTGCGGGCCTCGAATGCCCGGGTGGTGACCATCCTCGAGGCGCGGGCCTATTCGATGGCGGCCCTGATTTTCCTGTCCGGTGACGAACTCGTGGTGCACGACAACTGTCAGTTGATGTTCCACATCTACTCGGGGATCTTTGCCGGCAAGGGCAACGAACAGCAGGCCGAAGTGCTGGCCCTCGGCAACTGGTTCGAGAAGGTGATGAGCCGGCTCTGTTCGCCCTTCCTGACGGAAACCGAGATCACCAACATCCTCAAGGGGTCCGATCTCTGGATGGATTCCGATGAAATCCACCGGCGGCTGATGCGCATGCAGCGCGCCCGCAAGGCAAGCGAGCGCAAGAAAAAGGAAAAATCAGCGCCGTCTGCCGGGTAGGTTGGCCTCAGCCGGGGTCTGTCCGGTGCAGCTTCTGCCACATGCTGAGGCTGAAGAAACCGAGCCCGAGCCAGATCAGCCCGAAACTGACCAGTCGCTCAATCTGCAGCGGTTCGCCAAAAATCCAGATGGCCGTGGCGAACTGCATGGTCGGGTTGATGTACATCAGCATGCCGACAGTGGCCAAGTCGAGGCGTTGGGTGGCGGCGGCGAAAGCCATGAGCGGCAGGGCAGTGATGACGCCGGCACCGATCAGCCATGCTGCGGTCGACGTGTCCTCGGCGGCAAAAACCAGGTGCCCGCTCTGCGCCATCCATAGCGCGTAGATGCCGCACACCGGCAGCATGGCCAGGGTTTCCAGCCACAGGCCGGACAGCGCATCGACCGGGACCTGCTTGCGGACGAGGCCGTAGGTGCCGAAGGTGACAGCGAGAAAGAGCGATACCCAGGGCAGGCTGCCGAGCGAAATGACTTCGTTGGCCAGACCGGCGACGGCGAGGCCGACCGATATCCATTCCAGCCGGTTGAGCTTTTCCTTGAGGACGATCAGGCCGAGCAGCACATTGACCAGCGGCGTCAGGAAATAGCCGAGGCTGGAGGCGACGACCTGTTGGTGGGCGACGGCCCACAGGAACACCAGCCAGTTGCTGCCGACAAGCAGCGCAGCGAGTGCCAGCATGGCCACCTGGCGCGGCCGGTGGAAAACGGCCAGCACCTTGCCCCAACTGCCGCGCAGGGTGAGCAGGAGGCCGACGAAGACAAAGGCCCAGACGGCGCGATTGGACAGCACGTCCATCGGCGAAACGTGCGCCAGCTGGCGGAAGAAGAGCGGGAAGAAGCCCCAGATGCCGTAGGCGAGCAGGCCGAATCCGATGCCGGCCAATTGGCTTTTCGGTTGCATGTGCTTAGTCGCGCAGCAGTTGCAGTGCCGGCGAGCGGTAGTCGCGACGGAAGAGCACAACCAGAACGACGACGGCAAAGGTGCCGAGGATGACCGGGTTGAGCAGCCAGCCGGAGGCGGCGAGGCCGAAATAATAGGCGCGGATGCCGCGGTTGAAGTCGTCGCCGGCCAAGTTGTTGGCGCCGGCGACGCGCTGGGCGTAGGTGTCGATGTTGGGCTCGCCGGGTTTGCCCAGGGGCGCTGCGCCGACGAGGATGGAGAGCAGATTGAACTGGCGCAGCGACCAGGTGAATTTGAAATAGGCGAAGACAAATGAGGCGAGCAGCAGCATTAGCTTGATTTCGAGCAGTTCACGGTTGCCGGCGCCGCCGAAAGGCAGTTCGGAGGTGAAGCTGAGCAGCTTGTCGGAGGCGCCGAGCGCCGCGACGAGGCCGGCGATGATGTAGATCGTGGTGTTGGCGTAGAAGGAAACGCTGGTCACCAGGTTGCCGATCAGCGTCGAATCGGCCACCCGCAAGTCGCGCTCCAGCATGCGGTAGGCCCATTCCAGGCGGTAGCGCTGGGCGGTGCGGATCAGGCCGTTGGCGCCCCGTTGGCTATGTTCGGAATACCAGGCGTAGCCGGCCCAGCTGGCAAAGAAAATGGCCAGTGAGATCCAGTCGATGAGAGAGAGGTGCGGCAAGGCATGCATCCAAGCATATTGCCATAGCCGATCGGGCTTGCGACACCGTGTAAACCCTTGTTGTCGGCGACCGGAACCTTGTCATATGCTTAAAATCATACTTGGGTTGCATTACCGGGTTCTTCGTTATGGCCGACGTGAAGCTTTCTCGAGGCGTTTCATCGATGAACAGAATGCATCCGCTCACTTTGCGTTTCCATGATCCGGAAACCGAGCGTGTCTTTCTCCGCCAGCTATTGCCGCGCCTGCGTCTGCAAGGCCGGGCGGCCATCGTCGTGGGCGTTTTTGTGTACTTTGTCTATGGCGCACTGGACCACCTTTTCGTGCCGCCCAGTCAGCTCGGGTTGGTCTGGCTGATCCGCATGCTGGCGCTGGCCGTGCCCCTGGCTGTCCTGGCCCTGACCTTTACCGCGTGGTTCGAGAAGGCCAACCAGTTCCTGCTGGCGCTGGTCGGCCTGTCGGCGGCGCTTGGCCTGATCGCCATGCTCTGGCATCTGCCGGTTGAAAGCAGCGCCTACTACTACCCCGGGCTCATGCTGGCGACGTTTTATACCTACAACCTGATCGGCACCCGTTTCATCCAGGCGCTGGCCATCAACGTTTTTGTCCTGCTGCTCTACAACCTGTTATTTGCCTACGTGCATGTCTATCCCGCCCCGATGTTGCTCAGCCAGAATTTTTTTATGATCTCGGCCAACCTGATCGGCGGCGCTGCCGGTTATCTGGTCGAATACCAGCGGCGCCAGCTTTTCCTGCGCGAGATGCAGCTCGATCGGGAGCGCCGGCTGCACCTCCAGCGGTCACTGCACGACCGGCTGACCGGCCTGCCCAATCGCGATCTGCTCGATGACCGGATGAATCAGGCGTTGGCGCTGGCCCGGCGCGATTCCGAGCGGCATGCCGGATTTTTTGTCGATCTCGATGGATTCAAGAACGTTAACGACCAACTCGGGCACGAAGTCGGCGACACAGTGCTGCGTGAAATCGCCCGCCGCCTGGTCGCCGCAACGCGTGAAACGGACACCATTTCGCGCCTCGGTGGTGATGAGTTCTTCCTGCTCGTGCAGGACATCGGCTCCTGCGATGCGGCTGTCCATCTGGCTGAAAAGCTGATCCGGATCATCGAGGAACCTGTTACCGGCCTTCCCGATATGCCGCCGATAAGCGCCAGCATCGGCATCTGCCTGTTTCCGCAGGTTGGCCAGCAAAGCACGTCCGAGGCTATCATCCGCTGCGCCGACCAGTCCATGTACCGTGCCAAGGCGGCCGGCAAGCGGCGCTATCACCTGGCCCAGTGAGCTGGCCGGCCGGGTTTGAATTCCTGTATCCTGCCAGCCTTTTAAAAGCGCGGGGAACAGACATGGGACAGGCTAAAAATCGGGGTTCGCAGGCAGAACGCATCGCTCAGGCGCAAGCCAAACTCGAGTCGACGCGCCCGGAAAAGCTGGTCTGCAATGGCTGTGGCGGTGATGTGACGACCATCAACCCGGTCAGCACGCGCGGCCTGCGCGGCATCGAAGCGATCTGGGTCGGCCAGTGCGAGTGCGGCCAGACCACCTTCGCCGCCTCCGGCGAGCCGAAAGCCGTCGAAGCCTTCTTCTTCGCCCTTAGCGAAAATACCGAACTGACGCTGGGTCGCCAGGAAAAGGACGGCGCCGGGCACGAAACGGCCTGATCAGCATTTCATTTTTGGCCGTTTTTCCCGGTTGACCGTGGCAGGCGCGCAATGTCGCGCCTGCTGACCGCTCGGTTCAGGCTATCGGTGTTGTAAAAAGCGCTCCAGCTTGCCGGTTATTTCCGATAGTTCAGCCTGGAAATTGAGCTGTCCGGCCTGTGCTTGGGAGATTTCAGCAATGCTGGCGTCGATCAGGGCAAGCAACTCTTCTTCCTGCGTTTGCGTCAGGCCGAGGTGTACGAAAAGCTTCTCCAGATTGCGCACCATGTTGTGGATGGCGTGGCTGCTGGCCTCAAGCGAGTCATGTTGTTTCTTTTCGACGCCGCCGAGGACGGTGCTCATCTGCTGCATCGTGCTGACAATGATGGCTTGCTGACGTTGCATGTCGGCGTTGGCCAGGATGGCGGCCAGGCGAACATCGGCGGCTTCGACCAGGATTGCCAGGTTGTCGCGGATGCGGCCGACTTTCTCGCTGTCGTCTTTCGGGATGTCGTGTATGAGCAGCGATACGCCGTCGTAGTTGATGATCATCCGGCTGTGGAAATGCACGATTCGGCCCATGTCGACCAGGCGGGCGAAGACGGCGGAGTCGTGTGGCGATGCCTTGCCGGCACTGCCCACTTCGATTGTTTCGTCAGCGGTGCGAACCTGTGCCACGCCGCTCATGTAGAAATTGGCCAGGCTGTTGATGATTGATTCGGCGATGTCGCGCGGAGTGTGGCAGTTGTTGAAGTTTTGCAGGGCTTGCAGAAGAACGCCCATTTCCCCCATGCTGCTCATGGCGGTCATGGCCGTCGTGCTGGCAAAGCTGACGCGTTCTTCAAGCTGACTGCGCACTTCGTTGAGTTCGAGCAATTCGTCGTTGCGCTGACGCAACTCCAGGGTGCGTTGATCGACCACTTTTTCCAGATTGGCGAACTGGTCCTGCAGCGCCTCTTCGGCCAGCTTGCGGGCGGTGATGTCCTGCAGCGTTTCAATCGCTGCGACGATTTCGCCTTGGCTGTTGCGAATGGGGGCGGCGGTGAAGTAAAGCCAGCGTCCATCGCCGCCGGCGTGGGGGAAATAGCCCTCGGCCTCGTAGGCGTCCTCGATGATCGGCGAACGCTTGCAATGCCCGGCTTCATAGCGGGCCATGGCTTTTTCGATTTCGCCGGCAATGATCAGATCAGCCAGGACGGGACGCGGGGCAGGGTAAAAGCCCTTCCATTGTTCCGAGCTGCCGACCATCTCGCTGGCGCTGATCCCCGTGAGGTATTCGCAGGCCCGGTTCCAGTGGGTGACTTTGAAATTGGTGTCGATGACGAAGGTGGCAACCGGGCTGCCTTGCAAGACTTCATCGAGCAACTGCCAATTGCCATCGCTCTTGACGATGCCGGTGGGCGGTTTTGCCGCGTTTTCCTGCTGTGTGCCAACACCCTGTTCGTTGGCTAGCGAATGACTATTGTTGATTGACATTTGTCTTCTCCTCCCCGGAGGATCCCTGTCTGGCTATTGACGTGTTTGCCTGAAAGCTTAGGCTATACCGCAATCGGTATGGCTGTACATAGCTGTCGCACTGACCAGCAGCCTTTTCGAACGATAGCTCAGCTCAGCCAGAGCTTCTTCCAGCCCTCATGGCCGAGTCGTTCCATCGTTTCGATGTTGCGCTCGAAAATCGCTTCGGCATCAGGGAAGGCTGCCACCGCCCGGTCGATGCTGCTCTCGCGGAGCAGGTGCAGGGTCGGGTAGGGTGAGCGGTTGGTGTAGTTGGCGATATCGTCCGGAGTGCTGCCGGCAAATTCGTATTGCGGGTGCAGGCTGGCGATCTGGAAAACGCCTTCGTAGCCGAGGTTGCGGATCAGTGCATCGACTTCGCCGAGGAAAAAATGGAAGTCGAGAAAATCCGTCATTGCCAGCGGGTGAATGAGCAATGTCGTATCCAGCTTGGCCGGGTCGGTGTCGACCATCAGCGCCAGTTCGTGCTCCAGTTCGGCTAGCAATTCATCGGGTGTGCTCGCCGCGGTCAGGGCGTAGCGGACCTGCTTTTTGACGAAGACGCTTTTGGCGAACGGGCACAGGTTCAGCCCGATGACGGCGCGCTCCAGCCAGGTTTGCGTGCGGGCAATCATTTTCTCGCTGGCGGCGGTGTCTGAGTAGGGCTTGAGAAGCTCGGTCATGGTGTGCCTTGGGGGACGTAGGGGCGACGCTGACGCCGCTCGGTATTTCAATATTGGCCGTTATTTCCGGTTGACCGTGGAAGTCCGGTCAGTTCCCGGAAAAGCGGTGGTGCTGGACTGGTCCGCTTATTTTTTCAAGGGCTGTATCGCAATTGTCGGTGCGCTGGGCGGCTCGACCTTGGGCACCGGCGCTGGCATGGGCTGCGGATGCAGGTGCTGGCGTTGCGGATAGGCGGGGACGCCGACGGGGGCATAAACCGGCTGCGGGCTGACCAGGTTTCGGCATTCCGCCTCCATCTGGGCGCGTTGACTCGCCTCCAGAACCATGGATTCGATGTTGCGCAGGCATTCGTCGGTGTTGCCCGTTTGGCGGGGGGCGCGACTGGCGGTGTTTTGCTGGCGCTGGCTGGCAACCCGCTCCTCGCGCTCGGCGGCTTCTTCGGCCCGTTGCACGGCCTCGCGTTTTTCTACATAAGAGCGCATCCGCTCGACATCCTGCTCGGCGGCCCGGCGGGCGGCTTCAGAAACGCGTTCGTCAGGTCGCACCGTCACCGTGCCGCTACCGGTCGGGCAGGGAACGTTGGTTATCTCGGTCTTGCCATCGGGCAGGCGGCATTTGTAGATTTCCGCGCTGGCCGGGGCGATCAGCGAGATCAGGGTTGCTGTGGCAATGAAGATTCTCAACATGACGTAATTATTCACCAAAAATGCTTTCGGTGCGTATCAGCGCAAACTGTCCGCCAGGCGTCCTGGTCTGCCGATGCGAAGTCGCTATTTGTTTGTATTATTTGGAGAAAATGACAAAAGTGTACTGCTGTTGTGCTGGTTTTTGCTTTTGATAAAGTCGGTTAAAATACAGCCCGCGACATGCGCGTTGCATGTGCAGGCGCTGGCAACGACACAGGGAAAATTGGCGGGATGAGTTTTGGCAGGCTGAAACGGTTGCATGGTGTGCTTTGCCTGACCTTTCTCGCTGGCGCGGTGCTGGCAGAACCGGCTGTTGACCTGACGGAACTCCCGCTCGAACAACTGATGCATCGGGAGGCCGTGCCAGTCGCGCAAATGGCCCAGCAGGTCAGCGATTCCCCTTCGGCGGTGAGCATTGTCACCGCGGCCGATATCCGCGCCTTCGGCTACCGTACGCTGGCTGACGTCATCAACAGCATGCGCGGCCTGCATACCACCTACGACCGGCGCTATCAGTACATGGGTGGCCGCGGCTTCGGCGAACCGGGTGATTACGCCGGGCGCATCATGCTGCTGATCGACGGCTATGCGACACAAGACAGCCTGTTCAACCAGGCCTACATCGATGAATCCGGTCTGCTCGACCTCGAACTCGTCGAACGCGTCGAATACGTACCGGGCACCGGCTCGGTGACCTACGGCAACAACGCCATGCTTGGCATCATCAACGTGGTGACCAAAAAAGGACGCGATTTCAATGCGGCCCAGTTATCCGGCGAGGTTTCCAGTCATGGCGGCCAGAAGCAGCGGGCGACCTACGGCAAGCGTTTTGAAAACGGGGCCGACGTCCTGTTGTCGGCATCGGCGCTCGATGTCCGTGGCCGTAACCTGTATTTCCCGGCCTACGACACGCCGACCACGAACAATGGCATCGCCGAAAACCAGGATGGCGAGACCAACAAGCGGGTCTTCGGGAAATTTGCCTACCAGGGCCTGACCATCGAAGCTGCCTATGTCGATCGCAAGAAGATGCTGCCGACCAATCCCAGTGGGTCAACAGCCTTCAATACGCCGTTTTCGGTACGCGACGAAAACGCTTTCCTCAATCTGTCCTACCAGACACCACTGAGCTCAACGCTGAGTTCCCTGTCCCGCTTCTATTCCGGGCACTATGCCTACGATTCGTGGCGCGAATTTACTGAATACAGTCTCGACAACGAAAAATACGGCCGACGCCAATACCACGGCCAGTGGTGGGGCCTGGACCAGAAATTTGTCGGTAACTGGTTTGTCGACCACACGATGGTCTTCGGCTTCGAGTTCCGCAATGATTACCGGCAGCAGTTCCGGCGGACCTATTTGTCTCCCGAGAAAGCCGCCGTCGAGGTGTTCAGCGATTCGTTGTCGCGGCGCACGGCCAGTTTTTACCTGACTGACGAGTACCGGATCAACGAGCGCTGGTCACTCAACATCGGCACGCGCTACGACGATGCCAGCGACCTCGCCGGCAACTGGAGTCCGCGTCTGGCCGTGATCTACAAGCCAACCCAGCAGACCACACTGAAAGCATCCTACAGCGAAGCCTTCCGCATGCCGCATGGCTATGAGCGCTTCTCTTACAGCGGGACTGCCGTGCCCGAATACGTGGCGGCCACCGAACTCGCCCTGCAACACGAATTCACCCGCGAGACGCGCCTGACCGCTTCGCTGTACAACTATCGGCAGAGTGGCCTGTTGATCTATAGCGACGCAGCGGGTGACTATGTGCCTGAAGGCAACAGCCGGACTCAGGGCCTGGAAGTCGAACTCGAGCGCCTGTGGGAAGGTGGCGTTCGCTCACGTGGCAGCCTGGCCTGGCAAAATGCGCAGGATGTTCATGGGGCTGAACTGGTCAATTCGCCGCACGTGCTGGGCAAGTTCAATCTCAGTTTTCCGCTGTTCGACGGCGCCATGCGTACCGGGCTCGAGGCGCAGTATCTCGGTTCCCGGCTGACTCTGGAGCAGCGGCGGCTCGACGGCGTAGGGCTGGCCAACCTGACCTTCTCGAGCGAGCGCAAGTGGTACGGCCTGTCGGCCTCCTTCAGCATCCGTAACCTGTTCGACCGCGAATACGAAGTTGTTTCACCCTTCGACTGGCGTCCCGACAGCGGCCTGCCGCAGGATTCACTGCGCATGGATGGCCGGACCTACTGGTTTCAGCTCAATTACGATATTTGAGGTTGGTAAGTCGTCGTATGGACTGGCGCCTCCCCCTTTAGCTTCCGCCGGGAGCGCTATCTCCTGGGACTTGGAGAGCATGGGTTTGGCGGCGGACCCGGTCAGCCAAACCTATCCCCTTGCCAGATATTGAAGAGATGTGAGTTGCGGGCCATTCGACTGCCTGAAAGAAAACAGCTGTAGACTGGTCGCCGGGATTTTCAAAATTTAGGCGTTTCAGCCAGGAGTCGGTCATGCAACAGTTATCAGCGCAGGGGCAGCAGTTTATTCAGGGTTTGGCGCAGCGTTACGGGATCAGCACCGACGCGGCGATCACCATGCTCTATGCGGTGATGAACGGCAACGGGACGATGGCGCAGTTCAGCCATCCGGAGCTCGGTGGGTCCGGCCAATGGATGATGGGCGGCATGACCATGGTCGGCGACATGTTCAATTACGGGCTCAAGTCCAAGGTTGACGGCCTGTGCGTCGAGATTTCCAACCAGTTGATGAACCAGCCGGGCTATTTTCAGCCGGCCCAGTCGCAATTCCAGTCGTCGGGCAACGGTTCTGGCGGCAACTTGTTCGTCTCGGCCGCGGCGGCAGGGCAGTGGTGGCCGGGCGATCTCGGTTCGCCATCTTCTACGGGGGGACAGAACAATGTCCGCTACGCCGTTTTCCCCGGCTCGCGTCGTTTGGTCGTCGATATTGGCGGGCAGGTCACGGTCTATGACACTTTGGATAATCAGATCGGCGGCGTTTCGCAGCAGCAGGGCGGCAACGATTCGATGACTTTCAGCAGCCAGTACGGGACGATCGCCGTCAACAGCCTGCCGGTGGTCAGCATCAACGGCTACCAGCCTCAGCCGCAGCAGAACTTCATGGCGCAGCCGGCCCAGCAATTCAACGAGGCTCCAACTTGTCAGGCACCAGCCGCCCAGGATGGGGATGTCTTCGCCAAGATCGAACGCTTGGCCGATCTTTTTCAGAAAGGCATCCTGACCGAGCAGGAATTTACGACCAAGAAAGCGGAGTTGCTCAGCCAGCTTTGAGGCGGGCGCTCATTCTGAAATTGGGCGAAATTTCCGGTTGACCGTGGAAATGCCCGGTGCGCCTTGCCTATCGAGGCTTGGTCGGTGAGCGTTGGCCGAACAAGTCATCGGCATCATCGACGATCAGCGTTGTGTTGCTTGATGTCGCAACGGGCAGGACCTTGTTCAGATTCTTCTCGGTTTCTGCCAGGTATTTCGACGTCTGGCCGGTGATTCGAGTGGCTGCCAGCTTCCCGCTCGAGGAAAGGCGGGCCGGCGACGGGGCGCGGGTTTTGGCTTTTCTCATGATGGGTATTTCAAAATTGGCTGAAATTTCCGGTTGACCGTGGCAGTGCCTGAAACGGCGGTCAGTGCCGCGTGACCTGCAAAAACTCCAGCAGCTGGTTCGATGGCAGGGGGCGGCTGAAGAAATAGCCCTGCATTTCGTTGCAGCCGAGTTGTCTGAGGATGGCTACCTGCACCTCGGTTTCGACGCCTTCGACGATGACGTGCAGATCGAAGTTTTTGGCAATCCCGACAATCGCCTGGATGATGGCGAACGAGTCGTGCGAGGTTCTCAGGTCGCGGACAAACGACTGGTCGATCTTGATCCGGCTGACCGAAAAGCGGCGCAGGTAGCTGAGTGACGAATAGCGGGTGCCGAAATCGTCGATCGAAATGTGGACCCCGGTGCTGCGCAGGTGTTTGACGCGGGCGACGATATTTTCGGCGTCCTTCATGAGCAGGCTTTCGGTGATTTCGATCTCGAGCGATTCGGGGGGAATGCTGAATTCGTCGAGCGGAATGCGAATTCGCTCGAGGAGATCGATGCGATCGAATTCCCGGGCCGACAGGTTTACGCCCAGGCGAAGTTCGTTGAAGCCTAGTTGCTTCAAGCGTGCCAATTGGGCACAGGCTTCGCGCAACACCCAGTCGCTGATGTTGATGATCAGTCCGGTTTCTTCGGCAATCGGGATAAAAATATCCGGGCTGATCATGCCGGCGCTCGGATGGTGCCAGCGAATCAGCGCTTCAACGCCGACCACCTTGCCGGAGGAGGCATTCATCTGTGGCTGGAAGTGCAATTCGAACTGATCGCCTTCCTTGACCGCTTTGCGCAGGTCGTTTTCCAGTGACAGGCGATCGAGGTGGGCCGTGTGCATATCCGGCTCGAAAGCCAGCGCGCCATTCTTTCCCTGTGCCTTGACCTGGTACATCGCCATGTCGGCACAGCGAATCAGGTCTTCGGCGTTGATGCTGTTGTCCGGGTAGACGGCAATGCCGATGCTGGTCGTCGCCAGAAACTGGGTTTCGCCAAGGACGAATGGCTTGCGCAATTCGGCGAGAATTTTTTCGGCGATGACGTGAACGTCTTCGGTGTTGCTGATGTTCGGCAGCAAGGCCGTGAACTCATCGCCGCCTTGCCGCGCCAGGGTGTCCCCGGTACGCAGACAACTGCGAACGCGCGCCGCAAACTTCCTGAGCAGTTGATCGCCAATCTGGTGACCATAAGTGTCGTTGACCAGCTTGAATCGATCAATGTCGAGGAACATCACGGCGAGTTTTTCCTTGCGGCGCAAGGCTTGGGCAATGGCCATCTCGAGCCGGTCGACGAACAGGATGCGATTGGGCAGCTTGGTCAGCAGATCGTGAAATGCCTGGAAGGTAATGGTTTCTTCGGCTTTTTTGCGCTCCGAAATGTCGCGCGCCACACCAGAGGTGCCAAGAAAGGCTTCCGAAGATCCGCTCATCCCTGTTTCGTAGACGCCTTGCGAACTGAGGATGGCCGTCATCACCGGACCGCTGCCGGCACGTGGCATGCTTGGCTTCGGCTTGAAGCGCACTTCAAGATTGCTCGTCGCGCGTTCGCCGACCCGCCGCTCGTTGAAGGCATATTGGACGTGGTCATGGTCGCGCGGGTCGACAACCGCGGTGTAGTTTTGCCCGAGCAGTTCTTCCGGCGTATAGCCGAGCAGGGTGCTGACGCGCCCGTTGATGAAAGTGAAGCGGCCATCACGATCGAGCGTGAAGATCAGGTCAGGCGATTGCTCGACCAGGAATCGGTGAAGTCGCTCGGAGTGCTGGAGCTGGGCCGAAACGACGGCGAGCTCCTGGTCGCGGCGGCGATTGGCCAGGGCGCGGTCAACTGCCATGATCATGTCGTTCGGATCGCAATCCTTGCGCAGAAACTCGAAGGCCCGGTGGCGCAGGGCGTGAATCGCCGAGTTGATCGACTTGTCGGCGCTGAACACAATGACCGATGCGTCGATCTTGTGCGAGGTCATCCACTCCATGATTTCGAGGCCCGAGATATCCGGCAGCCGCAAATCGAGAATGACCAGGTCAATGTTGCCCGTCTTGAGCCGGGCAATGGCCGCTTGCCCGGTGCTTGCCTCGCTGATCGAACGCCGCTCTCCAGCCAGAAGTTCGCTGTATGCCTGCCGAAAGTGCGGCTCGTCGTCGACGATCAGGATGTCCTGCTGCGACCCGATCGCGGGAAGCCAACTCGTACAGTGCAGTGATGGCGTTCATGCGCTGCTGTCCGGGGCGGCTGTTCGGTTCTTGGGAATCAGCAGGGCTATGCTGGTGCCGGCGCCGATCTGGCTGCGGCAGGTGATGAGTATTCCTTCCTTCCGGGCCAGACTGCCGACGACGGACAGGCCAATGCCGCGTTGCCCCGTGTCTGCGACCGGTTTCGGCCGATAGATCGCCTGGATGGTTTCCTCGGACATGCCCGGGCCGTTGTCATCAATGCGCAACTGAACATAGTTGCCGCCATCATGGATGATGTTGTCGCTGACCGAGATCTTGATCAGCTTGCCTTCAGTGAGCGCTTCCGACGCGTTCTTCCAGAGGTTGAGGACAATTTGCTTGAGGTTGTCGCGGTTGACCGGAACGAGTAGATCAATTGTCGGCAGCGCCGTTTCGACGCGTACTCCCTTGGCGTTGAACAAGGTGTCGGCGTAGAGCACAAGGAAGTCGTTGAGGACGCTGACGAGATCAATGCTGCGGGTATCCGGGCTGGTCTTGAGAGACTGCGTCATGTGGCCGACGATGTTGGCGACGCGATCAATTTCCTCGGTCAGCACGGCCAGTTCCTGGCGAACGCCATCCTCCGGCAGCTTGCGTTCGAGAATGCTCAGGTAGCTCTTGATAATGCCCAGCGGGTTGCCGGCCTCGTGGACTATCTGGCGGGCCTGACGGGTAAATTGCTGGGTCAGTTCGGCTTCGACTTGCTGGCGGTGCTGGTTTGCTTCGATGACCGCATCAAGGCTGATCGCGGCAATTTTGCCAAAATTCGCCAGCCAGGGAATCCGGCGCTGCAGGCGACCGTATTGCTTTTCTGACAGGCCGCAGACAATCACGCCTATCACGCGATTGCGCGCCAGCATCGGGATGCAGAGCAGACCGTCGGCGGACAGGGCGCGGGCAAGTTGCAAGTCGAGCAAGGCGGGGGAGTCGGTCTGATCGAATGTTGTCCGAACCTGGCGCCCGATGACGGCGGCCGCGGCAAGCGAGCGGGAAGAGACCAATGGGATCGATAACTGCCGGAATAGTTCTGGCTGGGCGCCAACCTTTTCGCCGGACAACGCATCGCCTTTGTCGTTGGCAAGCAGGATGGCGACTTTCGGGAGGTCGAACAGGATGCGGGCGGACTCCCTTAGCGCAAGCAGGACTTCGGTATCGCTGCCGAGCTGGAAGAGATCCTGCTGCAACGGCTGCAGCATGGCCATGCCTCCGACCAGCGCAGCCAGTTCTTCGTCAGCCGCATTGGTCGGGTCAGGCAAACGCGGCGTTGGCGCCGGTAGTGCCGTGCGACGCTTGGGAAAATCGTCGGCGATGCTGATGCCCAAGGCATCGGCAATCTGGCGGGCACGCTGGATCGCGCGTTCGCGAACTGCCAATAGCGCCGACATCTCAAGCCGGGGGGTGCTGCGATTGACGACGAGGGCCAATTCCGGCGTGCTCTCCGCGGTAGTGCTGAGCGCCTGGGCGATCCAGACAATTTGCGGCAACGCTGTGGCCGTGACGATCTGATTGGCCGCCGTGTGATGGAAGGCGACGCCATCGGCCAGCACGGAATCGAGTCCCCAGTGATCGATCAGCCAGCCGCCGACGTCGGCATGCGTCGTGCCGAACAGCTGAAATTCTTCGGCCTGGAGTTTCGGGGTTTCGCTCGAATTGGCCAAAAAGCGGTGATACGGCTCGCCAATCGCCGAGAGCAGGATTAGTTCGCCGATATCGTGCAAAAGCCCGGACAGGTAGGCTTCGTCGGGATGCGGATATTCCGCCAGTTCGGCCACACCGCGCGCCATTTCACCGACCAGCAGCGAGTGACTCCAATAGTCGGCAACATCGAATTTGTCGAGGTTGGGGTTGCGGTCGAAAAGTTTCTGGATGGAGAGACAAGTCGCCAGCGAGCGGACAAGGCGCGTCCCCAAGGCGATCAGGCAGGTTTCCAGATTCTTGAGTTCTTTGCCCCGACGCAGGGCGGGCGAATTGGCGACGCTCAGTATTCGGCTGGCCAGGCCTGGGTCTTGTTCAACAATGGTGGCCAGCTCCCCCATCGTCGCTTGCTCGTCTTCAACGGTCCGCACCAGTCGCAACAGAATCTCGGGCGGAGAGGGAATCCGCGCGATATCGATAGCTTCGAGAACCGACTTGGGGAGACTGTGCATGAATATACGAGATGAATATTGACCAATAAACAGCACGGTTGGTGCGGCCAGCAACAGGCTTACCCAACTGACAATATTCTAATTTACACAGTTCATGAGTCTTAAATATGAAATGTTGGAAATATTTTTTTAAGGGGGCCAAAGCCAGGTAAGTCGGCAAATGCTATATAAATATCGGGTCGGCCGATCCGTTTTCACCGGCTAACTTCGGGCGAGTGGGGATTTCAAATTTGGCCGGAATTTCCGGTTGACCGTGGGATTGCCGCCGGTAGACGAAAAAAGCCGGCCGGGAAAATACCTTCCCGGCCGGCCTTGCTTCTTGTCAGTGTTAGCTGCGCTGGGCGAGCGGTACGACATCGCGCTTGGCAGCGCCCATGTACAACTGGCGCGGACGACCGATCTTGTATTCCGGATCGGAGATCATTTCCTCCCACTGCGTCATCCAGCCGACGGTGCGGGCCAGGGCGAAGATACAGGTAAACATTTCAGTCGGAATGCCGATCGCCTTCTGGACGATGCCCGAGTAGAAGTCTACGTTCGGGTAGAGTTTCTTCTCGACGAAGTAGGGATCCTCCAGCGCGATCCTTTCCAGTTCCATGGCCAGCTTGAACAGCCGGTCATTTTCGAGGCCGAGTTCGGTCAGCACTTCGTTGCACACCTTGCGCATGAGCGTGGCACGCGGATCGAAGTTCTTGTAAACACGGTGGCCAAAGCCCATCAGCTTGAACGAATCGTTCTTGTCCTTGGCGCGGGCAATGAACTCGGGAACGCGCGAGACGTCGCCGATTTCTTCAAGCATCTGCAGACAGGCTTCATTGGCGCCGCCGTGGGCCGGGCCCCACAGGCAGGCGATGCCGGCCGCGATGCAGGCAAACGGATTGGCACCGGAGGAGCCAGCCAGACGGACGGTCGAGGTCGAGGCGTTCTGCTCGTGATCGGCATGCAGCGTGAAGATGGTGTCCAGTGCATTGACCAGAACCGGGTTTGGCACGTACTTCTCGCACGGGTTGCCGAACATCATGCGCATGAAGTTGGCGCTGTAGCTCAACTCGTTGTCGGGCTGCATGAAGGGCATGCCGATGCTGTATTTATAGGCCATGGCGACGATGGTCGGCATCTTGGCGACAATGTGGATGAAATTCGTGTTGCGATGCTCGGCATCGGCGAAGTCCATTGCGTCATGATAGAAGGCCGACAGCGCGCCAACGACACCGGTCATGACGGCCATCGGATGGGCGTCGCGCCGGAAACCGGAGAAGAACTTGGCGAGTTGCTCGTGCACCATCGTGTGATGCGTGACGGCTTTCTCGAATTCGGCTTTCTGCTGGGCGTTTGGCAGTTCGCCGTTTTTCAGCAGGTAAGCCACTTCGAGGAAATTGCAGTTTTCGGCGAGCTGCTCGATGGGGTAACCGCGATAAAGCAACTGGCCGACGTCGCCATCGATGAAAGTGATTTTCGACTTGCAGCTGGCTGTGGAGAGGAAGCCGGAGTCATAGGTGAACAAGCCAGTTTTGGCGCCCAATGTACGAATGTCCACACAGTCGTTGCCATGGACCGGAGCCATGATCGAAAAATCGACCGGTGCCAGTCCGTCAATGCTCAGTGTTGCCTTGCGTTCAATAGTCATTTTTACTCCCTGGAAAAGTCATCTACTGGCTATGCGTCATGAAACCGATGGCGGATACGAAACAAACGCCGTTTTTTTAATGGTGATTTTGGATTCAAGCAATAGACATGCCGTGAGCGGCCGAATGCGACCGAACCACTGTCCGCCCGCGAGAGTAACAGGCAATACTTACCTGAACCTTGGGCAAAGCGAATAAGGCAGCACCAAAGCGGCGTTACTTTTCAGCAAACGCTCATTTTCGGTGCGCTATCGCTGTGTGGCTTGCCGAGGCACTGGTTCACTGCGCCATAAAAAAAGCCAGTCAGGCCGGCGCGGCCAAACTGGCTTTTTCAGCAGCGAGGCGGCTTAGAAGCGGAAGTTTCCAACCGCCGTCTTGAGCCGGTCGGAAACGGCAACCAGGGCGGTAGCCGTGCTGGCGACCGAGGCGACGGCTGCCGAGTTTTCTTCCGACATCTGGGCAATGGTTTCGACGTTGCGCGAAAGCTCGGTCGAGGCGCTACGCTGTTCGCGCATGGCCTCCGAAATGCCGGTGATCGCATTGCGGACCATTTCGGTGGCATTGCGGATGCCATCCATCGAACTGCTGGCCGCCTGTGAGGCATGGACGACATCGGTGACCAGATGGCAATTGGCCTGCATGCTGGTCACGGCACCCGAGACGCTGCTCTGGATGGTTGAGATGACGGTGCTGATTTCCTGAACCGACAAGGTTGTTCGTTCGGCCAGTTTGCGCACCTCGTCGGCCACCACGGCAAAGCCGCGGCCCTGTTCGCCAGCCCGCGCTGCTTCGATGGCGGCATTGAGGGCGAGGAGATTGGTTTGGTCGGCGACATCGCGGATAACGGTGGTGATGTTGCCGATTTGCTTGACGTGCTCGGAAAGGGTCTGGATCTGCTTGGCCGTTTCATCAACGCTCTCGGCAACCCGGTTGATCTGCAGGGTGGCAGTTTCGACACCCTTGCCACTGGTAATGGCCAGATCGCCAGCAGCACGAGCTTCCTCGCTGGCGTCGTCGGCACTGCTGCCAACGTGGTCGATGCTGACGGTGAGTTCTTCGACGGCGGCTGCCGAGGCGGAGGTCGAGCTCGACTGGCTCTGGGTACTGGCCGAAACCTGCTGGGCGGTGATCGAAAGCTGGGCGGCCGAGGCAGCCAGTTCGTCGCTGCTTGCGGCAATCGCGCCAACGGTACGGGCCAGATCCTGGCGCATCTTTTCCATCGACTTGATAAGCATGCCGGGCTCATCGTCGGAAATGCCCTGCGGCGCGTTACGGCTGGAAAGGTCGCCGGAGGCGATGCTTTCGGCCAGCCGATTGGCTTCATGCAGTCGCGTCGTCAGGCTGCTGCGGATCTGTAACCCGAGACCACCGACGATCAGGATGGCAACGAGCCCGATGGCGAAGGACGACCAGGTTGCGAGATCCTTGGCGGCCAGGCCGGTCTCCGCTGACTTCTTGCCGAGTTCGGCGTTGAAGCGCATGTGGGCTTCCAGCGCCTCGTTGAAATGCTTGGCTACATCTGACGCTGCCGCCAGTTTCTGGCGAGCCTCTTCGTTTTGGTTCTGGCGCGATAGTTCAAGGATGGGTTTCAGCGATTCACGATAGCTCGCAAAGGTTCTCTTGTTTTCATCGAGCAGCCTTTTGTCTTCTGCGTCGTAAATCAGCTTGTCGTACTCATTGAGGGCATGTTCGGTGTCCTTGATCCCAGTCTCGATGCTGGCATCGATTTCGGCCATGGCCTTGGGGTCCGTATTAAGCACGTGACGATAGACACGGACGCGAACCTGGCTGAATCTGAGCAGCGTTTCGTCCAGCACCAGAATGCTCGGGACGATATTTTCGTTGCTGAAATTGGCGGCGGAGTAAACCCGCTGCATCTGGATCAGGCCGAGCCCAGCGACCAGAATCAGGGAGATGATCGATGTTGAAAGCAGGATCAGCAGGCGTTTGGACAGGGTCATTTCTTATTTCTCCGCGATTGCTCGAAATCGCTGCGCTAGCTGTTAAGGATGTTTTGATTGGCTAGGCAACTACATGACCACTATATGGCAAATGTAACAAAAAGTGCGTGGTCAAGCCAAATAAATTATTACTTAGGTAATATCGGTCAGGCTCGCCTGCCGGCCACGGCCATGGAGTGCTTTTCGGGGCAGTCGGGCAACGTCGACCGAAGACCTTGATCTATTGATTGCCGGCAAGCGCCAGCAGGCTGCGGGCTTGGTCCGAACACAGCGTTGAAATCTTTTCGTCGATCACCTTGAGCCAGCGATTCGGAATGCTCTCCATACCGTAGCGGGCGCCGGCGAGCATGCCGGCGATGGCGCCGGTGGTGTCGGCATCGCCACCGCGATTGACGACGTCGATCAGGCAGTCCTCAAAGGTATCGGTGGCGAAGAAGGCCTGGAATACGGCCTGCATGGTGTCGACAACGAAGCCGCTGGGGTTTTCGCGGCGGCGTTTGTCGTAGGCAAAAACGGGAAAGTCACTGACCAGCTTGCCGGCACGTTCGCGCTCGACCTCAATCGGGTCGCGGCCGGCGAGAAAATCCTGAACCATGAGGATCAGCGTTTCGCAGGCGGCGTCGGACAGCGCGTTGTGGTGGGTGACATGAGCCTGGGCGCGGTTTGCAAAAATGGTCGTTTTTTCCGGTTGACCGTAGCAAGCCAGGGCGACGGGCAAAACGCGCATGGCGGCGCCATTGCCGGCGTCGTGTTCGGAGGCGGCGGCTTCCGGGTTGCCGGTCTTGCGAAAAGTGATCAGGTTACGGCGCACGGTGTTGCCGATGTCCACCGGCTTGGCTCGCATCCAGGCATCGAAGGCCTCGGCTGCGGCCATGGCGTCGACGTGGCCGCGGGCGATGATCGATTCGCCGAGGGCCAGCGACATCGTCGTGTCGTCGGTGACCTTGCCTGCTTTCAGGCGCAGCCAGCCACCGCCGGTTATTTCGCAGTGCAGGCCGATCTGGTGGCGGATTTCATTCGGAGTCAGAAACTCGACCGTGGCGCCCAGCGCATCGCCGACAGCCAGGCCAAGATAGGCCGCCATGCCGCGGTCGACGTGCGGTGCGTAGGCCGGTACGGTGCGACGGCGCACCGGCGCGGTCTTGGCAATCAGTTCTCCGGTCCAAAACATTTGGCGTAATCCTTACAGACCCCGCACGAGGGGGCGGGACAAACGTAGATGCCTTCGCGCGAACAGACCTGGCGATAGAGGAATTTCTTCCACTTCATCTCACCGGTGTTGTCGCGGGCGAGCGCCGGGAAGTTAACCCACATCAGCCGGGAAAGCTCTTCGCGATTGGCCAGTCCCAGATCCTGCCAGAGATGGTCGCGGCCGGCGCAGGCCGTGGCGACGATATTGGCGATGAGCAGTTCGGACGGGTATTCGCAGGCGCGATGGTCGAGCAGCAACTTTTGCAGGTCTTCCCATTCGGGAATGGCTTCAATGGCGCGCGGCGGGCCGCTGACATCAAGCCCGGGAAAATAGGTGTGGAGCAGCGCGGCATGAACGGCCTTGCCCAGACCGAGATCGGCTGGTAGGCAACCGGAATCGGTCACTTGCCCGGCAACGATGCTGGCCAGCAGCAAACGATTCGGATCGGCCGCCGCCTTCGCCGTCGCCGCCGGCATGGCCAGCAGCTCGGCGAACAGGGAGGTGCGGTAGGGAAGCCGATCCGGACCGTTCATGTCACGCTCGTTACTTACTTGCTGGGATATTCGACCAGGATGTCTTCGTCACGGACGATCATCTGGCAGGCCAGGCGCCACTGGGTCGGCGGGATGTCATCGACGTACATCTGCTCGATCTGGGCCTTGGTGATGTGGCCGAGTTCGGTCAGCGCAGCGACTTCGCGGACATTGAGCGGGCCACCCATCGGAGCGCGCTTGCCGTCAACCGACGAAACCTTGACCAGACAGGTGCCGCAGTTGCCTTCCTGGCAGCCGAAATCGATCGGGATGTGATGTTCCTTGGCCAGCGCGAGGATGGTCTGGGTGTGGCTGCCGGCGACGGCATAAACCGTCTTGTCCTTGTGCAGCGGGCTGGTGAAAGTGATTAGTGCCATTTCCTAAGTTCTCCTGGAGAGCGGGTTGATTTGAATTTCTCTGTTGGGGTTGGGTCGATTTTTTTTAACGATGCTTTTAATCTTGTTCTGTGGTGGCGGAATTACGCGGGCTTGACCACGATCTCGCCGCCAATGATCTGCGCCTGGCAAGCCAGCCGATGGCCGCGCGGGGCCATGTTGTCCTTGAGCACCTGGTCTTCGAGGATGCTCGGCGGGGCGAGGAATTCGCCGCCGGAGATGATCTTGGTCAGGCAGGTGCAGCACTCTCCTTCGCGGCAGCCGTAGGTGATGCCGGCGCCGACCTTCTCGGAAACTTCAATGAGTCGGGTACCAGCCGGCACGGTGACCGAGACGCCGATATCCTGAAATGTGACTTTTGCTTTTGGCATTTTTCTTCCCCCTGGTTGTTAGGCGAGAGCCGCCATGTCGATCTCTCGGTGTTCGACCCGTCCGGTCAGGTGACGGGCCAGCTGTTCGCCGAGATCGCGGCAGGCTTCGAGTTCGCTGGCGTCCGGCACGAGCTTGATGCGCAGTCCTTCGACCGGGACGCGCAGCTTGAGACCGCGCAGGCGGTCCTCGATCAGGCGCACGGCTTCGCCGCTCCAGCCATACGAGCCGAAAGCGGCACCGAGCTTGCCTTTGACATTGACCGTGGTCAGCGACGAGAGCACGTCCCAGATCGGCTTGACGGCGTCGGCATTGATCGTCGGGCTGCCGAAGGCCAGCCCGTCGGCTTCCTCGATGAGGTCGGTGAAGATGCCCGACTCGCCGCCTTCGAGGTCGTAGAGCGAAACGCGCACGCCGCCGATGGATTCGGCGCCGGCCGCGAGCGATTCGGCCATGCGCCGGGTATTGCCGTAGGCCGAGATGTAGAAGACGACCAGCGTTTTTTCGCTGCGCGCCTCGTTGAACAACCGTGGTGTGGCCAGTTCGCGATAGCGGTGCACGTAGTCACGCGGTGCGTGGCGCAGGATCGGGCCGTGGGCCGGGGCGATCAGGTTTATTTCCAGCGGTTCGATCAACGCAATGGCATCAAGTACGTACTCGCGGAAGGGTCGCATGATGTGCGCGTAGTAGTACTCGAATGAGAAGCGGAAATCGCCGACGGTGTCGTTAAACAGTCGGTTGTCGCAGAAGTGGCAGCCGAAGATATCGCCGGTGAACAGCATGCCGTCCTCGACCAGATAAGTGCATTGCGTGTCCGGCCAGTGCAGGTAGGGCGTGTGCAGGAAGCGCAGCGTGCGGCCGCCGAGGTCGACGGTGTCGTCGGTGGTCACCGGAATGTATTCGGGCGGCTTTTCGCCGGTCGGCTTGAGCAGCGCCTTGAGCATCATCTGAGCCCGGCTGGATAAATACACCTTGGCCTGCGGCGCGCGCTTGAGCAGCTCAGGCAGGGCCCCGCTGTGGTCCGGCTCGAGATGGTTGAGGACGATGGTAGTGATTTCGTCGTAACGGGCGACCGTTTCGAGTCGACGGAAAAAATCGTCGGCGAAGTTTTCCTTCACCGTGTCGAAGGATGATGTCGAAACTCCGCAGATGCGGGTCGAGGGCGCCCACCCAGTGGACGCCCGGGGCAATTTCTACGGCGTTGTCAGTGAGTGCCGCAGCGACCATGGCTGCTTTCCTCTTCCTCGTGATCATGGGCGTGGCTACCGCAACTGCCGTGACCTTCCGGACCATGCACGCAGGCTTCGATATTGCCTTCCGGCAACTCGACGTTTTTCAGGCCAATCCAGGCGTCGACCGCAGCAATGTCGAAACCGACCAGCCGTTCCTCGCCGATTTCCATGAGCGGACGGCGAATGAGCAGCGGGTTTTCGAGCAGCAGATGCAGGGCATCTTCGAAACCCAGGTTTTCCGGAACGATTTCGCCCGACTTGATATCGGGCGCCGCCGGGTTGAACCAGGCGCTGATCGGCAGCTTGCCAAGAAAGGCGAGCAGGCGGTCAGCCGTCCAGGCTTCGGTCTTGAGACTTTTGGCCTGGACGGTGTGGCCGGCTGCAGCGAGCAGGGTCTTCTGGCGAAGATTGCCCTTGCAGCCGGGTTTTTCGTAGAACGTGACAACCGCCATTACGCTGCGTCCTTCCACATGCCGAATTGCTTGAGCTTTTCGATCGGGATGCCGGTCAGCGAACCCGGCGGGTTCAGGAAAGCGCCGAGTTCATCAACGATAGCCATTTCGATCGGGCAGATCGCAGCGCATTGCGGCACGCTGTGATCGCCCAGGCACTCGGTGCATTTGTCGTCGTCGATCAGGAAGTGCGGCTTGTCTTCGTAGATCGCGTCGTTCGGGCAGACATCGACGCAGGCCCAGCAATTGACGCAAGATTCGGTGATTTGCAGTGCCATGATCAGGCCACCTTTCTGTCTTCAGCCGACGGACTCAACTTGCCGGTCGCCGCGATTTCCTTGTACACCGCCATCACGGCTTCCTCGATCGGCTCCATCGCGTGTTCGCCGTTCGGCGCGATGCCGGCGGCTTCCAGCTTGGCCCAGGGTTCGTAACCGACCTTGGAGCAGAGCACGACTTCGCAGCCTTCGAGTACGCGGATGTTGCGGTCGAGCAGCGACTCCGTTGCGCCAGCCTCGGCCACGTCGCCGTCACCGCAGGCATCCATGCCGCCGCAGTAGAGCTCGGTCTTGCGATGGCTCATGAAGCGCACGCCAGCCGGTGAGGCTTCGTAGATCAGGAACTCCTTGGCGTGACCGAAGTGCTCGGCGACGACGCCGTTCTTGCCGGCCACCGCCATGAGCACCGGACGAGCATCAGCCGGGATGCCGAGCTCTTCTGCCTTCGGCTTGACGATGCCGCGCTTGGCGTCGAGCTTCTCGATGATCTCGTCGTGGACAACCTTGCGACGGACCATGGCGGCTTCGTAATCGACCTCCATGACGTCGATCTTGTCCATGGTGAACTCGTCGCCACGATCTTCGCCGAGCAGGCCGACCGCATCGGCACGGCACTGGCGGCAGTGGCGCATCATCGCCATGTCGCCGGCACAGGCGTCCTGCAGATCCTGCAACTGTTCCGGCGTCGGTTCCGGCTGCTCCATGATGCCGTAGTAGGTGCCGTGTTCAGCTTCGGCAATCAGCGGCATGACGTTGTGCAGGAAGGCACCCTTGGCCTTGACGATCTTCGAGACTTCCTTGAGATGTTCGTCATTGACGCCGGGAATCAGCACCGAATTCACCTTCACCAGGATGCCCCGGTCGGTCAGCATCTGCAGACCGAGCTGCTGCTGTTCGATCAGGATGCGGGCGCCCTCGACGCCGAAGATGCGTTTGTTCTCCCAGAAAATCCACGGGTAGATCTTGGCACCGACTTCCGGATCGACACAGTTGATGGTGATCGTCACGTGGTCGATGTTGTGCTGGGCGATACGGTCGACATACATCGGCAGGTTGAGGCCGTTGGTCGACACGCAGAGTTTGATGTCCGGAGCGCGCGCCGAGAGCTCTTCAAAAGTCTCGAACGTACGGCCCGGGTTGGCCAAGGGGTCGCCAGGTCCGGCGATGCCGAGTACCGTCATTTGCGGGATTTCGGCGGCAACGGCAAGCACCTTGTTGATCGCCTGTTTCGGCGTCAGGACTTCGGAAACGACGCCCGGACGGGATTCGTTCGAGCAGTCATACTTGCGGTTGCAGTAATTGCACTGGATGTTGCAGGCCGGGGCCACGGCAACGTGCATGCGGGCGAAGTAGTGATGCGCTTCTTCCGAATAGCACGGGTGGTCCTGAACCTTGGCGCGAATGTGATCGGGCAGGTGGCCCAAAGCGTCCGGGGCCGTACCGCAGCCGCTGGATGCACAACCGCCGCCTTCAGCGGCTGGGGCAGAATTGCTGATAACTGGTAGTTCCACGATGTCGGCTCCTCGAATGCAGTCGAAGCCTATTCAGCAATCGCTGTGCCAGAGGTGTTTTCTTAATTAAATCAGCGAGATGTGGATTTCTGCCAAAGGGCGTGTTGGCTGCCTTGTCGCATTTGCGACAGCGTTGCAGTGCACAAGCGACGGGCGGCCGCAGGCGGGAAATATCGCTTAACCAACGGTACGGCATTTCAATTCCCGGCGCCGGTCTGTACACTGCGCGCATCTAACCCACGACCATTTGGAGAACGAAGCATGCGAGGTACGTTTGAGTACAAGCTGGACGGTAGCGGCGACGCCATCAATTTGAATATCGATCTGGATGTGGTCAGCGCCAACGCCCTGGTCCGGCTTGATCGCTACATCAGCTGGACCGACATCCTCAAGCTGACCGAGAACGACCCGGAAGCCGCCTACGCCGCCGAACGCCTGCACACCGTGTTGCAGCACATGGGCAAGTAAGCCCGTGTAAGGTATCTTCGGCCGGGCTAACCGACCGGCCGGATAAGGAGCCTGGGCTTGCGCCTTGCGCTCCTTTTTTTTGGCACTCGGCTTTCTCCGCCGGCCTTGTTTCCATTTTCGAAGACGGCATAATCGAACTTGTTCAACCCGGTCGCCTTGTGGAGAAGACGTGAACCTGACCCCTTTGAAAAACTACGGCTCGGATGCAAATCCGTGGCGCGGCCCTGACGGCACGGTGATCGCCTGCCATGAGAAGCTCAAGGTGATGTCTGAAAACCTCGAGGAATTGCGCGACATGGCTCTGGCTGCTCTCGAAGACGCCGTCCTCATGGGATGCGCTGAAGATCAGGTCAAAGCGGTCTTTGCCGAGATCATTGACCAGCTGTCGACTCGTTACGAGCCACGCTAACGGGGCTCGTTTCCCCCGTATCCTGACTTCAAGCCCATTCCAATTTTGGTCATTTTTTCCGGTTGACCGTAGCAATCACGGGTTGATGCTGTGCGTGAATCCCCCAGCTCACTTTCTCCACTTCGCCCATGGGTCTGAGTCGCTGGCCGAGGGGGGTGAACGGTCTGGCGTTCTCTTGCCCGGTGCGGCGCGACGGCTTTTTTCCTGGTCGTGCAGGGCGGCTTTTCTGATGCGTTTTTCTCGCAAACGCTCGGCATCTTCCAGGCTCAATTCGGCGGGGGCGCCCGGTACCTGGTTCGGTGGCACGATGCGGTCCCGGGGCGGCAGTTCGAACTGCTCGTCAGAAGCGCGGGGCAGGCTTTTGAACTTGTACAGATAGAAGGCTTCGACTTTTTCGCGCGCCCAATCGGTCTTTTTGAGGTACTTGACGGCGGAATCGATGCTCGGGTTTTTGTTGAAACAATTGATATTGAGATAGGCAAACAGGATCTCGAAGCCGTAGTGATCGACGATTTCAATGAGCAGGTTTTTTAAACTGAGCCCATGCAGCGGGTTGTTCTGGTAGTTGATCTCGTCGTTCATGCTGTTGCCTAACCATGGAATAAGGCCGGGATTATACCGATCACTGTCCCGGCTCAGGCCTTCTTGTCGCATTGCCGACAGTCGCGATGCTTTGATTTTAAAGACTATTGCCGTGGCGCCGGTTTTGCTTGTCGACTGTCATGAAAACCTTTCTCGACTGGTCGGCCTACGACACCTACGGCATGGGCGACGCATATGCCGGCATTCCGGCGACGGGCGGTAACTACGCCAAGGCGGTTGCCGTCTGCATGAACAATCACCAGTGCCAGCGCGACGGCAAGGGGGTGATGTGCCCCAGCTACCGGATCACCGGCGATCCGGCGCATTCGACCGGGGCGCGGGTCAAGGCTTTCAAGGCGGCGCTGAACGGGGAATTTGGCGAGCAGCCTTTCATCCATCCCGACCTGGCGGCGGCAATGGATCTTTGCGTCTCGTGCAAGGGCTGCAAGAAGGAATGCCCGAGTTCGGTCGACATGACGCTGATCAAGACCGAATACCTGGCGCATCGCAACGATGAACTCGGCGTGCCGCGCCGGGCGCGACTGTTCGGCGGCCTGCCGGAATGGCTGCATCGCTACCGTCGGCCGCTCGCCGCCCTGGTCCGTCTGCGCAATGCCTCGCCGTGGCTGGCCGGGCTGGTTGAGCGCCGGCTGGGGATTTCGGCCAAGCGGCCGATTCCCGAGATCGTCAGCCAGCCGGTTTTCGCCGAAAACACGGAATCCCACGGTCAACGGGGAAAAGTGGCCCTTTTTGTCGACACCTTCACCCACTACTACACGCCGGAAGTGGCCGAGGCGGCCATCGCCGTGCTGACGGCCGGCGGCTATGCGGTCGAGGTGCTGCGCCCGGCGGTCGACGATGCTGAGCCGGAACGCCCCTTGTGCTGCGGCCGCACCTATCTGTCGCAAGGCATGGTGGATGCCGCCAAGCTCGAAGGCAAACGGGTGATGGCCGCGCTGGCGCCAGCCCTGGCCGCCGGAACGCCGATTGTCGGTCTTGAGCCCTCCTGTCTGCTGGCCCTGCGCGACGAGTTCTACAGCCTGTCGCTCGGCCCGGAGGTCGGGCAACTCGGCAAGCAGGCTTTCCTGTTCGAGGAATTCCTCATGCGCGAGGGCAACAAGGGCTTGGAGCTCGATTTGAAGCCGATTCCCGGCGGCAAGGCGGTGGTCCATGGCCATTGCCACCAGAAGGCCTTCGGCGCCATGAAGTCGATGAAAAAGGTGCTCGGCTGGATTCCGGAATTCGAGTTCGAGATCGTCGATGCCAGTTGCTGCGGCATGTCCGGCAGCTTCGGGCTGGAGGCCGAGCATTACGACGCCTCGGTGAAGATGGGCGAACTGGCGCTTCTGCCTGCGGTTCGCTCAGCGCCGGCCGATGCGACGATTGTCGCCGATGGTTTTTCGTGCCGGCACCAGATCAAGGATGGCACCGGGCGCGAAGCGGTGCATGTGGCCGTGTTGCTTGCAAGGGCGTTGGCCTGAGGGGGTGAGGTCTGTTCTGATGTGGCCTTTTTGGGGCCGGAAACGGCTAGCAAGAGCTATTCGACGGTGAGAACACTCGGGAAAGCTAAAGACTGGTTGCGCTCATTCCCCCAGAAATGCAAAACGGGAGCAAAAGCCCCCGTCTGTACGCTCGATTGAGTGCGAATCAGACCATCTTCTTGCGTCGGGAAATCACTCCCAGCAGGCCCAGGCCGGCCAGATACATTGCATAGGTCTCGGCTTCGGGGACGGGAGCGGAAATTCCAAAGGTGACGTTGTCGATCTGTTGGCCCCAGGCCGAGAACGAAACGCTCTTGAGATTCCTGAAAGTATCCCCGAAAGTCAGTGTTTCAAGCGTGTTGAAGCTATTGTCAAGCAAGGGGAAATATTGCTGCACATAGCCACCGGCTGCCGGGTAGCCATAGACCATGAAGTAGCGTGAGCCATTTCCCAACGCGGCGATATCCAGGCTGATCAGGTCAAAAACCTCGCCATTTACCCGCGTGATCTCGAAACTGTTTGTGTATTCGGCAGACCCACCCCAGGAATGAAAAAGCCCCTGGGTTCCCGTCCAGAAATAGGGGTTGGTATCGACAATTGCGCCGATTTGCATTGCGTACTTGGTGGGCGACCAAGCCGTGCTGAACTGGAAGCCGTTTTCTTCATAGGTGTAGCGTGGGATCAGATCGACCGTCCAGCCGTTCGGACCCAGATTGGTCGATGCGCTGGCGGCCATGGGGATTTCGTTGAAATCGGCGACAACGGTCGCGGCCTGGACTTGGGGCGCTGAGGTGATGAAGGCCATCAAACCGGCCACGATCATGGAACGCATGGAGTTCTCCGAACAAATAAGTGCTGAAGTCAAAGTCTGGCAATTGCCCACGCCGAAAGTAGCCAAAGCATAGCTTCAATTCGTGACACTGGCATTGACGAACAAAATACTAGCGACGCCATGAATTGTTCTCAATAGTCTGAACGGACCAATCTGCATGACATAAGGGCTGTTGCCGGACGATCCTTGTTCGTTCCCGCCGGTGAGGTAAGAAATCTCAACGCGTGCTGTGGTTAAGGCACCCAGCTGCCATTCGGGCAGCGCTCCTCAAGCAGGCATCCTTTTCAGCTCAATGCCGCGAAAACAAATCCCGCACCTTGCACAGCGCCGTCGTAATGTCGAAACGCGGGTCGGGCAGGGCTTCGCCGGCCAGGATGCGGGTGATGGCGAGGGCTGGCTCGGTTTCGCCGGTGAGCAGTACCTCGGTGCCACGCTTTTTCATGTGGCGGATGAAACCGTCGCCAGCGCTGGCCGCTACCATGAGGTCGATGCCGTCGAGCGGATGCGGCTCGTTGTCCTCGAAGACGTGGAGCACTTGCTCCTTCTCCAGATTGACCCGGCGCGGGGCGGGCAGCAACTGGTTGGAACGGTGGTTGCTCAGGTCGTAAACCAGCCATTGTCGGGTTTGCCCCGCATGGCTGCTGACGGTTTCGAAGTCCTTGGTGGCGATGGCGATTTTCATGGCGAGCGGCGTCTTTACAGGGCTGTCAGCGTGACCGCCACGTCGCGTGGCGGCGAGAAATACGGGGCGGAGGTGACCAGAATGTCGGCCCCGGCCCGCGCATAGTCTTCAGCATTAGCAGAATTTATGCCGCCTGCCGCGGCGATGCGCGTGTGTGCGGATTTCGGAATTAGCCCTTTTATCCGGTTGACCGTAGCAACCGGCATTTTTTCGAGTTGCAGGATGTCTGCGCCGGCCTCTTGCCAGCGCAAGGCCTCCGCCTCGTCGCCGACCTCGATGACGATGGCGCGTTCCGGCCAGGCGCGGCGCAGGCGTTGCACGGTGGCGCGCGGCGCTTCGTTGCCGAGAAAGGCCCTGTGCTCGGCAAAGATGAGCAGGGTTTCCGACAGGCTCAGGCGATGCGGGCTGGCGCCGCCGGCCAGAATGGCTTTGATCGCCGCCGCCTTGGTGCCGGGGAAGTTCTTGCGCGTGCAGGCAATGCCAATGTCCGGGTTGGCGCTGCGGGCGGCGGCGACGATGTCGGCCGTGCTGCTGGCGATGCCCGACAGGTATTCCATGAAGGTCTGCGCCGTTTTCCACACCTTGTGCAGGCCGGTAGCATGGCCTTCAAGCGTCAGGATGGTTTCGCCGGCGTCGAGCCGGCTGCCGCTGGCGACCACGCTGCCGATGCTGCGCAGGCCGTGCAGTTCGCCCATGCGCAGCGCTTCTTCGCTAGCGCAGACGACCATGGCCTGGCGGGCGCGAAAGACGAGGCGGCCGGGCTGGTCGCCAATGCCGAGCGAAAAGGTCGTCGCGTCGCCACAGGGAACGTCTTCGTCGAGCAGGCGTTCGAGTTCGTTGTCGGGCAGGGTGTAGGGATTTTTGCTCATTCCATCAGGGCCACGGATTTGATTTGAACGCTGACCGGCAAACCCGGCGCGATGCCGAGCTGGGCGGCGGAGCGGCGGGTCAGGCGGGCGACCAGCTGGCTGGCGCCGATCTGGACGCGGACCAGCAGCAGGCCGGGGTGGTCGTCGGCAGCCATCGATTCGACCGTGCCGTCGAGCACGTTCTGGATGCTGCTTGGCTCCGGGTGGTGCACGGCCAGACTAACGTCGCGGGCCAGCACGCGGACGCGCACATGCTTGCCGGTCGGCACGCCGCGATCCCGGGTCCACAGGCTGCCGCCGGCGAAATCGACGCGGGCCAGATGCCATTCGCTATCGACCTCGCCGACCGTCGCATCGAGCACGACCCCGACGTCCTCGCCAAGCCGGATCGGCAGGTCGAGGCGGGCCAGGGTTTCAACGAGCGGGCCGTCGGCGACGACCCGGCCGCCATCCATGGCGACGATGTGGTCGGCCAGGCGGGCGACTTCGTCGGGCGAGTGGCTGACGTAGATGACCGGAATGGCCAGCTCGTCGTGCAGGCGCTCGAGATAAGGCAGGATCTCCTGCTTGCGCTTGAGGTCGAGCGCCGCCAGCGGTTCGTCCATGAGCAGGATTTCCGGGCCGACGGCCAGGGCGCGGGCGATGCCGACGCGCTGGCGTTCGCCGCCGGACAGGGTGTCCGGTTTGCGCTCGAGCAGGTGGCCGATGCCGAGCAGTTCGATGGCCTGCTCCAGTCCGACGCGTTGCGCCGTGGTGCTGCGTTTGAGGCCGAAATTCAGGTTGCCGAGAATGGATAGATGCGGGAACAGGCTGGCTTCCTGGAAGACATAGCCGATGGGCCGCTGGTGCGTCGGCAGCCAGGTTTTTTCGTCCTGCCAGATTTTGCCCTTGAATTCGAGTCGACCGTGGGAAGGTTTTTCCAGCCCGGCCAGGCAGCGCAACAAGGTGGTTTTTCCCGAGCCGGAATGGCCGAACAGCGCGGTTACGCCGCGGCCGGGCAGAGCGAGGTCAACATCGAGCGTGAAACCGGGCCAGTCGAGACGAAAGCGGGCGTTGATGCTGTCCATGTCAGTCTCCCTTCGTCGGCTTGGGGCGACGGACATACATGGCGAGCAGCACCGTGAAGGAGAAAATCAGCATGACGGCAGCCAGCCGATGGGCATCGGCATACTCCATGGCCTCGACGTGGTCGTAGATCTGCACCGAGGCGACGCGGGTGACGCCCGGGATGTTGCCGCCGATCATCAGCACGACGCCGAATTCGCCGACCGTGTGGGCAAAGGTCAGGACGCCGGCGGTGATGAAGCCCGGCTTGGCCAGTGGCAGGACGACCGAAAAGAAGGTGTCGACCGGCGAAGCGCGCAAGGTCGCGGCGACTTCGAGTGGCCGCTCGCCGATGCTTTCAAAGGCATTTTGCAGCGGCTGCACCATGAAGGGCAGCGAGTAAAACGACGAGGCGATGACCAGGCCCCAGAAGGTGAAGGGCAAAACGCCGAGGCCGAGCGAGGCGGTCAGCTGGCCAACCGGCCCGTGCGGCCCCATGGCCAGCAGCAGGTAGAAGCCGAGCACCGAGGGCGGCAGGACCAGCGGCAGGGCGACGACGGCGCCGAGCGGCCCCTTCCACCACGAACGGCTGCGTGCCAGCAGCCAGGCGATGGGGGTGCCGACGAGGAGCAGGATCACGGTCGTGATCCCGGCCAGTCGCGTGGTCAGCCAGATGGCCTGGAGGTCGCTGTCAGTCAGCATGGTGGCGGGTTTTTGGTTGGATGAAAGTGGTGTTGATTAGACCGGAATTGTCATTGGTGCGGAAGTCGAACGATTTGAGGCTGAAGGACTAGAGCGAAACCCCTCCCAACCTCCCCTTGTCAGGGGAGGAGCTCCCTCAGTCGCGCCTGGTCGGGCTCCCTCCCCTGACAAGGGGAGGGCTGGGGAGGGGTTTGCGTGATCCACCACCATTTTCTCAGCGCAGCTCGTACCCAAACGACTTAATCACAGCCTGAGCCTTCTCGCCCTTGAGGTAATTCATCAGCGCAACGGCCGCCGGCTTGTCCTTGCCCTTGGCGAGAATGACTGCATCCTGGCGGATCGGGTCGTAGAGATTGGCCGGAACGACCCAGCCTGAACCCGAGCCGATGGCGCCGTTCTTGATGACCTGCGAGTAGGCGACGAAGCCGAGTTCGGCGGCGCCCGTCGAAATGAACTGATGCGTCTGCGAAATGTTCTCGCCCTGGACGATCAGTGGCTTGATGCTCTCGGCGACGCCGAGTTTGTTCATGACCTGCAGGCCGGCCGCGCCGTACGGTGCGGTTTTCGGGTTGGCCAGCGACAAATGCTTGAAGCCGCCTTTCTTGAGCACTTCGCCCTTGGCGTCGACCAGTCTGGCGTCGGCCGACCACAGCACGAGCTTGCCGATGGCGTAGGTGAAAGGCGTGCCGGCGACGGCCTGGCCTTCCTTGACCAGCTTGGCCGGGGTTTCGTCATCGGCGGCGAGCAGGACCTGGAACGGTGCACCGTTGGCGATCTGAGCGTAGAACTTGCCGGTGGAGCCGAAGGATAAATTGGTCTTGTGGCCGGTGTCCCGCTCGAAACTTGCCGGTGGAGCCGAAGGATAAATTGGTCTTGTGGCCGGTGTCCCGCTCGAAGAGCGTGGAAATGACCTGCATCGGGCCAGTGAAGTTGGCGGCGACGGCGACCTGGACTTCGTCGGCGTGGGCCGTGGCGACGGCCAGCAGGGAAAAGATCAGGGTGCTCAGACGTTTCATGGCGGGTTCTCCGGATGAGTCAGGAATACTTGCAAAGAATGACCGACGAGGCCTTGAACACGGCGCAGGCCTGCTCGCCGACGACGAGGCCGAGCTTGTCGACGCTGTCGTGGGTGACGACGGCGCAGACCGATTTGCCGCTCTTCATGCTCAGCGTTATTTCGGCATTGACCGGGCCGTCGTGGATGCGGGTGATTTCGCCCCACAGGTGGTTGCGGGCGCTGGTTTTGACGGTTGGGTCATTGAGCAGGAGCACCGAAGACGATTTGACCAAGGCGCTGATTTCCATGCCAATCGTCAGGCCAAGGCTTTCGGCGGAATCGCCGGTGATGACGGCGACGATCTCGTTTTCGTCATCGAGCTTGATGCGCACCTCGAAATCGACATGCCCCTCGCGCAGCGCAACGATATGGCCGGCGAACTGGTTGCGGGCGCTGGTTTTCATCGACATGCGCTTGAGCAGCTTGCTGAACTGCTTGAAATCGCTCGCTTCGCCATCGTTCATGCTGGCCGACAGGCGCTCCAGCGCCGCCTGGTATTCGGCCTCCAGCGCCCGGTAGAGGGCGATGGTCTTGCGGCCGTGATCGGTGAGCAGCGTGCCGCCACCGTTCTTGCCGCCGGTCGAGCGGACAACCAGCGGCTGGTCGGCCAGGTTGTTCATCGCATCAACGGCATCCCAGGCGGCCTTGTACGAGATGGGTACGGCTTTTGCTGCCTGGGAAATCGAACCATGCTGGTCGATGGCCTCAAGCAGGCGGATGCGGGTATCGCCGAGAAAGGTGCCGAACTCGGTATCGACTTCCAGTTTGCCACGCAGGCGATGCAGGATGGTATCCATGATTTCGTGATGTTCAATGTTATATAGCGGTTACTATAACCCAGGTTTTGGTGCTCGAAATATCCGTAAAATAGTCCGCCGTTGTGGTTGTGATGACAAGACGGCAGCGGCTAGAGTGTAGGCAACCCGACGAAAAAGCGTTAGTTGTGCAGGTATATAGCGAAAAGCGGGCCAGTCCCCTCAAACCAGCAAGGAGAACAGCATGAACGTCAGCGCCCGCAATGTATTCAAGGGAAAAATCACCGCTTTGGTCGACGGTACGGTCAACGCCGAAGTCGAACTCACCATGCCCGGTGGCGACAAAATTGTCGCAATCGTGACAGAGGGCAGCGTCAAATCGCTCGGCTTGGCCGTCGGCAAGGAAGCGGTTGCCTACGTCAAGGCGCCGTGGGTCATGCTGCTGGCTGGCCCAGCCAACGTCAAATTCTCGGCTCGCAATCAACTGGCCGGCAAGGTCAGCAAGCTGCAAAAAGGCGCGGTAAATACCGAAGTCGCGATTTCCTTGCCGGGCGGCACGACGGTCTACTCCGTGGTGACCAACGAGGCGGTCATGGAGCTTGGCCTGAAAGAGGGCAGCGAAGCCTCGGCTCTGATCAAGGCCAGCCACGTTATTCTGGGCATTCCGGCCTGATTGCCTGACTCAGGCAACAAAAAAGCGGTCGTTCGACCGCCTTTTTGTTGCGCCCGGTTTGGAACGGCAGATTTCAATTTTGGCCATTTTTTCCGGTTGACCGTAGGAATCCAGAATCTGTTCGGATCGGTGCGGAATATCACCCGATTGCCCATCGCTTCTTATCGACGCTAACCAGCGAATTTCTGGCACCTATATCGGCAGGATCGTGATTGACCCCGGCTCGGAAGCGACAACGGGGCCGCTGGCAGGCAATTTGCCCGACGTGAGCGCCGATTTTGCCCGCCCCCTCGCCGGGCGCTTCCGTCCCGCGTTGATATCCCTAGAATCCGGACTAACAGCACGCAACCCCATTCAACATTCCGGAGAAAACGTATGACATGTTCCAACCGCCGCCATTTCTTTCTGGCGTTTGCCGCTTTGCTGCTCATCTGCCTTTCCCCGGTGCAGGCCGACGAGCAGATGGACAACATCCGCAAGCGTGGCCGTCTGCAAGTCGCCGTCTACAATAATTTCCCCCCTTATTCCGATGCGGGAAAAGGCATTGACGTCGAACTCGGTCAGGCCCTGGCCGCCAAACTCGGGCTCCAGGCCGAGATCATCGGCTTCATGGTTGGCGAGGACATGAACGACGACCTGCGCAACATGGTCTGGAAAGGCCACTATCTGCGCGGCAATCCGGCCGACGTGATGATGCGCGTGCCGGTCGATGCGGAATTCGCCAAGGCCAACGACAAAGTGCGTATTTTTGCCCCCTATCATCACGAAGTGATGGGGATGGCACGGGTCGCCAAGCGCATTCCGGCCCCCAGCGGTTCGGCAGCGGTCGCGCTCGAAGTGTTCACCCGCGAGAAAATTGGCGTCGAAGTCGACACGCTGGCCGCCTCCTTTCTCGGAAGCGTGCTGCATGGCAGGCTACGCTCGAATGTCGTGCATTTTCTTTCAATCAGAGAGGCCGCCAAGGCACTCGGCGAAGACCGCATTTCGGCCATCATGGCGCCGCTCGGTGAACTCGATGGCGCCCTCGCCGGCGACACCCGCTTTGCCATCGACGAGGCTAAGCTCGGCGAGCTGAGCCCGAAGAGCTGGCCTATCGGCATGGCCGTCAAGGCCGAGGCGGATGACCTCGCAGCCGCATTGTCCGGCGCTCTTTCGGAATTGCAGAAGGATGGCACGGTGGCCGCGATTTTCAAGCGTCACGGGGTGACCTTGCACACACGCTGACACTGTCCGCTCGGCGGGCACGCGACGAATGGCTGCATCCTGTTGCAGCCGTTCAGAGAATTACCAATACCTGGGCTCAAAAAATGCGCTTATATAAACATCTGTTATTGATGGTTGCTACCTTCGTTCTCACGCCAGTCTTTGCTGGCGATATCGACTGGCCAACTTATGGTTTGGATCACAGCAACCGGAGGTATTCCGGGATTGACCAGATCAACACTGGGAATGTGAATAAGCTGAGCAGGGCGTGGACTTACCAGAGTGGAATCAAGGCGACGTTTCAGGCGACGCCCATCATGGTTGATCGCACCATATTCTTGTCTCTGCCATTCAATCATGTCGTCGCGCTGGATGCCGTTACAGGAAAACAGTTGTGGCGCTATGACCATCGGCGCAAAAAGGATTATCCAATGTGCTGCGGCCCGGCGAATCGTGGTGTAGCGGTCGCTGATGGCAAGGTCTTCATCGGCACCGTGGATGCCCGTCTGATCGCACTGGATGCGAGGTCGGGAAAAGTTCTTTGGGATATTGAAGTGGCGGACGGCGGTAGCGTCAAAAGCGAGTCCATCGCTTCCCTGAAGGATTCCGACCCTCTCAGAAAGGCCGGCATTGCTGGCCAATCCGGTGTCGGGATCGCCATGGCGCCCGTGGTTTACCTGGGCAAGGTGCTCATCGGGGTGACTGGCGTTGGCTTTGGCCTGCATTTGGATTCCGACCGGGATGGCACGCCGCTTGGTACGGTTGTCGGCTTCGCCGGCAATTATGGACGGTCAGGATTCCTGGCAGCGTTTGATGTGAATACTGGCAAGCGCGTCTGGCAGTTCGACACGATCGCCCAAGTCAATTGGGAGGGTGAATTCAGTCAAACGACGCCCGATGGCATAACTCTTCATCGGGATATCGAGAAGGAACGGGCAGATTTGTCGAAGTATTCCGAGGCGGCCAAGTATGGTGGCGGCTCGGCGTGGTCCACTCCGGCGATAGATGCCAAGAATGGTTTGTTGTACTTCGGTACCGGCAATCCATCCCCCCAGATGGATGGCACTTCAAGACCTGGAGATAACCTATATACGGTCTCCTTGGTTTGTTTGGACGTCAATACCGGAAAAATTCGCTGGCATTACCAGCAGGTGCCGCACGACCAGTGGGGCTATGACGTGGCCAGCCCGGCGGTCCTGTTCGATTACCCCCATAAGGGAAAACTAGTACCTGCTGTAGGCCAGGCCGCCAAGATCGGCTGGTACTATATTCATAATCGCCTGACCGGCGAGTTGCTACTCAAATCGGATGAGTTCGTGGCTCACCAAAATACCTTTACCAACCCGACTCCGGAAGGCCAGGTGATCTTGCCCGGCGTGCTTGGGGGGGTTAGTTGGTCGCCGACCTCTGTGGACGCGAAGAAACTGGTTGCGTATGTACCGGCGATCCACTGGCCGGTCAAATACACCAAGAGGGTCATTCCCGCTTCGCCAGGCAAGCCTGCCGTGGAATACACGACACTTGAACCACTGATGGATGTCCCGCGTTGGGGCGTGTTGTCGGCGATTGATCTGGCATCGGGGAAGGTCAAGTGGCAGCGCAAGACGGAGCAGCCATTGGTGGGCGGCTTGTTGGCGACCGAGGGCAATCTCGTCTTCATGGGCGAGGGTGGGGGGTATTTCAATGCCTATGACGCCACGACTGGCCAAGTGTTGTGGAGCGATCAATTGGACGCCGGGGTAAATTCTCCTCCGATTACTTATCAGATCGATGGTGTTCAATATGTGGCGGTCGCTGCCGGCGGCAATCAAATTTTTGGATACAAGGCCGGAGATACGTTCCAGGTCTATAAGCTGAAAAACTAAAGTGCATGGACGAATCGGAGTGATTGTGATGAAAATGAAGTCGATCGGAAAACCCCAAAAACTCATCTGCGCCGCCCTGCTTGCCTTGGGCATTGCCTCTGCAGCCCAGGCCCAGACAGCAGGCGTGGCCTATATCTCGAACCAGAATGGCGGCATCGGCGTCCTTGATCTGGCGACACTCGAACTGACCGGCTCCTTCGACGTCGGGGCCAAGGGGCCGCGAGGCATCGGCGTCACGGCCGACGGCAAGTATCTGGTCACTGCCAACAAGGATGACGCCAACGTTTCAATCATCGACCTGGCCACCCGCAAGGTCATCAAGCAGGTCAAGATCGGCAAGAATCCGGAATTCGTCCGCGTTCTCGGCGACAAGGCCTTTGTTACTTACGAACCCAGTTCCAAGGGCGGCCCGCCGCCCATGCCCGGCGCAGCCGTGGTCAAGGAAGACGACGATGATGACAAGGTTCCGGCCCGCATCGCCATTGTCGATATCAGGAAAGGCAAGCTCCTCAAGGAAATCACCAGCGGCCCGGAAACCGAAGGCATCGAGTTCACGCCTGACGGCAAACGGATGATCGTCACCAACGAGGCCGACAACACTATTACCTTGCATGACATCCGCAGCGGCAAACTGCTCAAAACCGTCCCGACCAGCAAATACGGCGACCGGCCGCGCGGCATCAAGGTGTCACCGGATGGCAAGCACTATGTTGCGACGCTCGAATTCGGCAACAAGCTCCTCGTTCTCGATGACAAGCTCGACCCGATCAAGACGGTGGAAACTGGCAAGACGCCCTACGGCGTTGCCTTCGATCGGTCTGGTCAGCGCATTTTCGTCGCCGCGTCGCGGGCCAATACGCTGCAGGTTTTTGATGCCACGTCCCTTGAGAAAATCAAGGACATCCAGAGTGGCGAGCGTTGCTGGCACTTCACTTTCACCCCGGATGACAAACAGATCCTGCTGACTTGCGGTCGTTCCGACGAGGTGATCGTGATCGATGCCGACAAGCTGGAAGTGACCAAGCGCATTGCCAACAAGGGCATGCCCTGGGGCATAGTCACTTATCCGAAGGCGTTTGGCAGCCTCGATCAGCCTTGAGGCCGCAGGCTCACCGAAATCCTGCCAGTCAGGCTAATCGATCAGTTTGAGCTTCATGGCCAAGCGGGCGAGTTCAATATCCGTCCTGACGCCCAGCTTGGCCTTGATCTGGTAGTGAACGTTCTGCACGGTTTTGGGACTGATACTGAGGATGTTGCCGATTTCCTCGACGCCAAGGCCATCAAGAAGCAGGCGGAGGATTTCGAATTCCCGCGGATTCAGCTCTTCCGCCGGATTGCTCTCACCCTGCAGCAGAATCAAGGCCATCTCGGGCGCGATGTCCGGGCTCAGTACTTTTTCCTTGCGGGCGACCTTGTACACGGCCTGGATGAGCACATCCGGACTGCTGCTCTTGGTCACGTAGCCGAGGGCGCCGGCACGGATGGCCTGTGCCGCGAAAAGCGGGTCGCGATGCATGCTGAAGGCCAGGATACGGGCATCAGGCTGGCGCTGAAGTACACGGCGGGTGAGTTCGATGCCGCCCATGTTCGGTAGCGACAAGTCGAGAATGATCAGGTCGGGCTCGAATTCACGCAGTCGTTGCAGAGCCTCTTCGGCGGAATCGGCCTCAGCCTCGACGCGCAGGTCGGCGCGGCGTTCGAGGAGCCGGCGATAGCCTTCGCGGACGACGGCATGGTCGTCGACCAGGAGAATGCGGATCATGACACTTCCTCCCCGGCGGTTTCATCGGCGCCCGCCAAAGGCAGGGAGACGCTGACGAGGGTTCCTCGCGGC
>VIKE01000139.1 GCA_008080565.1 Rhodocyclaceae bacterium | reverse complement strand
GCGGCCGTTTGGGTTGATCTTCCAACCCCGTCCCCAGCGTCGGTCGGCGTAGGCCTGGTAGCGTTCCGGCGCAATCCCGTAGGCCTGCACGCGGACCATCAGTTGCTCGAAGCTGGGACGGCCGTCACGCAATGGCGGCTCATCGGCGGATGCAGCGTCGGCAGCCGTCATCGCCTGCACGTCGGCAACATCCGGCGGCAGCGGTTCGGCACCGGCTTCTGCCGGGCAGCCTTGAAGCACCTGCGTCGCCAATTGCGCCTGCGCCAAGGCCGTCTCGGCATCTTCGTTCTCGCGCAGCAAGGCCGTCACGTCCACCGGCGCCTCCAGGTCGATGATCCACTGTGGCACGCGAACGGCCCGGCCTTGCTCGTCGATGTGGGCCACCTCCATCAGTTTCTTGGTCAGGTAGAACGGCGTGCCTTGCCGGTCGAGAAAGCCGGAAATGCGCCCGCCCCGCAGGAAGCCCACTGTTTCGAACTTCTGGATCGCCGCGTTCATCGCGTAGAAGCTGTTGGTATGCAGTTCGAAGGCGCTGATGGAGCGGATGCCTGGGATGAAGAACAGGAAGCGCCCGGTCAGGTTGCACTGGCGCAGTTGGTACTCGCGACAGGCCTCGGGTTCGCACAGGCCGCCATTGTCCTCGCGGACCACGGTCTTGCGCCCGCCGAAGAGGCGAATCATGCGCCGCCCCGTATCGTCGACCGGCACCGGCGCATGGCACATGCAGTGGCGCACTCGGCCATCGGCCGAGTATTGCGACCAGTAGTGCTTGTCGTGGGTGCCCCAGGCCGCCAGTTCGTGGGGCATCACGGTCTGCCAGTAGTCGGAGGGGAAGACCACCGGGAAGCGGTACAGGCGCCGGCCTTCGCCCCGATCCTCGCCATAGATTTCCAGAATCTCCCGGGCGATCTCGGGATTCGGAAAGTCCTGCGCCCGCACAGTGAACCACGGCACGTTGCGCGGCACCAGCGGCGTCTTGAGGTCGGGCAAGGCCGCCGTGATGGCACGCTCGATCTGCTCGAAGGACTGGCCCTCGGCCACCCCCTGGTCGTAGATCGCCTTGGCGCGGGACTCGCTAGCGGCCTTCTTGGTGAGCACCTTGATACCGGCGCGGATTTTGCCACCGGTGGGAATTCGGGCGGGGCCTTGCCCCAGCAGGGTCGCCGCAGCGGTAGCGCCGGCGCCTTGCACGGCGATAACGGGGTGTGCGTTGGGATGGGCCATGACGGCGCTCCTCCATGAACATCGGGACATTCCGACAATTCATGCTCTCGCGCCTTCCCCGCGATGCAACCCCTTGGGCGGCACTCGGCTCTCCCAGGGATGCTGCTCACTCGAAAGCAGTCTCCGTTAAAATATGACCATGACTCGCTCCGAACTCGTCGTCCTCCTTGCCCAACGTTTTCCGCAACTCGTACAGAAAGATGCCGAACTGGCGGTAGCGGTTTTAAATGGCGGTAACGAACAGGAGATCGCCGTGGCCACTCATGCTGACCAGCAAACATCCAATGACACCGGACACGGTGGTTGTTCAGGCAGTTGTGCCTCAGTAACCGTAGTGTCTCAAGAAGTCCCACAATCGTTCGCGCCTGATCCAACCAGCACCGTGAGCGTTTTCCGGATTCCTGCCATGGACTGCCCGAACGAGGAAAACGATATTCGCAAAGCCTTGGCCGATATCGACGGCATCCGCTCGCTACGCTTCGAACTCGCTGCCCGGACCTTAAGCATTGAGGCTCCGCCGCCCATACAGGAAGTTGCGCTGGCTGCGATCCGCAAGCTGGGTTTCGAAATCCAGCCAGTCAAAGCAACGGGAGAATCAACTCCCCCTTCCGGCTTCGGAGACTTTGGCAAGGCGTTGCTCGCGCTCGGCCTGGCCATTGCCGCCGAAGGGCTCGATTTTTTCGCCCCTGACACGCTGTGGTTCAAGGGGCTGGGGATGGCCGTGGCTGCCATTGCCATCTGGTTTTCCGGGATTTCAACCTATCGCAAGGGGTTGGCGGCATTGCGCCGTGGGCAACCGAACATGAACGCCCTGATGGGGGTTGCCGTAACCGGTGCCTTCCTGATTGGCCAATGGCCAGAGGCGGCCATGGTCATGGCACTCTATGCCATCTCCGAACTGATTGAGGCCCGTTCCGTGGATAGGGCACGCAATGCCATCAAGGGACTGCTCGCCCTGACGCCAGAAACCGCCGAGGTTCGGCAAGAGGATGGCTCATGGGAAGAAATGCCAGCCGCGAACATCGTCCTCGGTGCCGTGGCCCGGGTCAAGCCCGGTGCCCGCATCCCTCTGGATGGCCGCGTGACAGCAGGCAACAGCGCGGTCAACCAGGCGCCGGTGACCGGTGAAAGCATGCCGGTGGATAAAACGGTGGGCGATCTCGTCTTTGCCGGGACCATGAACGAAACGGGCATCATAGAGTTCGAGGTGACGGCAGCCGCCGATAACACCACGCTGGCGCGCATCATCCACGCCGTCGAACAAGCGCAGGGAACACGAGCACCGACCCAGCGCTTCGTGGACCGTTTTGCCGCCCTCTACACCCCAAGCATCTTCGCTATCGCGGTGGCGGTGGCAACGCTTGGCCCCTGGCTATTTGACTGGAACTGGACGCAGGCGGTCTACAAGTCGCTCGTCCTGCTGGTCATCGCCTGTCCGTGTGCCTTGGTGATCGCTACGCCGGTCACGGTGGTCAGCGGGCTCGCCGCAGCGGCACGCCGCGGCATACTGATCAAGGGTGGCGTCTATCTTGAGGAGGCCCGCAAATTGCGCGCTATCGCTCTGGACAAGACCGGCACGATCACCGAAGGCAAACCTCGACTGGTCGCCACGGAAGTGTTGTCGGCCGTCGAACCCGAATCGAGGATTCTTTCCTGGGCGGCCAGCCTGGCCGGTCATTCGGATCACCCCGTATCGAAGGCCATTGCCACCAGCCTGAACCTGCCGGAAAACGACCTCGCCGACTTCACTGCACTTCCCGGTCGCGGCATCGAGGCCCGCCTGGACGGCCATACCTTGATTCTTGGCAATCATCGCTTGATCGAGGATCGTGGACTGTGCAGCACCGAGATCGAGGCACGTCTTGCCGTTCATGAAAATCAGGGGCGAACCGCCACTCTGCTGGCTACCGAGGATCGGGTACTGGCCATCTTCGCGGTAGCCGACACCATCAAGGAAAGCTCGCGGGAAGCGATTACCGATCTGCATCGCCTACCGGCGACAACGTAGCAACCGCAACCAGTATTGCCCGCCAGGCGGGAATCGACGATGCCCGAGGCGATCTGCTGCCGGAGGACAAACTGGCTGCCATCGAGGAACTGCAGGGGCGCTATGGATCGACGGCAATGACCGGCGATGGTATCAACGATGCGCCCGCCCTGGCACGCGCCGATATCGGTGTCGCCATGGGAGCTGCCGGCACCGATACCGCCATGGAGGCGGCGGATATCGTCATCATGAACGACGATTTACGGCGTATTCCGGAGACAATTCGTTTGTCGCGACGTACGCATGCCGTGCTGTGGCAGAACATTTCCTTGGCGCTGGGCATCAAGGTCATATTTTTGGGGCTGGCACTCTTCGGTAGCGCAACCATGTGGATGGCTGTGTTTGCCGACATGGGTGCCAGCCTGCTGGTCGTCGCCAACGGTCTGCGGATGTTTCGAACCTCTGCACCGCAAACCAAAGACTAAAGACCCGTTGTTGGTCGGCATCGGCCAAAGCAGCAGGGCCGTCAGCAGGCCAGTCGTACGCCTATTTCTGTCTCACCATGGGCGGATTTTGCGA
>VIKE01000056.1:20632-21432 GCA_008080565.1 Rhodocyclaceae bacterium | reverse complement strand
GGGATTCAACCACTCGTGGCTCACACGTCGGATGGGTCGCCGTTGTTCTTCCCGTTTGGCTTGTCCGTCACCCTGCCCGCCGTGTTGATTCCCCATGTCGTCATCGGCATTGGCGAAGCCGTTTTGACCGTGCTGGTCCTGCGCTATGTTAAATCCCGCAAGTGGTCCATAGTTTGAAACCACAAACTTGGCTGGTGCTGTATTTGCTGAGCGTTGTCGCCATTACCTTCATTCACACACCCGTCGTTCTGGCAGCACTGCTTGGCGCTGCCATGTTCGGGGCCGGTCGCCATGTATTGGGTATCCTGCGCCAGACTTTGCTGGCGACTATTGCATTCAATTTGACCGTGAGCCTGGGCTATGTCGTCATCTCCCTTTGGCAAGCCAATTTCAGAGGTGAGTATTTGCTGCTCGTCAACATTCGAGTTCTGTTGTTGGTGTTCATGGGATTCTGGCTGGTTAAGTCGGTAGACCTTCTGGATGCGCTCTCCCGCTTTCCTCTACTTCGTCTGATTGCCACTTTGGCTATCAGTCAAATCAAAACGTTTGAGCGAATCCTGCGCGACTTCCGGATGGCGTTTCAAAGCAGAAACTTGCGCCAACCCAAAATTCTGGATAGAACCCGGCATGCCGCTGCCCAGGCGCATACGCTATTGGATAAGTCGATGGCCTCAGCGAACCAGGCTGCTTTGGCGATGCGCTCTCGGGGGGCTTTCGATGATTGAGCTACGGAATGTAAGCTTTGCCTGGCCGGAAGAACCGATGTTGCTCAATGACCTCAGTTTCACAATTCAACCCGG
>VIKE01000056.1:18329-20590 GCA_008080565.1 Rhodocyclaceae bacterium | reverse complement strand
CGAACGGCTGCGGCAAATCAACCCTGCTGACCCTGCTGAATGGTCTCATTGAACCCACTTCAGGAGTGTTCAGCTGGTGCGGCAAGGCACTGACACGCCGCTATCTGAAGCAGGCTGACCATAGTCGAGCTTTTCGCAAAGCCTGTGTCCTACTGTTTCAGCATCCCGAAGCCATGTTGTTCAATCCGTCGGTTCGGGAAGAGTTGGCTTACGGTCCCAAGCAACTCGGATTGCCCGACATCGAGGCGCGAGTGGACCTCTGGAGCAAGCAATTGAAGCTGGACGCGCTCCTCGACAAGGCGCCGTTCGTGCTCTCTGGAGGGCAGAAGCAGAAAGTGGCGCTGGGCAGCTTGCTAACCCTCGACCCGGAACTACTTCTCCTTGACGAACCGTCGGCTAGTCTTGACCCGGCCACCGTCGCCTGGCTGGTTGATATGCTGCTTCACTCTGGCAAAACCCTCGTGGTTGCAACTCACAATCTTTCGTTGGCAGCTGAACTCGGCGAGCGGTGTATCGTGCTGGGGCAGAATGGTCGTGTATTGTTCGATGGCGCTATCCAAACGGCATTGGCCGACCTGGCTCTATTGGAATGTGCAGGTCTGGCGCATCGTCATGTGCACCATCACAACGGTGTCGAGCATGTGCATGTCCATGCTCATGATTGGCAGTGACGGCAAACTGTTCCACAACAGCCACTGATTTCCAAACCCCCAACGTCAGATATGGGTCGGCTTGCGACAGCCCTCGCTTCGAATTCATAGCCGCAAAGCGGGCAGTGGAATTCCGCTTCCTGGAAGCGGTCAGTCGCCACAGGGGACACAGGTGCCAAAGCGTACGGTCAGGTAGTCGTCGGTTGAAGAGCGATAACTGCCATACCTATGAGCGCAATCATGGCTCCAGAGACATCCCATCTGGTTAATGAAACACCATCCACGAATTTGAGCCAGAGCAGCGCGACGGCGATATACATACCGCCATATGCGGCGTAAGTTCTTCCCGCCGCTGTGGGGTGTAGTGTTAGTAGCCAAGCAAAAAGGACCAATGAGACAGCTGCTGGTATTAACAGGTACAGCGGTTTACCTTGCCGAAGAACTAGCCAAGGGAGATAACAGCCGATGATTTCGGCCAATGCCGTTATGGCAAACAATAGGCTGAGACGTAGCAGTTCCAAGAATCACTCCAGCGTGTTGAGACTGCATTCTTGCACACACGTCGATGTTTTTTCCTGGCCGAGTCGAGGCGGTGCAGTCCTAAATTTGCACGGCGAATAGCGGACATTCGACAGGGACTGTGCATCCCTCAACTATTGAAACTCGATGGCTAAGTCGACTGGCGGCTTGTGGCCGGGTTGCGGCAGTGAGGTCATCAATTTGCTCGCCGAATAGCGGCCACTCAACTCGATCACCGGGCACCCAGCAGCAAAAATTGAAACGTAACGCCGACCGGCGGCTTGTGGCCGGTAGTTCCCATTGGCACTCTAAGCCCGAACGGCCGGTGACGAATGCACAGCAGCCATTCATGTTGATCGGTTCAGGGTGTGTTTCCGGCCGACGCAGTGCGATCTACGCGAGCGCCTGAATGAAGAAAAGCTAGCCCGCTAGTCCAAGCTGGCTGTGGGCGATCCCTTGATGCACAATAGTCGTTTCACTTTCGACGCCGGCGTTGAAACAACCCAGACCCAGAGGAATTGACATGAACAAAACCGAACTGATTGATGCCGTGGCCGCCAAGACAGGCCAAACCAAAGCGGCCACCGCTGCGCTGCTCGATGGTTTCATTGAAACCGTCAAGGAAACTCTGGTCAAAAACGAGTCCGTGCAACTGATTGGTTTCGGTGCATTCGAGGTCACCGAACGCGCGGCCCGTGAAGGTCGAAACCCAGCCACGGGCGCTGCCCTGAAAATCGCCGCCAAGAAGGTCGTTAAATTCAAGCCAGGCAAAGCCCTGGCCGAGGCTATTGCAGGCGAGTGACATGGGAGAAGCAAGGCGCAGAACGCGTCTCTCCGTGCCCGAAACAGAGGCGCATCGGCGTGTGGCCAGCCGAATCGACGCCAAGATCAAGCAGCTTGAAGCACGGGGGCTGGTGGAAGTCGAGATTCTTCCCGCCATGGCTGAGGACATGCGCGACTTCCACCGATTGATGGTGACGGCGCCGGGTCCGGAGATGGACGCCTTGTGTGCGGAATTTACGGGCTTCTACCGCTTCGCCAAAATCCTGGAGACGCTCGCGTCGGGTATTGCCGCCGGTAAAGTCAAGGTGC
>VIKE01000056.1:0-18298 GCA_008080565.1 Rhodocyclaceae bacterium | reverse complement strand
AGGTGCCCGGAGGACGGACGGTCAACGAAGAACATCGCCTCGCTGCCGCGATCGATTCGCGGGTGCGTCAGCTGGAAGCGCAGGGCATGGGTGGCGCGGCCTTGCTGGAGCATATGGTCGGGCATGTCCTGGACCTGCAACGGCTATGGAGCACAACCTCCGATGAAACGCTCGCGTTTCTCTGCCGCGAGTACCCTGGCCTGTACCGCTACGGCATGCTGATGGAGGAAGCGGCAGAAGCCGAAAGCAAGAAGGCAACAACCGCCTACGGTCACTTGCCAGAGCTGCCCGTGTCGCTCAAAGCACCGGTCGCCCAACTGCTCACGAAGGGTGCAGCGCTTGAGCGCGGGCTTCAAACGGTTCTCGATGCGCGCGGGCCGCAAGACATGTGGGTGGAAATGGAAATACTGGAAGGTCAGCATCAGGAATGGACGGTGCAACTGGCCGGCTTGTCTGGTGATTTTCTGGCGGCCAATATTCCCGAGGAAGCCTGCGGGATACTGAATCGCATTTTTGAGCCCATGGCTCAGCGCATTGATCACCTTCATCGCCGGGTCATTGCCAAGCAAAACTGAGGCGCCATCAGGCGGCAAGCAAAAGGCGTCGCCCCATGTCCAGCTCAATGCGGCCGTACGGATTCACGTGGTGATAGATCAGCGGCGTGAGTCCGCGCCAATCATCAACCGTCATGCGATCACGCCATGCCGGTTCCGTCAGCACTTCCTGAATGAACAGCGTATTGACGTACACCAGACAGACTTGCAGCAAATGGAGCGACAAAACCGCCAGCTCCTGATCGGCCACACGATTGGTGGCGAACTCGCCGCGCTCGCCGTAGAAGATAAAGTTGTTGGCGCTGTTCCAGTTTTCGACCACATTGAGCCCCTCGTGGATTTCGCGCCGCAGCGACTCTTCGTGCAAGTAACGACACAAGAAAATGGTCTTGATCGCCTTGCCCAATTCCGTCAGTGCCTTGTAGGTCGGATGCGCCGCCCCGCCACGGGTAAAGCGGCGCAGGATGGCTTCCGGCTCGGCCGTGCCCAGCTTCAGCGCGGTGGTGTACTTGATGATTTCGTCGTACTGCTGCCGAATCAGCTCCCAATTGATGGACCGCGTCAGGATCGGTTCAAGGTTGGGGTATTGTGCGGCATCCGTACTTGCCGCCAGACTGAGCTTTTGTCGGGCGATCGCTTTGAGTCGAGGCAGCAGGTCGAAGCCCAGGATGTAGCTGAAGGCAAAGGCGACTTCGCTTTGCCCGTGGCTATCGACGTACTGGCGCTCAATCTCCATGTCCGTGCAATGGCGCAGCACGCCTTCTAAATGCAGGTCGAATTGGTGTCGACGTGCCAGTAGATCATGACACCGCGCCCACCATAGCGCGCGTGCCATTCGGTCATCAGGTTCTGATCGTAAGCCCCGAACTTTTTGGAATCAGCCGCGCAGGCGGTGGTTGCGCTGCCCCAGATCGCTGGGTTACGGATCTGAAAGATCCCATTGACGACTTCGCCGATTGCGGCACGTAACGCCTCTTTCTGCACGAAGCGGCGTTTGACGTAGCGTAATTCCTCGAAGCTGACGCTCGGTTGTTGGCTGGCCACCCGTTTTAAGCCCACATTGGTGCCGATGCCAAACAGGCAGAGCAGCAGGCGGCGCTGCAATAGGGCTGGGTCGAGCGCTTCGCGGCTGGCGGTGGTACGGAACGCGGCGGTGAAGTTGACCCGCAAGTCGACTTCCTTGACGATGTCGATCAGCTCGACGTCTGACCAGCGTTGGCCGATCTCGCGCTTGAGCGCGGCGGTATTGGGAGGCTCAGTCTGCGCCTCCAGCGGCGAGAGGTGGATCAAGTTCTTGCCTTGTTGCCGCAGGCGCACCTTCGGGTTGTCCGGAAGGCCGTCGTTCAGTGTTTTCAGGCCTTGCCGCAGGGTGGACTGGATCTGCTCAATGAAGACCGCCACGTCCTTGGGTACGTCCAGCATCGCATAATAGTTGTCGCGCTTGTCGGCAAAATCGGCCGGTAGATCCTGTTCTGGATTGCGATAGCGATCCGCACCATCGACCCAGATTTCCTTGGTGCGCAGGCGTTTCCGCAAGGCGCGCAGGACACAGATTTCATAGTTGATGCGATTGACCCGGTCTTTGCCGTTTTTGTCCTGTTCCACCACGACATCGCGCAATTTCGTCGACACAATGCCTTCGAGCGGCACGTCGGCGGCGTTGTAATACTGCTGTCGGCTATCCCGGTTGGCCTTGAGGACAGCCAGGGCTTCAATGACCGGGCGATGGACGGTATTGTTGGACTGAAAGATCAGCGCATCCAGCACCGGCATCAGCATGCTCCGGTAGTGATGGCCATAAGAAGACCGCATGGACTCCTGTACTTCCCGTTCGAAGTCAAAGCCCATAGTCTTGAATTCGGCGACCAGTTCTTCCAAGGTTTTCTTGGACACCACCGGATAGACGACCTCTTTGATGATTCCCTCCGGCTGATCGACGGTGGCCTCGGCCAGCTTGAACAGGAGACGGGCCTTGCCGCGAATTTTCTTGAAGGCAACGAACTGTTTCTTGTCGATCTTCTTCTCGGCACGGGTGCCCAGGTTGTGAATCACTTGCAAGAGCAAGTCGATCAGCGAATCCGTGAGCTGTTGCTGGCGTCGCCAGCAAAACATGGCCACCATGCTGTAGCGGATTGCAACGGGGTGACGCCGTAGTTCTCGGATGGATTCAGTCGAGCAGCGTTGCCGGAACTGGTCAATGAATTTGGCGGGAACATCAGTAAACACCTCCGGCGCCAAACCAATCTCGTCGATACACTTGAGTTTGGCAATGGCGACCAGCAGGCTATCCAGACTGGCTTTGCCTGGATCGGTCTTGAGGCTGCTGAAGGAGATGCTCCTGGCGTTTTCGTTGTCAGCTTCGTCGGGATCGGTATCGTCTTCGCCCAGCAATCGGTTGATCGCGGCTTTGCTGCTTGCGCTTAAGCGCGAGTAAATGACCGCTTGTTGCTGAGCCTCATAACTACGTACTGCCGAACGGATGGTGCGGTTGAGTTCATCGCTCGCGGGCGGCTCCAAGTGATGAATACGACACCAGTCCAGCGCAAGGTCTCGGCCATGGCGGGCTTGCGGATCGAACGGGAGTGCCTCGCTGCATAGCCAATGATTGAGCTGTTTCAAGTCATCCCCAGTAGCCGGACGGTAGCCAAGAAATACTCGAATAGTCCGCTGGTGCCGCTGTCCTTGACGGCCATTTAGCGCATACGAAGACAGCGCTTCTGTCGTTGTGCCGAGTTGCGCAGCCAGCCATTGCGTTGCGTTAGGATCGATTTCGTCATGTCGCTCGGGAAACCGCCCGTGCAACTGCATGAACTTGAGCTGGATTGCGAAACCGAGCCGACCTTTGTCAGTCATGCCTGGCAACAAGGCGGACTCTTCGGTGGACAAGCTCCACAAGTCCTGAGTTTCTGGATCGTTCCATGAATGGGGCACGGCAAGGCCTAGCAAGGATCAAGGAAGCCGAATTATAGAAATGCAGGAGCCCGCCGGGGAGATAATTGGCAGGGTCTATTAGTCGTATCTTATATGTCGTGAAATCTCAGCTTCGCTCCCACTGGGCCATCTTGGGAAACCACTTTTTTAGTCTGAATGGATCTTCCTCGACCGATTCCAGCCGTTCGTGCTTTGAATGGCAACGAGTGCCCCCGGCCAATGGCCCGTCAGCTTTCTCTAGAACGGCCATTCCGCCAATCTATGCTGCAAACTGGAGCGCTATATAATGGCCGTTTGATATCGTCAAAAAGCGCCTGAATCTGGACTATTTGGCGCCCAACCAGCACGGAAATCACCCACCCCTGAAGATGCGCGCATTTATTCTTTGCGGCGAGCCCGTGGTTGTGGCAGCACCCTAGGCGCTGGTAACGCTGCCACGCCGCTTTACTTCAGCATGCCCAGCAATTTCTCCGCCGCCAGCTCTGACGAAGCTGGGTTCTGCCCGGTGATCAGCAGGCCATCGACGAGCACATATGGATGCCAATCCGGGCCCTTCGAATACTCGCCACCGTTGGTCTTGAGCATGTCTTCCACGAGGAAGGGCACGATCTGGGATAGTTGCACCGCGTCTTCTTCGGTATTGGTAAAACCGGTGACACGCTTGCCCTTGACCAACGGCATTCCGTCGACGTTGCGGGTATGGCGCAGCACACCGGGCGCATGGCAGACAGCTGCGACAGGCTTGCCGGCGGCGATCATGGCTTCGATCAGTGCGATGGATTGCTTGTCTTCCGCCAGATCCCACAGCGGGCCGTGGCCACCGGGATAGAACACGGCGTCAAAATCGGCCACATTCAGCGTAGCGAGTTTGGCCGTGCTGGCCAGCAATGCAATGCTTTCAACATCAGCTTTGAAGCGCGTCGTGGCCGCCGTTTGTGCCGAAGGGTCATCGCTTTTCGGGTCCAGCGGCGGCTGGCCGCCCAACGGGGAGGCTAGGGTAATTTTCGCGCCGGCTTCCTTGAAGATGTAATATGGTGCGGCAAATTCTTCGAGCCAGAAACCAGTCTTCAAACCGGTGTTGCCGAGTTGATCGTGCGACGTCAGTACCATCAGGATGTTCATGTTGTTTCTCCAATAATTAGGCGGTGGTTACGTGCAGACGCACGTCAACGTTGCCGCGCAGGGCGTTCGAATACGGGCAGACCAGGTGTGTTGCTTCAACCAGTCGGCCGGCGTCCGCTTCGCTCAAGCCAAGGATTGCCACATAGAGATCCACGTCGAGCGAGAAGCCGCCTTCCTTGTTCTGGCCGATGCCGACCTCGGCGCTGGTCTTGCTACCGGTCAGAGTCAGTTTCTGCTTCTCGGCGACGTGTTTGATGGCGTTATCGAAACAGGCCGCATAACCGATGGCAAAGAGTTGCTCGGGATTTGCTCCCACCTTGCCCGTATCCGGTGCAGCGAGATCAAAGGCGAGCGAACCGTCGTCCAGTGCTGCATGACCGGTACGGCCGCCGATGGCGGTGGCTCGGGTTTTGTAGAAAATTTTCATGAAGGGTTCCTTGAGTTTGTTTTTTTGAGAGAAAGTGGTATCGGCTTAGTTCTTGTTCAGTTGAACGACGAGCTTGCCGAAATTTTTGCCCTTGAGCAGGCCAATAAAGGCTTCAGGTGCGGCTTCCAGGCTGGTAACTATATCCTCGCGGAACTTGATCTTGCCGTCGGCGAGCCAGGCGCTCATGGCCTTGAAAAACTCGGGATAACGATGCCCGTAGTCGTCGAAGATGATGAAACCTTGCATCTTGATGCGGCGAACCAGGATTTGCCTCATCAGGTAAGAAAGCCGGTCCTTTCCTTCCGGCAGCTCGGCCGCGTTGTACTGTGAAATCAAGCCACACAGCGGAACGCGCGCGCCGGTATTGAGCAGTGGCAGTACCGCATCAAAGACCGCGCCGCCGACGTTCTCGAAATACACATCGATACCTTTCGGGCAGACGGCAGCGAGTTGGGCAGAGAGATCGAGCGCACGGTGGTCGACGCAAGCATCGAAACCGAGTTCCTCAACCACGTAGCGGCATTTCTCCGCACCACCTGCAATGCCGACCACGCGACAGCCCCGGAGTTTGGCAATCTGGCCGACTACGGAGCCGACTGCACCGCTAGCCGCCGCCACAACGACTGTGTCGCCGGCTTTCGGCTGGCCGATATCCAGCAAGCCCATGTAGGCGGTAAAGCCGGGCATCCCCAGCAGGCCCAAGGCCAGCGAGGGTTGCGCCATGCCGCCCAGCTTGCTCAGGCCGCTGCCGTCGGACATCGCGTAGTCCTGCCAGCCAGTGTAGGCCAAGACCAGTTCGCCCTCTGCAAAATCAGGGTGCCGCGAGGTCTCGACACGGCAGACCGTGGCACCGACCATGACGGCGTCGAGGGCGACCGGTGGGGCATACGACTTGGCGTCGCTCATGCGTCCTCGCATGTAGGGATCGAGCGACAGATAGAGCGCGCGCAGCAAGACCTCACCTTCGGCGGGAACGGGAATCGATGCACTTTCCAGACGAAAATTTGCGACGGTTGGCTCGCCAACGGGGCGGGAGGCCAGTACGATGCGGCGGTTTACTTTGGTGTTCATGAGGGTCTCCTTGGGAGCAAATGAATGAATTGAGTTATTTGCTTGAGTTACAGGCAGGCTTCGAGCACACGCTGACTGACATCCAGCGTCACGTCCTTATGCTCACCGATGGCAACCATGCCGTGTGCCTTGAGCTGAGCGATGATTGCCGGGACAGCATCCGCGCCGATGTCGTACGCGCTCAGGCGCGTTGGCAGCTCCAGGCTCTCGAAGAAGGCACGGGTTTTCGCAATCGCGGCATCGATTCGCTCGTCTTCACTGCCGATGCTGATATGCCACACACGTTCTGCATACTGAAGAAGCTTGCCGCGCTTGCTCTGGCGACGCACCTGCAGCATCGCAGGAAGCACCACGGCCAGGGTGCGGGCGTGGTCAATATCGTATTTGGCCGTCAGCTCGTGACCAATCATGTGGCTCGCCCAATCCTGCGGCACCCCCGCTCCGATCAAGCCGTTGAGTGCCAGCGTGGCAACCCACATCAGGTTGGCGCGGGCATTGTAGTCAGTGCTGCTGATCGCCTCAGGGCCATGCTCGATCAAGGTCAGCAGCAGTCCCTCGGCGAAGCGGTCCTGCACATGGGCCTGCGCCGGGTAGGTCAGGTATTGTTCCATCACATGCACAAACGCATCGACCACGCCGTTGGCAAGCTGGCGTTTCGGCAACGTATAGGTCTTGGTCGGATCCAGTACCGAAAACACGGGGAATAACGCGCGATTCATGAAGGGCAGCTTGGCGCCCTGCGCCTTGATCGTTACCACTCCGCCATTATTCATCTCGGACCCGGTAGCCGGCAGGGTCAGCACACTTCCGAAGGGCATCGCCTGGCGAATGGTCGAACCAAACTTGAAGAGGATCTCGGCAGGATCGCCATCGATCAACGCCGCGGCAGCCACAAACTTGGTGCCATCGATGACCGAACCGCCACCCACGGCAAGCAGGAAATCGACCTGATTCAACTTGACCTGCTCAACCGCGCGCATCAATGTTTCGAAACTCGGATTCGGCTCGATGCCGCTGAACTCGAACACCTCACGCGTACCAAGCGCGGCATGAACTTCGGCCAGCGTCCCGGTCTTGCGTGCACTCTCACCACCGAAGAGAATCAGTACGCGAGCCGTGGCGGGTACCAATGCACTCAGCTCGGCGATGCGCCCTTCACCGAAAACGATATGGGTCGGATTGTAATAATCGAAGCTTTTCATCTTTGTATCCTTTTATAAATAGACCGGTCGTCTAGTTTTGCTTCAAAAAAATGCGCGGCCAAAAAGGACCGCGCGACATAAATCATATCCGTCAGGTCAGCATCAGCACTTGCCGGGTTGTCTGCAACGCCGCATCGAGCGCGCTGCCATCGCGCCGAAGTTTGGAAATCAGCGACGCGCCCAACCACGCTCCGTATAACCATTGAGCGCACGCGACAGGAGACTGTGCGTTTTGAATCGAACCGTCGGCCTGCCCTGCTGCGATGCAATCTGCAATGCGTTGCATGATCCGTTCAGTCCCTTGGAGCATGGTGCTGCGCATCGCCTCCGATAAATCCGATATCTCTGCACCCAGTTTGACGATTAAGCACTTGCGCACAGCCTCGTCACCTGTCTGCGTGTCAATCCAGCGCTGGAAATAGGCCATCAAGCGTTGTGCTGCAGTTAAATCGGTACGGCCAAGTAGCGCATCGAGGTTAAGTAGATACGTCTCGAAATAGGTTTCAAGCAGCGCAATACCGAACAACTCTTTCGAAGCGAAATAATGGTAGAACGATCCCTTGGGTACGCTCGCGCTCGCCAGAATCTCCGAAAGTCCGACGCCCACAAAGCCTTTTCCGGCAACCAACTGCTGGCCGCAGGCGAGGATGTCTTGGCGGGTATCGATGCGTTCAGAACTCATGAGACGAATCTTACAATACAACTAGACCGGTCGTCTAGTGTTTTTTCGTCGTTCGATTACAGCGTACGGCATCTGGATCATTCAGTCATCTTGGGGATTGGCCTGACATTCAATCCGGTTGCTCGGCAAGGACGCTATTTGCCGGGTACAGGCTGCCACCAGAATCAATCCCAACTTTTGGACCGACAGGTTGACTCAATCGGCAGCCCCTCAACTTTCCTCACCTTTGGCAGCATGCATGCCAGCAAACGCTGGACAGCCGTCATCCAGCCGAGAAAATCTGGTAGCGCCGATTGAATGGCCGGTATGGAGAAAAGCCCCGGTTGAACGGCCGCATTGGAGAAGAATCCTGAGCGTCGGCTGATGGCCGATTGCCGAAGTTAGACGAATAATCTCATTGGCATCCAACCCTGGGGATTTATTGCATTGCAGCATTTCCGAGGCTCTTATACTTTCCACGGATTGATGACGGCTACGGTGGCAGCTTCATAAGGTGCTGTGTCACGTGACGCCACGATGAACCCTCGCGAAGCGGCAATCGCGGCGATATAGCCATCAGGCGTTGGGAATCCTCGCCCACCGTTCTTGGCTGTCACAGCTAACTCGGCAAAGCGTCGTGCTGCATCGGTATCGAATGGTAATACCCGATCCCTGAACAGCCCCATCAGACCGTCAAGGGTTTGTGCCAGCATGTCCTTGCGTTTACCGGCTGGAAGCGCACCGATGCCAAACAGCAGCTCGGCCAGTGTTACGCTAGTCAGGTACAGTGTTTCGGCGGCTTGATCGTTCAACCATGCTCGCACGGCCGGGTGCGGCTCGGGCTTCATCGCTTCGGAAACAACGTTGGTATCGAGGACGATCATTCAAACCCCAGCGGCTTGGCCGGCGTCTTGTCTCTCACTTGGTCGAATACCTCGAAATCCTCGTTTGTCAGACTGATTGTACGACCCAGTGCTGCGAGGGCTTCACCCATGCGAACACGTGACTCTGGCTTGACCGCTACCGCCAGAATCTCCCGCACCTCAGCTTCGGTGCTGTGCCCATGTAGTGCGGCCCGCACCCGTAATGCGCGGTGCACGTCGTCGGGCAAATTGCGTACTGTCAGCATCGCCATAGAATCACCTCGCAATAATGCATTCGATGCAATCATTATTCGACAACGACTGCATTAACGCAAGGCGCATTTGTGGTGTCGTAAAACACTTGTTTTACGACACATCTGCAACAGTCGTGTGCACCACCCGCTAGATGGCCTCAAAATTGTGCGGAAAACCATGTCGCCATGCACTACCATACGGAAACCTATTTTTGATGGTTATCCGCCTATGTTGGTTGGTTACATGCGCGTGTCGTCGGATTCCGACCGCCAAAGCACGGACTTGCAACGTGATGCGCTGCTCGCCGCTGGCGTCGATGCTCGGCACCTGTTCGAAGATCGAGCCTCTGGTGCGAAGGATGACCGCGCAGGCTTGGCTCGGGCCCTCGAATTCGTCCGATCCGGCGATGTGCTGGTAGTTTGGAAGCTCGACCGGCTCGGCCGCTCGCTGTCGCATCTGCTCGGCATCGTGACCTCGCTCAAGGATAAGCAGGTGGCGTTCCGATCGCTGACGGAGAACCTGGACACCACGACCCCCTCGGGCGAGTTCCTGTTTCAGGTGTTCGGCGCGCTCGCACAATACGAGCGCGCCTTGATCCAGGAGCGCGTCGTCGCCGGCCTGGCCGCCGCACGCAAACGCGGCCGGATCGGCGGCAGACCATCCGCCATCGTTGGCGAAAAGCTGGATGCCATCGTCGCCGCGCTCGATGGCGGCATGTCCAAAGCGGCGGTGTGCCGCAATTTCAGCGTCAAGCGCACCACCTTGATCGAAACCTTGGCGCGAGTGGGCTGGCGTGGCGCGGGAAAGGCTGCCGATGAGCAACAAGAATAAGCTGCTCACCGTCCTCTCGGACGCCGAGCAGGAAGCCCTGTACGGTTTGCCAGATTTCGATGACGTCCAGCGGCTGGAATACTTGGCGTTGACTGAAACGGAACTGGCGTTTGCCAGCAGCCGTCCCGGCCTTCCTGCCCAAGTCTATTGCATCTTGCAGATCGGTTACTTCAAGGCCAAGCACGCCTTCTTTCGCTTCGCCTGGAGCGAAGTTGTGGACGATTGCGCCTTTGTACTGAGCCAGTATTTCCACAGTGAGCCATTCGAGCCCAAGCCGATCACCAAACACGAGCATTATGCCCAGCGCGAGCGGATCGCGGAGTTGTTCGGCTACCGGTCATGGGTGGCCGGTTTCCTGCCCCAGCTCGCGCAACAGGCCGCCCAGACCGTGCGGCGCGACGTGATGCCGGGGTTCATCGCCGCTGAACTGATCGTCTGGCTCAATGAGCACAAGATCATCCGACCCGGCTACACCACCCTGCAAGCGCTGGTCAGCGAAGCCCTGTCCGCCGAACGTCGGCGCTTGGGTGGTCTGCTGGCGGAAGTGTTGGACGAACCGGCCAAGACTGCGCTTGGCCAGCTCCTGGTACGAGATGACACCCTTTCGCAACTGGCAGCGCTCAAGCAGGACGCCAAGGACTTCGGCTGGCGGCAGATGGCCCGCGAACGGGAAAAGCGCACCACGCTGGAACCGCTGCATAGCATCGCCAAGGCGCTGCTGCCCAAGCTCGGCATCTCGCAGCAAAATCTGCTTTACTACGCGAGCCTGGCGAACTTCTACACCATCCACGACCTGCGCTACCTGAAGGCCGATCAGACCCACCTCTATCTGCTGTGCTATGCCTGGGTGCGCTACCGGCAGTTCTCCGACAACCTGGTCGATGCGATGGCATACCACATGAAACAACTGGAGGACGAAAGCAGCGCGGGCGCGAAGCAGTCCTTCGTCGCCGAGCAGGCGCGCCGGCAGCAAGACACACCGCAGGTTGGCCGCCTACTGTCACTGTACGTCGACGATAGCGTGACCGATCCGACGCCGTTCGGTGAGGTGCGCCAGCGCGCGTACAAAATCATGGCCAAGGACGCGTTGCAGAGCACCGCGCAGCGCATGAGCGTCAAGCCTGTGAGCAAGCTGTCGCTGCACTGGCAGGCAGTGGACATCCTGGCCGAGCGCATTCGCCGCCATTTAAGGCCGCTGTACGTCGCGCTTGACTTCGCCAGCACTGATCCGGACAGCCCGTGGCTCGCAGCGCTGGCCTGGACTAAGGGCGTGTTCGCCAAACAGCAGCGCCTGTCGCAACGGCCGCTCGCCGAATGTCCAGCGGCCACACTGCCGAAACGCTTGCGGTCGTACCTGCTGACATTCGATGCCGATGGCAAGCCAACGGGCCTGCACGCCGACCGCTACGAGTTCTGGCTGTACCGCCAGGTCAGGAAGCGCTTTCAGTCGGGAGAACTCTATCTCGACGACAGCTTGCAGCACCGACATTTCTCCGACGAGTTGGTTTCGATGGACGAGAAGGCCGACGTGCTCGCTCAGATGGACATCCCATTCCTGCGGCAGCCGGTCAATTCCCAGCTCGATGCGCTAGGGGCTGAGCTGCACACGCAATGGCTGGCCTTCAATCGCGAACTAAAGCAGGGCAAGCTGACGCACTTGGAATACAACAAGGACACGCAGAAGCTGACCTGGCGCAAGCCCAAGGGTGAGAACCCGAAGGCGCGCGAGAAGGTGTTCTACGAGCAATTGCCGTTCTGCGACGTGGCCGACGTGTTCCGCTTCGTCAACGCCCAGTGCCAGTTCCTGTCGGTGCTGACGCCCTTGCAGCCGCGCTATGCGAAGAAGGTCGCCGACGCCGACAGCCTGATGGCGGTCATCATCGCGCAGGCGATGAACCACGGCAACCAGGTCATGGCGCGCACCAGCGACATTCCGTACCATGTGCTGGAGAGCGCCTACCAGCAGTACCTGCGCCACGCAACATTGCACGCAGCCAACGACTGCATCAGCAACACCCTCGCCGCGCTACCCATCTTCCCCCACTACTCGTTCGACCTCGATGTGTTGTACGGTGCCGTGGATGGTCAGAAATTCGGCGTCGAGCGGCCGACCGTGAAGGCACGCTACTCCCGGAAGTATTTCGGGCGCGGCAAGGGCGTGGTCGCCTACACGCTGCTGTGCAACCATGTGCCGCTCAACGGCTACCTGATCGGTGCGCACGACTACGAGGCCCATCACGTGTTCGACATCTGGTATCGCAACACGTCGGACATCGTGCCAACGGCGATCACCGGCGATATGCACAGCGTCAACAAGGCCAATTTTGCCATCCTGCACTGGTTCGGCCTGCGCTTCGAACCGCGCTTTACCGACATGGAAGGCCAGTTGCAGGAACTGTATTGCGCCGACGATCCGGAGTTGTACGAGAAGTGCCTGATCCGGCCGGTAGGCCAAGTCGACCGGCAACTCATCATCAGCGAGAAACCGAACCTCGACCAGATCGTGGCTACGCTCGGGCTGAAGGAGATGACGCAGGGCACGCTGATCCGCAAGCTGTGCACTTACACCACGTCGAACCCGACGCGGCGCGCAGTGTTCGAGTTCGACAAGCTCATCCGCAGCATCTACACGCTGCGCTACCTACGCGATCCCCAACTGGAGCGCAACGTGCACCGCTCGCAGAACCGCATCGAGTCCTACCACCAGCTACGCGGGGCCATTGCCCAAGTTGGCGGCAAAAAGGAGCTGACCGGGCGCACCGACATCGAGATCGAAATCAGCAACCAGTGCGCCAGGTTGATCGCGAACGCGGTCATCTTCTACAACTCGGCCATCCTGTCGCGGCTGCTGACGAAGTACGAGGCGAGCGGCAACACCAAGGCACTCGCGCTCATCACCCAGATATCGCCAGCGGCATGGCGGCACATCCTGCTGAACGGGCACTACACCTTCCAGAGCGATGGCAAGATGATCGACCTCGATGCTCTCGTGGCGGGGCTTGATCTTGGGTGACGGAAATTTCTGGGGTTCCGGCTTACAACCCCATTTTCCTGATGAGTGATGCGGTGGACATGGCACGCGATGCCTGTCGTCCACCGGAAGGCTATGACCAAGACCTTTCGTTGATGCTGAAGGCGCTCATCACCCGTGGCGTGAAGGTCAAGGTGTGCGGAACCTGCATGGCGCGCTGCGGCATCTACAAGAACCATCCGTATTTCGAGGGCGCCGAAAAATCCACCATGCCGGCGCTGGCGGAATGGGTCATCGATAGCGACAAAGTAATCTCGTTCTGAAACTCCCCGAGTTGGGCATCGTGCCGTCTGAAACCGCAGTAAGAATAACCAGGAGACTCAAATGACTGAAAGCAGCAAGCCCGGCTTGTCGACGCGCACCATTCACGGCCACAGTTTCAAGGACGCACATGGCAGTCCGCACCTTCCGGTGTATGACACCACCACCTTTGCGTTCAAATCGACGGCTGACCTGCTCGATGTCGTTGACGGTCGCAAGCCGGGGAGCCTCTATACGCGATACGGCCTGAACCCATCAATCTTTGCGATTGAAGAAACGCTCGCCAGCCTCGAAGGCGCGGAGATGGCCTGGTCTTTTTGTTCCGGGATGGCCGCCGAGACAGCCTTGTTCCTGACGCATGGGCGTGAGGGCATCGTTTGCATCGGTGACGCTTACGGCGGAACGCTGGAACTACTGGCCAGCCAGTTGCCGTTGCTGGGGATCAAGACCGATTTGATTCTTGGCCGCGAACTGGATCAACTGGACGCTTTGCTGGCCGCAGGCGCGAAGCTGGTATTTTTTGAGACGCCCACCAATCCCACCCTCGAATTGCTCGATATTCGGGCTATTGCAGCCAAGGCGCACGCCTACGGCGCGCGAGTCGCGGTCGACAACACGTTCGCCTCACCGGTCAATCAGCGCCCGCTGGAACTGGGAGCGGATTTCGTCGTGCATAGCGCCACTAAATATCTCGGCGGGCACAGCGACCTCACCGCTGGCGTCTTGATGGGGTCGAAGGAATTACTGATGCCGGTATGGAACTGGCGCAAGAATCTCGGCTCGATGATCGCCCCGGCCACTGCGTCATTGCTCGCCCGCAGCCTGCGTACCCTGGTCGTGCGCGTGCGTCAGCAAAACGAGTCGGCCCAGCGTATCGCCGAAGCCATGGACCGCCACCCCAAGGTCAGCCGGGTCTACTTTCCTGGTCTGCCCGAGTTTCCGGGGCACGCGCTGGCCAAAGACCAAATGTACGGATTCGGGGGCATGCTGACGATCGAGGTCGCTGGCGACGGAGAAGATGCCACACGCGTCGCTGACCGGTTGAAGCTCTTCGCCTTGGCACCCAGCCTTGGGGGTGCGGAAAGCTTGGTAACCCAGCCGTGTACAACCACCCACCATGGATTAACGACGGAAGAGCGTGCCCGTCGCGGCATCTCGGACGCCATGCTGCGTCTGTCGGTCGGCTTGGAGGATGCTGAGGATTTGATCGCGGATCTGGAACAGGCTCTGGGTTAGGTGCTTCGCGGCACATTTCCTTCGGTCAGATTACGGATCAAGTCCGGAATGACGGTTTTAAAAATGGTTTTACCGAAACACTTATTTGGGGATGTGACAGAAAACGAAAATAATCGTACGCTAGCGCATTGTCATGCAGCTCAACGTATTTTTGCTCTACATGTTGATTGTTGAGTGTCGTAATCTGATCGTTGAGCCAGGGCCAGCAGCCTTCTATCCAGCGGGTTTCCAGGCCGAGGCGATGATGCCCATACCCAACAGGGCAATTCCGGCACCCAACCAGTCAAGTGAGGAAAGTTTGATGCCGTCAACTACTCGCAGCCAGAGCAGTGCCGTTGCCACATAGACACCACCGTAAGCGGCATAGACCCGGCCACTTGCCGCCGGATGCAAGGTCAGCAGCCAGACAAAGACTACAAGACTGAGAGCCGCCGGTAGCAGCAGCCACGGGGAGCCCTCCTTGCGCAGCCACAAGTAAGGCAGAAAACAGCCGATGATTTCGGCCAGAGCGGTGGCAAAAAACAGCAAACCGGTCTTGATCATTGTCCGTCCTCAGTGCTTGTGCGCATGGTGTGTATCGGGAAAGTGCGCATGTGTATGCTCAATCGACGCGTGCTGGTGGCGATGGGTATGGCTGGTTCCTGCCAGCACTGGTCCAGGGTGATTATGGATGTGGTGGTCATCGAGTTCCCCATGGACATGCTCATGCGTATGCTCAAGCGTTTCGTGCCGATGCCCATGCTCATGTTGCTCGGACAGGTGCAGCCAGACACCGAAGGCCATCAACAGCCCGGCCGCCAGCAATTGCGGCGTCACCGGTTCGTTGAGCAACAGGATCGCCAGCAGCGTTCCGAAGAAGGGCGCCACGGAAAAATAGGCGCCAGTACGGGCTGTTCCCAGATGGCGCAGGGCAATGACGAAGAGCGTGAGGCTGGCGCCATAGCTGGCGAAGCCAAGCAGTGCCGCCTGCGCGACGATTTCCGGTGCCGGCCAGATGGCCCCGGCCAAAAGCGCCAGTGCGAGATTGGTGATGCCGGCGACCAAGCCCTTGACCATGGCGATGAACGAGGCATCTGCCAGTGCGACCTTACGGGTCAGGTTGTTGTCGATCGCCCAGGCGAAACAGGCGCCGAGAATCGCCAGCGCCGGCCATGCTCCGGAGAACTGCGCATCGGATGGCCAACTCAGGACCAGTGCCCCGGCGACGATAGCGAGCATGCCCAGGGCGATACGACGGTCAAAGTTTTCATGAAAAACAAACCAGGCAAGCAGTGCGGTCAGAACGCCTTCGGCATTCAACAACAGCGAGGCGCCCGATGCCGGCATGGCTGACAACCCGATCATCAGCAGTACCGGCCCGATCATGCCACCGGCGACGGTGGCTGCAGCGAGCCAGCGCCAATCGCCCCGATCAAGGTGCACCTTCGGGCTACGGCGAATCTGGCGCATGAGCCAGAGGCCGATGCCAGAGCCGAGATAGAGCAGCGCTGCCAGCAGCCAGGGGCTGACCTCGGCCAGCAGCAGCTTGGATAACGGGGTGCCTATCCCGAACAGACCGGCTGCCGCGAGGGCAACGGCAATGCCGCGATGCCAACTCATGGGCTACGCTCCTTGGGTGGCCAAAGGGGCAATCACTGCCTCCAGTTCGGCCGGCTTCGAAAGTGCTTCGCTATGGCAGACGCAGGCTTCATGGTGAGCTGCCGCGACCAACTCATGAAGAATCCCGCAGTCCCCGGCGAGATGGCTGTTGCCGCATCGGCCGCGCAAGGCAGTGAGTTGGCGCTCCAGTGCCTGCATGCTTTGCAAACGGGCCTGGACGCGGGCCAGTTGCGCATCGATCAGTTGGTCGATATCGCGGCAATCGCTTTCCGGATGCGCCACAAATGCCAGCAAGCGCTGAATGTCGGCCAGCGAAATATCCAAAGCCCGACAATGGCGGATGAAGGCCAGCCGTTCCACGTGCAAGGGAGCATAGGCACGGTAGCCGTTTGGATGACGGGCCGGCGCCGGTAGCAGTCCCGCTTTCTCGTAATAACGGATGGTTTCGATATCGACGCCAGTGGCTTGCCCTAACTCACCAATTCTCATGACTCGATCCTTCTTGCTGCCGGGCATTTCGGAAAACTTTATTTTACGCGCTTGACCCTATAGTTACTACAGGGTGTGTAATGCAAATAACAACTCGGGCATTGCTTCGGCTCCGACCATTTTCCTTAATTGCAATTGCTTGACCCTGTAGCCACTCAAGGGTTTCTGATACAGGATACAAGGAAAACACCATGAGTCTTGACCCCACCCCAAAGCCCCTTCAGGAAACCACTCACTGCGGATGCGCCAGCAGTTGCTCCGTAGCGGTGCCCGCCGCCGCTGACATCCCAGCAGCCCCCGATCTCGCACAAAGCGATGGAGTACCCGTCTTCCTGATTACGACCATGGACTGCCCGACCGAGGAGAACGACATCCGTCGTGCGTTGGCCAGTATCGAGGGCATCCATTCCTTGCGTTTCCAACTGTCGGCACGCACCGTTTCGATTGATGCCACGACGGAAGCACTCGATGCCGCCTTGGCCGCCATCCGCAAGGCCGGTTTTGACCCCAAGCCGGTGTCGGCAGGTCAGGTCGCAAAGGAAAACGTCGGTGCCAGTGAACTATGGCGAGGCATTCTGGCGCTGGGCCTGGCCGTCGGCGCGGAAGCGCTGGATTTCTTCGCGCCCGACACATTGCTTTTCAAGGGGTTCGGTATGGCATTGGCCGTCGCCGCGATCTGGTTGTCCGGTATTTCAACCTATAGCAAGGGACTGGCGGCATTGCGGCGCGGGCAGTTGAACATGAATGCGCTGATGGGTGTGGCGGTGACCGGCGCCTTCCTGATCGGCCAGTGGCCGGAGGCGGCGATGGTCATGGCCTTGTATGCCATTGCCGAGTTGATCGAAGCCCGCTCCGTGGATCGGGCGCGTAACGCCATCAAAGGCCTGCTCGACCTAACGCCGCAGACGGCGGAAGTTCGGCAAGCCGATGGCGCCTGGCTTGAAGTTCCGGCCGCAGCGGTACAACTGGAGTCCTGCGTGCGGGTAAAACCCGGCGCCCGGATACCGCTCGATGGTCAGGTGACGGCAGGAACGAGTGCGGTTAATCAGGCACCGGTCACCGGCGAAAGCATTCCGATTGACAAAGCGGCAGGCGACCCGGTGTTCGCCGGCACGATCAACGAAACCGGCATTCTGGAGTTCCGCGTGACGGCTGCCGCCGCCGACACGACGCTGGCCCGCATCATCCACGCGGTCGAACAGGCACAGGGAACACAAGCGCCGACGCAGCGCTTTGTTGATCGGTTTGCCGCGATCTACACCCCGACCGTATTCGCCTTAGCGGTTGCGGTGGCCGCTCTGACGCCATGGCTGCTCGACTGGACCTGGACGCAGTCGCTCTACAAGGCCCTGGTGCTGCTGGTTATCGCTTGCCCCTGCGCGCTGGTGCTCGCCACGCCGGTGACGGTCGTCAGCGGACTGGCGGCAGCGGCCCGGCGCGGCATCCTGATCAAGGGCGGCGTCTATCTGGAGGAGGCCCGCAAACTGCGCGTCATTGCCCTCGACAAGACCGGCACCATTACCGAAGGCAAACCCCGTCTGGTCGCCACTGAACTGCTTCCCTCGACGATCCCCGAATCCCAGGTGCTCGCTTGGGCGGCCAGCCTCGCCGGGCACTCGGACCATCCGGTCTCAAAAGCGATTGCGACCGGTCTCAGGCTTCCGGAGAACGGCTTGACCGATTTTCTCGCCCTTGCCGGACGGGGTGTGGAAGCGCGTGCCGACGGCCAACTGCTGATCCTCGGCAATCATCGCCTGATTGAGGA
>VIKE01000055.1 GCA_008080565.1 Rhodocyclaceae bacterium | reverse complement strand
ATTGCGACCGCTGCCACCGGCTTAGCGTGCTTTATTTTCCGTTTTCTGAGACGACCCCATCCTGTGCGATCTGGCGTTTCTCCTGCATTGCCTTGAGTTCGGCGCGCAGCGGTGCGGCGGCCTGCTGGTCGATGAAATCATCGAGCGTGACGCGGTGCTCGACCTTCGGCAGGTTCTGGACAATCGTCCCGCCCAGCCCGATCAGGAAGCTGGCAAAAACGAAGGCGACGATCCACAGCCCGAAACGAAACCACTTTTCCGACAGACGCAGCGCCTTGCTCATGCCTGAGCCCCCTTCAGTTTCCCGCGAATTGCCGCAAATGCCAGCATGCCGAGCAAGGCTACGGCACCGGCAACGATGCCAACGACCGCATCCAGCGACATCGAAACGACGCTGCTCATCATCCCGCTCATTTCGGCCACGTGCTCGATGCCATGATGAACCGGCGGGATGCCGTGCGACAGGATGCCGCCGCCAACCAGGAACATGGCTGCCGTGCCAACGACGGTCAGCAGCTTCATGAGTTTCGGCGCGGCCAGCAACAGGCCCTTGCCAACGATTTTCATGCCCCCCCGCCCCTTGAGCAGCAGCCAGGCGCCGACATCGTCCATCTTGACGATGCCGGCGACGATGCCATAAACGCCGATGGTCATGATCAGACCGATGCCGGCCAGCACGGTCAATTGCGTGGTGAATGGCTGGGCGGCGACAGTGCCCAGCGCGATGACGATGATTTCGGCCGACAGCACGAAATCGGTGCGGATGGCACCCTTGATCTTTTCCGCCTCGAAAGCCGCCATATCGACCGTTTCATCGGCCACCGCGGCCAGCTCCTCAGCGTGATGGGCTTCGTCCTCGGCCTTGCTGTGCAGCCACGGGTGAGCCAGCTTCTCGACGCCTTCGAGGCACAGGTAAATGCCGCCGATCATCAGCAATGGCGTCACGGCCCACGGGATGAATGCGCTGATCGCCAGCGCCGCCGGCACCAGAATCAGCTTGTTTTTCAGGGACCCGACGCAGACCGCCCAGACCACCGGCAACTCGCGCTCGGCGGCAACGCCGGCAACCTGCTGGGCATTGAGCGCCAGATCGTCGCCGAGCACACCGGCCGTTTTTTTGGCAGCGACCTTGGTCAGCACCGCCACGTCATCAAGGATGGTGGCAATGTCGTCGATCAGGACGAGCAGGCTGGCGCCGGCCATCAGGATTCCCGACCGGGGAATGTCTCCAGCGAGAATTCGCGAATCCACGAGGCACGCCGATCAATGGCCGACCGGCGGTCGGTCATCACCCGCCCATCGCGGGTCTCATACGGCGGCGGCGAAATGTGCGTACAGATGCGGCGATCAGCGCGACGCTGCTGCTGAGTGGCTTCGGACATTTTATTTTCCATGAAAGTCTCCTCGGCAAATCCAGAGGGAATTGCAATTATGCCATGGCGCATAAGCCGTGCGCTTGTCCAGAAAACGGCTAGAATCCTGCCCGCAATGCCTTCCACGGTCGACCGTCTTTTTTGCCCAAAATTCAAAGCGAATGTCTGAATACTCCGCCTCCTCCATCCGTGTCCTGAAAGACCTGGAACCCGTCAAGGAACGTCCCGGGATGTACACCCGGACGACCTGCCCGACCCACATCATTCAGGAAGTCATCGACAACGCGGCCGACGAGGCGCTGGCCGGTTACGCCAAGAAAATCGCCGTCGTGGTTCGCGCCGATGGCGTCATCGAAGTCAGCGACAACGGCCGCGGCATCCCGGTCGAAATCCATCCGGAAGAAGGCCGCCCGGCAGTCGAACTGGTCTTCTGCAAGCTGCACGCCGGCGGCAAGTTCAACAAGACCGAATCGGGCAACGCCTACCGTTTCTCGGGCGGCCTGCACGGTGTTGGCGTTTCGGTGACCAATGCGCTGTCGATCCGCCTCGAAGTCGAGATCAAGCGCGGCGGCGGCGTGCATCACATCGCCTTCGGCGCCGGTTTCGTCACCGAGCCACTGAGCCGCATCGGCGACTGCGGACAGCGCAACACCGGCACTACAGTGCGCATCCAGCCCGACCCCAAGTATTTCGATTCACCGAAGATCAACCTGGCCCAACTCGAACATCTGCTGCGCTCCAAGGCTGTGCTGATGCCGAACGTCACGGTCGAACTCGACATCGAAGGCCAGGACAAGAAAGTCTGGTGCTACCAGAACGGCATGGCCGACTACCTCAACGAAATGATGGTCGGCACGCCGGTGGCGCCGATTTTTGTCGGTGAAAAACATGTTGAAAGTGCCAACGGTTTCGCCGTCGGCGAAGGCGCCACCTTTGCCATGGCCTGGTTCGAGGAAGGTGGCGGCAAGCCGGAAAGCTACGTCAACCTGATCCCGACACTCGACGGCGGCACCCACGAAGCCGGCCTCAAAGCCGGCGTCTTCGAAGCGATCAAGACCTTCGCCGAACACCACGCCATCCTGCCCGCCAAAGTCAAACTGGCGCAGGAAGACGTCTGCAGCCGCATGACCTACCTGCTCTCGGCCAAGGTGCTCGACCCGCAGTTCCAGGGCCAGACCAAGGAAAAACTGACCAGCCGCGACGCCTACAAGCTGGTCACCCAGATGGTGCGCGATCCATTTGAGCTGTGGCTCAACAGCCACGCCGATTTCGGCAAGAAGATCGCCGAGCTGGCCGTCAAGGCGGCGCAGAACCGCATGAAATCGACGCAGAAGGTCGAGAAGAAAAAATCGTCGGGCATCGCCACCCTGCCCGGCAAGCTGACCGACTGCGAATCCGACGACATCGCCCGCAACGAAGTTTTCCTCGTCGAGGGCGACTCGGCCGGCGGTTCAGCCAAGCAAGGCCGCGACAAGGAAACCCAGGCCGTGCTGCCCTTGCGCGGCAAGGTACTCAACACCTGGGAAGTCGATCGCGACCAGCTATTCAAGAACAACGAAGTGCACGACATCTCGGTGGCGGTTGGCGTTGACCCGCACGGCATCGAGCAGATCGACAGCGTCGACGTTTCCGGCTTGCGCTACGGCCGGATCATCGTCATGTCCGACGCCGACGTCGACGGTTCGCACATTCAGGTCCTGCTGTTCACGCTGTTCCTCAAGCACTTCCCGGCCCTCGTCGAACGCGGCCACATCCACGTCGCCCAGCCGCCGCTTTTCCGCGTCGATGTCGAAGCCCGCGGCCACACGCGCAAGGTTTATTGCCTCGACGAAGCCGAGAAGGAACAGACGCTGACCAAGCTGCGCGACGAAGGCGTTTCGGAAAACAAGATCACCGTCTCCCGCTTCAAGGGCCTCGGCGAAATGAATCCGGACCAGCTCTGGGAAACCACGCTGTGCCCGGATACCCGCCGCCTCGTGCCCTTCCAGGCCAGCCGCGAAACGATCAAGCAAATGACCGCCACCTTCACCCTGCTCATGGGCAAGGGCGAAGCGGCTGGCCGCCGGGCATGGATGGAGAAGGATGGCGGGCTGGTTGAGGCCGACGTCTGATACTGGCCATGAAGCTGCAGGTGTCCGCCCTACTCCTGTGCGCATCCCTGCCGCTGGTCGCCAACAGCCAGTCGCTCGACGATTGCCGGCGCATCGCCGATCCCACAAACCGTCTGACCTGTTACGACGCATTGGCGAGCCCGCCAGTCGCCGCGCCGCAAGAGAAACCGACAGCCAAGTCTCCGGAAACGCCGGCCACCGCCAACCTGAAAGAGCCTGTTGCCAGCGACTCGCTGCTCGGAACGGCCTGGGAGCTCGATCCCGACACGCGCGGCCACAAGCTGCGCATACGCCCCTACAAGCCGGTCTATATCCTGCCCGGCTTCCATACCAGCCGCACCAACCCTTTTCCCGCATCGCCTGCTGTCGGACACACCAGCACTACCGATACCGAACAGGCCAGCGACGAAGCCAAACTGCAGATCAGCCTGAAGACAAAACTGGCTGAAGATTTGTTCGGCAACAATGGCGATCTCTGGTTCGGCTACACCCAGTCTTCGCGCTGGCAGGTCTATTCGGCCGGCTCTTCGCGCCCGTTCCGGGAAACCAACCACGAGCCCGAAGTCATGCTGATCTGGCGTACCGATTACACACTCGGCGGCTGGCGGGCTCGCTACCTGTCTCTCGGTGTCAACCATCAGTCTAACGGCCGTTCGCTGCCATTATCGCGTAGCTGGAACCGCGTAATTGCGGGCATAGCCCTGGAGAACGGTGACTGGACAGCCACTTTCCGTCCCTGGTGGCGCATTCCGGAAGCCGGTGAACAAGACGACAACCCGGACATTTCCAACTATCTCGGCCGGGCCGACCTGCAAATCGTCAGGATCTGGGGCAAGCAGCAGTTTTCCCTGCTCCTGCGCCACAGCCTGCAAGGCGGCGGCAACAATCACGGCGCCCTCCAGCTCGACTACGCCTTCCCGCTTTCCGGCAGCCTGCGCGGTCACCTGCAATGGTTCACCGGCTACGGTGAAAGCATGATCGACTACAACCACCGCGCCAATTATTACGGCGTCGGTGTTTCCTTGCTGGAGTGGTATTGATTGCCAGGCTCCGGCAGCGCCACCAAACCTTGTTCAGGAGCAACACATGCTGAAATCAATGAAGACGCTCATTGCAGTAGCCATCGCCATTGCCCTCGCATTTGCCCTCAACCCCTCAGCAGAAAAGCATCGCGACAAGATCAAGACAGCCATCGCCGAGCGGAGCCAGGTCGAGCGCATTCTGGGTATCGGTCAGCTGACTTCGTTCGTTTCCCAGTACCATTCGCTCGGCGTCGCGTCCTACACGACGGTCAACGAAAAAGTTACTTCAATCGGCGTATTCGGGATGGTTTTCGTCCCGTAGCAATACGCTGGCAGAGGCCGCCCCAGTCTTTTCCACCGCTTAGTTGGCCCACGCCAGAAAATCAAAACAGTTCATGAAAACCCCGAAAAGACTCACCACGCTCGTTGAAGAAGGCCTTGTAGACGAGGTGATCGGGCAGTTGATGAGCGGCAAGGAAGCCACCGTCTATATCGTGCGCTGTGGCGAGCACATCCGCTGCGCCAAGGTTTACAAGGACTCCAAGCAGCGCAGCTTCCGCAAGGCGACCTCCTATCAGGAAGGCCGCAAGGTCAAGAACAGCCGGCAGGCGCGGGCCATGGAGAAAGGCAGCCGCTACGGCCGCCAGATGCAGGAAGAAGTCTGGCAAAACGCCGAGGTCGACGCGCTGTATCGACTGGCCGCCGCCGGAGTACGCGTTCCGCAGCCCTACATCTGCTTCGATGGCGTGCTGCTCATGGATCTGGTGGTCGATGCCGAGGGCGGTGCGGCGCCGCGCTTGAATGATGTCGCCCTGAGCGAAGCCGTCGCGCTGGAGTTTCACGCCATGCTGGTCAATCAGGTGGTGCGCATGCTGTGCGCCGGGATCATTCACGGCGATCTCTCGGAATACAACATTCTCGTCGATGAAAACGGGCCAGTCATCATCGACCTGCCACAAGCCATCGACGCAGCCGCCAACAGCACGGCGGCCGAAATGCTGGAACGCGACGTCAACAATCTGCGCAGCTATTTCAGCGCTTTTGCCCCCTCGTTGGCTGACAGCCAGTACGGCAAGGAAATCTGGGCGCTCTACGAGGGCGGTTTGCTCCAGCCGGATCAGGTTTTGACGGGCCAGGTGGAACTCGACGAAAGCCTTGCCGACGTCGATGCCGTGCTGATGCAAATCGAAGAAGCAATCAAGGAAGACGAAATCCGTCGCATGTGCCAGTAAACTCCAGCCTTTGTCGTCGCAATACCAGGAAACAGAGCGAAGCTGCCCGCTCCGCCAACAAAATGCCCAATCCAACCACGCCTCTCTGCTTTACCAACCGCCGTCGCCTGCTGAGCGCCAGCCTGCTCTTGCTCGGTGGTTGTTCCATCCTCCAGCCTACCAAGCCGGCGGCCCCTCCCCGCCCGAAAATCGGACTCGCCCTCGGCGGCGGCGCGGCGCGGGGGTTTGCCCATATCGGCGTGATCAAGATGCTCGAATCGCACGGCATCGTTCCGGACTACGTGGTCGGCACCAGTGCCGGCGCGGTCGTCGGTTCGCTCTACGCGGCCGGCTACGATGCCTTCGCCATGCAGAAGATCGCCCAGCAGCTCGACGAAAAAATCTTCGCCGACTGGACGCTGGGCGGGCGCGGCCTACTCAAGGGCGAAGCCTTGCAGGACTTCATCAACCAGCACTTGCACAACCGCCCGCTGGAAAAGCTCGGCAAGCCCTTCGCAACAGTAGCCACCGACCTCAACAGCGGCGAACGTGTTGTTTTCCGGACCGGCGACACCGGCATGGCTGTGCGCGCCTCGGCGGCCGTACCGGGCATCTTTCAACCGACCCAGTTTCGCGGCAAGAGCTATGTTGATGGCGGGCTGACCAGCCCGATCCCGGTGCTGGCAGCGCGCGAAATGGGCGCTGACTTCGTCATCGCCGTCGATATCTCGGCCAGAGCCGAAGGCCAGCCGGTCGACAGCATGACCGCCATCATCTGGCAGACGACGACCATCATGGGCAGCGCCATCGGCACCAACGAGTTGCGCGGCGCCGATATCGTCATCCGGCCAAAGCTGCCTTACGTCAAGTCCTGGGACTTCGCCGCCCGTAACGACGCCATGATCGAAGGCGAACGCGCCGCTCAGGGCGCCCTGGCAGCCATCAAGCGGAAACTCGGGCGCTGACCGCTCGTATTGCGCTTTTCGACCACTGCCGATTCCTTAACGAACATCCAAATCAAAACGGGCGCCAGTTGCGCCCGTTTTACATTGCTTCAAGAACGTTTAGGCACGACGTCGCCGAGCCACGGCACCGAGTAGGCCAAGGCCAGCCAGCAGCATGGCATAGTTTTCCGGTTCTGGAACCGGCACAGCGACAAGCGTGCCGAAATCCTGAGTCCAGTAGGTAGGATAGACAGATCCGGGTGAATAGACGTAGCCGATGCCGATGCCCTGATAAGAAGCATTGAGAATATTCATCCTGTGTCCATCACTACCCATCCACGCGTTGACGACAGCGTCCGGTGTCAAATAGCCGGCTGCAACGTTTTCACCGATACCACCAGACGGGTAATAGCTAAAAATCCGGGTGGCCCAGTCTGTGCCATCGCAACTATTATGCTGGAAGCAGGAATTGGTCGCCATATCGAGCGAATGAGCCTCGGCTGCAGCCTGCAGGCGAACGTCAAACGCCAGGGCCGACAAGCCTTCTTTGGCACGTTCAATATTGACGAGAGACAATACATCCGCCTCGAAGGCATCGATGGTAACAACCGGCGCAGCAACAACGGCCATCGCTTGGCCGCTGAACGCCGCAGAGAATGCAAGTGCCAGAACTGCAAGTTTGTTCATGATTTTCCTTTGGTAGCAATTGAACGAATTATGCCATTTCGCTGCCACATTATGTAAATCAAATATCCATGAACGACATCCCAATCCCAACGGCTGTCCGCAAGCACCAAATATCTGCCAGAATTCAAACCTTGAACAACCAATCCCAGCATCCCGCCATGACCTATAAAGTTTTTGTCGACGGCCAGGAAGGCACGACCGGCCTGCAGATCAATGAATACCTCGCCAAGCGCACCGATGTCGTGCTGCTCAAAATCGACGCTGACAAGCGCAAGGATCTGGCCGAGCGCAAGCGGCTGATCAACGAATCCGATGTCACTTTCCTCTGCCTGCCGGACGAGGCGGCCAAGGAGTCGGTAACGCTGGTCGACAATCCGAACACCTGCATCATCGATGCCTCAACAGCGCATCGCGTCAATCCTGCATGGACCTTCGGACTGCCTGAACTGGCGCCGGAGCAACGCGCGAAAATCCGCGCCAGCAAGCGCATCGCCAACCCCGGCTGCCATGCCAGCGCCTTCATCCTGGCCCTGCGTCCGCTCGTCGCGGCAGGCCTGCTGCCGGCCGCCACGCAGGTCGCGGCCAACTCCATCACCGGTTATTCCGGTGGCGGCAAGTCGATGATCGCCCAATACCAGAGCCCGCAACGTATCGATGCTCCCCGCCCCTACGGCCTTGCCCTGGCCCACAAGCACCTGCCGGAAATGCAGGCGTATACCGGGTTGACCGTGGCACCGATCTTCCAGCCCATCGTCGGGCCGTTCTACAAGGGACTGGCCGTCACCGCCTACATCCACCCGCAACAATTCACACGCCAGGCGACGCCGGCTGATGTGCAGAAGATCATCGCCGACTACTACGCTGGCGAGCCGTTCATCCGCGTCCTGCCGGTCGATCTCGATGCAACCACCGACGGCGGCTTTTACAACGTCGAAGCCAACAACGACACCAACCGTGTCGATATCGCCGTCTTCGGCAACGATGAGCGCATGCTGCTCATCGCCCGCCTTGACAACCTCGGCAAGGGTGCCTCGGGTGCCGCTGTGCAGGCGATGAACGTGCACCTGGGCGTTGAGGAAAGCCTCGGGCTGATCTGAGCACCGCGCATATGACCAAGGCCGCCCTGACTCGCCTTTGCCTGATGATCACGCTGGTGGTCTCAGGCTGGCCTGTCATGGCGCAATCGATTCTGCTCGACCCGGCCAGGGCGACCTACGGCAATCCCTGGGTCACGCCATTTCCGAAAGGCTCAAGCGCAAGCCCCCTCGATGCCAAGGTGCTCGTTACCACGAGCGCTCTGCCGGCCCAAGGCGAGTTCGAGCCGCTTGGGGCGCTCTACGTTCAGTCGCGCTGGCCCGGCGGCACAGGCAAGGCAACAAAACTTCTGGCCGAACAGGCAAAGGGTATGGGCGCCAACGCCATCGTCGAAGCGCGGGTCTGGCAGGCGCTGGCCTTCCCGGCCGTGGTCGCACCACACGGCAGCGGCATCGCCGTACGCATCAAGGACGATGATTTGCTGCGTAGCCTGGCCAATTCAACCAGCTCGTGGGAATAATCATGAATGTCGTGATCGGTCACATCACCGTCAAGGATGCCGACAAATGGGCCAGCTACCGCAGCCAGGTGCCGGCGACATTGGCCCCGTGGCAGGCCGAACTGGTTTTTCGCGGCGAGAAGCTGGCCATATTCGGCGGCGAACATCGTCACAGCGATACGGTCGTCATCCGCTTTCCGAATGCCGAAGCAGCCAATGGCTGGTTCAACTCGGCGGCCTACCAGGCGCTCATTCCGCTGCGCACGGAAGCAGCCGAGGTCGATCTGATCAGTTTCAGCGAAGCAGGCGCGTAGCCTCGCTGTAGTCCCGGGCGTACTGGGCACTGGCCAGATCGAGCACCTGGGCAATCCTTTCGCTGCTCGTCGCGACGTTCTGCACGGCCTTGCCATCGCCGCGATCGGCAATGCTCAGCCGGTTGATGGCGCTCTCGAAAAATATCCATTGATTTTTGGCCAGGCCGATGGCGTCGCGGCTGGCTGGCGAGTTTTCACGCGCCGTATCGAGTTCGCTGAGGCCGGTCGAAAACTCCTTGCGCGCCTGCTCGATGTCTACCACCACCCCTTGCGAGAGATTGCCACCCTGGGCCAGCAGATAGAGCCGAGCCAGGCGCTGGGACAGCATATTGAGGCGCGAGGAGAGGTCAATCAGGCGACCGACCGGCGTTTCCCCTTCGGCTTCGATGAGCATGCTCAGCTTGCCGGTATGGATCATCAGTTCGTCGGCCAGTTGATTGACCCGCTCGGTGCTGACCGGGTCGGGCGCCAGCTTCAAGGCTGCGCGCATTTCCTGCCAGAGCGCATCGCAACGCGTCAGCACCCGCCGGACATTTGGCTTTTTCACGGAAACGCCAAGGCGACCGAATTCGGTATCGATCTCGCTCGCCGAAACCTTGATCAGCTGTATCGCCTGCGCCGCATTCAAACCCATGCCGGCCTGCTGGTAGAGTTTGGCCAGGCGCTGTGACTGCATGCGCAGGCGACCGGCGCTGACGATATCGCTGGCAACCTGCCCGGCCGCGCCCTCTTTTCCGGCCGCCAATGCACCATGTGACAATGTCAGGAGCGAACAGGCAACGATCAGGAAAACGACGCGAATAGCGTGGCGAGCGACTTTGAATGGCAGCATCTGGCAACAGTGTTGAGCATGAAAGGGCGGGCATTGGAACACGCCAAGGTTTCAGTCCCTTTACAAGCGCGCCGCTTCCCCTATCATTCGCCCCACCATGACTGCCGCCTCCCCCCGCATCCTGAGCATCATCCCGCCGATGACGCAGCTCAACACGCCCTACCCGGCGACCGCCTACCTGACCGGTTTCCTGCGCTCGCGCGGCTTTCATGCCGAGCAAACCGACCTGGCGCTGGCCCTGGTCCTCGAACTGCTCTCCCCAGCCGGCCTGCCGAAGATCAAGGCGGCGGCGGAAGCCATCCCCGGCAAGAAGCGCTCGAATACGATCAAGATCTTCCTCAATGAGTTCGCTCGTTACCAGGCCAGCATCGGCCCGGCTATCGCACTGCTCCAGGGCCGTGACGGCTCGATTGCCCACCGCATCTGCACCCGCGCCTTCCTTCCCGAGGGGCCGCGTTTCGCCTCGCTCGACAATTACCTCGATGAAGATGGCGGCGACCCGCTGGCCTGGGCTTTCGGTTCGCTTGGCGTGCAGGACAGGGCGCGGCATCTGGCCACGCTTTACCTCAACGACCTTGCCGACGTGCTGCGCGAGGCGGTCGATTCGCGTTTCGAGTTCGTCCGCTACGCCGAATCGCTGGCCCAGAGCCAGGCCAGCTTCAACCCGCTGGCCACGGCGCTGGCCGCGCCGCCGACGCTGGTCGATACGACCCTGCAAAATTTGGCAAAAATTCCGGTTGACCGTAGCAATCCGGACATCGTGCTCATTTCCGTGCCTTTTCCCGGCTCGGTCTATGCCGCCTTCCGCATCGCCCAGACGATCAAGGCTTACCGGCCCAACATCATCACCGTACTCGGCGGCGGCTACGTCAATACCGAGCTGCGCGAACTGGCCGAGCCTCGCGTTTTCGATTACTTCGACTACGTCACCCTCGACGACGGCGAAAAGCCGCTGCTCGCGCTGTTCGAGCACCTCGCCGGCCAGCGCCCGCGCCTCAACCTCGTCCGCACCTTCACCCGGGTCGACGGCGCCGTGCGCTACTTCAACGCCAGCGAGCCAGACATCCCCTTCGAGGAAGTCGGCACGCCAACCTGGGACGGCCTGCCGCTCGACCGCTACCTGTCGCTGCTCGACATGCTCAATCCCATGCATCGGCTGTGGTCCGACGGGCACTGGAACAAGCTCACCGTCGCCCACGGCTGCTACTGGAAGAAATGCAGCTTCTGCGACGTCAGCCTCGACTACATCGGCCGCTACGACGCGGCCAGCGCCAAGGTGCTGGTCGACCGCATCGAACAGATCATCGCCGAAACCGGCCACACCGGCTTTCACCTCGTCGATGAAGCCGCCCCGCCAAAAGCCCTGCGCGCCCTGGCCGAAGAACTGCAGCGGCGCAATCTGGCCATTTCATGGTGGGGCAACATCCGCTTCGAAAAATCCTTCACGCCCGAACTCTGCCTGCAACTCGCCGACAGTGGCTGCATCGCTATTTCCGGCGGCTTGGAAGTCGCCTCCGACCGCCTGCTCGAGCTCATGAAAAAAGGCGTCTCGGTCGATCAGGTCGCCCGCGTCACGCGCGCCTTCACCGATGCCGGCGTGCTCGTCCACGCCTACCTGATGTACGGCTTCCCGACGCAAACCGTGCAGGACACGGTCGATGCGCTGGAATACGTCCGTCAGCTCTTCGCCGAGGGCTGCATCCAGTCCGGCTTCTTCCACCGCTTTACGTGCACAGTGCATTCGCCCGTCGGGCAGAACCCCGCCGAATACGGCATCAAGCTGCAACCGCTGCCGCCCGGCAAGTTCGGTAAAAACGACGTGCACTTCATCGACCCCACCGGCGTCGATCACGACCGCCTCGGCAAGGCGCTCAACAAGGCGCTGTACAACTACATGCACGGCATTTGCCTCGACCAGGATGTGCGTAGCTGGTTCGACGAAAAAGTACCGAAGTCCCGCGTCGCCCGAAACTTCATCGCCCGGGCTTTGCAGACTCCTCGTTAAGTCCCTTCGCGGCGCTTGACACATGCGGTTTTTACCGTTTTTTTATATCCCCACCCCCAGCTTTTTCGAAAACTTTAATAGCGCTTGTTCTTTGCCCTGATGCTCGGTCTCGCTGCCGGCTGCGCCCGGCTCGGGGGTGCCAAATGACCTGGCTATTCATTCTTAGCGGCGCTGTCGCCGCCGGCCTGCTGGTCTATCTGATTGCAGCGCTGCTTAATCCGGAGGACTTCTCATGAGCAATCATGCCTGGATTCTGCTCGGGATTTTTCTTGTTGTCCTGCTGTTGACCGTCAAACCGTTGGGAACCTACATCGCCAACGTGATGGAAGGTCGCTTCCGCTTGGCCGGCAAGATCGAAAGCCCGATCTATCGCCTGTGCGGCATCCGCCCGGACGAGGAAATGGGCTGGCTGAAATACGCCTTCGCCATTCTGCTGTTCAATGTCCTCGGCGCCGTGGCCGTCTATGCCCTGCAGCGCCTGCAGGCCGACCTGCCGCTCAATCCGCAGGCTTTCGCCAATGTCAGCCCGGACTCTGCCTTCAACACGGCGATCAGTTTTGCCAGCAACACCAACTGGCAGGGTTACGGCGGCGAGGCGACGATGAGCTACCTGACCCAGATGCTGGCCCTGGCCGTGCAGAATTTCCTCTCGGCCGCCACCGGCATCGTCGTCGTTATCGCCCTGATCCGCGGCTTTGCCCGCCACACGGCGAAGACCGTCGGCAATGCCTGGGCCGACCTGACGCGCGTCACGCTGCATATCCTGCTGCCGATCTCCATCGTCTACGCGGTCTTCCTGACCAGCCAGGGCGTCATCCAGAATTTCGACGCCTACAAGGAAGTAACGACGCTGGAAGTGACCAGTTTCGAGACGCCCAAAGTCGACGATGCCGGCCAGCCGCTCAAGGATGAAAAGGGCGCCGTCGTCACCGAATCGGTGCAGACGCAAACCCAGACGCTCGCCATGGGCCCGGTCGCTTCACAGGAAGCGATCAAGATGCTGGGCACCAACGGCGGCGGTTTCATGAATGCCAACTCGTCGCATCCCTTTGAAAACCCGACGCCGCTGACCAATTTCATCCAGATGCTGTCCATCTTCCTGATCCCGGCCGCGCTGTGCTTCACTTTTGGCCGCATGGTCGGCGATACGCGCCAGGGCTGGGCGGTGCTGGCCGCGATGACCCTGATGTTCGTCGCCCTGGCCTACACCGCGATGCATTTCGAACAGCAGGCCAATCCGCTGCTCACCCAACTCAGTGTCGATCCGGCTGCCGGCAACATGGAAGGCAAGGAAACCCGCTTCGGCATCGCCGAATCCGGCCTGTTCGCCACCATCACGACGCTGGCTTCCTGCGGTGCGGTCAACGCCATGCACGACTCGTTTACGCCGCTTGGCGGCCTGGTTCCGCTGATCGACATGCAACTCGGCGAAGTCGTGTTCGGCGGCGTCGGCACCGGCCTCTACGGCATGCTGGTCTTTGCCATCATGGCCGTCTTCATCGCCGGCCTGATGATCGGTCGCACGCCGGAATACTTGGGCAAGAAAATCGAGGCGTTCGAGATGAAGATGGTGTCCATCGCCATCCTGGTCACGCCGCTGCTGGTGCTGGTCGGCACCGCCATCGCGGTGATGGTCGCCGACGGCAGGGCTGGCATCGCCAACCCGGGCGCCCATGGCTTCTCGGAAATTCTCTATGCCTTCACCTCGGCCGCCAACAACAACGGCAGTGCCTTTGCCGGCCTGTCCGCCAACACGCCGTTCTATAACCTGATGCTCGGCATTGCCATGTGGTTCGGCCGCTTCGGCGTGATCGTGCCGGTGCTCGCCATTGCCGGTTCGCTGGCTGCCAAGAAGCGCATCGCCGTCGGCGCCGGCACCCTGCCGACGCATGGTCCGCTGTTCGTCACCTTGCTGATCGGCACCGTACTGCTGGTCGGCCTCCTGAATTACGTCCCGGCGCTGGCCCTTGGCCCCGTCATCGAGCACCTCGTGCTCTGGGCCGCTCACTAAGCCTGCGGAGAAAACAATGACACGCAAGACTTTTACCCTGTTCGATCCGACGCTGGCCCTGCCCGCCGTCGCCGATGCCTTCCGGAAATTGAATCCGGTGGTGCAATGGCGCAATCCGGTGATGTTCGTCGTCTACGTCGGCAGCATCCTGACCACCATCCTCTGGCTGCAGGCCCTTGGTGGACAAGGTGAAGCGCCGGCCGGCTTCATCCTGACAATCAGCATCTGGCTGTGGTTCACCGTCCTCTTCGCCAATTTTGCCGAGGCGCTGGCCGAAGGACGTAGCAAGGCGCAGGCCGCTTCGCTGCGCGGCCTGAAGAAGGAAACCTGGGCCAAGAAACTGGCTGAGCCGCGTTACGGCGCCCAGTGGCAAATGACCCCTGCCGCCGACCTGCGCAAGGGCGACGTCATCGTCGTCCAAGCCCAGGAAACCATTCCGGCCGACGGCGAAGTCATCGAAGGCGTCGCCTCGGTCGACGAATCGGCCATCACCGGCGAATCAGCCCCGGTCATCCGCGAATCGGGCGGCGACTTCTCGGCCGTCACCGGCGGCACCCGCGTGCTGTCCGACTGGATCGTCGTCCGGGTCACGGTAAATCCGGGCGAAACCTTCGTCGACCGCATGATTGCCATGGTCGAGAACGCCAAGCGCCAGAAGACGCCGAACGAAATCGCCCTGACCATCTTGCTCGTCGCGCTGACCATCGTTTTCCTCGGCGTTGTCGTCACCCTGCTGCCCTTCTCGATGTTCAGCGTTGAAGTCGCCGGCGCCGGCACGCCGATCAGCATCACGGTCCTGATTGCCCTGCTCGTCTGCCTGATCCCGACCACCATTGCCGGCCTGCTGTCGGCCATCGGCGTGGCCGGCATGAGCCGCATGATGCAGGCCAACGTCATCGCCACCTCCGGGCGTGCCGTCGAAGCCGCCGGCGACGTCGATGTGCTGCTGATGGACAAGACCGGCACGATCACGCTCGGCAATCGCCAGGCTTCCGCTTTCCTGCCAGCCGATGGTGTGACTGAAGCCGAACTGGCCGACGCCGCGCAACTCGCCTCGCTTGCCGACGAAACGCCGGAAGGGCGCAGCGTCGTGGTGCTGGCCAAGCAACGCTTCCAGTTGCGCGAGCGCGACATCCACGCCCTCGATGCCCACTTTGTGCACTTCTCGGCCCATACCCGGATGAGTGGGGTGGACATGGCCGGCCGCCAGGTGCGCAAGGGTGCCGCAGATGCCATCCGGAAGCATGTCGAAGCGCTCGGCGGCAAATTCCCGCCGTCGGTATTGGGCTATGTCGAGGAAGTCGCCCGTCGCGGCAGCACGCCGCTGGTGGTCGCTGATGGGACGCGCGTCATGGGCGTCATTGAGCTCAAGGACATTGTCAAGGGCGGCATCAAGGAACGTTTTGCCGAACTGCGCAAGATGGGTATCAAGACCGTCATGGTGACTGGTGACAACCGTATCACGGCAGCCGCCATTGCCGCCGAGGCCGGAGTCGACGACTTTCTGCCGGAAGCGACACCGGAAGCCAAGCTCGCCCTGATTCGCGAATATCAGTCGGAAGGCCGGCTGGTCGCGATGACCGGTGACGGTACCAACGACGCCCCGGCGCTGGCCCAGGCCGACGTCGCGGTAGCCATGAATACCGGCACGCAAGCCGCCAAGGAAGCCGGCAACATGGTCGACCTCGATTCCAACCCAACCAAGCTGATCGAGGTCGTCGAAACCGGCAAGCAGATGCTCATGACGCGCGGTTCGCTGACCACGTTCAGTATCGCCAACGATATCGCCAAGTACTTTGCGATCATCCCGGCCGCCTTCGTGAGCACCTATCCGCAGCTCGCCGCGCTCAACATCATGGGCCTGGCCAGTCCGGCCTCCGCCATCCTGTCGGCAGTGATCTTCAACGCCCTGATCATCGTATTCCTGATTCCGCTGGCGCTCAAAGGCGTCAAGTACCGCCCGCTCGGCGCCGCGACGCTGTTGCGCCAGAACCTGGCGATCTACGGCCTGGGCGGCGTCATCGTTCCCTTTATCGGCATCAAGCTGATTGATCTGGCGATTGCCGCCATCGGTCTGGCCTGAGGAGAAAACTCATGAAAACCCTGTTACGTCCTGCCGTCAGCCTCTTCGTCCTGCTCACCGCCATCACCGGCGTCGTCTATCCGCTGGCTGTCACCGGCGTCGCAAAGGTCGTCTTCCCTGATGCGGCCGATGGCAGCCTGATCGTCAAGGATGGCAAGGCAGTCGGTTCCCGCCTGATCGGCCAGAACTTCACCGATCCCAAGTATTTCTGGGGCCGCCCTTCGGCCACCGGGCCGATGCCGTACAACGCGTCAGCCTCCGGTGGCTCCAATCAGGGGCCGCTCAATCCGGCGCTGGTCGACGCGGTTAAGAGCCGGATCGAAGCTTTGAAGGCAGCCGATCCCGACAACAAACTGCCGATTCCGGCCGATCTGGTCAACGCCTCGGCCAGTGGTCTCGATCCGCACATCAGCCTGGAAGCGGCTGCCTATCAAGTGACTCGGGTCGCCGGCCAGCGCCATCTGCTGCCGGCCGACGTCAAGGCCCTGGTCAGCCAGCACACCGAAGGCCGCCAATGGGGCGTCTTCGGCGAACCCCGGGTGAACGTTCTCCAACTCAACATCGCGCTTGATTCGCTTCGCAAATAAACCAAAGAAAGACTCTCATGAAAAAATCCCTGATCGCCCTGACCCTGGTTAGCGCCTTTGCTGCTCCGATCTTTGCTGAAGACGCTGCCCCGCCCCCGGAACACACTCTGACCGGCAACGTTGGCCTGTTCTCCAGCTACCGCTTCCGTGGTATCGACCAGACTTTCGGCAAGCCGGCCTTGCAAGGCGGTTTCGATTACGCACATTCGAGCGGCGTCTATGTCGGCAACTGGAATTCCAACGTCAACTCCGGTGCCGGCTATCCGGAAGGCAATCTGGAAATGGACCTCTACGGTGGCTACAAGTTGTCCTTCGGCGATTTCGGCATTGATGTCGGCGGTATCTATTATTACTACCCGGGTTCCACCTATCTGAACAAGACGGTGAAGAACGGCGAAGTCTACGTCGGCGCCAGCTGGAAGTTCATTTCCGTCAAGTACTACTACGGCCTGACCGACTACTTTGGCGCCAAGACTGCCACCGGTGACGATACCAAGGGGGTCAGCCACATCGATCTCAGCGCCAATTACGATCTGGGTAACGGCTGGGGCGTCAATGGCCACGTCGGCTATCTTGATTTTGACAAGGTCAACAACGGCTCCTACACCGACTGGAAGATCGGCGCCACCAAGGACCTGAGCGGCTGGATTGTCGGCCTTGCTTAAATCGGTACTGATGCCAAGGGTAACTGCTCTTCCGGCGAGTTCTATTGCTTCTCCAACGACCTGAGTACCACCGGCACTCAGACCGGTACCAAGACCAGGGATGCCGGTCGCGGTACAGCTGTCCTTTCCGTAACAAAAAGCTTTTGATTGAGTGAAGGGGTAAGAGCCCATGACCGAATTCGAGAATGGGAAAGTGGGCCACCCCGCAGCCCTTCGCCGCCGCTGGATCGAAAGGTGGCGGACTTATCACCCGGAAGAGGAATACGAATTGAAAACCATCGCTGATCTTCTCCTGATCGAAGACATCGTCCTCGACCTGGAAGTGGCAAGTAAGGAGCAGCTTCTTGAAGATATTGGCCGGCATATGGAAAGCAGGCATGGCATGCCGCAAGCCTGGGTCGTCCTGAGCCTGTCCCGCCGTGAAGAGGTCGGATCAACCGGTCTGGGCGAAGGTGTGGCCATCCCGCATGCACGTGTCAAGAATCTGGAACGGATACAGATCGCCTATTTCCGCCTTGCCACGCCGATACCATTCGCCGCGCCGGACGGCAAGCCGGTGTCCGACATCCTTGTCCTGCTGGTGCCAAAGCAGGCAACGGAAGAACACCTCAGCATCCTGGCCGATGCGATGCGGATGTTTTCCGATTCCCGGTTCCGCGAATGCCTGCACTTGTGCAATCAGGCATCGGCAGTTCAGCATTTGTTCGCAACCTGGCCGCGCCCGGCCTGAGTTCGACCAGCCAGTCTTTACATTCTTTTTATAGCGAAGCCCCGATATTTTTCAGAATCTTGAAATGGATTTGCTTAGTATTTGCCATGTACCAGACCTGTTGAACCGAGGAAATATGGATGCCGTGAATTTTCTGCTGGCCGTTGCCACCATCCTCATTCCCCTTGGGCTGGCCTGGCTGTACATCAATCGAAAGTGAAGGAAACCATGAGCTCAGACTTATGCATCGGCATCGCCTCGACCAACGACTCGCTGGAAATCGCCGCTCTGGAACCCGGCAAGGCTGCCGTGGTAACGAAATTTCCGGCAACGGTAATGGGGATCGAAGGCATCAGGGCCTTTCTGTCCGGTTACGCAAATCCGGTGCGAATGGCCGTGGCTGGTGTCGCGGCGGTGAGTCTGGGCAATGTTCGTGGCCGGGAAACCTTCATCGTCTCGTCGGCCATCGCCGATCAGGCAGTAGCCCTGGCCCGTTATGCCGAACATGCCGCGTAAGACATCATGGCATCTCACATCTGTCCGGTTTGCGGTAGACGGCATGCCGTGCATCCGCTCCTCGACCGTCTGGCCTACGGCCATCAATTGACCTGCTCCCCTCACTGCAAGACGATTTTTCCCGGCCTGGTCCGGGCCCGGGTGCTCGCTGAAATTGCCAAAAGCGGGCAGGATGGGGGTTGTCGACAGGAACGGGGATAGAACATGCTGATCAATTGTGTCGCCTACGAAAACGGCTCGCGTCTGGCCGATCTGTCGGTCGAAGAAATCAGCGATTATCTGGCCAAGCAGGATTGCTTTGTCTGGGTGGCGCTGCGTGATGCGACAGCGCAGGAGCTCGATCAGATGCAGGAAGAGTTCGCCCTGCACGAACTGGCCGTCGAGGATGCCCGCCATGGCCACCAGCGGCCGAAGATCGAGGAGTATGGCGACTCGGTGTTCGCCGTCATGCACCTGCTGGAGGAAGACAAGGGCGAGTTCAATATCGGCGAAGTGAATGTCTTTGTCGGCCGGAACTATATCCTGTCGGTCCGAAACCACAGCCAGCAGCATTTTCTCGGGGTGCGCGAACGCTGCGAGCGGGAACCGCATCTGCTCAGTCATGGCGCGGGCTTCGTCCTCTATGCCCTGATGGATGCGGTCGTTGACCGCTATTTTCCGATCATGGACCGGCTGGAGTCGGAACTCGAAGAAATCGAGGAGCAGATTTTTGCCAAGGGCGCCGCCCGCAGCAACATCGAACGGCTCTATGACCTGAAACGCAAGATCACCCTCCTCAAGCATGCCGTCGCGCCGATGATGGAGGCCACCGGCAAGCTTTCTGGTGGCCGGGGGCCGGCTGTCTGTGCCAATAGCCGCGACTACTTCCGCGACGTCTATGATCACCTCGCCCGGATCAATGCCTCGCTCGACAACATCAGGGACACCATCGGCACGGCCATCCAGGTCAACCTTTCCATGGTGACCATCGAAGAAAGTGAAGTGAATAAAAAACTGGCGGCCTGGGCTGGCATCTTCGCCGTCGCTACCGCTTTTGCCGGGATCTGGGGAATGAATTTCAAGGCCATGCCCGAATTGCAATGGGAGTATGGCTACCCCATGGCGTTGCTTGCCATCAGTACCGCCTGTGTCGCGCTCTACGTCCATTTCCGACGCGTCGGATGGCTCTAAGGATAAACAGGAATGGCTGACCAACGCCCTGACCCCGACCAACTGCTGAGCCGCCTCAATGAAGAAGAGGCGAAGGCCAAACGCGGCAAGCTGAAGATATTTTTTGGTGCCTCGGCCGGCGTGGGCAAGACCTACGCCATGCTCGGTGCAGCCCGGCAGCAACTGCTGGCCGGCGTGGATGTGGTCATCGGCATCGTCGAGACCCATGGCCGGATGGAAACCGAGGTCATGGCCGACGGCTTGGAGCATCTGCCCCTGCGGGACATTCCCTACCGTGACCGCGTTCTCAGGGAATTCGACCTCGACACGGCGCTGATTCGCAAGCCGGCGCTCATCCTGATGGACGAGCTGGCTCATTCGAATGTCGCCGGTTCGCGCCATGCCAAACGCTGGCAGGACATTGACGAATTGCTGGCGGCGGGCATCGATGTCTATTCGACCGTCAATGTCCAGCATCTGGAAAGCCTCAACGACGTGGTCAGCGGCATCACCGGCATTCGCGTCTGGGAAACCGTGCCCGACAAGGTCTTCGATGCGGCCGACGAGGTCGTGCTCGTCGACCTGCCGCCAGATGAGCTCCTGCAGCGCCTGAAGTCGGGCAAGGTCTATCTGGCCAACCAGGCCGAGCGGGCCATCCGCAATTTTTTCCGCAAGGGCAACCTGATCGCCCTGCGCGAATTGGCCCTGCGCCGCACGGCTGACCGGGTCGACGACCAGATGTTGCAGTATCGGCGCGATCAGTCGGTCTCGCCCGTCTGGCAGACCCGTGACTCCCTGCTTGCCTGCGTTGGCCCTGGCGCCGGGGCAGAAAAGATCGTGCGCACCACGGCCCGTGTGGCCAACCGGCTGGAAGCACCGTGGCACGCCATCTATATCGAGACGCCCACCTTGCAGCGCCTTTCTGAAGCGAGTCGCCATCGCATTCTGCGCAACCTCAAGCTGGCAGAGGAACTTGGGGCGCAAACGGCGACGCTGTCAGGCAACGAGGCCGATGAACTGGCGATTAAATACGCCCGCGATCACAACCTGTCGAAGATCGTCGTTGGCCGGGATCACCGGCGCCTCTGGCGGCCCTGGTACCGCTCCTTCGCCGACCGGGTTGGGCAACGTGCCCCCGACCTCGACGTCCTTCAGGTAGCGCGCTCCGAAGCCGACCGGGAAGCGGTCAGATCGGACGAGGAGAGTCTGGTCGACGGTATCGCCCAGCAATGGCCGGCCTATGCCAAAGCTGCCGCCGGTTGCGCACTGGCCGGGTTTGCGGCTGCCGCGTTGTTCCCCATCTTCGAATTGCCCAACATCGTCATGGTCTTTCTGCTCGCCGTGGTGCTGGTCAGCCTGCGCTATGGCCGCGGGCCCGGTGTTCTGGCCTCATTCCTGGCGGTCGCCATTTTTGACTTTTTCTTTGTGCCGCCCCGCTTTTCCTTCGCGGTCTCCGATGTGCAATACGTGATGACTTTTATCGTCATGCTCGTGGTTGGCCTGATTACCGGCCAGCTGACGGCTGGCTCGAAATACCAGGCCAAGGTGGCGAACCGCCGCGAGCAGCGTGTCCGCTCGCTTTATGAAATGTCGCGCGATCTTTCTGCGGCGCTGATGCCCGAGCAGATCGCCGAAATCGGCGAACGCTTCATTGTTGCCGAACTGGGCGCCAAAGCGGCTTTCCTGCTGACTGATGACAACGACCGGCTGCAACCGGCCCTGCCCTCGCCTAACGGCCTGCCTGCCGTCGACATGGGCATTGCCCAGTGGGCCTTCGATCATGTCGAGGCAGCCGGTCAGGGCACCAATACGCTGGCAGCCAGCCCGATCCTGTATTTGCCGCTCAAGGCGCCGATGCGTTTGCGCGGCGTGCTGGCGCTCGAAGTGCGCCATACGGATCGCCTGCTGATCCCGGAACAGCGGCGACTGCTCGACACCTTTGCCTCGCTGATCGCCATTGCCCTGGAGCGCGTGCACTACGTCGAAGTGGCCCAGAACACGACCGTGCAGATGGAGTCAGAGCGTCTGCGCAACTCGGTGCTATCAGCCATTTCGCACGATTTGCGCACGCCAATAAGTGTGCTGGTCGGCCTCGCCGATTCGATGTTCCTGACCCAGCCGCCACCGACCGGCCCGCAAGCCGAGATTGCCCACTCCCTGAAGGAAGAAGCGCTGCGCATCAGTGGCCAGGTGAACAACCTCCTCGACATGGCCAAGCTGCAGTCCGGCCGGGTTGAGCTGAACCGGCAATGGCAGCCGCTGGAAGAGGTGGTCGTCAGCGCATTGAAAACCCTGGAGCACGCCTTTGCCGAGCACCAGATCAGGGTTCAGCTCGATGAAAACCTGCCGCTGGTGAATATCGACTCCGTGCTCATGGAGCGGGTCATCTACAACCTGCTCGAAAACACCGTGAAGTACACACCAGCCGGTAGCCTGGTAGAAGTCGGCGCCAAGGTCGGGGAGCGCATGATCGAGGTCTGGGTAGACGACAACGGCCCCGGCCTGCCTGAAGGGAAAGAAGAAGTCATTTTCAAGAAATTCGAGCGCGGTCAGACGGAAGGTGCCACCCGCGGTGTCGGGCTGGGGTTGGCCATTTGCCGGGCCATCGTTGAAGCCCATGGCGGGGAAATTCATGCCCACAATCGGCCGCAGGGGGGAGCGCGTTTCACGTTCACGTTACCCCGGGGCAACCCGCCCTTGCTCAAGATTGAGGAAGTACCCGAGGAAGTTCCCGAGAAAAAGGAGAGCTGCTGAATGTCTACCGCCACACCGACCGTGATCGTCGTCGAGGATGAAGCCAACATACGCCGCTTCATCAAACTGGCGCTGGAGGCCGAGCAATTGGAGGTTTTCGAGGCTGATTCAGTGGCAAGGGGGCTGATCGAAGTCGGCACCCGGCAGCCCGATCTCGTCGTGCTCGACCTCGGACTGCCGGATGGCGACGGGATCGAACTGATCCGTGACGTGCGGACCTGGTCGGAAATTCCCATCATCGTCCTCTCGGCCCGTACGGCGGAAGCCGACAAGGTGGCGGCGCTCGATGCTGGTGCCGATGATTACCTGATCAAACCATTTGGCGCCGCCGAACTGCTGGCCCGGGTACGCGCTCACCTGAGAAGGCGTTTCCGGGCTGGAACGACGGGCCTGTCGATATTCGAGTTCGGCCATGTTCGCGTCGATCTGGGCAAGCGCATCGTCGAAAAGGATGGGCAGCAGATTCACCTGACGCCGATCGAGTTCCGGCTGCTCGCCTACCTGATCGCCAATCCCGACTCCGTCCTGACCCACCGCCAGTTGCTGAAGGCAGTCTGGGGCCCAAACCATATCGAGGACAGCCACTACGTTCGCGTTTATATGGGGCATGTCCGGAAAAAAATCGAGGACGACCCGACGCGACCCAAGTTTATTCTGACCGAATCCGGTGTCGGCTACCGGTTTGTCAGCTGAGCTGGTTTTCCGCGCCTGGTCAGCGCGGCGTTAACGCGCCAAGCTGCGAAACGATTTCGGCGAACAGTGGGCGCTCAGCGACGTTGTCCTGCGCGCAGTCGGCCTGTAGCGATTTCAATTTTTGGGCTTTTTCCCGGTTGACCGTGGAATCGGGCTCAAACGCGGAAAACGCCAGCAATTCTTCAAGCAAACACGCGAACGCCCGCACCTCGATGCGCTGCAGGGCCAAGGCGACGAGCGGATCATCGGACGGCACGAAGGAGGCCGCGCCGAAATCGCCGAGTAGCGCCTGCCCTTCGGCGCCATGCAGGATATTGTGGCCGTACAGATCGCCATGCGTGATCCCTTGGGCGTGCAGGTGTTCGGCCGCCGAGGCGATGCCGTGGGCGATGCGAATGGCGCCGTCGAGGTCGAAACGCGTTTCTGCCGGATAAACGTCACGGGTGCATGAATCCAGACTGGGCGGCCCGGCCAGGTTGCGGAAGTCGCTGTCGATCAGCGCCATGACCAGCCCGTGGGCCTCTTCCGGGTGGGCCGCCAGCTTGCCGAGGACCGGAATCAGATTCGGGTGGGAGCCGGCGGTCATGCAGGCGTTCATCTCGTTGAGCGGCAAACCATCGCTGGTCATCGCGCCCTTGAACAGCTTGAGCGCGACCGGCTGCGCGCCGTCGGCCGAGCGCCATTCGGCATGATGAATGACGCCGGAAGCGCCCTCACCCAATTGATGGCTGACGTGCAGATCGTCCCAGTGAATGGGGGAAACACCTTTCTGAACCGGCACCTCCTGGCAAAACGGATTGCCGGCGAAGGCTAGCCAGGAAAGTTTTGGCAGCGTCAGCAGCCAGTCGGGCAAGGCGGCAAGCTGGTTGGCCGCGATGCGCAGTAACTCCAAACCGGAGCAATTGGCCATCTCGGTGGGCAGCGTACGCAACTGGTTGCCGGCCAGCATGAGCTTCTGCAAACGCGTGCAGCGACCGATTTCCGGCGGCAGTTCGGCAATCCGGTTATCGGTCAGAATCAGCCAGCGCAGTTTGGGCGGCAAGGCCGTAGCCGGCACTTGGCAAATCCGGTTGGCCTTGAAACCGATCATTTCCAGCTCGGCACACTGACCGAGCACTGCCGGCAATTCAGTGAACCGGTTGTCCGAACAAAACAGGATGCGCAGCCGGTGCAGCCGTAGCAGATCGTCAGGCAGCGTGGCCAGCCTATTTCCCGACAAATCAAGAATCTCCAGCGTCTCCGCCAGAGCAAAAATCTCGCGCGGAAACTCGCTCAGGCCGCAAGCCAGTTTGATGCGCCGGCTCCCGGCCAGCTTGCCGGTGCGCAGGTCTTCGAGGGTGTTCAGTGGCATTCAGGGCATTCCGCCGGGCGGCCGTGATAAGGTGCGGCAGGATAACAAAAGATGGTGACAAATGACTTGGGAGAAGCCTGCCAGCCCGTCAATGACCGAACGCGGCATGCGCATTGCGCTGATATTTGCGCTGGCCGCCGAGCGCCTGACAGCTTTTTACGAATACGGCCAGTGGCTGACCGAAGCCCAGGGCGCCAGCCTGGCTGCCGACTGGCTGTCGCGCTCGGAAAACAAGATGCCGCTCGCCGAACGCCGGCAACTCTCCGCCCTCAGCGACCAGCTCGCCCGCCAGATCCAGGGCAGCCTGTCGCGCGAAGCCGGTATGTACACGGCCCACGAAATGATGGAGTCGCTCGACCCCAACCATCACTCCGAAATCGCCGAATCGCTGATGGTGGAATGCGAACGGCTGCTCGACGAGAACCTCGCCGGCTAACCAGCCAAAGAAAAAGGCCCGCCAAAAGAGCGGGCCTTCGCGGTGAAACCGGGCCAGTTGCTTACAGCAGTTCAGCCGGAATATTGCCGCCGTTGTCAGCCAGTTTCTGCAGCACGGTCTTGTGCAGCCACATGTTCATCTGCGCAGAATCGCCCATCTTTTCGGCTGGACAGCCGAGTTCGCCGGCCAGTTCCTTGCGCACCGCCAGGCTGCTGTCCAGACCGAGCAGCTTGAGCAGATCGACAATGGACGTTTTCCAGTTGAGTTTTTCGGCATGCGCGGCCGCCAATGCCTCCAGCTTGGCCACGACATCGACTGCACTGATCGCCACCGGCGCCGCAACGACGGGTGCCTCAACGGCGGCCGGAGCGGCCTCGGCGACCACTTCCGTCTTGTCTTCACCAAACCCCAGTTTGGCCAGAATGTTGCTGAAAATTCCCATGTTATTTCTCCTCTGCGACCGATTGAACAAATGGATGCCCGGTTATGAATCGACCAAGCATGAGTTCATGTTAGTTGCATTCGACGACAGATTTGGTGAATTTATATGAAGAGGTTTTTACAAACCATCACATGACGCCAGCGCACCCTGCGAACGAAAATGCCACCGAACTGGCCGCCAGCTGCGAAAGTACGTTAAATTCCCGACCATGCCGTATGCAAGCGACCATCACTGAATCCGGGGCCTGATCATTTCCAGCAATTTCGCCTTCCTCGCCGAGCATGACCCCGTCTTCCTCCAGTTGGCCGTTACCGCCGAGCAGGTCTTTGCTGCCGATCCGAACACCACGCTGATCAAGCTGCGCCAACTTGGTGAAGCGCTTGCCCAGGACATCGCCGCCCGCAGCGGCATCGAATTCACCAGCGACACCAGCCAGGCTGACCTGCTCTTCCGGCTCAATCGCGAGATCCGCCTCGACCCCACCATCCGCGAGATGTTTCACATCCTGCGCATCGAAGGCAACAAGGCCACCCATCAGTTCCGCACCCGGCACAAGGAAGCGATGGATGGCCTCAAGCTCGCCCGTACCCTCGCCGTCTGGTTTCATCAGTCATTCGGCAAGGCCGGTGCCGGCTTTAGCCCCGGCCCTTTTCAGCCTCCCGCTGACCCCAGCCTGACGGTACGCCAGCTACAAAGCGAGATCGACCAACTGCGCGCCGAAATCGGCAGCCAAAACGCCGCCCTCGAAAGCAAGCAGCAACTCGCCGACCTGATCGCCCGCGAAAAAGAAGAATACGCTGTCCTTGCCGGGCAAATGGACGCTGAAGCCCGTACCTACCAAAGTCTGGCCGAAGAACAGGCAGCCACGCTGGACCGCGTCAAACAGGAATTCGAACAGCGCCTGCAAACCCTGCAAAGCCAGCTCGACGCCAGCCAGAAAGCCACGCAGCAGGTTACTCAAAGCACGCAAGCCGCCAGCCGCCAACTGGTTCTCAACGAAGAACTTACCCGCATCCTGATCGACCAGCAGTTGATCGAAGCCGGCTGGCAGGCCGATACGCAGGAACTCACCTACGCCAAAGGCGCCCGCCCGGAAAAAGGCAAAAACCTCGCCATCGCCGAATGGCCAACCCTCGGCAACGAAGCCGCCGACTACCTGCTGTTCGCCGGCCTGACGCCCATCGCCGTGGTCGAAGCCAAGCGCGAAAACACCAACGTTGCCGGCAAGATTCCGCAAGCCGAACGCTACTCACGCGGTTATCGCCAATTAGCTGATGCCCAACCCGCCTGGCAACGCGAAGGTCTTGCCAAAGGCTGGCCCGACGCCCAGGGCAGCCATTTCGAAGTCCCCTTCGTTTATTCCAGCAACAGCCGGCCCTACCTGCAGCAACTGGCGGAACAAAGCGGCACTTGGTTCCGCGACGTGCGCAGCCCGGCCAATCTGGCCAAACCGCTGATGGATTTCCACACCCCGGCCGGCCTGCTCGACCAGCTCACGCGCAGCAAAGCCGTCGCCGAAACCAAATTGCAGCAGGAAGGCTTCGCCTACCTGCACCTGCGCAACTATCAGGAACGCGCCATCCAGGCAGTCGAAGCTGCCCTCGCCGCCGGCCAACCCAACTGCCTGCTGGCGATGGCCACTGGTACGGGCAAGACGCGCACCATCATCGGCCTGATGTACCGCTTCCTGAAAGCCGAACGCTTCCGCCGCATTCTCTTCCTCGTCGACCGCAGCGCCCTCGGCCAGCAAGCGCAGGAAAACTTCGACGAAGCCGCGCTCGAACAAAACTTGCCGCTATCCAAGGCTTACAACATCGCCGAAATGGGCGACATGGCAGCGGAGGCCGAAACCCGCATCCAGGTCGCCACCGTGCAGGCCATGGTCAAGCGCATTTTCCAGAGCGACACGCCGCCGGGCATCGACGAATTCGACTGCATCATCATCGACGAAGCCCACCGCGGCTACACACTCGACCAGGAAATGTCCGAAGGCGAGTTGCAGGTCCGCGACCAGGCCCAATACCTCTCAACCTACCGCCGCGTCCTCGACTACTTCGACGCCACCAGGATCGCCCTCACCGCCACGCCGGCCAAGCACACCAGCGACATCTTCGGCCGCCCGGTCTACACCTACTCCTACCGCGAAGCCGTCGCCGACGACTGGCTGATCGACCACGAACCGCCGATCCGCTACGAAACGCTGCTCAGCAAGCACGGCATCAAGTTCGCCAAGGGCGAGCAGGTCAGCGCCATCGACCTCGGCACCGGCGAAATCGAGCAATCCGAACTCGAAGACGAACTGAAATTCGACGTCGAGAGCTTCAACCGCCGCGTCATCAACGAAGACTTCAATCGCGTCATCTGCGAACAACTGGTCGAAGAAATCGATCCGTTCAGCGAAGAAAAAACCCTGATCTTCTGCGCCACCGACCTCCACGCCGACATGGTCAAGCGCCTGCTCGACGCTGCCTTCAAACAAAAATACGGTGACGAATACGCCGAAGCCGCCGTCCGCAAGATCACAGGCCAGTCCGACAAGATCAAACAACTCATCGCCCGCTACAAAAACGAGCGCTACCCGAGCATCGCCATCACCGTCGATCTACTGACCACCGGCATCGACGTCCCGGCCATCAGCCACATCGTCTTCATGCGCCGCGTCCGCTCGCGCATCCTCTACGAACAGATGATCGGCCGCGCCACCCGCCGTTGCGACGACATCGGCAAAACCGTCTTCAAGATTTATGACCCGGTCGACATCTACCAGGCGCTCGAAGCCGTCAACACCATGCAGCCGCTGGTCAAGAACCCCGACATCACGCTCGAACAACTGGTCGGCGAACTCGACAACCCGGCCAGCTTCACCGCCCCCGGCAGTCGCAAAGACCAAACCCACGCCCACGATGTCCTCGACGCCGTCAGCCAGAAGCTCATGCGCATCCTGCGCCGCGCCACGCACCAGGCCGAGAAAAAGCCCGAACTCAAAACCCGGCTCGACGAACTCGAACAACACTGGGGCGTCGCCCCGGCCATCCTCCACAAGCACCTGCGCGAGCTCGGGCCCAATGCTGCGGTCGACTGGCTAAAACAGCAAAAAACACTGATCGCCCAGGTCGAAGGCATCCGGCTCATGATCGGCAGCACCTACAAGCCCATCATCTCCAGCCACAAGGACGAACTCCTCGCCCGCGAGCAAAGCTACGGCGACTACCACAAGCCCGAGGACTACCTCGACAGCTTCAACCACTTCATCCATCAACAACTCAACCAGTCCGCCGCGCTGGCCGTCGTCGTCAATCGCCCGAAAGACCTGAGCCGCGAGCAACTGCGCGAAGTCCGCCTGCTCCTCGACGAACACGGTTACTCCGAAGCCCGCCTGCAAACCGCCTGGCGCAACCGCAGCAACCAGGACATCGCCGCCAGCATCATCGGCTACATCCGCCAGGCCGCGCTCGGCGAAGCCCTGCTCCCCTTCGAGCAACGCGTCGCCCAGGCCATGCAGCGCATCTTCTGCCTGACCAACTGGACACCCGTGCAACGCAAATGGCTCGACCGCCTGGCCAAGCAACTGCACCACGAAGTTGTCATCGACCAGCAATTCGTCAACCGCGCCTTCGCCACCGACGGCGGCGCCAAGCGCCTCGACGCCATGCTCGGCGGCAAGCTGGACAACGTTCTGGAAACGCTGGCCGATGGCCTGTGGCCCAATGCCGCGTAAAATTGCGCTAGTTGTCGCATCAGAAATACAATCGAATTCAATCGTTTAACCATTGGCCGAACAGTCACCATGAAACCCTCAGACGCGCTACGGACTCACAAAGAAGCTATCCGGCAGGTAGTAGCAGCGCATCGCG
>VIKE01000054.1 GCA_008080565.1 Rhodocyclaceae bacterium | reverse complement strand
GCAGCTTGTGGTTTGTCACCGTGGATGGCGTCTGCCTTGATGCGCTTGGCGTGCAGGATGCCGACTAGTTCGTCGGCGCCGCGCTTGGTCTTGACGAAGACGAGCACCTGTCCCCATTTCCTGTCCTTGCGCATGAACAGGAAAAGCTCGGTCTTGCGCTTCTTGTCGACCGGCACCATCCACTGTTTGACGGCCTTGACGGTACTGTTGGGCGGGCTGATTTCAATGGTCAGCGGATTGCGCAGGCGGGCCTTGGCCAGGCTGCGGATAACTTCGGAGAAGGTGGCCGAGAAGAGCAGCGTTTGGCGCTTCTTGGGCAGGGCGGCGAAGACGGCATCGAGTTCGGTCGAGAAGCCGAGGTCGAGCATGCGGTCGGCTTCGTCGAGGACGAGAATCTGCACCTTGTTGAGCTTGAGGGCGTTCTGGCTGTACAGGTCGAGCAGGCGGCCAGGCGTGGCGACGAGGACATCGACGCCGCGGCGCAGGCGCATCATCTGCGGGTTGATGCTGACGCCGCCGTAGGCCGCGTAGGTGCTGACGCCGCAGTGTTCGCCGTACTGGCGGAAGCTGGCGTGGACCTGTTCGGCCAGTTCGCGCGTTGGCACCAGCACGAGGGCGCGCACGGAATTGCTGCCGACCTTGACGCCATCGGTGGCCAGGCTGTGCAGGATGGGCAGCGCGAAGCCGGCGGTCTTGCCGGTGCCGGTCTGGGCTGCGGCCATCACGTCGCGTCCTTCAAGGATGGCGGGAATGGCTTGCTCCTGAATCGGCGTCGGCGTCTTGTAGCCGAGCGTTTCGAGGGATTGGAGCAGCGTGTCGGCAAGGCCGAGGGTAGCGAAGGTCATGGGCGGGGAGGAGGAAAGCAAATGGGCAATGAAGGGGCGAGTTTAACCCGCCCGTGTGGCCAGCGTTTAAACGCCAGCGGCGAGGCCTTTGCGCAGCAGGGTATCGACCACTTCGTTGAGGCCGCCTTCGCTGGTTTCCGCCAGCGTGCGCAGTTGTTCGGCCAATTCGGCATCGAGTTTGACGGCGAAGGGGATGAGGCCCTTGGCCTGGTCCAGCTTGCGCTGTTCCTTGCGGTCGAGGACGGTGCCCTGGCCAAAACGGTCGGGGGTTCCGGCCTGTTTCATGTTGCGGTCAATCTTGCTGGCCAGGCTTTTGTAGAGATCGGTTCTTTTCATGGAGAGGCTCGGGTGCGTGGCGGTGTTGGTCACCGCCACTGGGTAGCAGCCGGCCGGCGGCAGGCTGACAAGCGTGAAGCGCGACTACCGCCGCGTGAGCAGCAGGCCGCACTCCAGATGGTGCGTGTAGGGGAACTGATCGAAGACGGCGGAAGCGTCGATCTGATGCGTGTCTTGCAGGGCGGTGACGTTTTCAAGCAGGGTCTGCTGGTTGCAGGAAATGTACAGAATGCGGTCGAAGCCGCGGGCCAGTTCCAGCGTCACGGCATCCAGCCCGCTGCGCGGTGGATCGACGAAGAGGGTGGCGTGGCGGAAGGGTTCGAGGTCGATGTCTTTGAGGCGCGTGAACTCTTCGCGGCCAGACAGGGCGTCGCTGAATTCCTCGCTCGACATGCGGGCGATGGCAACGTTTTCGACCTTATTGGCGGCCAGGTTGTATTGCGCGGCATGGACGGATGACTTGCTGACCTCGGTGGCCAGCACCTGGTCGAACAGCGGGGCGAGTGCGATGGTGAAATTGCCGTTGCCGCAATACAGCTCGACCAGATTGCCGCCAATCCCGGCCGCCTGCAGGCAGGCCCAGCCGAGCATCTGGCGGTTTACGCCGCCGTTGGGCTGGGTGAAGCTGCCTTCGACCTGCTTGTAGCGCAGTTGGCGGCCGTTGAGCTCGAATTCTTCGAGCACCCAGTCGCGGTCGAGCACGAGTTTCTGGCCACGGCTGCGGCCGATGATGCGGATGCCCAGTTCGGCTGCCATTTCCCGGGCAGCGGCTTCCCAGGCTTCATCCAGCGTGCGGTGATAAATCAGCGTGACCAGCATGTCGCCGCTCAGCGTGGCGAGAAAATCGGCCTGGAACAGACGACGGCGCAGGGCCTCATTGGTAGCCAGGCGGTCGCGCAGGCGTGGCATGAGCGCGCAGATCGACTCGGCCGCCGGCGGGAAGGTGTCGAGCGTGATCGGCACCTTCGGGTCTTCCGGGTCGAACATCGCGTAATCGAGCCGGTCGCCATCGTGCCAGATGCGGAACTCGGCACGCAGTCGGTAGTGCAGCGGCGTCGAGGCGTGGGCGACGGTGTTGCTCACGCCAAGCGGGGCAAAAGTCTGCTCGAAATCAGCGAGTTTTGCGGCGAGCTGGGCGGGATAAACGGCGGGGTCGTAACTGGGAAGAGGCATGATTTAGCGAGTATTTTTGGCGGCGCCGGGCCGAATTTCGGGGTGGCGACCGTGGGCGAAGGGCGAAATATACGCTGGTCTGCCGGTGAGGGGGAGTATTGCGCCTGGCGGGCATTCGAAATGGTGATGGCCTGTCGTAGATCACCGTCATGGTGGCTTTTTTGGTTTTCAGCCGGTATAAAGTCCGGGTCTCCCGATGGGACATCAACCATCTTTAGGATTGTCATGAACGTTGCTCCCCGAATTGTGAATGCCCTTGTCGCGCCGCTGCTGTTCGTTTTGGCGCTGCTTATGCCCTTGCCTTTGCTGGCCAGTGATCACGGCGGTGGTGGTGCAGCGCCGGAGCCAATGGTGTTTACGGTCAATCTTGGCAAAGAAAACTACTTGCAGTTCGGATTGATCCTCGAACCCGCCAAGCCGGAAGCAGCGGGCGCTATCGCCGCCTACAAGCCGAAAATCCAGCACGGGATCATCCTGCTGCTGTCGGGCAAGGAAGTGGACAAACTACGGACGCTCGAGGGCAAGAAGGAGCTGATCGAGGAAATCGTTGAGCTGGCTAACCACGCTATCCATGAAGACGAGGAAACCGGGGTCAAGGAAGCCTTGTTTACCCGATTCCTGATCCAGTAAGCAGAAAGCTCTTTGGTAATGAAGTCGTATTCAGCACCTGTCGAGGCTGCTCTCGATGCCGTGGCCGAACATCTTCGCCACGCCAGAAGCGCCTTGTTCATAACCGGTGCCGGGATTTCGGCGGATTCCGGTTTGCCGACCTATCGCGGCGTTGGTGGTCTTTACGACAGCGAAGCAACCGAAGAGGGCTTTCGGATCGAGGACGCGCTGTCCGGCGAGGTATTTTCCATGCGCCCGGACATTACCTGGAAGTACCTGATCCAGATCGAAGAAAACTGCCGTGGTGCCAAGCCGAATGCGGCACATTTCGCCATTGCCAGTCTGGACGAGCATCTCGACCGGGTCATGGTGTTCACCCAGAACGTCGATGGCCTGCACCGTCAGGCCGGAAGCCGCGAGATTGTCGAAATTCACGGCAACCTGCAGGAACTGGAATGCACCGAATGCAGCCATGAGGAATTCGCCGCCGACCTGAGCGGCCGGGACGTCCCGCCGCTTTGTCCGCTTTGCGGTGGCGTGTTGAGGCCGAAGGTTGTGCTTTTCGGCGAAGCTTTGCCGGAAGAGCCGCTGGACCGTTTCATCGATGCCTTCCAGGAAGGTTTTGACATCGTTTTTACCATCGGGACGTCGAGCATCTTTCCGTATATCACCCAACCGGTCGTGCTCGCTGCCGGCAGTGGTATTCCGACCGTGGAAATCAATCCGGCGCGGACCATGCTCACCGATATCGTCGATTATTATCTGCCGCTCGGCGCTGCCGAAGCGATGACTGCACTCGTGGAAAGACTGGGTCTGGAGCCGCGTAGCACTTGAATTGTTGGGAATTTCCTACACATTTTCGGGTGAATTGGTGCAGTGCACAAAAAGCTGTTGACAAGTGTTTACCTGTGGTTAAAATGGAATCATGCTGCGGTGCAACAAAAAGGCCGAGGCGAATAAATCACCCCAACCTCAGGAGATTCACCATGTTCACCAAACCCGAAGATTTCGCCAAGTCCGGCATCAATTCCGTCCTGTTCTTCGCCAACACCACCTTTGATGGCATCGAGCGTCTGGCCCTGTTGAATCTGGCCGCTGCCCGTTCCGTTTTTGAAGGCGCCATGTCCAACGTCAATGCTCTGCTTGGCGCCAAGGATGTCCAGTCTTTCGTCAGCATCCAGAAGGAACTGGCTTCCCCGTCCATCGAAAAGGGCATGGAATACTCGCGTAATGTGATCGCCATCGCTGCCGAAACCAAGGACAAGCTGGCCAAGGAAGTTGAAACCAAGGTTGCTGAAAACACCGCCAAGGTTTCCGGCCTGGTCGAAAAGGCGCTGGCTTCTGCTCCGGCTGGTTCCGAAGTTGCCGTCGCTGCCGTCAAGACCGCGATCAAGTCCGCCAACGAAGCCTACGAAGGCCTCAACAAGGCTGCCAAGCAGGCTGCTGAAGTTGCCGAAGCCAGCGTTGCTGCCGCTACCAGCGCCACGATGAAGGCTGCCAACGTCGTCGCCGCTCCGAAGGCTTCCAAGAAGGCTGCCTAAGCACCTTTTGCCTGGACATCAAAAACCGGAGCCAGCCTGCGGTTATTGATAAAAAAGCCCTTGGTCATCAAGGGCTTTTTTCTTTTCGACAATGGAAGGATTTCGCTGTGCCACATACCCACGCCCACACGAAGGCTGAAGCCATCCACGAGGCCCTTGAGGTTTTCGAGGAGGCGCACCACCATCAGCCGGACGCCCATGAAAAGGCTCGCCTTGTTTCGGATACGATCAAGGAATGGGAGCATGAAGAGGTTGAAGCCCTGCATTCGGGCGATACAGCAGCCTGATCGGGCTTGCTGAAAAGACAACCGGGCCGGCTCAATATCGAGTCCGCCCGGTTTTTTCTTATTTGCGCGGGGCTTTCATCGGCTTGCCCTTGCCGCCGCGGTTGCCACGACAGAATTCGAGGCGTTCGCCCTTGAGTTTGCCAGCAACGCCATCGACGACCGGAACGATCTCTTCCAGCGCCGTCTTGCCGGGGTCGGCATCGATCAGCTTGAGGCCGCGGCCTTTTGGCAACTGGCGAACCTCGTCGATATTGAAGACCAGAGCTCGGCCATCCTTGGTCACACAGGCGATTTCGCCGAGCGGCGCCGGGGCGAAAACGACTGGCAGTTCGCCTTCGGACAGCGTCATGAAGGCCTTGCCGGCCTTGCCGCGTGACAGGAGATCGGCGCCCTGGCAGCGGAAGCCGTAGCCGCCGCTGGCAGCGACCAGATAGAGCGCTTCGTTCTTGATCGCCATGGCCAGACAGGGTTTGCCGCCGTCCTGGAAGTCGGCCAGCGAGGTAGCCGGGACACCATCACCCTTGCCGCCGGGGATATCCGAAGCGGGGATCGAATAGGCGCGGCCCTTGGTGTCGAGCAGGATCAGGTTATCGACCGTCCGGCAGGGCAGGCAGGCCAGCAGTTCGTCGCCGGAGCGGAAACTGAGCTGCGTCGGATCAATGTTGTGGCCCTGGCGTGAGCGCAGCCAGCCGTGTCTGGAGACAATCAGCGTGGTTGGTTCATCGACGATGGAGACGGTCTTGGCATCCGACATGGTGACCTTGTCGGCGGCTTCGATGAAGGTGCGGCGGTCGTCGCCGTATTTTTTGGCATCCGCTTCGATTTCGGCCGCGACGCAGGCACGCATTGCTTCTTCAGAATCGAGCAGCTTGTTGAGGCCGGCCGCTTCTTCGCGCAGCTTGGCCAGCTCTTCGCCGATCTTGATACCTTCCAGCCGCGCCAACTGGCGCAGGCGGATTTCGAGGATGTCTTCAGCCTGGATCTCGGACAGCTTGAAGTGCGCCATCAGATCGACCTTGGGGTCGTCCGATTCGCGGATGACCTTGATCACCTTGTCGATGTCGAGGAGTACGGCCAAGCGGCCTTCCAGGATGTGGATGCGCTTTTCGGCGGCGGTCAGGCGATGGCGCGTGCGCCGCTCCACGGTGGCCAGTCGGAAGCGGCACCACTCGGCGATCATGCTGTAGAGCGAAGCCTGACGCGGCGTGCCATTGACGCCGAGCACCGTCAGGTTGATCGAGGCATTGGTTTCGAGGCTGGTGTGGGCGAGCAGCATGCGCACCAAGTCATCCTGGCCTTGACGTGACGAAGCCGGTTCGATGACGAGACGAACGGCGTGTTCCTTGCCCGATTCGTCGCGCACGCCGCTTTCCGAAATCGACGACAGGAAGGCTGCCTTGAGGTTGAGCTGTTCCGGCGTGAACACCTTCTTGCCGGCTTTTTCCTTGGCAACCGGGTTTGAGCAGGCTTCGATTTCCGACAGCACGGTGGCGGTCGAGACGCCCGGCGGCAGTTCGGTGATGACCAGCTTCCACTGGCCGCGAGCCAGGTTTTCGATCTTCCACTTGGCGCGCACGCGCAGGCTGCCGCGGCCGCTGCGGTAGGTGGCGGCGATTTCCTCGGCCGTCGAAATGATCTGTGCACCACCCGGGTAATCCGGGCCGGGGATCAGCGCCAGCACTTGGTCTTCTGTGAAATTCGGGTCTTTTATGAGGTTGACCGCAGCATTCGCCACTTCGCGCAGATTGTGGGCCGGGATTTCGGTGGCCATGCCGACCGCGATGCCGGAGGCACCGTTGAGCAGGCAGAAGGGCAGGCGGGCCGGGAGCAGGGCCGGTTCGTCGTTGGCGCCGTCATAGTTGGGCTTCCAGTCAACCGTGCCTTCGTCGAGTTCGGCCAGCAGCAGTTCGGCAATCGGCGTCAGGCGGGCTTCCGTGTAGCGCATGGCGGCGGCGTTATCGCCATCGCGCGAGCCGAAATTGCCCTGACCATCGACGATCGGGTAACGCAGGCTCCAGTCCTGCGCCATGCGGACCATCGCGTCGTAAACCGACGAATCGCCGTGCGGGTGGTATTTACCGATCACATCGCCGACGACGCGCGCCGATTTGACGTGGCGCGGGCTCTTGTACAGACCCATCCGGTGCATGGCGTAGAGAATGCGGCGCTGTACCGGCTTCTGGCCGTCGGCCGCCGAGGGCAGGGCGCGGCCGGTGACGACGCTCATGGCGTATTCAAGATAGCGGCGGGCGGCGTAGTCGGCCGGTGATGGAATGTCGCCGGCCGGGCCGGAGGCCGATGGCGGCAAATCCGGCGGGTCGATGTCGCCCGCTTCGCCGGCAGGGGATTCGTTCATGACTGGCGGGTCGGTTTCCGCGGCGTTTTCGGCAGCCTGAAGTGGTGCCGGACTCGCTGCGAGCTCTGTCTCGGCGGGAGGAAGCGGGGCGTTCGGGTCGAAAAGTTTCAACTGGTCGGTCATGGAATTCTGTCTTTACGGCGCGGTCTAAACAAGGTGCGTGCGGATGGTAACCGAAAGAGCGGCAGATGCTGTATTGGTCATGCGGGCTGTTCTCCGCAGATGAGGATCGGCAATCCGGCATGGCCGCCGTATCGCTTGCCCTGTTTGTATCTATTGGGGATAATCGATGTGGATATGACTTTTGTCTAAGTGGCTGAAGATAAAAACAACATATCACGTTTACTATTTGCGGCCCGGGCGGTGCCCTGCCGTTTTTGGAGTTGTCCCATGCGGCTGATTCTCCTGTTTTCCTTCCTTTGTGCGGCCGTATTTGCGCAAGCAGAGCCTGAACGGACCATCCGTATTTGCGACGATACCGGCTGTTCCGATCGTCCGCGCAGTACCACCACTTTCGACCCGAATGCCGGCGGAGATCCCGAGGCCGAGCGTCGGCTGGCTGCGCTGAAGGCGAAAGCCGAAAAGGATCCGCGTGCTGCCTACGACCTCGGCTTGCGTTATTTCCGCGGCGATGGCGTGCGCCAGGACAGCTATCAGGCGCTGCAATGGATGCGCGATGCGGCCGAGCGGGGTGACCGCAAGGCGCAGACGGCGGTCGGCAAGCTCTATCTGATGGGCCTGGAGGAAATGGGTTCCGATCCGGCCGAGGCCGAAAAATGGTTGTCGATCGCCGCCGGACGGGGCGACAAGGAGGCCAAAAAGCTGCTTGCCCAGGCCAGCACAGCCAAAAAGAACGAAGTTGCCTATCGCCGCTGGGTGGATACGCAGCGTGTGTATTTGCGTGAGTACTGGCAAAGCCGCTACACCTACCGTTGGTACTGGAGCAACAGCGGCTGGTACTACCGTGACGATTATTGAACCGATTTAATGACCCAACAGAAAGTTGAAAATCATGAACGTCAAGAATTCCCCTCTTTTTGTCAGTGCTGCGGCAGCCTTGATGCTCGCTGGTTGCGGTGGCATGGTTCAGACCGGCAATGCGCCGACCGCGGCCACCGGTGCGGCGGCGGGCGGCACCAGCGTCGGCGCCAATCCCAGCCTGGAACGTTGTCCGGCGCCGCTCGGCACGCTGGCCGTTGATGACGGTCGCAACAAGGACTGGTACGGCGCCTTCGGCCGGGCGACCAAGGTAACCACCATCGAACCGTTGATCCGCCTGGCCGTGCAGCAGTCCAACTGCTTCGTCATTACCTCGATCGGCAATGAACGCCTGGACAACAAGATGTCGGCAATTACTGACAAACAGCGCAACTCCGGTGAATACCGGGCCGGGTCGAAGCAGCAGAAGGGCCAGCGTGTTGCGGCCGACTATTTCATGGAGCCGTCGATTGTTGTCGATCAGTCGCCGACCGGCCGTCTGGCCGGTGCCGTTGGCGGTGCGCTGCTCGGCGGCCGGGGTGGCCAGGTGATCGGCGCCGGCATGGAAAGCAAGGTTTCGGTCGTCACTCTGTCGCTGTTCGATATTCGCTCGTCGGTGCAGATCGCCATTTCCGAAGGCAATTCGACGGCGACCAACTTCGGTGCCGTGCTCGGCGCCTTTGGTGGCGGAGCAGCCGGTGGCCTGGGCGGTTTCTCGCAGACGCCGGAAGGCAAGGCGACCGTTGCGGCATTTGTCGATGCCTACAACAGCATGGTCATCTCGCTGCGCAACTACAAGGCGCAGGACGTCAAGGGCGGCCTGGGTCGGGGCGGTACGCTGAAGGTGAATTGATCGACAAACGCGCACCGCTTGGTGAGCGTGAAGAATGTCTCCACAGCAAGGGCGCCAGTTTCATCGGCGCCTTTTCATTTCATTTTTTGCGATTTTTTCCGGTTGACCGTGGGAATCGTCGCAAAACCCGAAATTGGATGGCTCGAATGCCATCCGGGTGCTATGAATAAAGGACTGAAACAACATACTCGGGCTAGGCCATGGAGCATTCCGGCATGCAGATCGCCCGGCAGACGCCAGCCGAGGCATTGGTTGCACTGGACAGCGCTCCCGGTGGTCTGAGCGCCAGGGAAGCAGCGCGCCGGCTGGAGGAATTCGGCCCGAATCGCGTCGAAGCGGCGGCGCGGATGCCTTGGTGGCTGAGCCTGCTCGGTGAATTCACCCACTTTTTTGCCTTGATCCTGTGGTTCGCCGCCATTCTCGCCTTTGTCGCCGCCTATCTGCAGCCGGGCGAGGGCATGTTCGAACTCGGACTGGCCATTCTCGGCGTCATTCTGGTCAATGGCGGCTTTTCCTTCTGGCAGACCTATCGCGCCGAGCAGGCGCTGGCGGCGCTCGAAAAGCTCCTGCCGCAGAGCGTCAAGGTGCGTCGCCACGGGCAGGAGATCGATATTCCAGCCGATCAACTGGTGCCCGGCGACATCTTGCTGTTGATCGAAGGGGCCAAGGTGCCAGCCGATTGCCGGCTGGTCGAGAGCTGGGGGCTGCGCGTCAATTTGTCGACGCTGACCGGCGAAACCTACCCGAAGGCGCGCAGCGAAGCAGCCGAGACTGCCGCCGCCTTCGACCCGCTGGCGGCCCATTGCCTGCTGCTGGCCGGCACGCTGGTCGTGTCCGGCGAAGGCCGCGCCGTGGTGTACGCCACCGGGATGCGGACCGAGTTTGGCCACATCGCCCATCTGACCCAGTCGACCGGCGATACCGAGTCGCCGCTGCAAGGCGAAATCCGCCGGGTGTCGCGGCTGGTGGCCATGCTGGCGCTTGGTCTTGGCGTCATTTTCTTCCTGCTCGGCCAGGCGATCGGCCTGCCTTTCTGGGCCAACATGATGTTCGCCATCGGCATCATCGTCGCCAACGTGCCGGAAGGCCTGCTGCCGACCGTGACGCTGTCGCTGGCTCTGGCCACCCAGCGCATGGCTCGGCGCCATGCCCTGGTCCGCCATCTGCCGGCGGTTGAGACCATGGGTTGCGCGACAGTCATCCTGACCGACAAGACCGGCACGCTGACGCAGAACCGGATGGCGGTGCGCGAATGGTATGCCGGCGGTCGCCACCACCTCGCAGCCGAGCGCTGGCCGGCGGCGCGCGAGCCGCACCTGCGCGCCGTTGCCCGTTATTGCCAGAGCCTGAAATTTACGGATGGCCAGCCGAATGGCGACCCGATGGAGATCGCGCTCTGGCAGTTTGCCGGCGAATTGCCGATGCCCTGGAAATTCGCCGGCGAAATCGCCTTCGATGCCGAACGGCGGCGCATGTCGGTCTACAGCCGCGCGGCGGACGGTAGCGGCGTGCTGCTCTGCAAGGGCGCGCCGGAAAGTCTGTGGCCGCTGTGCACGACCTGGCTGGCCGGCAATACCATCAAAGCGCTCGATGGCGAAGCCCGCGAAAATTTCCGGCTGGCCCATGAAGACCTGGCCAGCCGTGGCCTGCGCGTCATTGCCTGTGCCTGGAAGCCGCTGGCCGCCGACGAGGCGCCGAACGAAGAGGGCATGGCCCTGTGCGGCCTGATCGGCCTCGAAGACCCGCCCCGGCCGGATGTTCATGAGGCGGTTGGCCGCTGCCATTCGGCCGGCCTGCGCGTCATCATGTGCACCGGTGATCATCCGCGCACGGCGCTGGCGGTTGGCCGCGAAATCGACATGATCCGCAGCGCATCGCCGCGCGTCATGACCGGCGACGAGGTCCGCCAAATGAGCGCCGCCAGCCTGCAAATCGCCCTCGATGCGCCCGAGGTGATCTTCGCCCGGGTCACCGCCGAGCAGAAAATGATCATCGTCCAGGCCCTGCAGGCCAAGGGCGAGATCGTCGCGGTCACCGGCGACGGCGTGAACGACGCCCCGGCCCTGCGCATGGCCGACATCGGCATCGCCATGGGCCTCTCCGGCACCGACGTAGCGCGCGAGGCGGCCGACATCGTGCTGCTCGACGACCACTTCGGCACTATCGTCAATGCCATCGAGGAGGGCCGGGCGGTCTATGAAAACATCCGCAAGTTCATCACCTACATCCTGACCTCGAACATTCCCGAACTGATTCCCTATCTGGCTTTCGTGCTCTTCCGCATTCCGCTGCCGCTGACCGTGATCCAGATTCTCGCCGTCGATCTCGGCACCGACATGCTGCCAGCCCTTGCCCTGGGCGCTGAAAAACCGTCGGCCGACGTCATGCTGCGCCCGCCACGGCGACGTGACGAACGCCTGCTCTCCGGCGGCCTGCTGGCCCGCGCCTACCTCTTCCTCGGCCCGCTCGAAGCGCTCGGCGCCATGGCCACCTTCTTCTTCGTGCTGCACGGTTTCGGCTGGCAATACGGCGAAATGCTGGCGCCGGGCGACCCGCGCTATCTGCAGGCCACCTCGGCCTGCCTGATGGCCATCGTGCTGGCGCAGATGGTCAATCTTTTCGTTTGTCGCCATCCCCTGCTGCCGGCCTGGCGTTTTCCTGTGCTCGAAAACCGCTGGCTGCTGGCCGGGCTGGCCAGTGAAGTGGGGCTGATGGCGGTGATTCTCTACACGCCGTGGGGGAACAGTCTGTTCGGCACAGCGCCATTGCCGCTGGCGGTGTTCCTCTACGCCTTGCCTTTTGCGTTCTTCCTCGGGCTGGCCGAAGAGACGCGCAAGTGGTTCATCCGACGCGGCTAGGACTGCGTCTCACGCAGGCGCTCGGCAAGAAAGTCGACAAACACGCGAATCTTCGGCGGCAAGTGGGTTTGCGGCAGCCAGATTGCCCACGCCGTCTGGCCGAAGGGGCCGACCGGTGTCCATTCCGGGAGCAGCGGAATCAGCCGGCCATCGGCGATTTCGCGATCCACGGCGTAGTTCCAGACCAGTCCGATGCCCATGTCGGCGAGCAGCAGGTCGCGCACCACCTCGCTGTTATTGACCACGACGTTGCTCGTCACGCGCACCTTCGCTTCCTCATCCCCGCGCTGGAAACGCCATTCGTTGCCGAATTCGCGCAGGCCGTAATGCAGGCAGTTGTGGCCGGCGAGGTCGGCCGGGGTTTCGATTTTTTGGCCTTTTATCCGGTTGACCGTGGAACATAGCCGGTAGCGCACCGGCATCAGCGCCTTGGCGACAACCTGATCGGGCGGCGTGCGGGTCAGGCGCAGGGCGACGTCGTAGCCCTCATCGACGAGATCGACCAAGCGGTCGAGCAGGGTCAGTTGCAGTTCGATCTCCGGATAGCGGGCGAGGAATTCGGGAATCAGCGGCGCCAGGCAGAGCTTGCCGAAAGTCACCGAAGCGGTGACGCGCAAGGTGCCGCGCGGCGCCTCGACCAGGCCGGCCGCCAGGCGGGCGCTTTCATCGAGCAACGCAACGCCCTGCGCGGCTCGTTCATAAAGCACGCGGCCGGCTTCGGTCAGCGACATGGCCCGTGTCGTGCGCTGCAGCAGGCGCAGGCCAAGCTGGGTTTCCAGCCGGTTGATGCGCTTGCTGACGGCCGATTTGGTCAGGCCCATGGCCCGTGCGGCCGATGAAAAGCCTTGCGTATCGACGACCCGGACGAAAACGGCAAGGTCGGATAAATGATCGAGCGGGTTGATTGTTTCCATGTGGCAACAAACTGTTGTATGGATGGTGGATTGTATCGATAAACGCCCGGTGAAATGATGCAGGCGTCACTTCAAACGGAGAAAACCATGCCCCTGATCAACATCACCCTGGCCGGCGCCAGCCTCGCGCCGAGCACCATTCAGCACTTGCAGCAGGAAACGACGCGCCTCATGCAGAGCATCCTGCGCAAGGAGGCGCCGCTCACCGTGGTCAGCGTCACGCAGTTGCCGGCCAGCGCCTTCTCGGCCAATGGACAGGCCGTGGCTGTCGCGGCCAGCCTGCAGGCGATGATTACCGCCGGCACCAACAGCGCGGCCGAAAAGGCCGATTTCATTTTTGCCGCAAAATCCCTGTTGACCGTGGCAATCGGCCCCAGCGCTACGCCCATCTACGTCGCGCTGCACGAACTGCCGGCCGAAAGCTGGGGCTACGACGGGCAAACGCAGGCGGCGCGCAAAGCCGGGAAACTGATTGGAGAAGCAGCATGAACGCCCGCACCCTGCGCCAGATCGCCGGCGTCCCGCCCAGCCTGCACGCCGGCGCCACGCTGGAAGCCGCCAAAACCGTCGTCGTCTTCATCGACTACCAGAACGAATACCGCAGCGGCCCGCTGGCGCTGCCTGACGAGCCAGCCGCCAGCAACGCCGCCCGCCAGTTGCGCGCCTGGGCCGACCGGGCCGGCATCGCCGTCATCCACGTCCTGCATCGTGCGCCGGCCAGCGCGCCGATTTTCGCCCCGGATTCCGAAAGCGCCGCGCCCATTGCCGGGCTGGCGCCGGGCGAGGGCGAAGCCGTCATCCACAAACACCTGCCCTCGGCTTTTACCGGCACCAGCCTGCTCGACGAACTGCAAACCCGCGGCGTCGAAACGCTGATCATTGCCGGCTACATGACCCACAACTGCGTCGATTCAACCGCCCGCGAAGCCTTCCACCGCGGCTACCGGGTCGGCGTCGTGGCCGACGCCAGCGCCACGCGCGACCTGCCGGGGCCGGATGGCCGGACGATTCCGGCGGCGACGGTGCACGCTGGCGTGCTCGCCGGGCTGGGGGACAGGATTGCCGAAATCATCGACGTGGCGATGCTGGAAAGCATGCATTGCATCTGAACGATGGCGGAACAGCCAAGCTTAAGGCAACCCCTCCCAACCTCCCCTTGTCAGGGGAGGAGCTGACGGCGACGGCACGGCTCAACGTGCTCCCCCCTGAAAAGGGGGGCTGGGGGGGTTGCCTTGGCCTGCTGAAACTCAGGCCCTGGCCCGACCCCGCTTCGCCTTGGGCGCAGCCTCACGCTGGGCGGCGAGGCGCTTGAGCAACTCGGCCGCCGGCTCGTCGGCCGGGTCTTGCGCCACCAGTTCGCCGCGAAAAGCCTTGGCAAGCAGGGCCGGCGTCAATTGGCCGACCTGTTTGCGGGCGGTGGCGAGACGGGCATCCAGGCGGTCGGCGAAGGCGAAGAGGATTTCGACGCGGCGGACGATTTCGGTTTGTTCATTCTCAGTTGGGACAGGGATTACATGGGATAGCAATTGCTTAGTGTGCATGTGTTTTATCAGTGTGCCGCTATCCAAAGTCTCCACGTAGGAGCGGAAAACGGGGGATCTGAAATACACGAATAGGTATGGCCGGATGTCAGAAGATGATTTTGAATAGAAGGCGCAAATCCGTTGATTGAGTAACGCTGGTACAGAATCGGTTTTTAGACATACTCGACCCAGAAAATCGTCCTTGAGCGACTGAGCCGTAAGATTCATAAGCAGTTCACCTTTGCCCAACACGAAAGTTGGAAACTCCCGCGCATAACTTTCGGGGAGGTGAGTGGTGTTCTTCGCGCTCCATTGAACACTGCCAGAATGGTGGAGATTTCCTGGGCGGATAAGCCGAACTCCTTCATCGGCATAGTCGGCGCTTGGGAATGCCCGCCCGTTTTTAATTGCAACGAGGTTACCGATCATTGGGTAATGCCAAGATTCGTTTCCGATTGCATTCTGCTCACGCCAATCCTCAGTCAGTCGCCCCGAGGTGGCGGCGGTGAGGATGGACTGGCGGAAGCGTTTGAGCAGGGCCGGGAGGCGGTCGAGGCGGTCGCGGCAGGCATCCACCCGCGCCAGCACGCTGTCGAGTTTGTCGGCGATGCGTTTTTGTTCGGGGAGCGGTGGAAGTGAGAAATCAAATGTAGCCAAATGGCTTGGCCCGATATTCACTTGTGCAGAGCCTGTTGACGCCAGTCTTGCTTGGCTGAGAAAACCCTCCGATTTGAGGTAAAGGCGTAAAAATCGCTGAAGCATGACTGCTTGGTCAAGGGTACGGAAACGTACCACGCTGGTATTTAGCATCAGAGGAAGATCAGATGCTTTTATCGTCGCGAGTTTGCCAAGAGTCCCAGAGGTCGAACAAACTAAGTCCCCTTCATTGAGTAGGAAGTGTATGTACTTCTGATCAACCTCATCTTCGTCAAGGAACTTGCATAGGCTTAAGTCGACGCTTTCGTTGATGAGAGTACGAATGTTGAGGAATGGGATGCCCTTATCGCGGTACTGGTATTTTCGGAGACCAGGTCCTTCCTGGAAATACGCAACAAGTGGCAGCTTGCAGGTACTCCAGTTGCATGGAATATTCATTCCGGAATCCCCTCGCCCAACTCCGCCAAAATCGCCTGCAATTCCGCCAGCGCACCTTCTAGTTCCCCCATCGCCTCCTGCGCCAGCACGGCGGGTTCGGGCAAGTCAGCAGCGTCTTCGGCGTTGTCGTCTTTTAGCCAGGCGATGTCGAGGCTGTCGGCGCGTTCCCTGATCCATTCGCGGCTGAAGCTGCGGTAGCGGCTGGTTTCATTTTTGGGCGATTTTTCCGGTTGACCGTAGCATTCCTCGAATTCGGCGAAATGGGCTCGCGTCAGCGGGGTGCGTTTGCCGAAGCGGGGCATGTTGGCGCGCAGGTCGAAGACGCGGACTTCCTTGGTGCCGCCGTTGGCGTGCTGGCTGACTTTGTCGAAGAACAGCACATTGGTCTTGACGCCCTGGGCGTAGAAGATGCCGGTGGGCAGGCGCAGGAGGGTGTGGAGGTTGCATTTGTCCATGAGGTCGCGCCGGATGTCGGCGCCGACGCCGGCTTCGAAGAGGACGTTGTCGGGGAGGACGACTGCGGCGCGGCCGCCATCCTTGAGGTGCCGATAGATGTGCTGGACGAAGGCGAGTTGCTTGTTGCTGGTGCTGTGCGTGAAGTCGTCGCGGGTCGGGCCGCCGCCGCCTTTGGCGGTGCCGAAGGGCGGGTTGCTGAGGATGATGTCGCTTTTGGGCAGGCTGCTGCCGGCGCTGCCCAGCGTGTTGCCGAGGTGAATGACGCCTTGTTCGTCGCCTTCCATGCCGTGCAGCAGGCAGTTCATGAGCGCCAGACGGCGGGTGCCGGGGACGAGTTCCATGCCGATGAAGGCTTTGTTGCGCTGGAAGGTGCGCTGCTTTTCGTTGAGGTCGTAGAGGTTGTCGGTCTTGGCCTTGATCCAGGCGTCGGCGGCGATCAGGAAGCCGGCGGTGCCGGCGGCCGGGTCTTGCACGGTTTCGCCGGCTTGCGGGTTGATCAGGGCGACGATGCTGTCGATTAAAGGCCGTGGTGTGAAGTATTGGCCGGCACCCGACTTGGTTTCGGTGGCGTTTTTTTCGAGCAGACCTTCGTAGAGGTCGCCGAGGCCGTCGCGCTGGGCGGAGTACCAGTCGATGCTGTCGATGGCGCTGATCAGTTGCTTGAGGTGGCGCGGCTCTTTCATGCGGGTCTGCGCGTCGGCGTAGATGGCGGAAATGAGCGGGTCGGTGCTTTGCGAGAGGCCGAGCAGCGTGGCTTTGTAGTAGGTGAGCAGGTTGGGGCCGTCGAGCTTGGCGATGTCGGGCCAGCGGGCGCCTTCGGGCAGCTTGTGGCCGAGCATGACGCCGCTTTGGGCGTTTTCGTGTTCCATCTTGATGAAGAGGAGCAGGACCAGTTCGGTGACGTAGTCGGCGTAGTTGATGCCGTCGTCGCGCAGGACGTCGCAGAGGTTCCAGAGTTTCTGGACGATTTCGTTGTTGCTCATGGGATCGCTATTTCAGTGGGGCCGGTACATGAAGTGAGGACCGGGATTGTTTCTGGTGGGTGGTGAGCCGAATAAGTCGGGGATTCGGCTCATGGGGTGAGCCGATCCCATCTATTGGATGGATTACGTTTCACCCGTGCTGTTGTGTCCGGGCAGGCTTTGCCGGATTTCCTGCACTTGCGCATGTAGGCCGGTCAGGTCGTTCTGAAGCGTCTTCCAGACAATTTCCAGATCAACCTTGAAGTAACCGTGAGCCACGGCGTTACGCATCTGGTAGGCAAAAGCCAGCGGAAGTTCAGGATGTGCAGCGGCGAATTCGGGGTAATCGCGCTCAATGTTGTGGCTGGCTTCGCCGATGATCTCCAGGTTGCGGATTACCGCATCCTGAGCCATTTCATCCTGCAGGAAAGTGTTTTCGTCGATGTC
>VIKE01000053.1:3764-22671 GCA_008080565.1 Rhodocyclaceae bacterium | reverse complement strand
GGGATTGACTGGGAGTAGTCGCTATTGGACAAATTCCGCCGGTTTGGGCTTAGAACCCCTATATTGCTCGCGCTGACATTGGTCAGGGTGAACGAATGGCCGCCCTGTAAAGCCGGTACGCTCAGATCGATAAGAAATAGAACCATCAATCAACACACGCCACGGCAAAAAAAGCCCGCGCGAGGCGGGCTGAATCCAGTCCCTGGGGGTTGGGGTGGAGGAGAGAGGTTTGAACTATCCCACGAGCATTGCTGCAACGCAACATCCGGTTTGTATCAAATCGTAACGGGCGCAGCGAGTGAAGACCTACGCCGCGACTTGGTTAGCGCGGTTTTCAGGGAGATGGGCGAGGCGAAACGGAAGATCAGTTCAGTGCGGGTCATCCAAACATTTTAGCAAAGGTGACCGCTCAGAGAACTAGCGGTGCTGACCAACGGCGTTCCAAGTCATGCTTCCCTGATCGACCGGCCTGGACATGGCCGTTGATTCCAGTGTGCAGTGTGGACTAGGCTGACATCGACAAAATCAAGCGCATGTCACGCCGGCCAGGCGGTGGCGCCACGCACTGGCTGAAAGCGTAGCTAAAACAATCCATTAAGCGGCCAATGTCCTAATTTTTGCTTCGTCCTGGCTGGTTAAATTAGGACAATCGCTTAACTGCTTTTTCCGTTCCACTGCGCCTCAGCCCCCTGACGGTCGCTTTCGAATCATCTGGACCAGAGCGGGACGTTACCAACCAATCCGGTGTTTCTCTTCGGTCTCTCGATGGCGTGCGTCATCGGCGGTGTGCAGATAGCCCGAGGTTGTGCTGAGCGATTCATGCCCGAGATTATCCCGGACGTGACGGAGATCCATCGACTGGTCGGCCATGTGCGAACCGGCGGTATGCCGCAGCCAGTGGGCCGACGCTTGTTCGAGGCGATCGGCCCGGTGTTGCCCACCGTCGCCCTGTTGCCGGTAGCGCCCCGCCGTGCGCCGAAAAACTTCCTTCACGATGGCATGGACAGCCGCCCGGGTCAGCGGCCGATGTTTACCGCCAATGGGCAACAGCAGCGGCGTTTCCTCGCTGGGATCGGGAAAGACAGACAAGCCATTTTCCCGCCGGTAGCGGGCGAGTTCGACCATCAGTTCATTAGTGGCCGGAATGATGCGGGTCTTGTCGCCCTTGCCGGTGATTTCCAGCCACCAGCGTTCTTCACCTTCCTTGTCACGTCGGCAGAAGAATCCACCCATGGTGTTGCCGATGACCTCGGAAATCCGCACGCCACAAGCATAGAACAAAGAAAACAGCCAGCGCACACGGAAATAGTGCACGCGCTCGCGATCCGTTTCTCGCGGCATGGCCTCGATGGTCGCCCTGACTTCCTGCCACAACTCGGTTTCCAGGAAGCGCGTGATGCGCGGCTTGGCCTTGCGTGCCCGCTGCCGGGAGAGGGCCAGCGGATTGCCGGCCAGATAGCCGGCATTGACCAACCAGGAGAACATTACATTGAGAATGACCATGGACTGGCGCTGGCTGGATGACGACAACGGCCCAGCAAAGGGCCGCCATGACGGGTCGTTGCGGCCGGGTTTGCGCCCTCCGGGAAACACCCAGCGGATTGCCGGCTGCGGATCGGCGATAAAACGCTGATACGCCAGCAGATCCTCATGGGTAATCGAGGACAGCGGCTTTCCCTGCTGAACGACGGCCCAGAGCAATAGGCGCTCGGCTTCCTTGCGGTAGTTGTCGAAGGTGGTTTTGGTATCGGCAAAGCGGGCGAGCCAGACCGCAATGGCTTGCAGATCGTTCTGTGCGGCGATGACGGTGGAGCCGGCCTGAGCCCGATTGCTGCCGTGACTGCCATCCAGTTCCGGGGGTAGGCGAAGTTGATCGATCGGGGCCAGCGGCCTTGCGATTTCGAGGGTGACGGAGCTTTCTGGCATGCGCCCACTTTTCCTAAACGATATTTTTTAATTATTTGACACTATACGGTTAATGTCAAATAACATAAGAACAGGATTAGATATTTAATGTTTTACGTTATATTATTTTCGATATTGCAAACCGATGGAGACGCGAAATGACCACTGAAGCTCAAATTCACGCCGATATCGAGGCCATTCGCGAGAAAATTCCTGAAACACAGGATCTCTACCGAGAAGTCTGCACGATCCTGTTCTTCCGTTACGGCATCACGCCAACCGCCAATAAGCTGTACCAGTACGTCCGGAAAGGCAGCATGTCGGCGCCGGCCGAAGCGCTGGTCAAGTTCTGGGAGGATCTGCGCGAAAAAAGCCGGGTGAGGATCGAACATCCCGACTTACCGGAGGCCGTGAAAACCGCCGCTGGCGATTTGGTGGCCAGTCTCTGGACGCAGGCCCAGGCAGCAGCTCAGGAGACTCTGACCGCTTTCCGTGCCGAAGCGCAGACCGTCGTGCTCGAAGCCAAAACCGTGAAAGCCGCTGCGGAGACTGAACGGGATGCCGCTCTGGCGCAATTGAACCAGGCTCAGCAAACCATCCAGGCCGCCACGGAGCGCGCCTTGCAGATGGAGCGGGAGCTGGCCATCGAACAGGCTGGCAAAGAGTCCTTGACCGCCCAGTTGGCGGCCGCATTGCGCCAACACACTTCCCTGGAAAATGCACTGGCCGAGGCTCGACGTGATTTTGCGGACGAACTGGAAAAACTGCGCCAGGCCCTACAAAAATCCGAAGAACGCCACGAGGCCGGCGAAAAGCGTGCGTTGCTGGAGATTGACCGTGAGCGCATGAACGCAGCCAAGGTCCAGAAGGAAATGGCGCAACTTCGTGAGAGTCAGATGGAAGTTGCTGAGCGGCACCGCAACCAGATCGATCTGCTTCAGAAGGAGCTTGGGGCAGCCCGTCAGAATGCGGGGGTTGCCGAAGGTACGCTCCAGGAAATGCGGGCTATCTACCAACAGCAGACTGAGCAGTTGCAATCCCTGCGAACCGCCTTGTCCGAAGGCGAGGCCCAGAGGACGGTGTTGGAGCACGACCTGATGGCCAGCCGGGAGAAAGTTGCGATTTTGGAGAAGGAATTGCAGCAACTGGGCTCGGTACCGAAGGTCCTGGCTGAAACAGCCAAGCCGCCGAGGAAAAGTCGAAAGAAGGTTGCCGATTAGGGGGGCACCTACGGTATAAATTAAAAATCGGCTAAACAATCAGATAGTTGAAGTTGATCCTGCGCCATATTGTAGCTTCCCTGTCACTACCCCTAAATGTCGCAAATTGCAGCTTCGCTTCCACCAGGCCAAAAATCGTCGTTTCCCCACAAACGTAAAATCAGATACAACAAGTACGTGACACAGCAATGTTTTGCTCTATAACCCAATATTTCAATCCGTCTGGACTGCTAGGTTCACTCACTTTGAGCATTGGCCGTTGCTGATTTTACTTTTTTGGGGGATGGGCAAAAATAGCCAAATAGACACGGCCTGCAGTAAAGGCTTCGATCTGGTCATCGGCCATTACAACTGATCGGATACAAGTCAGGCGTGCGCCAGTTGGGAGGTCCCAAATCGAGCCTGTCCGGAATTTTGTGTAAACGGTTTTTGAATTAGTGCTGCGTCATCCGGTCTTCGAACTGGATAGTAAAGCGAGTCAGCGCCGCCTTCCAGTCGCGAATCGGCATGGTCCATTTCTGGCTGATATTCCTGAGCGCCAGGTAGAAGAGTTTGGTCAGTGCATCGTCGTTCGGGAATGAGCCCCGGTTCTTGATGATCTTGCGCAAGCTCATATTCACGGACTCAATGGCGTTGGTTGTGTAGATCACCTTTCGGATCTCCGGTGGATAGTCGAAGAACGGGGTGATGCGCGGCCAGTTGCGGCGCCAGGACTGGCTGATCGGCAGATAGGCGTCATCCCATTTGGTCTCAAATTCGCCGAGCCGCTGCTCGGCCTCGTCGGCGGTCGCGCAGGTGTAAATCCGCTTCAGGTCGGCTGCCACTTCGGCGCGCATCTTCCACGACACGTAGTTCAGGCTGTTGCGCACCATATGAACGATGCACAACTGAACGGCGGCATGGGGATAGACCGCCTCAATGGCCTCCGGGAAGCCCTTCAGTCCATCGACGCAGGCGATAAAAATGTCCTGCACACCGCGATTCTTCAGTTCAGTGACCACCTGCAACCAGAACTTGGCGCCTTCGGTCTGGGCGACCCAGAGGCCGAGGACTTCCTTCTGACCGGCCATGTTGATGCCGATGGCCAGATACACCGCCTTGACCCGGACACTGCCGTCCCGGACTTTGACGTGAATGCAGTCGAGATAGACGATGGGGTACAGCGCATCCAGGGGCCGGGCCTGCCATGCCTTCACTTCGTCGATGACGGCATCGGTCACTGAGGAGATCAGTGTCGGCGAGACTTCGGTGCCGTACATCTCTTCCAGGTGACTCTGGATTTCCCGGACGGTCATGCCACGGGCGTAGAGCGACAGGATCTTGTCGTCAAAGCCGGTCCAACGGGTCTGGTGCTTCGGAATCAGCTGCGGCTCGAAGGTGCCGTGACGATCGCGGGGGATTTCAATCGGCAGTTCGCCGAATTCGCCCTTGAGTGTCTTCCTGCTCTTGCCGTTGCGGGTGTTGCCGGCGCTGTTCTCTACCGGCTTGTTTTTACCGTGGCCTAGGTGATCGGCCATCTCCGCTTCCAGCGCTTTCTCGACCAGCAGCTTGGTGAGCTGCTTCAGCAGCCCGTTCTCACCAATCAGGTCTTCCGGCTTGCGGTAATCAGCCAGCAGGCTGTCCAACAACTCTTTCGGTACGGCTCTTTTTGCTACGGTCATCATCACTCCTGGCAATGCGGCAGTTTCCCGCCTGTTGACCGTTTACACAAAAATTCTTACACCCTCCCCAAATCAGCTTGTCGTCTGCAGAAATCTCACCCATTCAACTAGATCCTTTTCTTTCCTTACGGTTAGCCAGTCTTCGCGGTAGCCGGGACGCGCATGGCATTTTTGAGCATTTTGACGTAGAAGGCATGCAGTTCGTCAAACTCCGATTCGTAGCACTCGCTGCGGTAATCAGGCCGATACTCGATTTCGAGATCCACCTTCGGGTGAATTTTGGCTCGGGCGCGATAGATGCCCGTCGAGAACTCTCCCATTGAGTCGTAATAGCGGCCGCCAACCTCAACTACAGCATGCGCCCAAGCGCCAAGCCCCTTCTTCACCGCGGCGATCATCTGACAGGGAATCTCTTGTGTGGAAAGCACGTCGTACAGCGCAGCAGCAAACACAGCGCAGGTATCTACCTGGGCATCATTTCGAGCCCGGCCCAATTTAGCTGCCTGGATAATTGCGGTGATGTCCACGCCTTTTTCCGAGTCAGTCTTCGTCGCGCAACTCACGCTCAGCGATTGGCACCAACGCAAGCCAAGACATGCCGGTGCGCTCGATGGCTTCAGCCAGCGTGTAGCCCATGCTTGCGAGCCAGTCGGCCCGGTTTAGCACTAAAGCCACTGCCACCTTTTCGCCGGTTGATTGAACCGACCAAGCCTCGATCCCTCCACGCTTCGCATCTCGCGCTTTAACTAGCAAGTGTTTGTATTCGATATCGCTCATTATTTGGTTCCATAGTCAGTGAAGCATCGCAGCTTGAGCGATCATGAGGCCAACACCGGCGATCTTGTGCTGATGCTTCGGTCCGTAGGACTGCAAATGCGCTCGAACAGCGCGGTTAAGAAATTGCGGATTGAAGCCATCCTTCATCTCGATCTGACATGCAGGCAAGTCGCGACCGTAGAAAATGGCTTCCGCCAACTCAGTGTAGAGATTGCCATTTTGAAACTTGGTCGGGATATCCTCCCAGGCAGGCAACAGCCGCTCAGTACCGAAAGCCATCTCAGCATCAGAAATCGAAGCCATATCTTCGGGGGTAACGGTGTAAAGCATGCTGCTTTCCTTGTTGTTGGTTAAGTTGGAAGCTCGCACATACCTGCCGGCAAGCTTGCCAGTGTCAGCCGAACCATGCTGCCCACCTCCTGTGCTGAATACTGAGGAGCAAGCCGCTTGAACTCTTGAAGCAATAATTTCCAGCACTCAGCTTGGCGGTGCTCTTGGGCATTCGCGTGAATCTTGGTTCCGCGGCCGAGATACACGCCAGGAAGATGGCTAGAACTGCACCAGTTGAACTGGTCAGCGGTCGGGTCAAGCACCCGCCCGTCCTGCAACTGAATGAAGACATGATTGCAACCAAAGAAGTCGCTTTCCATCACCAGGCCTGGAACTCCCAGCACTGCCAAGGCCGCACAGAGGGGGGCGCTGATCGCGGCACACATCCGAGCGCTATTTCTGTCACCGATGACAGCGAAGCGAAACTCAGACGCATATTGAAGAATCTCAGTATCAGTCACGAAGCATTTTCCTTAGCGGCGCACGCGCCATTTCATTTCGCGGCAAACGACCAAGGCAGCTTGCTTCGTCGGAAGCGCGTCCAGCCAGAAATCGGTGCGGCATTCGGGGATGATGGCCCACAAAAAGTCTCCTTTGGCGCTGTGGTCGTCGCGTCGTTCAATCACGACGCGATCTGCCACCTCCGCCAACTTGATGGCATCTTCGTAGGAAGTCGGGCATTCCGCCTTGAATCGCCTTGCCCATTCGGTAGCCTCAATCTCACAGCGCCTCATCATCTCTTCCTTGTGGCAGTTTAAGTGACGGATTGCGCAGCCAGGAAGGCTTCGCCGGCCGCGCTGATTGACCAGTTGAAGGACCCGCCACCCTTCGTTTCGGTGGCATCGATGAGCCCAAGCTCCATGAGCTTGCGGCCCGGCTTGTAGGAATCAATGAAACGACCTTCGCGCTCTTTCAAAAGCGCCAATTGGGCAGAGGAAAGCTTGGTTGCCATGTTCTTGTCCATTTCCACATTGGTCGATTTGACCCAAGGATAGCAAATTGCATGCTGCCTTTTTGAATCGGATTATTCGATTCAAGCAATACCAGCACAAGACAATTACCTGGAGCAGCGTAGCCGTGGTTGAAGCGCTTTTACATCAAACATCAAGCCGCCAGCAGTAGGTTCTGGCGGAACCCCAGAGCATCATAGAACCGGGTTGCACCCCCGAGGACATATTCCAGCATGCACTCAGATGACAACCAGCGACGACCCAGCCGCTCAGCCGCTTTCGCCGTAGTGAATGACCCGCCAAAAGGATCGACAATCAGGTCCCCTGGCTCCGATAGAAATTCAATGAGGAACGAGGCCAGCGCCAGTGGCATCGGAGCGCCATGGGCCGGCAATCCCGCTGCCCGCGCAGCCCGTTTGTATGCCCTCTGATCGCTGCAAGAGTGGCCATAGGTAAGGAGGTTCCTCGGGATCTTCCCATCGGTCTGATTACCAAACCGTCCGGGATGGACGCGGTACGCCCCATCCGAAAACACCTGGTCACGTTGCTCGCCCCCGTTCTGCATAAGGCGAAGATGCCTCTCAGTATGCTCGCGCAACACCCGACGATTATCCGAACGCACCGCCCTGGGGTCATTGGTTAACCAATACACGGGTTCCCATGACACGTTTAACTGAGTCCTGTCGATACTCGCATAACGGACTGGACCAGGAGGCTTCGAAGGGTTGTGCCATGGGAACTCATCCATCTTGAATAGCCCAAGACGGTCATGGAGAGCAAGAATCAGGCGCTCTCGGTACAGCGACCGTGCGGGCATCCCAGGGAGGAAAACATCGTTGCTGATGTTGAGCGCAATCGAACCTCCTCGGACAAGATTCTTCACGATCGGCTCGAGCTGCTGACAGACCCAATCAACGTAAGCGGCTTCGCTGGGATTGCCGTAATTTCTAGCCTTGGCGAGCGGATAAGGGGGGGATGTCAAACAGAGCGTGATAGGACTATCGATCGCTGAAAAAACCGTTTCACAAGCGCCCAGGATGGCAACTCCAAGGTCAGTTGAGAAGCCCACCACAGCGACATTTGGTCCAATCCGGTTGAGATCCTTGCCGGCCGGCTGCGTGAGTTGCCAAACTCCGCGTTCGCCATCGATTCGTTCAAGAATGCCGGCATGCTTCAAAGTCTGTTGATGCCATCTAACTTTGCGTGCCAGAAGGCTGTGTGGCTGTTGCGCATCGCCAACTGGTGTCTTCTTCGAAAATTCCGATGGATCGATCCCGGCGCGGCTGGCCACCTGCTCGTAAAGCACCCCGTTACTTACCCGCCCGTTCCGCTCAGCGGAGTAGGAATGCAGTACCTCAGACAAGAGATCTAGCTGTACCGGCCGGCGCACTTCACACGTCGGTGCATCCATCATGCAGCCTCCTTTACCGGGTAGGTCGGATCCTGATTCAGCTGGTGAGCAACAAGCCAGTGCTGAATGGCCTTTGGCGTGATGAATTCACCGCCCCAATGGCCGCGGCGCGCCTCTTCTGCTTTAATACTTGCAAGCAGACCAACGACGTCCAGCACGGACGCGGACACAACATGAGGATTGCGCGGTGCTCGGGCGTGGCCGCCGGTGCGATCGCAAAAGGACACAATTCTGCCGCCCGGGCCAACTTCGGTGACCACTGCCGGAACAAGGAACTGGCGTACCACGACAACGCCGGACAGCGAAAACTCACCATGCGGCTCTACGACCTCGTGAAGCAAGAGATCGCCGACACATGCCTGGTTGCCTTTGACCACAGGGGGAAGATGAAGCGAAATGCCGTAGGATGGGCTTGCCCAGCGATGAACGCCACCGTTCTGGGCGAGCAGCACTACGTTTAATTTGTCCCGAATATCGCACGCCTCCTGGTAGGGCAGCCATTCCGCCACAACCGTCTTGTCGTTCCAGTCGCCGTCAGCGGTCAGAAATATCCGGTATCGAGCGACGCCATGCCACTCCTTGCGCATTTGCTCGAGCGTGGCGTCCAACCGTCGATCAGCCGGTGCCGGTTGAGTAATATCGCAGCCGGCACTATCTTGCTCAGGCACCAAGGGGATCGTTTCAAACTTGCCCATGATCAGCTCCTGCAGGCCCTGATGGCAGCCATCTTGACCATCCGGATGTCCTGGCCCAAGGCAAGAGCGTCTTCCTCGTCTGCGCGAATGCACTGCATCGAGTCAGAGCTGTAGGTGATGGGACCGGTAGCAATGATGGTCGAAATCCCCTTGAGACCGAGATGGCGAACCTCTGCTGCGGCGCGGACAAAATCCTGTCGATTGAAGGCGCCGCGCGTGGCAATGACCGCCTCCAAAGTCTTTTTGTGCCTGGCCACAACCAAGATGCCGGCAACCGGCTCAAAGACCCCGCGTTGAAAGGCAGTGATGACAGACTGATAATTCATAAATGCTCCTCGGGCGCCCGGAAGACCGGGACTCAAGGTGCATTCTGACAATCAAGCCTGTGCATTTCTGAAAAATCAGCACGCGGTTAAAGCAATTCGGTGCTGTCCTCCTGGCACTGCGCTGGATCGGTCAGCCCTCCAAATCGCTTGTAGAAGGATGATGGCACGGCAGGTAACTTCCCTTCAGGACCATGCATTGTTTCCATCACATACCTCTCCGAGGCCGACAAGACGAGGTCATAGATATCGTGTGCCACTTGAAGCGCGCGACACCCACTCCAGGCGTTTGGCAACAACCCTTGGGGCAACAATGGGTCGACAACCCGGATGCGCCTGAAGTCGTGAATCAGGAACATTCGAATTGCGAAGGCCTGAGAATCTTCAAGGGGAGGGTTCCGCAGTAGCAAGGCAAGAAGAGGTTTGTAGCGATCGATGAACTGCTTGTATCGGGATTCAATGGTCTGGAGGTCCCACGCCCTTGCAATGAGGTCAACAAGCGGCTCCTGTGAGATGCAACTTGCCGTTTGAGCGAAGAAACAAACCATTGAGCTTGCAGCGACCTCAGCAAGTTCACCGGCGCAACACACGCTCATCGACGCCAGTTTTGGGCGGACAAACACATTGTCGGCGGCTTTACCAAACCCGGACCAGGTCAAATCACGTACGCACTGGTGAAAAAGCTCGGAGTCGATTTTCCAGTTGTTGGCAATAATGATGTGCCATTCGCCGTTCCAAGACTCTTTCGAATGCCGATAAATTCTCTGGGCGACCATGGTAAAGCGCTTTTCCCCTTCATCCGAGAAGCGGTAAATCGAGCGACGGCCCATGGCTTCACTGGTCAACCATCCATCAGCCACCAGCCGGTTGACTGAGGAGCGAATCGTTTGTTCGCTGATACCCGCTAGCAAACCTGCCTGAACGACACTGCCTAACGCGACAGCTCCTCCGTGAGGCGCAACGACGTCCCCGAAGATGGAAAGCAATAGTGATCCTGATTTTTTGCCCGCGGATTCTCGTTCTTTTATCCAGGTAGCGATGGTTCTAGCTGTCATTTTGTCCCTCAACAGATTGCCGAGGTTCGCATTAAAGTAGAAGTAAAGATACCTTAGTACACGTGCATCCGGCTAGATATTCACCTTAGCCTGGTGACTTTAAGTCACCTTCGGCGCGATGTTGTGCTGCTCGCGCAACGGCAAGATTGGACTCCAGTTGCTCAACAGTTCGTCTCAATTCTCCCAGTTCTTCAGCCTGAGTATTACATTGCCCTGACGCCTCTTGTCGCAACTGCTCTGCCGTTTCATAACGAACACGCAGAACTGTGCTTTCCTCCTGGGCGCGGCGCAATGTCTGTTCGGCATTTGCAAGCCGTCCGTTCAGATCCGCAACCGACGCTTCCAAAGAACTCTTGTTGGCTCCTAATGCGGCGTTCTCAGACTGAATTCGAGCGTTTTCCTCCCGCTGCCTCGTGGATTCGTTTCTCGCCTCAGTCGTTTCCGATCGAGCCTTCTCGAGAAGGTTGTTGAGGCGTTGAGCTTCCTTACGCCCGGACTGGCGCTCGTCGTCGACCTGCTTCAGCAGTCGATGCGATTCCTCCCGGTGCTGCTGATTCGCCTGCTCCAGAGCCCTATTGGCCGCCTCGATCGCGTCGAAATGGCGGCGAATCTCTGCGTCTTTTTCCTCAATGGTTCTGGCTTGAGCCTCGTTCCTGCGCGACTCATCTGCCAGTCTTTGTTCGGCCGACGCCAAGTTGCCTCGCAATTCGTTAATACGGGTTTGGACCGCGTTAAGTTCGCCCTCGGCACGCAGACGTAGTTGGTCCGCCGCAAGAGCGGAGTCCCTGGCCTCCTGGATCGCCTTCTCCATTTTTTGTGCCTGGACCGCCATTTCTGCTTTCCGGCCGGCCAGTTCGCTCTCGGCAATATTCCGGGCTGCCGACACCATGTCTACCAGTGCCTTGTCGATGATGGAAACGAAGGCGTCCGGAACGCCTGCTACGGTCCGGGGGGGTTCATTCAGGCGCTGGCCAACTTCAACCCAGAAATCGTTGATATAGCCTTGAACAACCGCATTGCTGCCTTTGTGGCCGAGATATTCCTTGGTTGCCAAGAGGTCTTGCACATTGGGACGGGAAGCGCGTTCGCCGCGGCCCATGAGCTCGCAGCAGGCACGTCGAACAGCCTGGTAATCGACATTGCTGTCCATCAGGAATTCTCCCCAGACAATAGCTGTTGCGTCCTCGCACGCGAAATCCCCGTTGCTGGTAGGGCAGGGGCAGCCAACACACGCTCAATAGCATCCTCGGGGCGCAGGCAATGGACGTTTTCAATGCATTCAGTCACAACTGCAAGTCTTGTCAGGCAGGTCGCGTAGAGGAGCGCCAGGATGTCTTCTGCGTCTGTTTCCTTGATTGCGGCCTCATCGTAAAGCAACTTTGTACCGAAGCTGGTGGTGATGACCAACGCGATTGAACGACGACCTAAACCGCCATCGACCGGCTCTTGGACAGTGGCGGTGACCTGATAGGTAGCGAAGTTCTGTAACAGGGCACCTATGAATTGAGATCCGGAGACGCAGCTTTCGCCCGGCTCGAGTCGTACATCGAACTTTCGTGTGACTCCAAATACCTCATGGGCAAAACCAAGGCCGAGGCTGGCCAGCGCTTCCTGGACGTTTGTCGCTGCCAAGCTGTCGGCCGACAGGCAGAAACGCGACCAAGGCATGCCCATGCCGTCCTCAATCGCGCTCAGCGAGACCGGATATCCAAGCGCCGAGGCGTAATCACTTAGTTGTCGGGGAGTCCATTGCAACAGCGCCATGCCGATCAGCAGCTCGGATTCGATCATCGGTACGCCTTGGTTCTTCGTCATTTGTTTTCGCTCACACACGGTTTTGCCCGCTTTGGGGCGATTTTGCGGTATTTCCCAAGCTTGATGATACGGCGTTTCATGGACACAATCAACCGGGCTTTTTGTTATGTCCGGTCTTTTTTGTCCGTTGTGTCCCGATAATCTTTATAATCGTGCTATATTGGAAATATTCGGGTAGGATGGTCGAAAAAACAGTCGCTTTTACCAAATGTTCCTGTCAAATGTGACCATAGTTCCTGTCATAAGGAACCAAAACATCCTGGGCATCCGGATTTTCCGGTGGACGGACGGGGTTAACGGCCTAAAACTGCCCTGAGTCCAAAAGCGCCTCCAGGGTGGACAGGTCGGTTCCAAGGTTGCCCTGGCGGGTCTGAGTTCTGATCTCGTATTCCGCTCTTTCTTCACAGACTAAATGCGTCATGAGATACATCCGAGCCATGCCGACTTCCTCGAACTTCGGCTTCTTCTTGACCTTGACCTTCTCCTGGATGGGCACTCGCTTTTGCAGCCTGTCAGTGAACAATACCTTGGCCCGCAACCGCTCAAAGGTGTAGCCCCGGCCATCCCGGTAGACTCGCCTGATCTTGGCGTTGAAACTCTCGGTAAAGGCGTTCGTGACGCGCTCATCGTCGAAGTAATTCAGGATGTAGGTCTTCCAGTTCCGGAAAGCCGTCTTCACGGGCCGGAAGGGCTTTGCAAGCTCATCAGGGATGCTCGCCTCCCAAGCCAGATATTCGCCCCAAGCCTCTTCCTTGGTTTCCACCTCATAGACCTTGAAGAGTCGTTCCTTGAGGTCATAAGCAGCGGCCAACAGCGGGAAGCTGTTGAGCCATCCGGAAACAGTCAGGTGCTGCTCATCGTCCAGATCGCGCTGACGCTTGGCAAACAGCTTGTGGGCGCGTTTCAGGCCGAGCGAGTGGCGTTTCTTGTCCTGGTTGCCAATGCTGCGTCGAACCGCATCAAACGATGCATTGGCCTTGCTGACGACGTGGAACTTATCGACCACCAGTTTCGCATTGGGAAGCGCCGCCAGTACGGCGATCCGGTACGGACGCCACATGTCGGTGGCAACGTGCGTGATGCGTTCCTTGTTTGGTAGGGAATGCAGGAAGCTGGTGATGGACGTGCCGTAGCGGTCGGGCAACATGTCGATCAGCGACCGGCCCTGAATGTTGGTGAAGACCGCCCGGAAGCGCCCCAGCTTGATTTCGTCGATCCCCAGCCAGACCGGCGTTTCGCGCTTGAATTCCTTCTCCAGTTCCGCCACGTACTCATCGAAGACGTTGCGGACGGTCTTTTCGTCAATCCCGACCTGCTTGGCAATCTCGGCGTAGGTGTATTCCAGACCCTGCCGACCAACCCACTTGGCCAGGCGTTCAGTCATCTGTCGGGCTGTATCCACCTCGGGCACCGCTGCCGTGAAGGTTTTGCCGCAGGGCTTGCAACGCAGGCGCGGCACGTCGAGGTGAACCGCTACGCTTTTGCCGTGGGACGGAAGGTCGCGGATGAACAGCGTTTTCTGAGCGTGGGCCACCGTTTCGTTGGAACGCCCGCAGTGTGGGCAGAGCTTGGAAACGATGGTCGGCTTTGCCTTCACATGATAGTCAGTATCGGTTTCCTTGAAGTCGAGAACCCGCAGGCCAGGGAGATTGAGGACATTGACGGGCATGCTGGGCTTTAGCCGAAAGGGGCGAATTCTATATCTCGTTTATGCGCTTGACAAATAGACGCAATGCGTCTAATCTGATCGTGTAGCATCGAACTTGAAACTTGATTCAAATGTTGGAGCGCCACGAATGACAACGCTGACAGAACAAACCGCTCGCACCAAGTTTGCGCATTACTTCCTGCACCTCAAGGAGTCGATGGCATCGGAAGGCGGTAAAGTCTCGAAGTCGGCAGAGTGGGAGCGTTGTATCGAGCACTGGATCGAGGAAGGTGATGCTCCAGCAGAGGCGGCAAACTGGAAGTGCCCGCGCTCGCTGGAAGCTGAAATTCGCAAATAATGAAAGGACGCATGATGAGTGAAGCCAAATGAAACCCTCTCTAGCCCTTGCCTCAAACCGGGATGCAATCCGCCGTGTGGTAGCTGCGCACCGGGCGAGCAACCCTCGCGTCTTCGGCTCAGTCGCTCACGGTGACGACACCGAGGACAGCGATCTGGACATCCTGATTGACCCGACCCCTGAAACGTCGCTGTTCGACATTGGCGCGATCCGCCATGAGTTGCTGCAACTGCTGGGCGTGCCGGTGGATGTGCTGACCCCCAAAGCGTTGCCTGAGAAGTTTCGCGCCATCGTATTGGCTGAGGCTGTGCCGGTATGAGCCGCGATCAACAACGATTGGCCGACTACCTGGGCCACATCCTGCAAGCCATTGAGCGCATCGAGCGTTATACCGAAGACCTAGGCGAAGTGGCGTTTCTTGAGGATGAAATGGCGCAGGATGCGGTGATCCGCAATTTCGAGATCATCGGCGAGGCCAGCCACAACATCGAAGTCCATTTCCCTGAATTCGCTCAGGCACACCCGGAATTGCCCCTGGCGTTTGCCTACCAGATGCGTAACGCCGTGGCACATGGGTACTTCAAGGTTGACTTGGAAATCGTCTGGAAGACGCTGAGCAACGATCTAGCCGGGCTGTATAGCCAAGTGCAGACCGTACTGGCTAACTTGCCCAGACAGGCCAATGATTCGGGGATGAAACCATGACTGCACCAACTTATGTGATTTGCGCTGAAGAGAAGGCGTTGCTGGATGCCGCCAAGCGAGTGGCTGCCGTGTGGGGCCAGAAAGATGGGCGGTTGCTTGCCCCCAGAAAGGGGCGAGCGGAAGCGGAGGCTGCGCTTGTCGAGCAAATCAAATGTGGCCGCGTCGTGGTGAACTCGCAGTTTGTTTGCGATATTCAGCGATGACTGTAGAGGGAAATTCGACAACTATGGTTTCTGGAAAGAAACTGGAAATGCAAAACGTGCGGGTATGGGAGAAGCCAAAGCAGTCTATCGGAAAGTTCTTCCGGCTTGGCTTTGACGATACGAATACTCCGTATGCGACGACGCGCCGCGCATTTCGCCAGTGCGCCGCTGGTGTGCTACGACTGCATGCGGCTGAAACCCTGTTCCGACCAAAGAAAGAAGAGTGGCATGCACTTGTGCTTCGCCAGCCGACTGGAAAAGAGTGTGCGTGGTTCTATCGGGATGAATCGCGGTGCCGCGCTGTGTATGCCGAGTGGGCGGGGCACGGCGACCCGGAAGGCTTTGACTTTTCCTTTGAGAGCTTTGTGCATAGTGCTCCAGAGATTGAATTGGTTGAGATGCTGGGAAAAGCCAACCCGCTCGTTGTTCAAGTTCCGGTCGATGCCAGTTCAGAAACGATGGCGGCGCTTGCCAAACTGACTGCGGCTGACCTCAATCGCCAATAATCGGAAAGAACGCGATGAATACTCACGAGAAGTACAAAACGGTCGATCACCATCACTTCGATTTCAGTTATCGGACGGAAGGCGACAAGTTCGAGTATCCGGAATCAGGGCTGATGCTGGTCGGGTGCACGGATGGGCGCTGGCTCGTCCAGCAGGAATTCGGTGACCAATATAGCCAGTTCCCCGGCATCGTGAAGTCCGGCGAGGACTTGGATACCGATCCGACTTTTTACCCCAACGTCGATGACGCCGCACGCGCTGCCTTTGCGTTCATCAAGCAGGTGTATCCGGGCACGCCGGATGAGCGATTGACGGAATTCTTGGAAAGCTAATGGCCGATAAAACAATTTCCCTTGTTGGGCGCAAGCAAGCTGACGAAAAACGACAGCAGCGCGAAAAGAAGATCGACCGCTTAATTCAGTCGAAGCTGACTTTCAAGAAGCCGTTTCCGCCATTCACCTTGCCGGAATACGAGGTTGAACGATTGCTCAAAGCCTCCTATGAGGAAAAGGAAACGTTCTATCGCGCAGAAGGTCGGCGGATGAAACTTATCCTGCTGACCATTGCTATTCTTTGGGCCGGATTCACGCTGTACCGCCAATTTGTTCCCGCGCCTGTTCGACCGGAGCCGCCAAAGCCAACCTTCGAGGCGGCTGGTGTGATCCAGGACATTCAACTGCAAAGCACGACCTTCTCGACCGATACGACCGTCAAGACGACGACCGGTATTTTCCAGGTCCATGGCGGTGTTTCCGCCACAACTGGCGACACGGCGCAGATCAAACGCGAGGGTGAAGGGAGCTTCTTGAAGTCCGCACTGTGCATTGAGTCGAAAATCAAACCGCAGTGCTACCCGATTCTTTAACCGATCAGCATTCAGGGAAATGGATATGAGCGTCGAAATGCTTCGTCTTCTTCAAATCGTGTTTACGTTGCTGGTGGTAATCGCTGGGTCGCTCGTTTGGGCAAAAGAGAACGGGCATAGCCCCCTCAAGGCGGCACCGGTCTGGATTGGCTTCGCTGTGCTCGGAGCCGTTGTCTATGTTCTCGATAAGCAGTCTTCGGGAAACACGTCCTATGCCAATCTGTTGAACCGTGAAGCAATGCTGACAACCGTGGGTGGATGGATCATCGTCGCAATTGTTGCGGGGCTGTGCTTTCTGTTCATTCTGAGAATGCTGGTCAAGACGCAGGTGCCGCACATCAAGGAGGCAGAATGAACACGAGACGGCGCATTGCCAAGAAGATCATCCTCGCGGGTGATCCGCACGCCTTTGATGATGGCACTCTCTTGGCCGAAGTGGAGCAGCATGAGGCTCGCTTGGCAAACGACCCCGAGGTGCAACGGCGGAAGGCGGAAGCCCGAGAGGTTGTGAACCGCGAGTATTTGCCGGTACTCATCATCGGACTGCTGTTCACTGCCGTGCTTTGGGGTTCTGCCGCGTGGTTCATTCCAGGACTAGTGAAGCCTGCCTTTGCCGCTATCGCATTCATCGCCACCAGCGCCTTCCTGTGGCGAACTGTTCGGGGCTAAGGCGTCATGAACATCGAACATGCCCGACAAGTCACAGGCGCAGTTCCGGACGAACAGCGTGCGGCTCTTTCGGCGGCCCACGACCGCTACATGTACTTTACTGGGGTCTATACCGACGCGGGCCTTAGCGCCGAACAGATCGCCGAGGATCGAGCACGGTTTGCCCACCTCCTGAAATTCACGGACGATGGTCGCCCGTCGCTGAGCGACGAACGATGCGCCGAGTTCATGGCAGCAATCACCTGCTTACCGCTCGATTGGTGCCTGGCCTGGGATGAAGTGGAATTCATTGAAACCCATGGCGAAGACATTTACGCCAAGCAGGACCGCCAGAAACATATCGTGGAGATGGATTGAAACCATGACGATGGATGCACACATTGATGGTGTTGTACCGATTCCCATGAGCCAGGAAGAGAGAAATTTCCTGAGTGGGACGATGCACATACTGGACAACTTGCGCCGGATTCATGCGGCATACGATGATGAAGGACAAGACCTGAGCGCGTGGCCAGCCAAAGCCGCCGCCGAAATTGAGCGTCTGCAAGAACACAGCCGGGTGCTCGAAGGGGCGCTGCCGAGAAGGCAGATTGGATGCACGAGTGCGCGATTGAAGATGATGTGGACACCGTGGTACGGCGCATGGGCTATGCCGCACAGGCCGACTAGGGGAGTAAGCATGGTGGCACCTAAACCTCATCCGGCAGATGCAGGAGCCGAAGGCGAATGCTCACACGGAAACCCACTATGGGGCTTCTGCTCTCGCTGCCTGCGTTTTGACGCATATCCAGACCAGCCGGATTCCTGGGGACCAACGCGCCTACCTGCTATACCAGCATCCCACAACAAACAAACAGCGCAGCCCGGCCAATAATGCTCCCAAACTGGCAACCCATCGAAGCATTGCCGTTCATTGCCGGAATGCTCGATGACCAATTACAGTCCCTCCACAAGCAGGTAGGAAATCTGGAGCAGTGCCGACATCGACCGGGAGTGCTGGATAGCGAAACGGCCAGTCGCCTGCAAGCAGTGTTCGGCGAGCAACAGGACTTGCTGCCGGTCTTTCGAGAACAGCTCGTGCGATGGCTGGAATTGCCCTTGGATGAACATCAACGCTTGGAAATTAACCGACTGAACGCCGTTCTTGACCAGATGAAAGACGCCATTGAACACATTCTCAGCCTGGCGAAAAATGGACATTGAACCCCATGCAGACAACCATTATCGTGCTTCTCTCCATTGTGTGTCTTGCCTTGGCGCGTGCGTGCCAGGTGCTCTACACCACCCTCAAAATCGAGCGCCGGTGGGCCGACGATCCAGCCAGCTTTCCCAAGCTCGTTGAACGGATGTGCTACCGGGCAACCAAGGGTGACGAATTAGAATGGCTTCGCGTCGAGGTTCGGAAGGCTCTCCGCCTGCTGAATGAACGTCGGCACAATCGAGCCTGACCAATGGCTACAGAGTTACCCAAGAAAATTGAGCGCCGCTGCCCTCGTTGTAGTCGGCACGCTTATCACTGGCTAACAGGGAACGGTGAGCCATCCGCGATCATAAACACCAAGCTGCACACGGCAACTTGTGCCAACTGCGGCCACTCTTGGCCGTGCCGCGTAATGCAGCGAGACTTATAGACCGGAACAATGCAGCAACTCATCACCGAAAGAATCACCCAGCCCTCACCAGACGAGATCAGGGCCGCACGCGAGCGGGCAAGGCTTAACCAAACACAAGCCGCAGGACTGGTGTCGCCAGCAACGGCAGCAGGCTACAAAACGTGGTCGGGCTATGAACAGCCAGTAGGCACCCGTAAC
>VIKE01000053.1:0-3738 GCA_008080565.1 Rhodocyclaceae bacterium | reverse complement strand
ATCCGGAGAGTGAAATTACGGGGATGCTATTTCAACGGCTCACGTCCACCGGAAAATCCGGATACCCAACATCCTGTCAAAAGCGCGCTACCACGTCGCGGCTAAGTCCAGAAAGGAATCGCAGATGTCGTTAAAACAGCCGCCAAAACCAAGTTATGAGGATCTTGAGGCCGAGCTGCACACTCTTCGGGTCGAGCGGGCGCAATATCTGGCCGACACTCGACGGATTACTACCTGGTTAGATGCCTCCACCACCAGAAAGCCCGCAGTGCTCGCGTTCACCGAGGGCCCGGAACGCCAAATTGCGTACCGGTTTGAAATGCTTTTGCGCGGCGAATTCATCTGCCGACGGTGCGGGTTGCGCAAAAATGGTGAAGCTCCGCTGGCTGATTTCTGACATGAGCAATCTACCCATTACCGTCGCCAAAGACGCGTTCCCGACCCATCAGGACTTTGGGGGCCTGCTGCACAACTGGCTGGATGGATCCGAAGGAACAAACCGCAACCGTACCCCGGGCAGAGCCAAACAGATCGCCGCCGACACCGACCTCGAGGCTATCGAAGCGTGGCTGAAGGCGAAGAGCAGGAAAAGCCCCCATACACAGCGCAGCTATCGCCGCGAGGCATACCGGCTTCTTGCCTGGGCGGTAGCGTTCAAGGAGAAACCCGTTTCGAGCCTACTTGTTGATGACGTCGCGGATTTCCATGCATGGATCAACGAGCCCACAAACCACCCCGTATGGGAAGAACGTGGCTGGGAGTTGTTTCGGGGACCCCTCTCGGAGAATAGCCAACTTCAAACCCTCAGAGTACTGCAGGGCATGTTCCGCTGGTTATGCGAAGCTGGATACCTGTCTGGCAACCCATTCAAGATCCACGACGCCGGCACCATCGCCAGGAAGGCTCGGGCCATCTCGAAAACAAAGCAACGTCGTTACCTTCCCCATGATTTGTGGAAGTGGCTTCAAACCCACATGGACGAACTGCGGCCGCCGAACAATAAGGGTGGCGCCTTCATGTCCTACGAACGGAAGCGCTTCATCCTCAACTTCCTCTACTGGTCCGGGCTACGCCGATTCGAACTGGCTACCTCGGTTATGTCGCAAATCCGGCCTGACGACCATGAATGGATACTAGATGTTGTCGGGAAGGGGCGTGACGAAAGCACCGCGGACGAGGTGCTATTGCTGCCGCCCGCAATGGACGCCCTACGTCGGTACCGCCTGGCTCGCGGGTTGCCAGAATACCCATCCCCTGATGAAGTCGAGGTTCCACTGGTTGCCGCAAACGACGGCTCAGCGATCAGCGACAACTACCTCAACCGAATCCTCAAGGATTTTCTGTCGCGGGTCTCGCCCGTAGCAGGGGCAGTGAATCCAGCCTGGCCGATCAGCCTCAAGAAAGCAACCGCCCACTGGATGCGCCACACACTGGCAACGCACAACGCCGAGGCCGGCGTGCCGATGCAAACCACCGCCGATCAATTACGCCATGCATCGATCGAAACGACACGCCGAATCTACACACACGCTGATGTGAAGAAGCGCCGCCCCGACCTCAACAAGCTGCTTGACTACAACGCTGTCGACGACGAGTAATCCCTACAGACGAACCAATCCCATGGGCATGCGGTCACCTTTCACAAAGAGGACAAGTCATTCTCGGAAAAAAATAGAAATCAGGAAATGACCCTGATAGCCTGACGACTTCAGAAGAAGGAACTGAATATGAAACTATTCCACAGCATCGGTACGACGCCCATCATCCTTGAAGCGCACGAAGGTGACTTGAAGCACAGCTTCGTTCTTGGAACGACCGCCCGGGGAAGCGCCGCAATTGGCATCGAGGACCCCTGTATCGATGCGATCAAGGCCATCGACGGCAAGATCTTCGCAATGCTCACCGAAGACGAGATGGCGACCCTGAACTTCTATCGATCGCAGGGACGCAAGTATGGCGTTTCGATAACCATCATCAATCAGGCTGACCCAGTGAAACTGGCGGCTGCCAATTCGCAAGAGGAGGCTGACCATATCCTCAAGAGCGCGAACAGCAGGGTCCAGGTGACTTGCTCCCGATTCTTCCAGGTGGAACGCCAAGACGAGCATGGGAAATGGATCCGCATAGCCTCCACTGCTGCCCCCAGCCAAGCCCTTGATCTCCTCACCGACAATTACCGTCGCGTCATCGATCTTTCTTCGGGCCTTGAGGTAGATCGCGTGATGCTGACCAAAATAGCCCAGGAGGATGTGAAATGACGACCATAGCCCCCCAAGGCGATCCCAACAAGAAACGGATCCTCTTTGCTCCGGTGTTCTTCTCTCTACTCACCGTGATTTTCCTGGCGTTCTTGTTCAGCGCATTTCACCACAATGACCAGAAGCAAGCTGCCATCGATACCAGCGTTCTGAGTCCAAATGCGCCGGGTTGCAAAATCACCGCCCCCGACGGGGAAAATGTCGATCTCTCAGCCAGCGGCACCATTCCTAAAGGGACTCTCATCACCGGGGCATGCTTCGATACGAAGGAATAGGTGAAGCATGCAAACTGATTCTTCATTCTCGGCCGCGCAGAACATTCGCGTCACCCCAAAAACACCATTGATCGCAACCAAGTGGATCAAGCACGGGGACCATCCGGACGTGCACGGGATGAACGGTTCGAACTGGGAGATGTTTCCGGACGAGGACGATGTTCGGTATGGGCTGCTGTCCGGAGGCTGCTCGGGATGTTTGCTGGTCGAATCCGGCGATTGGATAGTGTGGAACGAGGATTTCAAGGTCTACGCCATATTCAAACCGGAGAAGTTCGCGGCGCTTTTTTCTACTGTCTGTGTCGGACCATAATTGCCCATCCGAGAAAAGGCAGAATCTCCTTAACCTGTTCGGTACCCTTCAGGTTATGGATTGGCCTAGGGCCGGAAAGGAATCAATAGATGGCTACACCCGACTACTCACTGCTGGACGCTGAAATCCTGACTGAAATTGGGCAAAAAAACGCGCACTTCACCGGCCTGGTCGCAAAACTCGAACCGTCTGCAAAAGTCTTCTGTAAAGAAAATAAAGACGAACCGTTCCGCGTCATTGACCGCCGACTACAAGCCTTGCGCAAGAAGGGCAAAATCGGCCACGACTCCAAGCATGGCTGGATGTTGCGAGGTGCCAACGGCAGCTACATTGAGCACAAATAAGAACGGAAACACAATGGCACTCGAATCAACTCTCAAATTCAACCCTCCCCCGTTGCCCATGCGCGAAATGACTGAAAAGGGCTTTGAGTATTATGACCAGCCAGTTGTGGTGTCGCGCTGGTGCAGCAAGCTCAAAACGACTATCGACCCGTTGCGCCTCTCGTATGAGGACGTAACGGGTTGGATCGAAATCTGATTGGATCAACACAGCAGCGGCGGCGTGGCGCGCACGATGCAAAGTCCGTAGGCAATAAGACCCGAAATTCACTGAGCCGGTACATGTTTGACGGCCAAACACCAAAAGGAACTTAGGGACTCGACTGGCCAATCCAGTTCGCTTCTGTGTTGAAACAAGACCAAATAGCCGAAGAAAAATTGTGACCGCGAATCGCCCTCCCCTGCTTGAAGATGATGATGCTCAGCGCCTTGTTCAAAACCTCGCCTCCAAGCCCGAGGCTCTGAAGCTGCTGAATCAGATCATGAGAGCCTGCAACCAGGCGTTGTCGAAAGAGATTCTGTCGCTGCCTTGGTCTGCACGCCATAAGCAC
>VIKE01000052.1 GCA_008080565.1 Rhodocyclaceae bacterium | reverse complement strand
CTGCCGAGCATGCCGCTGGCCGACAGCATTCCCGGCCCGGACGAGATCGGCACATTTGGATTTTCGGGCGGAATTCCGGTTGACCGTGGGATTGTCGAAAAATCCGGCCTCACCATCGATATCGGCATCACCCACGGTAGCCTGGCCTATGCCCGGCACCCGGTGGTCGTCGGCCACTACCAGGGCGACACCATCGTCAGCGCCGAGAAGGCGCTCGACCGCCAGCTCGACGGCGCCCTGTCGGGCCGCGCCGATCTCGGCATCTACCCCGGCCCGCTCGGCACCTGCACCACTTTCTTCAACGACAGCCCGACGGCCAAGCCGGCCGGCGCCCTGGTCGTCGGCCTCGGCGAGGTCGGCAAGCTCGGCCCCGGCCAGCTCGAAGAAGCCATGCGCAGCGCCCTGCTCGACTACGCGCTACGCGTTGCCCACTGGCCGGACGACCGTTTCGGCGAAGCCAGCCGGCCGCGCTCGGCGGCCATCAGCTGCCTGCTCATCGGCACCGGCGCCGGCGGCGTGCCGATCGGCGATGCCGTCGAAGCAGTGCTGCGCGCGGCGATTGCCGCCAACGCCCGGCTGGTCGGCAACGAAATGGACGGCCGGGTGGTAATCGACCGCGTCGAGTTCGTCGAACTCTATGAAGACCTCGCCATCTCGGCCGCCCACGCCCTGCGCAAGGCCATCGACAACGTCGATCTGGCGGCCAGCCTGCGCTGGAACGCGATGGCCATCGAGGCCGGCCAGGCCGGCCAGCACCGGCTGCGCGCCGACGAGTCGCCGGAATGGTGGCACCGCCTGGAAATCATCGAGGACGAGCACAACGACCAGTCGCTGCGCTTCATCTTCCCGACCGACAAGGCGCGCGCCGAGGAAACCATGGCCACCGGCCAGTTGTCGCTGGCCGACTCCTTCATCGAAATGGCTAGCCAGGACACCAACCGCAACGCCGAGGCGGCCAAAACGCTGTTCGAACTGCTGCTGCCGGTGCGCGTCAAGGAACTGTCGAGCCAGCAGGGCAACCTCGTGGTCCTCGTCGACAAGCGTTCGGCCCGCTATCCGTGGGAATTGCTCGAAGACCGCTGGGGTAGCAGCCCGCGCCCGCCGGCCGTCAATGCCGGCATGATCCGCCAGTTCAAGACCAGAAACTTCCGCGCCCGGCCGGCCTACGCGCCGAACGACACGGCGCTCGTCATCGGCAACCCGGACCTCGGCAACTCGCCCGACTTCGCCGACCTGCCCGGCGCCCGCGACGAAGCGCTGAGCGTCGTCGGCACCCTGGCCAATGCCGGCTACGATGTCACCGACCGCATCGACGAACGGACGCCGGCCATCCTCGAAGCGCTGCACCGCGAGAAGTGGCGCATCCTCCACCTGGCCGGGCACGGTGTGCATGACTACAAATCGGCGAAAATGGCCGTTGCCCGTTCTGGGATGGTCATCGGCCTCGACACCATCCTGACCCCGGGCGACATCGAGCAGATGCGCTGGGTGCCCGAGCTGGTCTTCATCAACTGCTGCCACCTCGGACGCATCGACGGTCTCGGCAAGACCGAGCCCGGCGTGCTCGCCGCCAACCTCGCCGAGCAGTTCATCAACATGGGCGTCAAGGCCGTCATCGCTGCCGGCTGGGCCGTTGACGACGTCGCCGGCAAGGCCTTCGCCGACGCTTTCTACCGCCACATGATGGCCGGCGGCTTCTTCGGCGAAGCGGTACGCGCCGCCCGCGAAGAGATTTTCGTGGTCTGCGACAACGTCAATACCTGGGGCGCCTACCAGTGCTACGGCGACCCGAATTTCCGGTTGTCGCGCGACGGCGTGGCGCACTACGCCGAGGCACCGCCCTACATGACGCCGCACGAACTGGCCGTCGATCTCGACAACCTGGCCAGCGGCCTGCGTGACGGCGGCGACAGCTCGGACATTGCCGAGCGCCTCGACCGCCGCCTCAAACGCATTCCGCCCACCCAGCAAGCCTGGGCCAAGCGGGCCGATGTGGCGGCGGCACTCGGCTTTGTCTGGGGTGAAGCCGGCGAATGGGAAAAAGCCATCGCCAGCCTGCGCGCAGCACTCACCGCCGAATCCGGGCAATGCAGCGTGCGCGTCATCGAGCAACTGGCCAATTACGAAGTCCGCCTGGCTGGCAGTCGCTGGCTGGCCGCCGACGACGGGCAGCGTGACAACACCCTGCGCGCCAGCCTGCGCCAGGACATCGAACAGGCCATCGACCGGCTCGCCGGGCTGTGCGCCAGCGGCCCGACCAGCGAACGGCTGAGCCTGCTCGGCAGTGCCTACAAGCGCCTGGCGCTGATCGAAACCGCCGCCGGACGCTGCGAAGCCCTGGTCAACATGGCCGAGCATTACCGCGATGCCTACGCCCGCGAGGGCAAGGCCTACGCCTTCACCAACTGGGCCAGCGCCGCCCTGCTCATTCGCCGCTTTTACCCGGAACAGCCGGCCGACCAGCCGCCGCTGCTCGGGCTGGCCACGCTCAAACAGGACGTCGCCCGCCTGCGCAAGGAACTCGACAAGCGTAACGCGAGCGCCCCGAACTTCTGGGACAGCGCCAGCCTGGCCGATCTCGACCTCGTGCACAGCATGGCCGACCAGTTGCCGGGCAGCCGGCGCAAAGCCGCCGGCGCTGCCGACTCGGCACGCCAGGCCTATCGTCAGGCGATCCAGCGTGGGGCCAGCGTGCGCGAGCGTTCATCGGTCACCGAGCACCTCGACTTCCTGCGCCTGAATTTCCCGGACGACGACCCTATGGTCGAGCTGATTGACCAGATCAAGGAGGACCTCGCATGAGCCCCCGCCAAACCCCAGCCAAGCTGAGCCAGGCTACCTCCGTTGCCGCCAAGGGCGCCGCCCAGAAGACCATCCGGCGTCGGACGGTGACCAGCGTGGCGCCGGCGCCAGCTCCAGTCGTCGCAAAAACCCGGAGTAAATCGACGCCGAAGCAAGCCGCCGCGAAAGAAAAGGCGGTGAGGAGAACGGCAAAGTCCGGCGCCACGCCGCTCCCGCCGCCGGTCACCCGCCCGGCGCCGCCAATATCCCGTGGAGTCTCGCGTTCGGCCAGTCGCTCGGCAGATTCCACGGTCGACCGGAAAAATGAGCCAATTTCGCAATTCACCCTGGCCAACGTCAGCCACGACACCCGCATCGCGCCCAACTTCCTGGTCTATGAACTGACCCGTTCGGAGCTTGCCGACCGGCGCGGCATCGACAACCGTTTCCCGACCGACAAGGAGCTGCGCGCCGCCATCCATCTGGCCCGCGAAGTTCTCCAGCCAATCCGCGACAAGTTCGGCAGCTTCACGCCGAACAGCGTTTTCCGCGGCCACCCGCTCGAACGGGCGCTCAAGAACAAGCCGGCGAGCTGGCTGAGCACCAGCCAGCACTCACGCGGCGAAGCTTGCGACATCGAGATCGTCGGCATGAGCACGCTGGCCCTGGCCAACTGGGCAAAGGACAACCTCAAGGATTTCGACCAGATCATCTGCGAGTGCTACGACCCGGCCAAAGGCCCCAACTCGGGCTGGGTGCACATCTCGCTCAAGGCGCCGGGCAGCGGCGAGAACCGTCGCCAACTGCTGAGCTACATCGCCGACCACGGCAAGATGGTCTACGTGCCCGGCCTGCGCGCCACGGCGCTTGCCTGAACCATGGCCTCCGGCAAGATATTCTTCCTGCTCGTCGTCGCCACGCTGCTGGCGCTGGTCGGCGCCTGGATCGTCGCCCGCAGCTACCGGAAGAGCATGCAGCGCCTGATGAAAGCGCCGGTCACCGCGCCGGCCGGCGCCGCTCCGCTGGCCGCCACACCGCCGGCGCCAGCCCGCAGCACACGCTTTCCGACACTCGCCGACAACACCGAGGCGCACCATCGGCTGCTCATTTCCTTCATCGGACTGACGCTGGTTATCGCCCTGACGCGCACGGTCATGACCCAGATCATCGCCGACGGGCCGATCACCCTGAAAACCGTCGCCACCCTCGGCGCCGCCTACGCCTGGCCGGTATTGCCGGTGCTCGCCTTGATCGGTCGCTGGTCACGACCGCGCTTTGTCGGCGCCATGCTCGGCTGGCTGGTCCTCGCCATCGCCTTGCTGAGCTGGCGCACCAATGAAAACGTCAGCTTCGCCCAGGTCGTCAGCTGGATGCTGTTCGACACCGGACTGCCGCTCATTGTCGTCACCGCCCTCTGCCTGGGCGGCGCGACGCGCGCCGTCGGGCCATGGCTGGCCCCGTTGTTCGTCGTATTCAGCGGGTCGTCGCAGCTCGGTCTGGATCTCCTGGGCGCCCTGATCGAGGCAAAAAGCCCCTTCGTCGCCTGGCTGGCCGGCTGGATGGGCGCCACCACCGCATTCACGCTGTTTGCCGTGCTGCCCTGGCTGATCGCCTGGTGGCCGGCCCGCGCCCTTGGACGCTGGCTCGCCCAGGCCTACCGGGAACGGCGCATTTCGGAGCTTTTCTACCTGTTCACCGCAGTGTGGACCCGCCCCGCGCCTGTGGATACCGCTCGGCGCCTTGCTGATGCAGCGTTTTGCCGCGCCAACCGGCATCGACAAACCGCCGACCCTGCTCATCCTGCGGGTGTTCCACCAGGACGCCAACGCCCAGGCCATTTTCGACCGCGTCATCGAACGCTGGCGCCTGAGCGGCAATACCGTGCTCATTGCCGGCACCGATGTAGCCGACCGCACCATCGACGCCGACGACGTGTTCACCTTCCTCGATGGCCGCCTGGCCGAACGCTTTGTCTCGCACGCCAGCGACATCGAAACCCGTCTACAGCAGTTCGAATTCCAGCCCGACGTCGAAGGACGCTACCGGGTCAACGAGTGCTACTGCCATGACAACACCTGGCAACAGGCACTCGACCGGCTGGTCGGCATCAGCGATGTGGTGCTCATGGACCTGCGCAATTTCAAGGCAAAGAACGCCGGCTGCATCCATGAACTCGGTGTCCTGGCCAAGGCGCAAAACCTCGCCCGCGTCGTCATCCTGACCAACAGCCAAACCGAACACGCCGCCGCCCAGGCGGCCGTGGTCAACGCCCCGGCCGACCGTTTCGTCTGGATCGATCAGGGCGACGACCTCAAGCCTGCCGACGTTCTCGCTACCCTCTTTCCCGCCCCCACGCCCAACACCGCACATTAGCCCCGACACAAGGAGAATCCCGTGAATCAGCAAGTCCTCACCCGCATGCAATCCGCCGGCCCGAAAAAGATCCTCGCCTGCGACGGCGGCGGCATCCTCGGGCTGATGAGCGTCGAAATCCTCGCCAAGCTCGAAGCCGACCTGCGCGTCCGCTTCAACAAGCCCGGCCTCGTCCTCGCCGACTACTTCGATTTCGTCTGCGGCACGAGCACCGGGGCGATCATTGCGAGCTGCATTGCGACCGGCATGAGCACCGAGCAGATCCGCAAGTTTTACGTCGACAGCGGCCAGCAAATGTTCGACAAGGCCTCGCTGCTCAAGCGCCTGCGCTACAGCTACAACGACGAGCCATTGGCCAAAAAACTGCGCACCGAACTCGACAAGGCGCTGAATCATGCCGCCACCGCTGCCGAGCCGAATGCCACGCTGGGCGACGCCCAACTGCGCACGCTACTCATGATGGTCATGCGCAACGTCACCACCGATTCGCCATGGCCGGTCAGCAACAATCCGCTGGCCAAATACAACAACACCGCCCGCGACGATTGCAACCTCAAGCTGCCGCTCTGGCAACTGGTCCGCGCCAGCACCGCCGCCCCCACCTTCTTCCCGCCCGAAGTCGTCACCTTCGGCGAGGACAAGGCCAAGCAGTACCAATTCATCTTCGTCGACGGCGGCGTCACGACCTACAACAATCCGGCCTTTCTCGCCTTCCAGATGGTCACCGCCGCGCCTTACAAAATCAGCTGGCCGACCGGCAGCGACAAGCTGCTCATCGTCTCCATCGGCACCGGCAGCACGGCCAAGGCGCGGCCGGATGTCGATGCCGACGACCTGTGGCTGCTCGACAACGCCAAAAACCTGCCCGGCGCCCTGATGAACGCCGCTTCGGCCGGCTGGGACATGGCCTGCCGGGTCCTTGGCGACTGCCGTTTCGGGCCGCCGATCGACCGCGAGATCTGCGACATGGTGCCGACCGAGGCAGTCCCGGTCACCTCGACCGTTCCCAAGCAGTTCGCCTACGTCCGCTACGACCCGGATGTCTCGCAAGCCGGCCTCAACGCGCTCGGCCTCGCCGATATCAAGGCCGAGCAGGTCCAGGTCATGGATTCGGTCAAGCACATGCCGCAAATCCAGCGCGTCGGCACCACCTATGCCGCCAAACACGTCAGCCTCGACCACCTGCGGGGCTTCGCATGAAAACCTGTTTCGTCATTCAGGGCTTCGGCAAGAAGACCGACTACACCGACGGCCGCGTCCTCGACCTCGACGCCTCCTACGCCATCATCAAGGAAGCCGTTGAGGCGGCCGGGCTGCAATCGATCCGCGCCGACGAAATCCAGCATTCGACGGTAATCGACGTCCCGATGTACGAAATGCTGCTGCAGGCCGATGTCGTCGTCGCCGACCTGTCGACCTACAACGTCAACGCCGCCTACGAACTTGGCGTGCGCTACGCCCTGCGGCCGCGCACCACCATCGTCGTCGCCGAGGAAGGCTTCAAGAATCCGTTCGATGTCGGCCACATCGCCATCCGCCGTTACAAGCACCTCGGCGAGGACATCGGCGCCCGCGAGGCGGCCCGCTTCAAAGCCGAACTGAAGACCGCCATCGAGGAAATCCTCGCCTCGAATCGCGCCGACAGCCCGGTCTATACCTTCCTGCCGCAGCTCACCCCGCCACAATGGGCCGCCGCACCAGCGGGAGCAGCAGCGCCAGCCCCGACCGTCGCCGAACCGCCACAGGCACGCGGCGGTTTGTTCACCGTTGCTGCGGCCCACCTGCCCGGATTCATCGATGAACTGGTTGGTGGCGCTGCCCCGGAACCGGTCGCCACACCCAAGGCCATGCTTGACGAAGCATTGGCCAAAATCAATCCGCCGGCTGGCGAGGCCAGCGATTTTGCCAGCGCCCGCGCCCTACTGCAAAAAGTCAGAGAACTGCGCCCGAACGACCCCTTCGTCACCCAGCAACTGGTTGTCGCCACCTACAAGGCGAAGCAGCCCGATCCGGCAAGCGCGCTGCTCGAAGCACGCAGCATCATGGAAAAGTCACTCGACCCGGTGTCCACCAACGACCCCGAAACCCTCGGGCTGTGGGGCGCCGTTCACAAACGCCTGTGGGAACTCCACGCCCGGCCGGACGACCTGAATGCTGCGGTCGACGGCTACGAACGCGGGTTTTCGTTGCGCCGCGACTGGTACAACGGCATCAACTACGCCTTCCTGCTCGACCTGCGGGCGGTCGAATGGCTCAAGGCCGGCAACAAGGACGACGCCATTGCCGACTCGGTGCTCGCCCGACGTGTGCGCAGCGAAGTCGGTCGACTCGCGCTGGCGCCGGCCGAAGACGAGGATGCCGATCCGAAGAAACGCTTCTGGGCCGTTGCCACGCTGTGGGAGGCGGCACTCGGCCGCGGCGATGCCGCCGAGACCGCGCGCTGGGGTGCGGCCGCGGAAGCGCTCGCCGTGCCGCAATGGATGCAGGACACGCGACTGGAGCAAGGGCGCAAACTGGTTGAATTGCACAAGGCTTTTGCCGCGCTCTCGGCGCCTTGAGTCTTTGCGTCTCGCGCGGACGGTGATCGTCGCAGCGGGTGGCTCCTCCCCTTCATGTCCCGTAGGGACGGTATCCCTTGCGGCAAGGAGAAGGAGACCACACGCTAACTCCGGCGAACGCCGACCAGGCGTTGCAATCGCATGAGTAGCGCCAACGTCTCGTCGCGCGCAGCGAGAAGTTCGGGAATGTAGCTCCGCGAGGCCTCGATCCTGCCATCACGCCAGCAGTTGTCGATCTGCCCAGCGATTTGGTGGATACGTTGGTGCGGGCGGTCGATTTCGGCAAACACCGGGTGGATTTCATAGCGGCGACGGGTATCGCCGAAATACCACTTGCCGAATTCGCAGCGGGTCGCGTTGTCGAGGTGCGCGCACGGCGCCGGCTGCCCCTCGTTGGTGGCATAGACGATCTGGCTGACCCAGTTACGCAGCTGGATTTCGGCAATCAGCATCGGATAATCGGCAACGTCCCAATACAGCTCACTGATCTCGCGCCACAGCGGGTCGGGCTGCCATTCCCGTACCCATTCGACGATCTTTTCGGCCGGCATCGGCTTGGCGATGCCGTAGCCCTGGGCGTGATCGCAATTGAGCTGAAGTAGCAGGCGACCGTGTTCGATCGTTTCGACGCCTTCGGCGATGATCTCCCGCTGGAAGGCGCTGGCCAGGCTGATAACGCCCTGAACGATGACCAGATTGTTGTAGTCGCTGAGAATTTCGCGGACGAAGCTCTGGTCGATCTTGATGATCTCGGCCGGCAAACGCTTGAGATAGGTCAGCGAGGAATAGCCGGTACCGAAATCGTCGAGCGAGAAACGCACGCCGAGGGCACGGCATTCGTCGATGACCCGCGAGGTCTTGGCGACGTCTTCGAGGGCTGCCGTTTCGAGGATTTCCATTTCGAGCAGATGGGCCACATCAGGATGCACGAACAACGCGGCCTTGAGCTTTTCGACGAATTCCGGAGCCTGCAGCTGCTTGCTGGCAACATTGACACTGACCGTCAGCGCCAGCCCTTCCTGACGCCATACCTCCATCTGGGCGAGGACTGCTTCGATGACCCAGTCGCCGATCAGCTTGACCATCACGTCGTCGTTGATCAGTGGCAGGAATTCGCTCGGCGCCAGAATGCCGCGCTCCGGGTGGTTCCAGCGGATCAGGGCCTCGGCGCCGGTCACATTGCCCTGGCGCATGTTGACCTTGGGCTGGTAGTAGAGGACGAATTCGTGCTCGTCGAGCGCCTGGCGGATGCGATTCACATGATCGCGCCGGCTACGCGTATGGCGATCCTGTTCGGCATCGAAAATCTGATAGCAGTTCTTGCCGGCCTGCTTGGCCCGGTACATGGCCTGGTCGGCATGGCGCAGCAGGGTATCCGGATCCTGGTCGTCTTGCGGGAAGAGCGTGACCCCGACGCTGGCCGAGATGCTGACAGGCTCCGGCAGAACGGTCAGCGGCAGGGCGATCTGGGCTTGCAGGCGACGAATTGCTTCGTGGCATTCGGCCTCGCTGACAAAGCCCAGCAGGAGCAGGACGAACTCGTCGCCGCCAAGGCGGGCCACCGTATCGCCGCCACGCATGATCTGGCGCATGCGGTTGGCGATTTCGATGAGCACCATGTCGCCGGCGCCGTGTCCCCAGGTGTCGTTGACCGGCTTGAAGCCATCAAGATCGAGATAGCAGATGGCCATCAGCGATGCCGTCCGGCGGGTCTGGGCAATGCCCTGAACCAAGCGGTCGGCGAGCAACGTGCGGTTTGGCAGCTCGGTCAGCGGATCGTAATAGGCCATCTGCGTCAGCTGTGACTCCTGCGCTTTGAGGCGACCGATGTCCGAGAAGACGGCGACGTAGTTGGTCAGTTTTCCATCGCTTTCGCGCACGGCGGAAATTGACAGCAGCTCCGGATAGATCTCGCCGTATTTGTTGCGATTCCAGATTTCGCCGCGCCAGCTATCGGTTTCGTTGATGCTCTTCCACATCGCCTCGTAGAACTCGCGGTCGTGGCGACCGGATTTGAGGACGCGGGGGTTGCGCCCGATGACTTCGCTGCGCTCCCAGCCGGTAATGCGCGTAAAAGCCGGGTTGACGTCGAGGATATTGCCGGCGGCGTCGGTCAGCGTGATGCCGTCGTGAGCACTGCGGAATGCCGTAGCGTGCAAGGTCAGCTGCTTCTCGACGGCAAGCTGCGCGGCGTAGCGATCACCGAGTTCACGATTGGCTTTGGCCAGCGAGCCGCGAGCCTGATCGAGCCGGAAAAACAGAAAGGCCAGAAAAGCAGTGAGCAATATCGCCAGGGCGTACAGCGCCATGCGGTAGCGTGTGGCTGCATGGTGGGCCCGGGCATGGCCGTCGGCGTAGTCATGCGTCAGTTTTTCGAGCAATGAATTGCTATGCAAATCGGCAATTTCGGCCATCAGGACATCGAGCGCGCCGAGCCGCTTGCCGATGCTGTCGCCGTGGCGAATGATGTTGTCGATCAGGTGTTTCTGCGGCGCTCCCAGGGCAACGCCAGCCAGTTCGTCGCGCGCAGCGGCGACTCGTTCGCTCCCTTCCGGCGTCGGGGTATGGGCGAAAGCCAATACCTCACGCGTATATTTCCCGGCCGGATCACGCAGGCTGCCCGGTTGCGTAGACAAGAGCTGGGTATCGAGAAAGGCAGAGGTCGCAATCGGAAAAAACGCCATCGAATTGCGCAAAATGGCGTTGTCGCGCTTGAACTGGTCGACCAGCCCTGATTTGCGGGCGATTGCCGCGATCAACTCGCCGGCGGTGGCGGCAACCGCAGCGCGATCGTCAGTGGCGAGGAAAGTCGGGGGGGCGCTGACTTCCTTGGCAAGAAGCTCGACCCGGTTCATGTAATGGGTGATCGCGTCGAAATTCCGGACCTGCTCGAGGCGATTGGCCAGGATCTGACCATCGACACGCGCATCGAGTTCGCCGAGGTCGCGCAGCTTCTGGGTGTAGGCGAAGTGGGCTTCAGGCGAAACCTTCTCGGCCAGCAAAAACAGCCAGGTCAGTGCCGAAACGAAGAGGCCGACTGACAGGGCAAGGGCCAGCCGGAACTGACTTGGCGGTACGCCGAACACCGGTTTGGACAGGCTCATTCCAGCCGTTTCCCTTCCCATTCGCCGGTCAGGGTGCGCAGGAAGGCAACCAGTGCATTGACGTCCTCGCCGGAAAATTCCCGACCCAGCTGGTAGCGCCCCATGATGATCACCGCCTGATCGAGCGACTCGGCCGAGCCGTCATGGAGGTAAGGCGGCGTCACGGCAACATTGCGCAGGCTGGGCACCTTGAAAACGTTTTTGTCCTCGTCGAGTCCGGAGACGTTGAAGCGGCCGAAGTCGGCCTGGCGGCCGGCACTATCCTTGAGGTAACTGTCCATGATGCCAAAGCGCTGGAACATGTTGCCCCCCAAGCCGGCGCCCTGATGGCAGCTGGCACAGCCGTAATCGAGAAAGCGCTGGTAGCCGGAGCGCTCGAGCGGGGTGAGCGCCTCCTTGTCGCCGGACAGGTAGCGGTCGAAAGGGCTGTTCGGGGTGAGCAGTGTGCGCTCGAAGGTGGCGATGGCGTCGACAATGGTTTCGCCGGTCATGCCCTGCGGGTAGATTCGCTTGAATTCCTGACGATAACTGTCGTCACGGCTTAGTTTGGGGATGACCTCGGCCCAGCTGGAGGCCATTTCAAGCGGATTGTGTACCGGCCCGGCGGCCTGCTCTTCGAGGCTGGCAGCCCGGCCGTCCCAGAACTGGACGAAATTCAGGCTGCTGTTGAACACTGTCGGCGCATTGACGCCACCTTTCCGGCCTTCGATGCCGACGGAAACGGGCAGGCGATCACTGCCGCCGCTCTCAAGCCGGTGGCAGGTGGCGCAGGCGACCGTGTCGTCATGGGAGAGGCGGGTGTCGAAGAAAAGACGTTTGCCGAGCGCAACCTTGTCGGCGGGCAAGTCGGGAACGGGAGGCAACGCCAGCATCGCCCCCGAGCCTGACAGCGTCCCCTGCAGCGACGGCTGGCCCGGCCTTGCCACCGGCTGGCCCGAAGTGGTTTCTTCGCGCATGCACCCGAAAGAGGCTGCAAGTGCCAAGACCGCAAGCATAACTGCCTGAAATGATCGGAAACTCATCATTTAATTATAGGTCTGGCGCGGGTTTCATCGCCAATTGCCGGAAAATTCGCCGGGCGACGAGCATCGACACTCAGCAACGGAGACTCGCCACTGCCGGCAGAAACACTTCAGTGACCAGAACCTGTTGCACCCCGAGGCGATGCAGCGAACGGCGGGCCCACAGCGTGTCGCCGGTTGCACCGAGGGCGGCGGCACGCTGGTAAAGCGGGTGGCGCCGGTCGAGCCGGCGAAACTCGATGGCGCCGCGCTGAAAGCCGGGGTGAGTGAACAGCAGCGAACCGAGCGAGTTGCTGCCGAGGCGTGCCAGCCAGCGACTCAGGCGGCCGTGGCTGGCGGTAGACAGCGTGGTGTGGGCAAAAATGACCGGCACGCCGTCGCATTCGAGAGCCACTTCACGAATCCAGGCCGGGGCTCGCGATGGCTTGAGGCGCAGGCCTTCATCGGCCAGCGCCCGGCCTTTTTCATAACGCAGCAGGCGGACGCGAAACTGGCGACAGTTGCGCAAGCAACGCGCCGTCAACGAGCCTGGTTCAGTCAGCCAGGAGGCCAGGTCGGCATCGAGCGGGCCTCCGGTCGGGCGGACGCGCCATTTGTTCGGAGGCATTACTGGGGACGCGGCGCCTTGTCGAGACCGCCGAGTTTGACGCCGGGCTTGATGCCGCGCTGGGCGAACCAGCCGAGGTTCATTTCCAGGGCGTAGCGGGCCGGGCGGCGGGCGCAGTGGTTGTCTTCGGTCTGCGGCTGCATGTCTTCGATGTTGATGATCTTGCCTTCGCCATCGATGAAGGCGACAGAGAGCGGCAACAGCGTGTTGCGCATCCACATGCAGTGGGTGTTTTCCTGGGTGAAGACGAAGAGCATGCCGCGCTGGACCGGCATGGCCTTGCGGTTCATCAAGCCGACCTGGCGGTTCTGGTCGTTGGCCGCGACTTCGGCTTCGATGCGGTGAAAGCCGGCGCTCAGTTCCATAAGCGGCATGGCACCCTGCGCCCAGGTCGAAGCACTGATGGTCAGGCCGGCGAGCAGGCCGACGAGTGTCTTATTCATTGAATTTTCCTTGCAAATCCTGGTAACTGCCGTCGATCTTTCGCCATTCACCAAGGGCCAGACCGTCCAGCGTCGCCGCCCCGATGGCAGCCCTGATCAGACGGAGCGTAGGATAACCGATGGCCGCGGTCATGCGCCGAACCTGGCGGTTCTTGCCCTCCGAAATGCGGATTTCCAGCCACGCAGTCGGGATCGCGGCACGATAGCGAATTGGCGGCTCGCGCAGCCAGAGACCGGCCGGCTCGGCGATCAGCCGTACCTTGGCCGGCTTGGCGGTGAAATCGGCGAGCGCGATGCCGGCGCGCAGTTTGTCGAGCGCCGCTTCGTCCGGCGCGCCTTCGACCTGCGCCCAGTAGGTTTTTTCCAGCTTGTGTTTGGGGTCGGCGATCTTGGCCTGCAACTTGCCGTCGTCGGTCAGGATGAGCAAGCCTTCGCTGTCGGCATCGAGCCGGCCGGCGACGTACACACCCTTGACCGGAATGAACTCGTCAAGCGCCCGCCACTTGCCTTCCGGGGTGAACTGGCTGAGAACGCCGTAAGGCTTGTTGAAAAACACGAGGGAGGACACGACAGGATGATTTCGCGGGCTGGGCAGGATTTCAATTTTCGCCGATTTTTCGGGTTGACCGTGGAAATGGGCAGCAAAAGGGCAGGAAAAGGTGGAACCGCGAGGGCTCAACGATTCTCTAAATACTGTCCCGCTCCTGCCGTTGCTGCATCCGGCATCCGGCACTTTTGGCGGTGACAAGGAGGTTCATCATGTCCCTGACTCATTTTCCGGCAATGCTGATATCGGAAACCGAAGGCTGGTCCGATATTGAACGTAGCCACCCACAGGCCCGCTCGTTGCTGTTCGGTGTGGTCATGCCGCTATCGATCATTCCACCCGCGATGGTCGCCTTTGCTGAACGGGTTTATCCCGGCGCGGTTTTTCCGCTTTCCATGCCGGCAATGACCGGTGGCGAGTTGCTGGTCAGCGGCATCGTCCTGTTCGCCGTGCAAGTGGCCATGGTTTCCTTCATGGCCATGCTGATCCAGCGCATGGCCATCGGCCAGGATCACGATCCCGGTTACGACAATGCCTACACGCTGGCGGCCATTGCGCCGGTGCCGCTATGGCTGTCGTCGCTGGCCCTATTGGTGCCCAGCCTGACGGTGAATCTGTTGATCGTGGCGGCGGCCTGGCTGGCGTCGGCGGCGCTGATCCGCCATGGCGTACGGCCAATGCTCAAGGTCAACGACGCGCGCAAGGCGCATTACATCTCCAATCTGGTGACGGCGGTCGGTGTCCTGGCCTGGTTCGCCCTGATGATCATCTCGGCCGCCCTTCGGCCGCCCTGCTCAGCGTGCTGCAAGGGATTGCCGCAATGTTCTGAACCCGCTTCAGGCGTGGAGCAGGCGAAAGCTGTCGAGAAAAGCCGACTTGGCATCCACCGGCATGAGCGGCCGGATGCTTTTGGGCAGAGGGCGGATGTCGCGGAGATTGGCCCAGGCTTCGGTCGAGTGCGGCATGAGGTCGCGCTTTTCGGTGGCCAGGGCAACCAGGTCGGCGGCCTTGATCGCCGGGTCCAGGTGTTCAAGATCGACAGCGAAACGCTCGCCGATGATCTGCATGACGCGGCCTTCGATCGCACTGAATTCCGGAAACAGGTTTTTCAGCGGCTTGACCATGTCGCCCAGGTAGGCTTCGGCGGCGTCATGCAGCAGGGCAGCGAGGCGTAACGGCGCGGGCACCAGTTGCATGACCATCAGGCTGTGCTGGGCCACCGAATAGAATTCCCGCGTCTGGCCGTTGAAGCGGCACTGGTAGGCAAGGCCGTGCGCGATGTCCTCGATGGCGACATCGTCGATATGTGGTCGGGTCAGAAAAAAACGGTGACCGAGAAAGGTCGAAACGTAGGGGCTGTCGATCATGGCCGCCAGTTTATACGTTTAGCAGGTTGCGCTCGATCTTGGCGGCACAGATGAAATCGTTCTCCGACAGACCGCCGATGGCATGTGTCGTGTAGCGCACCCGGCACTGCCGGTAGCCGACCTCAAGATCCGGGTGGTGGTTTTCGCGATGCGAGATCCAGGCGGTTGCATTCACGAAGGCCATGGTTTCGTAATAGTTGCGAAATTGGAAAGTCTTGCTGATCTCAGCACCCGTCTGCACCCAGCCATCAAGGCTCGGCAACAGCCGGTCTATTTTTTCCTGGGATAACGGCGACGTGCCACCCTCACAGGGCACACAGCTCTTTTCACTCAAATTGCAAACGGTTTCCATGAGATCGCTCCTCGCTCGCCTCGTGACGCTGGATAAAGCCGATCGGGCCCAACGCCATCAGTGATTCGCCGGTGATTGCCAGTGGGCGAATCCACGGGCGGCCTGATTGTGATTACCGATAGCGTCTACCCGGTCAACCGCCAGAACCGGGACGGGAATCTCGACCGGGATCGCATTCGCCCGGACCTGCGGTTGTCGCGTCGTGAAATCGGCCTGACGTGCAGCGGCGAGGAGTGCCGAGTAAACCGGATTGAACCGGTTGTTGGCGATAGCGCGCTGCGCCGGGTTATCTATCAGCAACTGCAGTGAAAGGCGCGCTGCCAAGCCTTCCCGCCGGGCGACAAGATTGTCCGTTTCCAGGGCGCTGGCTTGTCGAGGCACTGAAATGACCAGAGAGGTCAGGCTGGCAGCGGTCTGCGGGGCGGTTTCGGTTCTTGCCGTCGCCGCCAGGAGGCGCCCCTGCGGCGAGAGGCTGACAATGCTGGACGGCGTCTCGGCGGCAACCGCGTTCCTCGTTGCCGTCGTCGCCAGTGGCCGGGCGGCCAACGGAGAAATCGCGCTCACGCTACCGGGCGAGACAGGCTGAAAACTCAAGCTGATGGCCATGGCGACGGGCTGCCGAAGTGCGCCTATTGCTTCGTAGCGCGCCAGGCAGAGCTGTAAAATCCGTAGCCGTCAGCCTCGACGCGGTCCTGCTCGGCCTTTTGCTGCTCTGCCTGATCGACTTTCTTGTCCCAGTAGAGCAGGCGCCCGTCGTGCTGATCAACCAGCGCATCTGGATGATCAACCAGAAACTGATCAATGAATTGCGTGTATTCCGAGACATACCCGCGGTCGATTTCGCCGGCCGAGGGCTCTGCGCTGTCCGGGTTGAACAGCCTGCTGATGAAATTGCTCATCGTCCTTCCTTTCACGCCAGAAGGTCCGTTATCTGCCTCCTGACTTCAGGCGGCATCGAATTCCGTAATGGTCAGAACGCCGCGCATGTCATGAATGGCCAGTATTGATCCCATTCAGTCTTTCGAGTCAGCAGGAACAACAAGGTTCCCGCCGGCGATTTTTAGTCAATCGATCGACCAAAGCAGCGGCGAAACATGAACAAGCCGGAAATAACGTACAAAGAAATTGATTCTGAGTGTATTCATCAGAATTATTGGTGCCTTGGGCGAGGAACTCGCACAGCTTGCGCCACTACCCCCTCAAGATAGCGTGTCTACCAATTTCACCACCAAGGCTACGGCATCCGGGGATGCTTGCGTGTTTTGTACATCGAGGAAGGGGCGCGATTCTAGCGGGGAATTGCCTCGCTGTTAAGCCCCTCAGTGGTAAAAGGCGTAGCCGATCAGAATGGCGCCGACCAGCCCGACGGCGTCGGCGATCAGGCCGCAGGCCAGGGCATAGCGGGTTTTGGTGATGTTCACGCTCCCAAAATAGACGGCCAGGACGTAAAAGGTGGTTTCGGTCGAGCCCTGGATGATGGCAGCGAGTTTGCCCTGAAAGGAGTCGACGCCATAGGTCGTCATGACGTCGACCATCAGGCCGCGGGCTCCGCTGCCGGAGAGCGTTTTCATGAGGCCGACCGGCAGGGCCGGGACGAAATCGTCATTCAGGCCGAGGGCCAGGACGACGCTGCGGATGGCGCCGATGAGGTAATCCATGCCGCCCGTCGTGCGAAAGACCGAGATGGCGACGAGCATGGCAATGAGGTAAGGAATGATCTGGACGGCGACGCCGAAACCCTCCTTGGCGCCATCGACGAAGCTTTCATAGACGTCGATGCCGCGCGAGGCTGCCACCGCCACGAAGAGCACGATGATGGAGACGATCAAACCGCTGCCGAGCAGGCCGATCATCTGCGCCATCTGCTCGGCTGGCATGCCGGCCAGCCAGAAATACAGCCCGCCCATGAGCGCCGCGAAGCCGGCGAAGAAGGCGAGCACTGGCTTGCAGAACAGGTTGATGCGCTGCCAGACGGCGACGGCGATCAGGCCGGCACAGAAGGAGACGAAGGTGCCGAGCAAGGTCGGCAAAAAGATGTCGGCGGCGTTGAAGCCGACCAACCCCTGCTTGAGCGCGATGCTCTGGCGGATGGCGATGACCGTGGTCGGGATCAGCGTGATGCCGGCCGTATTGAGGACCAGAAACATGATCATCGGGTTGCTGGCGATATCTTTTTGCGGATTGATTTCCTGCAGCTCGCGCATGGCCTTGAGGCCGAGCGGCGTCGCCGCATTATCGAGGCCGAGCATGTTGGCGCTGACGTTCATGACGATGCTGCCGCTGGCCGGATGGCCAGCCGGGATGTCGGGAAAAACGCGGCGGAAGAAGGGCGCGACGAGGCGGCTGAAGAGTTCGATCAGCCCGCCGCGCTCGCCGATTTTCATGATGCCGAGCCACAGGCTCATGATGCCGACTAGGCCAAGCGAGATGTCGAAACCGGTCTTGGCCGTGTCGAACAGGCCGCTCAGGACGCGCGTGAAGATGTCGAGGTCGCCCTGTAGCAACTGCGCCACCGCCGCGACGAAGCCGACGAGGATGAAAGCGACCCAGATTTTATTGAGCACAGGCGGCGGCGCGGGATGGTTGAAAAGCAGCCAGTCTAGCCGGCTGGCTGGGGACTGTCACCGCATTGGCGTCGAGCACGCTGGCAAACCCCAGGCAGCGCGCCGTGCTTCGTATTCCGCCTGCGGCAATTGGATCAGCAGGGGCGCCGCCGAGGCATCGAGCCAACCGGCGATTTCGCTCATGTCGGCCAGCGCCATCGCCGTGCATCCGGCCGTCGGCACGCCCTCGCCGGCCCAGACATGCATGAAGATGCATGAGCCGGCGCCGGGCACAGGCGGCTCGGCGTTGTGGGCGACGACGGCACCGACAGCATAGCGTTCGTCGCTACGCAGCATGTCCTCGCACGACGTCCAGTCAGGCGTTACGGCGGATTGATCGACGATTCGGTTGTAATACGCCGAAGCCGGGTCGTCGATGGCCTTGAGGTCTGGCGTCGCCGCTAAGTATGGCAGTTTGGCAGCACGGGCAAACGGGCTGTCCGGCGCCGGGGAGCCGAACAGGCCCGTGATGGCGAATATACCGGCCGGGGCTCGACCATCGCCCTCGTGCTTCCCCGGCCAGGCATTCTCCGGCCCGGCAATTTGCGGATGCAGACCCCGCCCCCAGGCCAGCCCAAATTTGCCGAGAGTCACAGCGATCGCCGGCCCGATGGCCTGCCATTCGCCATCCGCATGGCGGCGCTCAAAACGCTGCAATTGCCCGCTGCAGCTATCCCACTCCGGGGCGACCACGAGCAGCAACTGGCGCGCCGGCGCCGGCACGGCGGATGAGGACAAAGACACTGGCGAAACCATGCAAGCCATTCGGGGTGATTCTCGGGAAAGGTTCTTGAGAAAGACAACGAGAGACGGAATTCCATTTTCGGTCAATATTTCCGGTCGACCGTAGCAGGCGGACATTTTATGCCGCCGCAGGGCACGTGGCGCTTTAACTCATTTGTTCTAAATGCGGCGTATTTCACAAGCTCGAAAAAGTTACGCATCTAGACTGCGAAACAGTTGTCGCAACAAAAATTGCATATCAGGGAGTATCTCGGTGAACAAAAACATCTATTGCGTCAGTCTGCTCATCGCGCTGGGCCTGTCGTCCTTGGGCAGCGCGCAAGCCGCCTCGATCAGCCTGTTGTCACCGGGCGCTGCCTACACACAGGATTTCGACACGCTGGACGACTTCACCGGCTCGACCACAAATGTCGCCCTACCCTCCGGCTGGGCAATTTTCGAGGACGGCACCAGCGCTCGGACAAACCAGGCTTATGGCGTAGACGCTGGCAGCAACAACGCAGGCGACACCTACAGCTACGGCGCGGCAGGTTCAACGGATCGTGCTCTGGGCTCGCTGCGCAGCGGCACGCTCGTATCAACGTTCGGCGCCGAATTCATCAACAACACCGGCGCCAGCATCTCCCGGCTTGACATCGCCTTCACCGGCGAACTCTGGCGGCTCGGCACCGCCAGCCGTACCGACAAGCTGACGTTCCAGTACAGCACCGATGCCTCCTCGCTGACAACCGGCACTTATCTTGACTTCAGCGCACTGGACTTCGTGACTCCAAACACGACAGGCCCCGGCGCAAAAAATGGCAACGACGCAGCGAACGCCATGGCCATCAGTGCCGCCATCGCCGGCTTGGACATTGCCGCCCTCTCGAGTTTCTGGATCCGCTGGTCCGACATTGATGCCAGCGGCGCGGACGACGGACTGGCCATCGACGACTTCTCGCTGGCTGCCCGCGGCGCCGTCGTGCCAGCAGCCCTCACCGTGCCGGAACCGGGTTCACTGGCGCTGGCCGGCATCGCCTTGGTCGGCCTGCTGACCACCCGCCGATTGCTTATTCGCGCGATATCTACCAGGGCCATGGCTCGGTCTACGCCATCGACCTGATTCGCCCCGAGGGCAATAGCGGGATCGGTGTCGGGGCCATTGCCGGAACGGTGATCAGCACAGCGGGCGACGCCCTGCTCGGTCATCAGATTGAAAAAGCGAAGCAGCCACAAAGGTGACCAGTTCCGGCTGACCATCCGGATGGAAAACGGTGGCGCCGTTCGGCGCTATTGATCTACCGACTCGACAAAAGCCGGCTGGACCAGGAACTGCGGGGTTTGTTATTGCTCGTTCTCCCCGCTCTCCTGATCTTTACTTGCCAACACCCGGCCTAATGGACGCCGGCCACGTTCTTGTGGGAGCTATGCTCCTGCTCTTCCTGCTTGGCGTGCTGCATTGCGTAATGCCAGATGTAGACCGCCATGACCAGAATGAAACCAATGGTGATCAAGCTGAGTATGCCGATGTCGGACGTGAATAAGAGTTCCCATGCCATGAGTCTTCTCCAGTAATGGTGAATAGGGATGAATTCGTTTTGCTGCCCGTGTTTATGTGCAAGACATATGCCCGGTGCTCACCGGGTCAAAAACACGGGACCCGAACGACAGGAAAATGACCCGACAGGAAAGACTGAGATCACCAGTACGAGGGGCGAAATGGCTGTTTGCCATGGCCTTCATCACTGTGATTCATGACTTTTCCGCTGGCGCAAAATCAGGATTTTTGCCGTCACCCGACTGACATTTATGTCAATCAACAGCCATGCGCCGCCAGAAATGGCACAAACCACCCTACCCGCCGGCAGGTCAGCGAATACCTGAGCCGAGCTGGTTCTGCCCCCCGAACTCTTCCTCGCAGTTGACGAAGCAGTCGGGTTGGAAGCCGGCATTTCCCCTGCTGTGACGCATTCCCGGTTCGCAGCGTGTTCAAGGAAAAGTCGTCGAATTTCAATGGCGGTCGTTCGACGCCTCTTCCCCTGGGAGGAAAGGAAGAGACGCCTTCAGGTACAACCGGCTTCCGGATAGCTTTATAGCCAGATACGTGCCAAAAGCATATCCGCAACCAGAACCGTTTTTAATCAACAACTTAAATATTTACAGGCAAAAATAATCCGACATTTACGTCAAAATTGTCAGCCAAGATTGACAACGCGCCCCTGCCACGGTCAACCGGAAATTTCGCGGAAAATTGAAATGGCGTTCAATGGCTAGTGCCCTCTGATTTCGTGATCTTGTTCCAGACGTTGTACTTGCCGACCGGCTTCTTCATCGGCAGGCGCTTCACTTCCTTGAGCGTCGCAGCATCGTAGATGATCAGCGCGCCGTCCATGTCCCACAGGCTGGCCAGCACGTACTTGCCGTCTTTCGTAAACTCGACGTGAGCGAAGGTTTTGCCCGGCTCGGGCTTGAGCTCGGCGACAACTTCCAGCGTTTCCTTGTCGATTATTTGCATGGTGTCCTTGAACTCCTTGCTCATCATCGAATCGGTCCACGCGTAGCGACTGTTTTCGTGGCTGCGCATGAAGAAACCTGGGCCGCGCGTCTTGATTTGCTTGATCGTTTTCCAGCTCTGCATGTCGATGATACTGATCAGGCCTTCGTTGAGATTCGGCGTTGCCATCACGGTCTTGCCTTGCCACTGCCAACTGATGCCGGAGCCCAAGTGCGGCATGCCGGGTAACTGGAGATCAGCGATTTTCTTGCGCGCATCGAGGTTGACCACCTGGCCGGTCACTGCCGCCTTGGCGTCATTGCGCGAAGCCCCCATCACCTCGTCGTAACCCTGGGTGAAATAGAAATCGTCGAGGTAATCGTCGAGCTGCGTGCGCTGCGGGTTGAGGAAGCCGGGAACGAAGCTGCCTTCCTTGTACTTGAAATCGTGAATCATGCCGACCGGTATGTCGTCGGCCTTCGGGTTGTACGAGATTTCCCAGACCTCTTTCACATCCTTCAGCGCGGCGACGAAGCTCTGGCGCGGCGAGGCGTCGTAGACAGCCGAGACGCGCGAAGTCAGCTTGCCGTCCTTGTCGGCCACCGGCAGGATTTTCTGCAGCTTGAGGTCGGCGTCGAGGATGACCAGGCTATGCGGCAGGTAGTTGGCCACCGCCACCCACTTACCGTCGCCCGATACCGCGGCGTTACGCGTGTTGATGCCGGCGCGCACCTCGGCAATCACCTTCAAATTCCACAGATCGAACTTGGTGATCCAGCCATCACGTGAGGCGAAGAAGACGTAGCGACCATCCGGCGTGAATTTGGGCCCGCCGTGCAAGGCAAAGCGTGACTGAAAGCGGTGGATCGGTTCCAGCTTGTCGCCGTCGAGGATGGAAACATGGTGATCGCCGCTTTCCACCACGACGAACAGGTTGAGCGGATCGGCCGAGAACTGCGGCTTGTCGGGCAGGCTGCCCGGTGCGTGATTGACGAGGCGCGAGGCGTTGATTTCCTTCTCGCCCCAGGCCGGCATCGGCTTGATCGGCGTGTAGGCGTAATCGACCAGCGCCTTGATCTCGTCGGCCGCCAGCGTCTGGCCAATGCCGAGCATCTGCGTCGCCGGCCGGCCGTCGCGGATGACTTTTTCGGCCTCCGGCTTGCGCAGGCGGGCAAGGTTTTCCGGGATCAGCGCCGGACCAATGCCGCCCAGCCGGTCGGCACCATGGCAGGCGGCGCAATGCTGCCGATAATTTGCCGCCACATCGGCTGCTTCGGCCAACTGGGCCATGCCGAACAGAAAATAGGCGGCAAAGCCGGCAGGAATCAGGATACGCCAATTCATATGCCAATTTCCTCATCGGAAAGATAGCAGCCCGGGTCTTCCGCCCAGGCATCGCCAGTCATCTGCTGCGCGCGGACGCGGGTATTGCCGTTGCAGATACCGAGGTAAGCACACGCCCCGCACCTTCCCTTGACCGCGCGCGGCTGCTGTTTCAGGCCGGCCATCAGCGCATCCGAGGTATCCGGCCAGATCTGCGAAAACGGCCGATCCTTGACGTTGCCCAGATTGTGGTGCCACCACATGGTGTCCGGATGCACGTTGCCGAGGTTGTCAATATTGGCGACATTTATCCCCGACGAATTGCCGCCCCACTGGCGCAGCTTGGCCTCGACATGCGCCGCGCTTTCCGGGAAGCGCCGGCGCACCCAGTGCAGGAAATAGACACCGTCGGCATCGTTGTTGCCGGTCGTGAATTCCTTGTTCAGCCCGCGCTGGTTGTACTCCCAGCAGGTATCGAAGAGCAGGTCCATCGCCGAGCGCGTTAGCTGGTATTGCGCGTCGTCCTTGCGGTTCTTGTTGCCCCGCCCGGCATAGTTGAGGTGCGAAAAATAAAAGCGGTCGATGCCTTCGTCCTCGACCAATTTGAGCAGACCGGGCAAGTCGTGTGCGTTGTCCTGCGTCATCGTGAAGCGCACACCGATTTTCAAACCCAGATCGCGGCACAGCCGGATGCCCTTCAGCGAGGCCTCGAAAGCGCCGTCCATGCGCCGGAATTTGTCGTGCGTCTCGGCAATGCCGTCCAGAGAAACGCCAACGTAGTTGAAGTCACACTCGGCAATCCGGTCGATATTGCTTTCGTCGATCAGCGTTCCGTTTGACGACAACCCGACGTAAAAGCCCTGCGCCTTGGCCCGTTTGGCGATGTCGTAGATATCCGGCCGGAGCAGCGGCTCGCCGCCGGACAGAATCAGCACCGGCACCTTGAAGCCCCGGAGGTCGTCCATCACCGTGAAAACCTGCTCGGTGCTCAGTTCGCCGGGGAAATTGGTGTCAGCCGAAATCGAATAACAATGCTTGCAAGTCAGGTTGCAGCGCCGGATCAGGTTCCAGATCACCACCGGACCGGGCGGATTTCGCTTGGGACCGAGCGTCGTCGGCTCGGCGATTTCCTGCATGTATTGGGAGATACGAAACATGAACGTCCTTGTTCTGGTCTTTCGGCCATTCAACGGCAGCCCGCCCCCTCATTCCTTGATACGAGTCAACCGCAGGAATATTGAGGCGTTAGATGGGCACCCCTAGCCCTGCGGTATACTTCGCCAATGAATCAGAATGCACAAAATCTGGCCGGCAACGACCCAGCCCTTCCCAGCCGCTGGGCTGCGGAGCTTGAGGCAAAACTGGCCGCTGGCGAAAAGATCCAGGCCTGGGTCGAGATAGACCTCGACAATCGACTGCGGTTCGCTTCCGGCCTGGTAATCGTTACCGACCGCCGTTTTCTCGCCTATGCCCCAGGCAACACGAGCTGGCAGGAATGGCCGCTGCGCAGCGGGCTGACCCTCAATCACAACGATCACGCTGGGGTCGGCGCGCTTGAACTGGTTGACGAAAAGGGCCTGCTCGCCACCTGGCGCTACACGCTGGCCAAGAACCTGGCCGCCCTGCGCGTCATCGCCGAATTCGACCTCAACCGCGCCAGCATTGCCTCCGGCCAGCCTGTTCAGCGGTCGACCGAAGACTGCTGCCCGACCTGCAAGACACCGCTGCCACCGGGCGAAGACGAATGCCCGATCTGCAACCGCGAAGCCACGGTGGCACCGTCCACCTGGACGCTTTTCCGCCTCTGGCGCTTTGCCCGCCCCTACCGCTGGCAGCTGATTCTGGGTTTTGCCCTGACGCTGGCGTCGACTGCCGCCCAACTGGTGCCGCCCTACCTGACCATGCCGCTCATGGATGAGGTGCTGATCCCCTTCCAGAACGGCAAGCCGATCGACTGGTCACTGGTCGGCATGTACCTCGGCGGGCTGTTCGGCGCCGCCGTGCTGGCCTGGGGCCTGGGCTGGATCCGCACCTACATCCTGTCGCTGGTCTCCGAGCGAATGGGCCGCGACCTGCGCACACAAACCTACGACCACCTGCTTGGGCTGTCGCTCGAATATTTCGGCGGCAAGCGTACCGGCGACCTGATGGCGCGCATCGGCAACGAAACCGACCGCATCAACATCTTCCTCTCGCTCGACCTGCTCAACTTCGCCACCGACGTGCTGATGATCACGATGACGGCCGTCATCCTGTTCAGCATCAACCCGTGGCTGGCCCTCGTCACCCTGTTGCCGCTGCCGATCATCGGCTGGCTGATCCACTTCGTGCGCGAAAAACTGCGCACCGGCTTCGAAAAGATCGACCGCGTCTGGGCCGAAGTGACCAACGTGCTGGCCGACACCATCCCCGGCATCCGCGTCGTCAAGGCCTTTGCCCAGGAAAAGCGCGAAGGCGAGCGTTTCCGCGCGGCCAACGAGCACAACCTGCAGATGAACGACAAGCTAAACAAGACCTGGTCGGTGTTCACTCCGACCGTCACCCTGCTCACCGAAGTCGGCCTGCTTGTCGTCTGGGTCTTCGGCATCTGGCAAATTTCCAAGGGGGCCAGCACCGTCGGCGTGCTCACCGCCTTCCTCGCCTACATCGGCCGCTTCTACACCCGCCTCGACTCAATGAGCCGCATCGTCTCGGCCACCCAGCGCGCCGCATCGAGCACCAAACGCATTTTCGACATCCTCGACCACGTGTCGAGCGTCCCCGAGCCAACCAACCCGGTGCACCTCGAAAAAGTCACCGGCCAGCTCGAACTCAAGAAAGCCAGCTTCCGCTACGGCACGCGCTCGGTTACCCGCGACGTCGATCTGGTCATCCAGCCCGGCGAAATGATCGGTCTGGTCGGTCATTCCGGCTCCGGAAAATCAACGCTGGTCAACCTGATCTGCCGCTTCTATGACGTTTCCGAAGGCCAGGTGTTGATCGACGGCGTCGACGTCCGCTCGGTGCCGGTCGCCGAATTCCGCCAGCACATTGGCCTCGTGTTGCAGGAACCCTTCCTGTTCTTCGGCACCATCGCCGACAACATCGCCTACGGCAAGCCGGGCGCGACGCGCCAGGAAATCATCGCCGCTGCCCGCGCCGCCCATGCCCACGAATTCATCCTGCGCCTGCCGCACGGCTACGACTCGCTGGTCGGCGAACGCGGCCAGGGCCTGTCCGGCGGCGAGCGCCAGCGTATCTCCATCGCGCGTGCCCTGTTGATTGACCCGCGCATCCTGATCCTCGATGAAGCGACCTCGGCGGTCGATACCGAAACCGAGAAGGAAATCCAGAAAGCGCTCGACAACCTCGTCAAGGGCCGCACCACCATCGCCATCGCCCACCGCCTGAGCACGCTGCGCAAGGCCGACCGGCTGGTTGTCATGGATCGTGGCCGGATCGTCGAAGTCGGCAACCACGACCAGTTGATGGCCGTTGAAGGCCATTACTTCAAGCTCTACATGGCCCAGGCCCGCAACGTCGATACCGAGCCAGAATTGCCGCGCTCGACCAGCCTGCCCAAAACTCACGCGGAATAAGCCCATGTCGAACGCCAATTTCCAACTGCAACGCGATTCCTACGGTCGACTGGTTTTAACGGCCGAAAATGGAGACGTCCACGAAGGCGTCACGCCGGTTCGGGCTTTCCCCATCGCCGCTCCCGACGAAGGCTTGTCGCTGGTCAATTACGAAGGCCATGAAGTCGCCTGGATCGACAGCCTCGCCGACCTGCCGCCAGCCATCGCCGACTTGATCGAGGCCGACCTGGCCAGTCGCGAGTTTGTCCCGGAAATCGAAGGCATCGACGCCGTGTCCAGCTTCGCCTGCCCAAGCACCTGGCGACTACGCACCAATCGCGGCCCGGCCGAGCTGATCCTCAAGGGCGAGGAAGACATCCGGCGCCTGAGCCAGACGCGTCTGCTCATCGCCGACGCCCACGGAATCCAGTTCCTGATCCGCGATCTGAACAAGCTGGACCGACACAGCCGCAAGCTTCTCGACCGCTTCCTGTAACGCTTTGTCCTGTTGAGTGACATTTTTAGACGGCGGTCAGCCGCAAGCGGACGAAAGCGTTAATAATGCTGAAATCAAACATTCATCACCGCAGGCCAACGGAGCCAGAGCCAAGAGCATGAAGAAAAAGGACATCATTTTCCGGGACACGATTTCACTGCGTGGCCCCAATATCTGGACCTACCCCCCGGTCATCGAGACCTGGATCGACATCGGCGAACTTGAAGACTATCCCTCGGACAAGATTCCCGGCCTTTACGAGCGCCTAAGCGCCTGGCTACCGGGCCTCGTCGAGCATCGCTGCAACTACGGCGAACACGGCGGTTTCCTCCGCCGCCTCAAGGAAGGCACGTGGGCCGGCCACATCCTCGAACACATCGTGCTCGAACTGATGACCCTGGCCGGTTTGCCTGACGGCTTCGGCCGTACCCGCGAAACCACGACGCGTGGCGTCTACAAGCTGGTCGTCTCTAACTTCCACGAAGAAGTCACGCGCATGTCGCTCGACGTCGGCCGCGAACTGCTGCTAGCTGCCATTGCCGACGAACCCTATGACCTCGACGAAGCCGTCCGCCTGCTCCGCCGCAAGGTTGACCGCAAATACCTCGGCCCATCGACCGCCGCCATTGTGCTGGCCGGCGAAAAGCGCGGCATTCCGCACATCCGCCTGCTCGACGACGGCAACCTCGTCCAGCTTGGTTACGGTGCCGCCATGCGCCGCATCTGGACGGCCGAAACCGACCAGACCAGCGCCATCGCCGAAACCATCTCGCGCGACAAGGATTTGACCAAGGAGCTGATCTCCTCGGTCGGCGTCCCGGTGCCGGAAGGCCGCGAAGTAGACAGTGCCGACGACGCCTGGGATGCCGCCGAAGACATCGGCGTACCGGTCGTCGTCAAACCGACTGACGGCAACCACGGACGCGGCGTCTTCATCGACCTGACGACCAAGGAAGAAGTCGCCAAGGCCTACGCCATTGCTGTCGAAGAGGGCTCCGGCGTCCTCGTCGAGCGTTCCATTCAGGGCATCGAGCATCGTCTGCTGGTCGTCGGCGGCAAACTCGTCGCCGCCAACCGCAGCGACCTGATCACCGTGACCGGCGACGGCAAGTCGACCGTACTTGAACTGATCGACAACCAGGTCAACATCGACCCGCGGCGCGGCACGACCGAACTGCACCCGCTGTCGATCATCAAGGTCGACACCGCCGCCAGGATCGAACTCGAACGCCAAGGCCTAAACGCCGACAGCGTCCCGGCCAAGGATCGCGAAGTGCTGATCCAGCGCAACGCCAACCACGCCTTTGACTGCACCGACGAAGTCCACCCCGAAACCGCCCAGGTCGCCGCGCTGGCCGCCCGCGTCGTCGGCCTCGACATCGCCGGCATCGACCTGGTTTGCCAGGATGTCTCGAAGCCGCTGGCCGAACAGGGTGGCGCCATCGTCGAAGTCAATGCCGGCCCCAGCCTGCTCATGCATATCAAACCGGGCATCGGCAAGCCGCGCCCGGTTGGCCAGGCCATCGTCAACAACCTGTTCGCCGAAAACGAGAGCGGCCGCGTGCCACTGGTCGGTGTCACCGGCACCCACGGCAAGAATGCCGTCGCCAAGATGGTCGCTCACCTGATTTACCTCTCCGGCCAGCAAGGTGGCCTGGCCTGCAAGGACGGCATCTACCTCGGCCGCCGCCAGGTCCAGAAAACCAATGCTGCCAACTGGGAAGGCGGACGCCGCCTGCTGATGAACCGCTCAGTCCAGGCCGCGGTGATCGAAAACGGCTCCTCGGTCATTCTCGGCGAAGGTCTGGCCTACGACCGCTGCTCGGTCGGCGTCATCACCAACATCGTTTCGGAAGAAGAAGACCTGTCGCGCTGGGACACCCAGCCGACCGGCGGCGAGTACTACACGACGCCGCGTTCGATCTACCGGACACAGGTTGATGTCGTGCTGCCCAGCGGCCACGCCGTGCTCAACGCCGAAGACGAACTGGTCGCCGACTTTGCCGAACTGTGCGATGGCGAGGTGATCTTCTTTGCCGTCGATCCGGCCAATCCGACGCTGGTCGCCCATCTGGCGGCCGGCAAGCGGGGCGTCACCGTTGCCGACAACCGTATCGTGCTGCGTTCGGGCGCCGATGAAACTCGCCTCTGCCGTCTGGTCGATGCGCCTTATATCGGCAAGGCCAAACAGCCGAAAAACATTGCCAACGTGCTGGCCGGCATTGCTGCCGGCTGGGCCATGGGGCTGAGCCAGGAAGTGATGACGACCGGTCTCAAGACCTTCGGCCTCGAACTGATCGACCCCGCCTCGCTGATACAGCAGCCCGCCAAAAAGTCGCAACCCAAGAAGCCGGCTACCGCCCGGAAATAACGAGGAATAAAGCGTCATGGACGTTTCCCGCATTCGCGCCCTGCGCGGCCCCAACCTGTGGAGCCGGCACACCGCCATTCAGGCCATCGTTTCCTGCGAAGGAGCCGAAGTCGCCATTTCAGACCTGCCCAATTTCGAAGCCCGCCTGCGCGAACGCTTCCCGGAACTCGGCGACCTGATTCCCTCCGACCATCTCGATACCGTGTCGATGGCCCACGCCCTCGAATTTGCCGCCCTCGGCCTGCAAGCCCAGGCCGGTTGCCCGGTGACCTTCAGCCGCACGGCGCAGACGGTTGATCAAGGCGTCTATCAAGTCGTCGTCGAATACACCGAAGAGGATGTCGGCCGTCTGGCCTTCGAGCGAGCCGAGCAGCTTTGCCTCGCCGCCCTCAACGACACGCCCTTTGATCTGGACGGCGTCCTCAAGGAACTGCGCGACCTTGACGAAGACATCCGCCTCGGCCCGTCGACCGGCGCCATCGTTTCGGCGGCTCTGGCCCGCGGCATTCCGATCCGTCGCCTGACGCAGGGTAGCCTCGTCCAGTTCGGCTGGGGCAGCAAGCAGAAGCGCATCCAGGCAGCCGAAACCAGTATGACCAGCGCCATCGGCGAAGCCATCGCCCAGGACAAGGAACTGACCAAGAAACTGCTGCATGCCTCCGGCGTTGCCGTGCCGATCGGCCGCCCGGTCGAGGATGAAGACGACGCCTGGGTCGCCGCCCAGGAAATCGGCCTGCCGGTCGTCGTCAAGCCGCAGGACGGCAATCAGGGCAAGGGCATTTCAGTCAATCTGACCACCGAAGAGCAAGTCCGCCGCGCCTACCGCGTTGCCATCGAATTCCGCGACGACATCATGGTCGAGAAATTCCTTTCCGGCCACGACTGGCGCCTGCTGGTCATCGGCGACAAGCTGATCGCCGCCGCCCGCCGCGACCCGCCGCTGGTCATTGGCGACGGCACACATACCGTCCGCGAATTGGTCAATATCGTGAATAGCGACCCGCGTCGCTCGGATGGTCACGCCACCTCGCTGACCAAGATCCGTTTCGACGAAATCGCCCTCGCCCGCCTTGAAGAGCAAGGTTATACGGCTGACTCCGTTCCCGGCCGCGGCGTTCGCGTCGTCCTGCGCAACAACGCCAACCTGTCGACCGGCGGCACCGCGACCGATGTCACCGATGACGTCCATCCCGAACTCGCCGCCGCCGCCGTCGCTGCCGCCCAGACCGTCGGCCTCGACATCTGCGGTATCGACGTGGTTTGCGACACCATGCACAAGCCGCTCGAAGAACAAGGCGGCGGCATCGTAGAATGCAATGCTGCCCCCGGCCTGCGCATGCACCTCGACCCGTCCTTCGGCAAGGGCCGCGCTGTTGGCGAGGCGATTGTCGGGATGATGTTCCCGGATGGCGACAATGCCCGCATTCCAGTCGTCGCCATCGCCGGCACCAATGGCAAGACAACGACCAGCCGCCTGATCGGCCGTATTTTCGAAGCAAAAGGCCTGCGTGTCGGCATGACCAGCACCGACGGCATCTACGTCGAAGGCCGCCGCATTGACACCGGCGACTGTTCCGGCCCGCGCAGCGCCCGCAATGTGCTGATGCACCCGGACGTCGACGCCGCAGTCTTCGAAACCGCCCGTGGCGGCGTGCTGCGCGAAGGCCTCGGCTTCGACATGTGCGACGTCGCCGTCATCACCAACATCGGCCTTGGCGATCACCTCGGCCTCAACTACATCACGACGGTTGACGAGTTGGCCGTGGTCAAGCGCGTCATCGTCGAAAACGTCGCGCCGAACGGCACGGCCGTGCTCAATGCGGCCGACCCGGTGGTCGCCTCGATGGCCCACCACTGCCACGGCGAGGTCATCTTCTTCGCTCGCGACCGCATGAACCCGGTGCTCGCCACCCACCGCGCCCAGGGCAAGCGGGTCGTCCATGTCGAGCGCGATGCCATCGTGTGCAGCGAAGGACGCAAGAAACAGCGCATCCCGTTGGCCAATATCCCGCTGACCCGCAACGGCACCATTGGCTTCCAGGTCGAGAATGCCATGGCGGCCATCGCCACGGGCTGGGCACTTGGCTATGCGTGGGAGGTCATCGAGCGCGCCCTGGCCAATTTCGTCAGCGACGCGGCGACCGCCCCCGGTCGCTTCAACGTCTTCGACTACAAGGGCGCCACCCTGATTGCCGACTACGGCCATAACCCGGACGCCATCCAGGCGCTGGTCGGCGCCATCAACAACATGCCGGCGGTACGCCGTTCGGTGGTGATCAGCGGTGCCGGCGACCGGCGCGACGACGATATCCGCCAGCAGACCGAAATCCTCGGCGATGCCTTCGACGACGTGATTCTTTACCAGGATGCCTGCCAGCGCGGCCGCCAAGACGGTGAAGTGATCGGCCTGTTGCGCGAAGGCTTGGCCAACGCCCGCCGCACCAAGCAAATCGACGCCATCACCGGCGAGTTCATCGCCATCGATACGGCCCTGGCCCGCCTGCAGCCGGGCGACCTCTGCCTGATCCTGATCGACCAGGTTGAAGAGGCGCTGGCGCATATCGCCCAGCGGATCGGCGAAACACACTGACCACCGTCAGGCGCCCGCCCCAGAAAGCCCGGCCAGTCCGGGCTTTCTGCATTCTGCGCGAGGCTTGCCGGCAATTGACCGTCAACGGCATTTCACATTGTCCGGACAAAATACCCGCTATCGCCTGAACGAGCCCCCTCGCATGAAATCCCGCCTTGCTCTCCTGCTCCTGCTCGCCAGCGCTGTCGCCGGGGCTGCCGACAACAGTTTCGAGGCGCGCTGCGAAAAACTGGCGACGGAAGCAAATTTCACTGCCGTATTCGAGGACAAGCCGGTAAGCCGCGACGACAGCATCCGGATGGCTGACCTGAGGCGCTTTGCCAAGGCAGGCAGCAGCCTGAACCACAGCACGTTGGGGGTAACGCGGGCCGAACCGGCCACCAGCATGGCGCTTTCCGTACGAACCCTGAGCAACCGTGACGGCCGGGTGTGCGCCGTACCATCGCTGCAACTGAAACTGGGCCTGTCGAGTTTCGAGGTCCTGCTTGCCCGGGAACTCGGCACCAATCCTTGCCGGCGACGCATCGTCGAGGAACATGAGCAGGAGCACGTAACCGTCTGGCGTAACCATCTCAGGATCGGCGCCCGGCTAATGCCGGTTGCACTGCGCCAGTCACTCGGCCAGGTCGCTTATTTTTCCAGTATCGGCGAAGCCGAATCCGTGTTGCGCCAACGCGCCGACCAACAGCTCGCCAGCCTGCTGAGCAAGCTCAAGGACGGGATCAATGCCGCACATCAGCAGATCGACTCGACGGCGTCCTATCGCGATGCGGAAAACCGGATGCGGGCCTGTCCTTAGGTTGCTATTCTCAGGCCGGTCTTTTTGAGGATTCTGGTCGAGTAAAGAATGTCGTTTCCACGGCAGGCCTCGCCGAGCAAGTGGCGGATTTCGCCGGCCTTGGCCGAACACTCATCGCGCGAGGCCCCGTGCACCATGGCAAACAGGTTGTACGGCCAGGCTGGCAGGGCGCGCGGGCGGCGGTAGCAGTGGGTAACGAAATCGAGGGCACCGATGCGGGCACCGAGTTGGTCGACCTGCTCGTCGGCGACATCCCAGACGGTCATTCCATTGGCCGTCCAGCCGATGGCGTAATGATTGGGGACGGCGCCGATGCGGCGGATGATGCCGGTTTCGAGCATGGCTTTCAGCCGGTGCATCACTTCGTCGGCCGGCAGGCCAAGCTGTTTCGCGATGGCGTGATAGGGGCGCGGCACAAGCGGCAGACCGCCTTGGGTGGCGACGATCAGGGCGCGATCAACGTCGTCGATCACCGCCGCGCCTCGAGCTTCATTTCGACGAAGAATTCGCGCTCTTTCGGGAAGGCGTAAACCGCCAGTCCGGTGTCGCGCTCAATGCGGGCGATGGCTTCGGCGATGCCACCCTTCGTTTCGGTAGCCAGCACGAACCACATGTTGAGCGCGTGTTCGCGGCGGTAGTTGTGGGCAACCTGAGGCAAGGCGTTGACCAGTGCCGTGACTTCGTCGTAACGCTCCTCCGGCGCGGCCAAGGCGGCGAGCACGAAGGCGCCGCCCATTTCCTCGATCTGGAACATCGGGCCGAAGCGGGTCAGCACCTTGTCGGCGAGCAGTTGCTGCAGGCGTTGCAGCAATTCCTCTTCGCTGATGCCGATCTGTTCGGCCGCCTCGGCGTAGGGGCGTTCGCAGATCGGGAAGTCGCCTTGCAATTTTGCGAGAATTTTCCGGTCGACCGTGGAAAGCTCACGCATAGCGCGCGCCGTTCTGCTTGAAGCGGGTCAGCGAGAACAGCACCTCGTGGGCAGCCGTTTCAAGGCCGTGGCGTTGGCGCAGGTCAGCGATGAGGGTCTCGACTTCGCCGCGTTCACGGCCATGGATCATGCAAAACAGGTTGTATGGCCAGTCGGGCAGGCGACGCGGCCGGCGGTAGCACAGGGTCACCGCCTGCTCTTCGGCCAGCGCACGACCAATGTCGCCGACCTGCTCGTCGGGGATGTCATGAACCAGCATGGCGTTGGCCCGGAAGCCGAGTTCGTGATGGCGGACAACAACGCCGAAGCGTTTGATGGCGCCCTCTTCGAGCCAGCGGCGGATGCGGCCAAGGACTTCCGGTTCCGAGGCGCCGATGCGCTCGGCGATCAGGGCGAAGGGCCGGATGAATAGCGGCAGGCCTTCCTGCAACACCGAGACGAGGCGGCGCTCGGCTTCGTCGATGAGCGCCACCGGGTGGACCGGCTGGGCAGAGGCGACGCATTTCTGCTTGTCGCCGTTCAGGCAGAAACCGAGATCGATGTGGAATTCCTCCTCGAGCGGCAGGGCCAGCAGCGGATAGCCGGCTGCCTTTTCAATGGCCCCCAGACTGGCTTGCAGACGCCCTTCGCTGGCGGCGGTGACGACGAACCACAGGTTGTAGCGGTGCTCGCGTTCGTAGTTGTGATTGACCTCGGGGAAGCGGTTGACCACGGCAGCCACCGCTTCGAGCTTTTCCGGCGGAACGGCCATGGCGGCTAGCGTCGAGGCGCCGATGCGTTTCGGGGCAAAGACGGCGCCAACGCGCGAAATCTTGCCTTCGCGACGCAGGTTTTCGAGGCGGCCGAGCACGACCTTCTCACCGACGCCGAGGCGCGCCGCCAGTTCGGCAAACGGCGCCGAGACCAGCGGAAAGTCGCGCTGGAAGTCGTTGAGCAACTGAAAGTCGAGGCTGCTGTTCATGGCCAAAGCGTTCATCAGAAACCAATGCGCACGGCGCGCGCGGTGAAGAAAATGCCGGACGGGCTTTCGGCCGGGATTTCGCCTCGCCGCGCGGCGCGAATTCCATGTGCAGGATGCCCTTGCCCGGCTCGAAGGCATGCACCACCTTGCCGGCCAGGGTGTCGATGACGTCGACCTTGGCGTTGTCCGGGAAGGCGAAATTGACCCAGATCTGGCGGCCGTCCGGACGGGCCATGACGAAGACCGGCTGGCCGCGTACCGGAATGCGGCCGACTTCCTGCCAGGTCGCGACATCGACGATCAGCACTTCGTGGCGACCGATTGCCGGCAGGTAGGCTTTGCCTTGCGCCACCGACCAACCGCGCAGGTGCGGCATCTTGAAGACGGGGAGTTTTTCCTGGCCGCGGCCGTAGTTTTCGAGAATCTTCTTCGCCCCTTTTTCCGGCTGCCAGAGGTCGAGCATGGCGACGCCGTCCTCGCCGAACAGGCCGGCCAGGAAGTAGCGACCATCGGGCGTCACAAGACCGTCGTAAGGCTGGCTGCCGGCCGGAAATTTTTGCGTCGTCGGCTGGCGCGGATTGCTGAAGTCGGTGACGCGGATTTCGCCGCCGTCGAACAGCGCGTAGGCAAATTTGTTACCGCCTGTATCGGCCAGGCCGACGACCTTGGAGAACTGGCCAGGCGCGTATTCGGCCGGCACTTCGGAGAGCAGTTCGAGCGTGTCGCTGTCGAAAGCCTTGATGCCGCCGGGCGTGTAATTCTGGGCGACGACGATCCGGCCATCCTGCGAGATTGAGCCGCCGATGGCGTTGCCGGACTGGATGATGCGTTTGACGATCTTCGCTTCGAGCAGATCGATCTTGGTCAGCCCGCCGTCGCGGCCGAAGATGAAGGCGTAGCGGCCGTCGCGCGAATAGACGGCGGAGGCATGCGAGAGGTCGCCAAGGCCGCCGATGCGCGCATACGGCTGGCGCGCCGTGGTGTTGACCAGCGTGATGTGGCCGCTGGCCCGTTCGATGATCAGCCCGAGATCGCCGGTACCGCGCAGTTGCGGGCCGGCGCAGGCGTTGAGGAGCAGGGCAAACAAGGCAATCAACAGCAGGCGCATGGCGTTCTCACTGGGGGAATGCGGTCATCAGTTTATCGACTATCCAGGCCGCTTCGGCTTCGGACAGGAAGGCTTTCCACGGCGGCATCGGGGTGCCCGGGCGGCCGTAGTAAATCGTCGCGGCCAGCCCTTCGGCCGGCTTGTCGCGCAGGGTTTCGGGCAGCAAGGCCGGGCCGAGCCCGCCTTTGAGCGTCATGCCGTGGCAGGAGCCGCAATCCTGGCGAACGAGGTGCACCAGCTCTTTTTGGCGCGCCACATCGGGCTCGCCGGCGATTGCCACGGTCGACAGGAAAAAAAGGCCAAAAATGAAATTACTCGGCGACAAGAACGACACCTTCCATTTCGGGATGCGGCCCACAATGATAGGGGTAGCGACCCGGCTTATCGAACTGGCGCCGCCAGCTTTCACCGGGGAACATCCGTTCCGACTCCAGGCCACCTTCAGCCGGGAAAACGATCGAATGGCTGGTGCGTTTTTCGCGGTTGCTCCACCGCACGCTGTCACCGGCCTTGATGCTCACCTCGGCCGGCCGGTATTGGTAGCCCTCGATGCCTACCTCGACCACATCGCCGGCCAGCGCCGAAAAAGAAATGAGCGCCAGCACGAGCGGCGCCCTTTTCAGGCATGACCATCCGGCATGCAGCGAAAGTCCGGATGGCATGTCGCGTTACTGCTTGGCCGCCTTCACATCGCCATCGGCACCCAGACCAATGGTGTGGCCGAAGGAAACGTGATGGAAACGGCCGCCGGCGTTGTCGGCGTGGATGGCGATGCCGAACGGCACGGCCTTGCCCGGGGCCAGATTGACGCCGCCAGCCAGCTTGCGGGTGAAGGTCACCGTGGTCACGTCACCGGCCTTGGTCGCTTCGGCCGTCACCCCGGCCTTGCCGCCTTCCATGTTGCGCTTGTCGGTCACCGCGCCGTCGACGGCCTTGCCGCCACCGCCGCTCTTCCACTGCATCAAATCCATCGCTCCCGGCGTCGCGTATTTGGTCTTTGTATCGGCGGCACCCGGCATCGTCCGCGCATCCTTGTGACAGGCAGCCCAGCAACCGGCCTGATCAGCCAGCGGCACCTTGTCGTTCGGGAACATGACGCTGGCCTTCAACTCGTTGTCCTTGTCGGAATGGTCGAAACCACCGCCCGGCGCCTTGAAGCTCAGGCGGACGTAGAGATTCGTCGCATCGTAGGCGGCTTGCACGGTGACCGGGTAGCTCATCGCCTTCGGAGCGCCCTTCGGCTCCATTTCCTTGCTGGCCAGACGCTTGAGGTCGAGGCTCAGCTTGCCGTCTTCAATATGGCAACCAGCGCAGGTCTCGCCCTTTTTCAGGCCGGCCGCACCGCTGTGGTCGCCCTTACCCTGAACCCACTCGATCGGCGCCGCACCCGGGTGGAAAACGTGGATCGTGCTCTTGGCCGCCTTGTTCCAGTCCGGCGCCGCCATGGCTGCCGGCGAACCGAGTGCGACGAACGCGCCAAAGACGGCCAGGAAAACGAGATTCTTTTTCATCGTGCTTATCTCCACCAAAATAATTTGCTCACCGCGCAAGCCATGTCCCCTGCGCAAATTGCTGCTGTTTCATATGCTACGGGGGCTTGCGCCCCCGTAGCTTTGCCTCAAATCAAACAATCAACAGTCGATCAATAGATGTCGTGCTGCGTGTTGTAGACGTTGAACTTGCCGGTCGGCGTGATCATCTTCGGATCGGTGATCACCTTCTTCAGGGTCAGTGTCGCATCGTCATAGACAACGATGGCCGACTGGTCAGCCTTGCCGCCCCACAGGGAGATCCAGACTTCCTTGCCGTCGGCGCTGTATTCCGGATGCACGGCGCGCTTGGTGGCCTTGGTTTCCGGCAGGCCGGAATCCTTGGCAACGTTGATCACCTTGACCGGCTTGGACAGATCAGCCACGTCCCAGATGGCAACGGATTCAGCCAGCGTCTTGTCCGGATTCTGCGGCGAGTCAGCCCACAGGTGCTTGGACTTCGGATGGGTCTTGACGAACAGGTTGCCCGGCACGTGCTTCACTTCCTGAACGACCTTCCAGTTGTATTCCTTGAACTTGGCATCCGACTTCTTCTCCGACGGCGTGCTGATCAGGGTCAGGACATCGGCACCGAGGTGACCCGTCGTCCATACCGGACCAAACTTCGGATGGGTGAAGTTGGCGCCGCGACCCGGGTGCGGGATCTTGGCCGTATCGACCAGAGCGGCCAGCTTGCCGGTCTTGGTATCAACCGCAGCGATCTTGTTGGAGGCATTGGCTGCCACCAGGAAGTAACGCTTGGAAGCATCCCAGCCGCCATCATGCAGGAACTTGGCTGAACCGACCGTCGTCGTCTTCAGGTTCTCGATGTCAGAGTAATCGACCAGCAGAATCTGGCCGGTTTCCTTGATGTTGATAACCCATTCCGGCTTGATGAAGGAAGCGACGATGGAAGCGACGCGCGGCTCCGGATGGTATTCGCCATCGACCGTCATGCCACGGGTGGACACGACCTTGCGCGGCTTCAATGTGTCGCCATCCATGATCACGTACTGTGGCGGCCAGTAGGAGCCGGCCACGGCGTACTTGTCTTCAAAACCCTTGAACTTCGAGGTATCGACCGAGCGGGCATCGAAGCCGATCTTGACTTCAGCCACGACGGCGGGCTTTTCCATCCACAGGTCAATCAGCGACAAACGACCGTCGCGACCGATCACATAAACATAACGGCCGGAAGCCGACAGACGCGAAATGTGCACCGCGTAGCCGGTCTTCACGATGCTGCGGATTTCCTTGGTATCGCCGTCGATCAGGGCCACTTCGCCGGTGTCACGCAGGGTGACCGAGAACATGTTCTTGAGGTTGTACTTGTTCATCTGCTTGGTCGGGCGCTGATCGACCGGCACGATGACCTTCCATGAATCGAGCGTTTCCTTGAAGCTGTATTCCGGCGGGACATCCGGCTTGTTCTGGATGTACTTGGCCATCAGCGACAACTCTTCCTTGGTCAGGATGTCGTCAAAATTGACCATGCCGCCATCGGTACCGTAACCGATGATCTTTTCCAGGCGGTTCTGGCCAAGCTTGAGCGTGCCGCCTTCGGTCACGTTGCCATCCTTGTCCTTCTTCGACCAGTGCGGCTCCAGGTTCTTGCCGGTGGCGCCCTTGCGCAGCACACCGTGACAACCGGCGCAACGCTCGAAGTAAATCTTTTTGGCGGTTTCCTTCTCCGCAGCCGTCATCTCCGGGCCGACCTTGGCGGTTTCCTGAGCGAAGGCAGAACCCATGGCAACTGCCATGGCGCTAAGTACAAGCATCCCCACTACTGTTTTCTTCATCTTTCTATCTCCTGGATCGAAATAATTCGCGTCCATTTCCCCTCAACGCGATGCCCGCTAGGTTGAACCTCACCCCCTTCCGCATCCTTGATACTCATCAATCTTTTCGGGCAGATAAATCCATTACATTCAAATGGTTATAGTCATTTATAACTACATTATTAATACTTTAGGGGTATATCGATCATTCATTGACTTCCCGCTATTGGCAGGCGCCCTCTCCCGCATTAGGATGGCCGCCCAAAGGCAGGGATTACCCATGAACAAGTTGAACAAACTCGCAGCCGGAAAAGTCTGGCTGGTTGGCGCCGGCCCCGGCGATCCGGACTTGCTGACCATCAAGGCTGCGCGCCTGATTGCATCAGCTGACGCCCTCGTCTACGACCATCTGGTTGGTGACGGAATCATGGATCTGGCGCGCCCCGACGCCCGTCGCATCTACGCCGGCAAGGAAGCCTCGAAGCACACGCTGCCGCAGGATTCGATCAACGAACTACTGGTCAAACTGGCGCAGGAAGGCCTGGCCGTCGTCCGCCTCAAGGGCGGCGATCCGTTCATCTTCGGCCGCGGCGGCGAAGAGCTCGAAACCCTCGTCGCCTCCGGCATTCCCTTCGAAGTCGTCCCCGGCGTTACCGCTGCGGCCGGCTGCGCCGCCTACTCTGGCTTCCCGCTGACCCATCGCGACCACGCCCAGTCGGTCACCTTCGTCACCGGCCACCTCAAGGACGGCACCGTCAATCTCGACTGGCCAGCGCTGGCCCGGCCTCGACAGACCGTCGTCTTCTACATGGGCATCGGCGCCGTCGCCGAAATCTGCCGGCAGATGATCAACCACGGATTGCCCTCGCTGACCCCGGCGGCGGTCATCCGCAACGGCACGCAGACCGACCAGCAGACGGTACTCGCCACATTGGGTACACTGCCCCACCGCATCGCCGAATCGGGTATCAAGCCACCGGCGCTGATCGTCGTCGGCAGCGTTGTCGGCCTGCACGAAAAACTCAACTGGTTCGAAAAACAATGAAACTGCTCTGGCTCATCCCCCTCCTCTTCGCCGCCTCGGCACACGCCTATACCGGGCAAGAGCTGCGCGGCGACTGTCAGGTGGCCGATGAGATGTACGCGGGGCAAAAATCCAGCGACCCCTTCCAGGCCATTCGCAGCGCCCGCTGCATCGCCTATGTCGCCGGCTTTGCCGACAGCTACGGCGTCAGCGACTATCTGGCCGAGCAGGTCGGCGTCAAACTCAACGCTTTCTGCCTGCCGAAAGATGCCGACCTGTCGATGCGCCTCGTTCGCGCCGTCGTTATCCACGTCGATCGCGTGCCGCCCAACACCACCGTCAGTCCGGCCACCCTGGTCGCCGGCGCACTGGCCAAAGCCTTCCCATGCAGCGATTCACTTGAACCAAAGAAGTGATTCGTGGATAATCCGCGCTCCGAATGCCCCGGTGGCGGAATCGGTAGACGCAGCGGATTCAAAATCCGCCGCCGAAAGGTGTGC
>VIKE01000051.1 GCA_008080565.1 Rhodocyclaceae bacterium | reverse complement strand
CTACTTTCTTTTGGCGAAGCAAAAGAAAGTACGCCCGCCAGCAAGGCGGAACCCCAAGCCAATTACCCAGAAAGAACCCGGCGCCAGAAAGGCGCCGATTCGTCTTGCCTACTTGCGCCCAAGCCCACCCAACAGCGCCGCAACAACCCGCTTCGGCTTGTGCGGATCGACCTTGGCTGCAGCCGTGGCGGAATCCGGCACATCGCCGCGTGGCGAATTGTCTTCGTAGGGCTTGCTGAAGTCGAAACCGTCGGCGGCGATCATCGGGTTGCGGCGCGGCGGACGGCGGTCCTGGCGATCGCTCCGTTCCCGCTCGGGGCGCGGTGAGCGCTCACCGCGCTCGGGACGTTCGCCTCGTTCCGGACGCTGGGCGACCGGGGCGATGACCGGGGCGCTGCGTTTTTTCTTGTTGCCCAGGGGGTATTCGTATTCCGGTTCCGGTTCGAAACCGGCGACTTCGACCTGTTCGATCGGTCGCTTGATGAGCTTTTCGATATCGACCAGATAGACGACTTCGCGGGCGCTGACCAGTGAAATGGCGTTGCCGGTCTTGCCGGCCCGGCCGGTGCGGCCGATGCGGTGCACGTAGTCTTCCGGGGTGTGCGGCAGTTCGTAGTTGATGACGTAGGGCAGGTCATCAACGTCGAGGCCGCGCGCCGCGACGTCGGTGGCGATGAGGGCGTCGGTTTCGCCGCCCTTGAAGGCTTCGAGCGCCTTGATGCGTTCGAGCTGGCTCTTGTCGCCATGAATGGCATCGGCCTTGATGCCGGCGCGTTGTAGTTCGCGGGTCAGGCGCGAGCAGCCTTGCTTGGTGCGACAGAAGACGATGCACTGGCGAATTTCGCCGGACTTGAGCAACTTGGTCAGCAGGCCGCGCTTGCCGTATTCGGAAACCGGATGGACGCGGTGCGTGATGGTGTCGGAGACCTGATTGCGGCGAGCCACCTCGATCAGGATCGGCGACTTGAGCATGGTGTCGGCCAGCTTCTTGATCTCGTCCGAGAAGGTGGCCGAGAACAGCAGGCTCTGGCGCTGGGCCGGCAGCATGTTGAGGATGCGCGTGACGTCCGGGACGAAACCCATGTCAAGCATGCGGTCAGCTTCGTCGAGGACCAGGGCCTGGACGGAATTGAAGCTGACACTCTTGTTTTCAACGTGATCGAGCAGGCGGCCGGGGGTGGCGACGAGGATTTCGACGCCTTTTTTTAGTTCGGCGATCTGCGGCCGGATGTCAACACCACCGAAGGCGCACATGGCCCGGATCGGCGTGTGCTTGCTGTAGGTCTTGACCGATTCATAGACCTGCATGGCCAGTTCGCGGGTCGGGGCGAGGATCAGGGCGCGTACCGGGTGCTTGGCCGGCGACGGGCTGCTGCTGGCAAAGGGCAGGATGCGCTGCAGGATGGGCAGCGTGAAGGCGGCAGTCTTGCCGGTGCCGGTCTGGGCGCCGCCCATGATGTCCTTGCCGCTGATGACGAGCGGGATGGCCTGGGCCTGGATCGGTGTCGGCTTGGTGTAGCCCTCGTCAAGCACGGCGCGCAGGAGTTCGGGCGCCAGGCCGAGGTCGGCAAAGGTGATTTCGGGCACTGCGTCGGCAGCGATGATGATGGCGTTGTCGCCAGCTAAGGTATTGATTTCAGACATGGGGCAGGATTATACGCCTACCAGCCCTTTAGCACCCGGAAGCTTGAGGCCCGGCCGGAAAACGGTCAGGACCAGACGCGGTGGTGATCAAAGATCGGCAATCAACTCTTCGAGGCGCTGACGGCTGATGGGTTTGACCAGCACATCGTCGAAACCTTCGGCGAGAAGGCGCTCCCGGTCCTCAGGGAAGGCGTGGGCGGTGTAGGCTACGATGTACAAGGGCGGGCTTGCGTCTGCCGCCCGTAGTTGGGCGCAGGTGTCTTCGCCGGAAAGACCGGGCATGCTGATGTCGAGCAGGACGAGCCTGAATCGATGGTTGGCGGCCAGCGTCAGTGCCGCACTGCCGCTCTCCGCTTCCATGACCATCCAGCCGAGCTTCTTGAGTATGGCCGAGGCGAGCAGGCGGTTGGTGGGGTGGTCGTCTACGACCAGTGCGTTACGTTGTTCCGTCATGACTGATATCCAGTGGCAGGTAAACCGTGAAAGTTGATCCGACGCCGACTTCAGATTCCAGCGTGACCTTCCCGCCCATATGTTCTGCCAATTGCCGGACGAGCGCCAGCCCTAGTCCGGTTCCCCCGTGTTCGCGGGTCAGGAAGTTTTCCAGTTGCTTGAACTTCTCGAAAATCGTTTCGCGGCTTTCCAGCGGGATGCCGGGGCCGGTATCGCGAACGGCAAAGGCAACTGCATGGCCGACACGGCTGATACTGAAGCTGATCCGGCCGCTATCAGTGAATTTGACAGCATTGCTCAGCAAGTTGTTCAGGATCTGACGCAGGCGGGTCGGATCGGTGGTGATTTCGGCGGGCAGATCGTCAGCGAGTTGGAGTTCGAACTGCAAGCCTTTTGCCTCAGCGCTTACCTGATGGCCGGCAGCACTTTCGCTAATGACGTCGGCGAGGGAAATGGCTACCTTGTTGAAACGCATTTCACCCGATTCAATCTTGGCGAGGTCGAGAATTTCATTGACCAGATTGAGCAGATGGCCGCCGCTCTGCTCGATGATTTCAACATAGCCTTGTTGTTCGGGGTTTTCCAGTTCGCCTTTGAGCAACTCGGCAAAGCCGAGGATGCCGTTGAGCGGGGTGCGCAGTTCGTGCGACATGGTGGCCAGGAAAGCCGATTTTTGCCGGCTGGCTTCCTCGGCTTTCTCCCGCGCCTCTTCGAGTCGATTGAAGGATTCTTCGACCGAATCGGCCATCCGGTTGAAGGAGCGGGAAAGTTCGCCCATTTCGTCGGAGGATCCAGCGTCCAGGCGGCGTTTCAGGTCGCCTTCCTGGAAGGCGTGGATGCCCGAGATCATCGCCGTAATGCGTCGGGTCAGGAGCCCGGCCATCCAGATGGCAATGCCGATGACGACGGCTACCATGAGCAGGGTCGAGGTCCACAGGCCGATACCGGTCGAGGTCAGGCTCTCGGCGATATGGTCGAGCAGTTCGCCGCGCTGGATGGTCAGGCTGGCATCCTTTTCTTCGACAAGTCGGTTGATCCGGCCTGCCGTATCGGTCGCTGCCTTGTGGAAGTCATCAACATTGGCGCCGATGGTGACAAAGCCGAACCCCTGTGGCGATTTGCCGTACTGGCCGGTGTAATAGGGGATGGCGGCGGCGGTGGTCAGTTTCCACAGACCGGAGAAAAAGATGACGAAGGAGCCCGAACCGCCATGTTCGGTCAGCGCATTCCAGCCGTCGCATTGCGGCGAGAAGTTCAGGTAGCGGCAGTCGAGGCCGACCGTCCCGGCCTTGATCAGCTCCTTGGCCGGTTTGAGTTTCAGGTTCTGGTTGCGGAATGAGGGAACGCCGGTCAGGAACTCATGGGAAGGCTTGCCGCTCGCCTGCCATTCGGCGTACAACTCGGCATCCATCCAGGGCGTGGCCGGCAGGCCGGTCTGCGGGTCGTAGCCGACGATGAAATAGTCACGCGGGTGGGAAATCGAGCGGCTCTTGTAATCCCAGATGAAGGCGTAGTTGCCCTTGATGGCGTCGGCGATCGGCGTGTAGCGCTCGTCGGTTGGCATCAGGCGGTCGGAGAACTGGCGGATGTGGTCGTGATCGAGAGCGAGCGTGACGTAGCCGACGGTCCGGCCGCCCCTGACCACCGGCATGGCCCAGCGGACAATGCCGCGGAAGCGCTTGCCGACAGGGTTTTCGGTGCCGGCATAGGCCGACTCTTCAGGCGTGAACGGTTTGCCGGCTTTTTCCAGAGCGGCCGGCAGGTAGGGGCCGATGGCCTGCGTCGGAACGTAGGCGCCGATGACGTCGGAAACGTAGATTTCACCAGCCTTCAGTTTTTTCAGTTCAGCAAAATAGGTTTCCGCCTTGACGAAGGTATTGCTACGGTCGACGACGTTCTTGAGGCTTTTTTCGGTCAGTTTGCCGGTGGTGACCTTGATCTTCTCGTTGCCGTCGAGATCGACAAAGGTCATTTCGACGAATAGCGGACGTTGCTCGGCCTCGCCAAAATATTCCGCCGGGCGGGTGTGGAAATCCCTGGCGTTGTCGGCCAGTACCGGGCGGGTGACCTTGGCTTCGCGGACGACCGGGGTTTCGGGTACCCACGATTGGCCATCGTCGGCCAGCTTCCATGGCCCATGTTGATAGATCGGCCGGCTCCGTTCGCTCAGGAAACGGCGGAATGCCGCCTCGGAGGGTTCCAGTCCGGAGGCCTGCCGGATGTCGCTGTCGCGGTCATGCAGGAAAGTAGCGATTTCCTTGGCGGCGTCGGTGGTCAGCGCCTCGGACTGTTTTGATCGTCGACAGCATGGCGTCGGCCATGCTGCCCGCCTTGATTGAAACGTCTTCGCCAAGCTGAGAGGTGGCATACCAGGCAAATCCAGCCAGCAAGAGGAGCGGAACAACCTTGATCAGGACAAAGATGCCGATCAGCTTGCCGCGAATTCCGCCCAGAAATGCTGGTAATTTCATGTTGCCTGCCTTCCGGTCGTGTTCGACGAGGATGTGCTTGCCAGACCTAGTGTTTCTCGGCCTTTGGCTCGGATTCTGCCTTGGCTTCGGTCTTTGCTTCTGTTTTTGACTCGGCCTTCGTTTCGCTTTCGCTGGCCGCCTCCTGGGCTTTCTTCTTTTTCTTGCTCCCCGGGCCTTCCGGCGGAGGCAGTTGCGGCGCTATCGTTTCCAGCTTGTTCTCGCGCATGTATTCGTCCATCTCGCGCCAGCCGGTGTAGATGCCGGCCTTGGGCAACCAGCTGTAGATCGAATAGCAGTCCTCGATGGCGCGACCGGACTGGCGGCAGGCGCTGCCGACGGCTTTGGCTTCCTGCTCGGCCTTGGCTTCTTTTTTGGCCGGATCTTCGAGACCGAGCTTCTGGCTGACCTGGTCGCAGGCGCTGAGTCCGAGAACGGCGAGAATAAGAAAAATTCGCTTGATCATGCGGCGGATTTTCGCATATCTGCGAAAAGTGTGGGGCGTGTGTCGTGGCGCACGGCTTTATAATTTAGGTCTTTAAGAATTGCTGGAGTATTCATGTCGTATTGCATTCGTCCCCTGACCATCGCCGCCACGCTGGCCCTGGCTTCTTCTGTTGCCCAGGCCAAACCGGCCAAGCCTGCAGCCAAACCGGTCGCTGCGCCGACGGTTTCCGCCGAGTTCGAACTGGCTCACAATCTTGGTGTGGCTGGCGAGGAACGTTTGCAGGCGATTGTCGATCGCTTCAACAAGGAGTCGGGCAGCACGATGAAGCTGGTGCGTCTGGAAAAGGGCGACAAGCCGGCGGTGCTCAATCTGATGCGCCGCTATGACATGAGCGATGTTCTCAGCCAGCCAAAGGCCTTTGTGCCCCTGCATGCCATGATGGCCAAGGCTGGCCAGCCGTTGAAGTTCGGCGAGTTGTCGGGTGACCTCAAGGCCGGCGTGGTCGATGCCAAGGGCAAAGTGGTTGCCTTGCCGGTGCTTTATTCCACCCCGGTGCTGTTCTACAACAAGAACGCTTTCCGCAAGGCCAAGCTGAATCCGGACCAGCCGCCGAAGACCTGGTTTGAAATGCAGGGCATGCTCGACAAGCTGCAGGATGCCGGCTACGCCTGCCCCTACACTTCGTCGTGGCCGGTCTGGGTGCATGTCGATAACGTCAGTGCGGTCTCTGGTGTGCCGGCAGCTACCGACAAGGGGCAGCTGACTTTCAACGGCCTGCCGCAGGTCAAGCACCTGGCGATGATGGCGACGTGGAGCAAGGCCAATTATTTCAAGTTGTTTGGTCGGCGCAATGAAGCCAGCGCCAAGTTCCACGAAGGCGAGTGCGCGATGATCACGACCGATTCGCGTGAACATGTCGATTTCCGTGATGCGAAGGGTGTCGAGCTCGGTGTCGCGCCGTTGCCGTATCACGACGATGTCTATGGCGGTCGCCAGTCGTCGCTGGCCGACGGAGCTTCGCTGTGGGTTGGCGCCGGTCGGACGCCGGTGCAGTACAAGCAGGCTGCCAAATTTGTCAGCTTCATGCTGTCGCCGGAAATGCAGATTGAAATGGTCCGCGTCTACGGTGGCCTGCCGATGACCTCGGCTGCCCGCGCCGCAGCGCGCAGCAAGTTGCTGCAGGATGGCGACAAGACGCTGGAAATCGCTTACGCCTCGCTCAACGGCAATGGCAGCAAGCCGGCCGTACGTGTCGCCAATATCGATGCGGTGCGCATCATCACCAACGAAGAGATGGAAGCCGTGTGGGATGACAAGAAGCCGGCCAAGGCGGCACTCGATACCTCGGTCAGCCGGGGCAATTCGCTGCTTGGCGCCAAACCGCTGTTGAAGAAGTCGCAACCCTTCTGATGGGTTTTCCGCTGCCGCGCTGGTTTGCCCATCGCGGTGGCGGCGCGCTGGCCCCGGAGAATACGCTGGCCGGTATCCGGCTGGCGGCGCGCTTGGGGTTCTCGGCTGTCGAGTTTGATGTCATGTTGTCCGGCGATGGCACGCCCGTGCTCATTCACGACGAAACGCTGGAGCGGACGACGAACGGCCGGGGGGCGGTCAGCGAGACGCCCGATGCGCAGCTCTTTGCGCTCGATGCCGGCGATGGCGAGCGCGTCCCCCGCTATGCCGATGCGGTTGCTGCCTGCCGTGACTATGGCCTGCTGGCCAATGTTGAAATCAAGCCGGCGGCAGGATTCGAACGCCAGACGGCGGAAACGGTGGCTCGCCTGAGCACCGGCCTGTGGCAGGGCGCCACGGTGCAGCCGTTATTCTCTTCGTTTTCGCTGGAGGCGCTGGAAATTGCCCGCGATCTGGCGCCGCAGATTCCGCGTGGCGTGCTCTTCGAGCAGGTACCGGTCGACTGGCTGGAAACCGTGCGCCGACTGCAGGCCGTCACCCTGCATTGTGCCGCCCGGCATTTGCGTGACGATGTGCTGGCCGAAGCGCAGGCCAATGGCATTCCGGTGCTGTGTTACACGGTCAACACGGAAAACACCGCAAAATCGCTGTTCGAGCGCGGTGTCAGTGCCCTCTTTACCGATCGTCTCGACCTTTTTGCGGCAGAAACAAGTGCTTACAAAGGCTTGCATTTGGGCGGCTGATTTTTGCCCCGTTTTACCTTCTAATGTTGCTCAGGGAGTTCGCCCTAACTACCAGGAGAAATAACATGAAAATCGTCAAGACCATCGCTGTCCTTTCCCTTGTTCTGCCGGCCCTTGCCTTTGCCCAGGCCAACACGCCGCGTGTCGATCAGCGTCAGGCCAATCAGGAGCGGCGCATCGATCAGGGCGTCGCTTCCGGCAGCCTGACCGAGCGCGAAGCCAATCGCATGGAGCGTGGCCAGCAGCATGTCGATAACATGGAAAATCGCGCCAAGTCCGACGGAGTCGTGACGCGTGGCGAGCGCGCCCGCCTGCATCAAGCGCAGGAAGTCCAGAGCCGCCGCATCTACGCCCAGAAACACGACCGTCAGCACGACTACAACCACAACGGCCGCGTCGACCGTCCGCGGCGCCGCTAAGCCGTTTTCGCCTCTCCGAGAACCCGCCGGCCGGCGGGTTTTTCATTTCCACGGTCAACCGGAAAAAACGGCCAAAATTGAAACCCGTTTTGAAACCTGTTTCGGGGGCTCAAGTTCCGGCCGCACCTGCGTTAAAATCACGGATTCCGAATTCAACGCCATTTAGGGCCGACAGCTTATGAAAAGCGCCGAAATCCGCCAGCAGTTCCTCGACTTCTTCGCCTCCAAGGGCCACCAGATCGTTTCCTCCAGTTCGCTGGTGCCGCATGAGGACCCGACCCTGTTGTTCACCAACGCCGGGATGAACCAGTTCAAGGATGTCTTCCTCGGTTTCGACAAGCGCCCCTACACGCGTGCGACCACTTCGCAGAAGTGCGTGCGCGCCGGCGGCAAGCACAACGACCTCGAGAACGTCGGCTACACGGCGCGTCACCACACCTTCTTCGAAATGCTCGGCAATTTCAGCTTCGGTGATTATTTCAAGCGCGATGCCATCAAGTACGCCTGGGAACTGCTGACTGAGGTTTACAAGCTGCCCAAGGACAAGCTGACCGTCACGGTTTACGCTGAGGACGACGAAGCCTACGACATCTGGACCAGGGAAATCGGCGTCCCGGTCGAGCGCGTCATTCGCATCGGCGACAACAAGGGTGCCCGTTATGCCTCCGACAATTTCTGGATGATGGGCGATACCGGCCCCTGCGGCCCATGCACCGAAATTTTCTACGACCACGGCGAAAAGCACTGGGGCGGCCCCCCGGGATCGCCGGAAGAAGACGGCGACCGTTTCATCGAAATCTGGAACAACGTCTTCATGCAGTTCAACCGCGATGAAGCCGGCGTCATGCACCCGCTGCCCAAGCCTTCCGTCGATACCGGCATGGGCCTCGAGCGCATCTCGGCCGTGCTGCAGGGCGTGCATGCCAACTACGAGATCGACCTGTTCCAGGCGCTGCTCAAGGCAGCTGCCCGCGAAACCTCGGCCGCCGACATGGATTCGCCGTCGTTGAAAGTGCTGGCCGACCACATCCGCGCCTGCTCCTTCCTGCTCGCCGATGGCGTTATCCCCGGCAATGAAGGCCGCGGCTACGTCCTGCGCCGCATCATCCGCCGCGCCATCCGCCACGGCTACAAGCTCGGTGCCCGCGCCGCCTTCTTCCACAAGATGGTGCCGGATCTGGTGGCCGAAATGGGTATGGCTTACCCCGAACTGGGCCAGAACCAGTTCAAGATCATCGCCACGCTCAAGCAGGAAGAAGACCGCTTCTTCGAAACCATCGAGCACGGCATGGCCATCCTCGAAGGTGAGCTCAAGGCGCTCGGCGAAGGTGGCGTCTTCAACGGCGACACCGCCTTCAAGCTGCACGACACCTACGGTTTCCCGCTCGACTTGACGCAGGACATCTGCCGCGAACACAAGATCACCGTCGACGCGGCCGCCTTCGATGCGGCCATGGCCCGCCAGAAGGAACAGGCGCGCGCCGCCGGCAAGTTCAAGATGGCGACCAACCTCGAATACGACGGTCCGGCCACGACTTTCCACGGCTATTCGGCACTGGAATACAAGGCCAATGTGCTCGCCCTGTACAAGGACGGTGCTGCGGTCAACCAGCTCAATGAAGGCGAAATGGGCGTCGTTGTCCTCGATGACACGCCGTTCTACGCCGAATCCGGCGGCCAGGTCGGCGACTGCGGTGCGCTGCAATCGGTGCATGGCATTTTCGCCGTCGAAGACACGCAGAAAATCCAGGCCACCGTCTTCGGTCACCACGGCGTCGTCAAGACCGGCACCATTTCGGTCGGCAACGGTGTGGCCGCCAAGGTCGACGTGCTGGCCCGCCAGCGCATCATGCGCAACCACTCGGCGACCCACCTGCTGCACAAGGCGCTGCGCGAAGTGCTCGGCGACCACGTCCAGCAAAAGGGCTCGCAGGTCGATCCGGACAAGACCCGTTTCGACTTCGTGCATAACCAGCCGATGACCGACGAGGAAATCCGCCGCGTCGAGAACATCGTCAACGCCGAAATTCTCGCCAACGTCGCCACCGAAACCCGCGTCCTGCCCATCGCCGAAGCCCAGAAGCTCGGCGCCATGATGCTTTTCGGCGAAAAATACGGCGACGACGTGCGCGTCCTCGACATCGGCTCGTCGCGCGAACTGTGCGGTGGCACCCATGTTTCGCGCACCGGCGACATCGGCTTGTTCAGCATCACGGCCGAAGGTGGCGTGGCGGCGGGCGTGCGCCGTGTCGAAGCGGTCACCGGTGACAACGCGCTGGCCTACATGCAGGACATGGAAAGTGCGCTTGGCGGCGTCGCCGGCACGCTCAAGGTGTTGCCCAAGGACGTTCATGGCCGCGTGCTGGCCGTCCTTGATCAGGTCAAGAAGCTCGAACGCGAACTGGCGGCCCTCAAGGGCAAACTGGCCTCGGCGCAGGGCGACGACATGCTGGCCAACGCAGTCGACGTCAAGGGCGCCAAGGTTCTGGCCGCAACGCTCGAAGGCGCCGACGTCAACACGCTGCGTGAAACCATGGACAAGCTGCGCGACAAACTCAAATCGGCCGCTATCGTGCTGGCTTCGGTCATCGATGGCAAGGTGACGCTGATTGCCGGCGTGACGGCTGATCTGACTGGCAAGGTCAAGGCTGGCGAACTGGTTAACATGGTCGCACAGCAGGTCGGCGGCAAGGGCGGCGGTCGTCCGGACATGGCGCAGGCCGGCGGCACGCAGCCAGAAAACCTGGCGGCGGCGCTGGCTTCGGTGCCGGCCTGGGTTGAGGGCAAGCTGTGACTGATGCTGGTTCTGGCGGCGGGGCAGGGCTTCGCCGCCGAGCTTGATCGCACGCCGCTTGAGGCGGCTACGGTCGACGGGAAAAAGGTGCGTCTTTTCCCCAATGGTCGTTGGGAATACGTCGATGCTGCGATGGCGGCCGAGGCAAAGAAAATAGCCGCTGAGTATCCCGAAAACAAGGCCCGCCCGGCCGAAGCGCAGGGTGGCGTTTTTGGCATCGGCCGGACAGTGATGCCCGGCGACAAGGATTACAACCGGGGGTCGCTCAACCCCAAGTTGCGCTGATCAGCCCAGGCGCTGGTCGGGCGGAACTTCGCGGATGAATTCGCCCTCGATTACCTGATCGCTGCGCACGGGTTGCTCGCCACCCATCTGCTGGGCCGCTTCGCGCATTTGCTGCATCTGCTTGCGCATGGCCCTCGTTTTCCACCACAGCCAGCCACCCAGCGCCACGCCGAGAACGGCAACGACCGCCAGGGCAACCAGCGAAAACATGAAAGCCAGCACCATGAAGGCCGCGCTCAGGACAAAGGCCGCCAGCTTGGCCAGGGGGCCGGGCTGGGTGCCTGGGCGAAACTGAGGGTTCTGCCGGGTGCTGTCCATGGTCTCGCTCACGTCGTGAAAATGGGAAGATTGTAGACGAGTGCCTGTCCCGTTTTGTGCGGGAGCTGTCGCCTTTTTGTAACGGCGGGCTGCTTACGCCGTTGCTTACTGACCGATGCTGTTGGCCCATTGCAGAGCCTGTGTCTGGGTCCGGTTCAGGGCTTTCGGTCCGAGCCCCGGCAGGTCTTGAAGTGCCACGGTCAACCGGGAAATATCGCCGGATTCGCTGCTTTCGGCCAGACGGAGCAGGGCGCCGAGCGGGCCGCTGCCCTCGCACAGGGCATCGCGCACGTTGGCGGTGAGGCCGAGCGGGGCGACGATGTCGGCGATCGGTTGGCCGACCAGCGCCGGCATCAGCGACATGATCCCGGCCATGAAGGCCTGGTCGGCGAAGCCGATGTCACCCGGCTGCAATTCGGCGGCCAGCAGTTCCATGAGCCGGCCGCGCGTGGCGGACAGGAGCAGCAACGGATTGCTCGTGACGCTGGCGTTGCCGGCCGAGAAAACCAGCAGTTGCAGCCAGCGCTGCAACTGGCGACGGCCAAGGACAGTGATGGCATGGCCGAGCGAGGTGATTTTTTCGCTGCTGCCCGAGCCGACCGAGTTGGTCATGCGCAGCAGGTTGATGGTCAGGCCGGGTTCGGGTTTTAGCGCCGTTTCGATTTCCGACGTTGGCGCATCGCCGAGCAGCAGCCCCATCAGTTTCATGAGCGAGATCTGCGAATGATCGAGTTTCTTGCCGGAAATGATCGTCGGCTTGGCGAAGTAATAGCCCTGGAACAGCGTGAAGCCGAGTTTCAGACATTGTTCCATCTGCTCGCGCGAGTCGACCTTTTCGGCCAGCAACTGCTTGCCCATCGGTTTCAGTTTCATGACCAGTTGCATGAGCTGGACGCGCGACAGCGGCTGGATATCGACCTTGACGATTTCGACCAGAGCCAGCAGTTCGGCATATTCCGGCTCAAGCTGGATGACGTCATCGAGGGCCAGCGTGAAGCCGGCGGTTTTCAGGGCAATGCAGCGTTCGATGACGGCTGCCGTCGGCGGCACGGTTTCGAGAATTTCGAGAACAACGGCGTGGCGCGGCAGCAACTCGAGCAGGTCGCTGAACAGGAAGGCTTCGTCGACGTTGATGAAACCGCGACAACTGCCCAGCGCCGCTTCGACGCCAAGCTCGGTGAAGGCATTGGCGATGACCGTGGCGGTAGCCTGCACGCCACAGGTGACATCGGCGAAGTTGCGGCTACCGCTGCGAAAAAGCAGTTCGTAGGCGAAAAGCTGATGATTGCGGTCCAGGATGGGCTGTCGCCCTAGAAACAGCTGGTCGGCGGCGTTTTCGCTCACGAATTTCCCTTAAAACGGTAGTTGAATCCCCGGCCAGGCTGCATTGAGGGCCTGACGGAAATCGGCCTGGATGCGTTCGAGCGCGACGGCGTTATCGGCCTCGAAACGCAGCACCACCACCGGTGTCGTGTTCGACGGGCGGGCCAGACCGAAGCCATCTGCGTATTCTACGCGCACGCCGTCGATGGTGATGGTTTCCTGGGCTCCATTGAACTTGCCGTCGGCCTTCAGTTTGTCGATCAGCGTGAAGGGTTCGCCCTCGGCCATCTTGATGTTGAGTTCCGGAGTCGATGGCGAATTCGGCAGGCCTTTGAGAACCGGGTTGGCGTTGGCCGCCTTGCTGAGAATTTCGAGCAGGCGGGCTCCCGTGTACAGGCCGTCGTCGAAGCCGTACCAGCGTTCCTTGAAGAAGGTGTGGCCGGACATTTCGCCGGCCAGGGGGGCACCGGTTTCGCGCAGCTTGGCCTTGACCAGCGCATGGCCGGTGTTCCACATCAGCGGCACGCCGCCGTGTTGCTTGATCCACGGGGCGAGCAGGCGCGTGCATTTGACGTCGTAAATGACCGTGCCACCGGGCACGCGCGACAGCACGTCGGCGGCGAAGAGCATGAGTTGGCGGTCCGGGAAAATGATTTCGCCATCCTTGGTGACGACGCCGAGGCGGTCGCCGTCGCCGTCGAAGGCGATGCCGATTTCTGCGTCGGTTTCCTTGAGGGCCTTGACCACGTCGGCCAGGTTTTCCGGCTTGGACGGGTCTGGGTGATGGTTCGGGAAATTGCCATCGACTTCGCAGAACAGCGGCACGATCTCGCAACCAAGGCGTTTGAACAGTTCCGGGGCGATCGCGCCGGCGACGCCGTTGCCGCAATCCATGACGATCTTCATCGGGCGGGCCAGCTTGACGTCACCGACGATTTTTTCGACGTAGGCGCCGAGGACATCGGCCGAACTGCGCTTGCCCTGGCCATGCTTGAGGTCGCCGGCTTCGATGCGCTTTTTCAGGTCCTGGATGGCATTGAGGGCCAGCGTGTTGCCGCCGATGACCATCTTGAGGCCGTTGTAGTCCGGCGGATTGTGGCTGCCGGTGACCGAAACGCAGGAGTGAACGCCCAGTTCGTAGGCGGCGAAGTAGGTGACCGGGGTCGGCACGCAGCCGACGTCGATGGCATCGCAACCGGCGGCGCAGATGCCGTCCATCAATGCGCCAGCCAATTCGGGGCCGGACAGACGACCGTCGCGGCCAACGGCAATGGCCTTCTGGCCTTGCTCGACGGCCAGCGAACCAAGCGCGTGACCCACTTGGCGAACGACGTCGGCAGTCAGCGATTTATTGACGATGCCACGAATGTCGTAGGCCTTGAAAATTTCAGCAGGGAGCTGGCTCATGGTTGTCCTGTCAGGAGGTTTGTGCGGGAAATGGGCGAATCATACGTCGGCCTCGTTGCAGGAACTTTGCATTGGCGCCGCATTGCCCGAATGTCATTAATTTATGACGTTTCGAAAAGAAAGAAGTGTAAAAGCCTTTGCGGCAGCCAGTCCAGATTTCCCGGAAAAGAGCCTGTGACAAATCCCACATGGCCGCCGCTTTCGGGTTGTTCGCAAATAGCGGGAAGGCAAAAACGGGTCATTTTTCGGGTTGACCGTGAGAGTCGGCACGGCAATGGATTTCAGCCAGGGTTTGGCCGAGGCGCGCCGCCAGTAGTCGTCGGCCCCGGCAAAGCCGTGGATGGGGGCGGTCACGGCGTCGTCGAATTCATAGAGATTGATCGCCCGGCGCATGCGCGCTTCGTCAAAGAGGCCGGGGAACTGTTGCAGGCGGTTGGCCGAAATGGCTTTCAGGGTGGTCAGGAAGTGGCGGGTGTAAATCCGGTTGAAGCCGTTGGCCAGATGGTGGCCACAGGCGGCGAGGTCGAGCGGGGCGCAGAAGGCGGCGACGCCGGTCACCAGTTCGCTGGCCGCGTTGCCACGTTCGCCAGCCCATTTGAGCAGGGCGTTGCCGCCGAGCGAAACGCCGGCGGCGTGGAGCTTGCGGCTGCCGTTGGCGGCGTGCAGGCGGCGCAGGATCCAGTCGATTTCTTCGGAATCGCCGGAATGGTAGGCGCGCGGCCGGTGGTTCAGTTCGCCCGAGCAGCCACGAAAATGGGGCAACGCGAGGCGCCAGCCGGCGGCTTTGCAGGCGCGGGCGGTCGAGATGGCGTAATGGCTGTTGGCGCTGCCTTCGAGGCCGTGGAAGAGGACGAGTAGCGGCGAGTCTGCTGGGCCGTCAAGGTGATCGACGTCGATGAAGTCGCCATCGGGGGTTGCCCAGCGTTCCCGGCGCAATTTGAGCGGATGTGGCTTGATGAGCAGTGGCCACAGGGTTTGCGCCTGACCGCCGGGTAGCCAGCTCGGCGCATGGTAGGGCTTGGCGGCGCGGCTCAATGCAGCGTGTGCGGCACGGCCTCGGCCATTGCCTGATGGCCGTCGTCGGCGGCCGAGGCGTGGCGGCTGGCCAGGCGCCAGCCATGCGGACCGCGAACATAGACGTGGGTGACGTAGAGCGGGCCGTGCGGGCTGGGGTCGTCGCCGACGAAGAGGATTTCAGTCAGGTGATGGACGGCGATGATCGTGCCGTTCCAGTGGGCGACGGGTTCGGCCTGGACGCGCAGGCGGGCATTGGCGAAGATGCTGCGCCAGCTTTCGCGGATCGGCACTAGACCGAGCAGGCGAACGCCGGTCGGATGTACGCACAGCGTTTCGTCGTCTTCGGCCCAGAGAAGCATCATGCGGTCGGCGTCGCCGTCGACGATGGCTTCGTAAAAGGCGCGTTCGACGTCGTCGGGCAGGGCATAAACGGTTGGCCCGCTCATCGCGTCATCCTTTTCTGGCAGGCGGCAAAGACCTGCTCGGGGAGCAGTTTGTTGAGGCAATCGAGGTGGCCGAGCGGGCACTCGCGTTTGAAGCAGGGGCTGCATTCGAGATTGAGGCTCAGGATGTCGGCGCGGTCGGAGAGCGGCGGTGTGAAGCCGGGCGACGAGGAGCCGTAGAGCGCGACGATCGGACGGTCGAGCGCGGCGGCGACGTGCATCAAACCGGAGTCGTTGCAGACAACCAGTTCGGCCATGGCCAGCAGATCGACGGCCTGAGCCAGCGAGGTGGCCCCACACAGGTTGCGGCACAGGCCGGGGGCGAGTTGCGAGATTTTCTCGGCGACGGCGTGGTCCTTGGGCGAGCCGAAGAGCCAGATGGCGCAGCCCTGTTCGGACAGTTTTTTGGCCAGCGCGGCGAAGTGGGCGGCCGGGGCCGTACTCGGCGCCAGGGCAGAAGGCGACGACGCGGGCCGGGCGCTCGATGGCCAGCTCGGCCAGGGCTTTTTGCTGGTCTTCCACGGTCGACCGGATTTTTGGCCGAAAAATGAAATGGCCCAGCGGCTGGCCCGGGGCTTCGGCCAGTTGGGCGAAGCGTTCGACCATGAGCGGCAGGGCGGCCTTGTCGAGCGTATGGCGGACGTTGATCAGGCCATAACGCGATTCGCCGGTGAAGCCGACGCGTTGCGGAATGCCGGCCAGCCACGGGACGAGCGCCGATTTGAGCGAATTGGGCAGGACGTAGACGGCGTCATAGCCGCGGGCGGCGAGCAGTCGGGCCAGCTTCCAGCGCGGCTTGAGCGACAGCTGGCCGTGGCCGAAGGGGCTGTCGAGCACATCGCTGATTTCCGTCATGCGCTGCAGGACGGGCGCTACCCAGCGCGGGGCGATGGCGTCGAGCTGGAGACCGGGTTGTTTGGCGTGCAGGCGGGCAAACAGCGGCTGCGCCATGATCGTGTCGCCGATCCAGGAGGGGGCGACGATGAGGGCTTTCATGGGGGCGGTGCTCGTCGTCCCCGCGCCGGCGGGGACCCGGAGTGAACCGGATTCCCGCTTGGGCGGGAATGACAGCCAGGGATCAGTGGTGACCCTTGGGCGCTTCGCCCGTGAAGACGTACTTGGTGGAGCAGTACGGGCAGGTCGCTTCACCGGTCTTCAGGACGTCGAGGAATACGCGCGGGTGCTGGCTCCACAGCGCGACGCTGGGCGTCGGGCAGTGCAGCGGCAGGTCGTGGGCGGTGACTTCAATGGTCTTTTTGTCGGACATCGTTTTCTCCCTGGATTAGACGGTGGCCAGCCAGTCGGCGTGGGCAGCCGAGCGGCCATAGACCACGTCGAAGTACTTTTCCTGCAGCGCCTTGGTGATCGGGCCGCGATGGCCGGCACCGATCTGGCGGTTGTCGAGTTCGCGGATCGGCGTCACTTCGGCAGCGGTGCCGGTGAAGAAGGCTTCGTCGGCGCAATAGACTTCGTCGCGGGTGATGCGTTTTTCGATGACTTCAACGCCCATTTCGCCGGCCAGCTGGATGACGGTGGCGCGCGTAATGCCTTCGAGGCAGGCGGTGAGGTCCGGCGTGTACAGCTTGCCGTTCTTGACGATGAAAACGTTTTCGCCAGCGCCTTCGCAGACGTAGCCTTCCGGATCAAGTAGCAGGGCTTCGTCGTAGCCGTCGGTCGTCGCCTCGTTGTTGGCGAGGATCGAGTTCATGTAGTTGCCCGAGGCCTTGGCGCGGACCATGGTGATATTCACGTGGTGGCGGGTGAAGGACGAGGTCTTGATGCGGATGCCGCGCTCCATGCCCTCTTCGCCGAGGTAAGCACCCCAAGGCCAGGCGGCGATGATGACGTGCACCTTGGCACCCTTGGGCGAAACGCCCATCTTTTCCGAGCCGTAGAAGGCGAGCGGACGCAGGTAACCGGATTCGAGATTGTTGGCGCGGATGACTTCCTTCTGCGCTTCGTTGAGCTCTTCGGCGGAGAATGGCATCTTCATCTGGAAGATGTGGGCCGAACGGAACAGGCGCTCGGTGTGCTCCTTGAGACGGAAAATCGCCGTGCCGCGTTCGGTCTTGTAGGCACGGACGCCCTCAAATACGCCCATGCCGTAGTGCAGCGAGTGGGTGAGGACGTGGGTGGTGGCTTCGCGCCAGGGCACCAGTTTTCCGTCTTGCCAAATAAAGCCGTCGCGATCCGACATGGACATGTTCGATTCTCCGTGTTGCGCCTGTAAAAGCCCACAATTCTAGCCGAAATCAGACGTTAAAATAACGCTTTTGCCGATAGAGCCTTGCCATGGTCTGGAAACCCCACGTTACCGTCGCCGCCGTTGTCCAGCGCGATGGCAAATTCCTTTTGGTTGAGGAAGAAACCGAGGCCGGACTGGCCTTCAACCAGCCGGCCGGCCATCTCGAAGAGGGCGAGTCGCTGATCGATGCCGTGGCCCGCGAGACGCTCGAAGAAACGGCTTACCACTTCAAGCCGACGCACCTGGTCGGCATCTATAACTGGACGCATCCGACCAAGGAAGACACGACCTACCTGCGCTTCGCCTTTGCCGGCGAATTACGCGGTTACGAGGCGGGTCGCCAGCTCGACGACGGCATCGTCGCGGCGCGCTGGCTAACGCTCGACGAAGTCAAGGCGAACCAGGCCCGGCATCGCAGTCCGCTTATCCTCAAATGCATCGAGGATCTCTTGGCCGGCAAGAAGTATCCGCTTGATCTGCTGGTTCATTACGACTGATGCGTCGTTGGTTGCTCGCCTTGTTGATGGCGCTCTCCGGGGTGGTTGCCGCCGATGAAACGGTGCGCATCTGCTACGGCTACGGTTGCCTGGTGCAGGCGGATATCCGTTACACCGAGGGGCAGCTCGGCGAGGTCCGGCGCCTGCTGTTTGCCACGGTCAACCCGGAAAAAGAGCGAAAAATGATATCCGAGGCGATCGGGCTTCTCTACGCCTGGGGTGGTGAGCAGTCGGACATCCACAACGACCGCGCCGGCAATTACGATGATGGGCATGTCTCCGGCAAGATGGACTGCATCGATCATTCGACCTCGACGACGCGCCTGCTCAAGATGCTCGAAGCGCGCGGCTATTTGCGCTGGCATCGGGTTCTTGACCCGGTGGCGCGGGATGTCGTCACAGTATTTTTCGTGCACTACTCGGCGGTGATCGAGGAAATAACAGAGGGCGAAGCGCCACGCTTCGCCGTCGATAGCTGGTTCGTCGATAATGGACAGCCAGCGGTGGTTTTGCCGCTGGGTGAATGGAAGAAAGGGGCTGGGCCCGATGTCTGAAAAAACTGTGGTCGTCGGATTGTCCGGCGGCGTTGATTCGTCCGTGGCGGCCTTGCTGCTCAAGCAGCAGGGCTGGAAGGTGATCGGCCTGTTCATGAAGAACTGGGAAGACGACGACACCGAGGAATACTGTTCGTCGCGCCAGGATCTGATCGACGTGATGAGCGTTGCCGACCGCATCGGCATCGACGTCGAGGTGGTTAACTTTGCTGCCGAGTACCGCGAACGCGTCTTCGCCGAATTCCTGCGCGAATACCAGGCCGGGCGGACGCCGAATCCGGACATCCTGTGCAATTCCGAAATCAAGTTCAAGGCCTTCCTTGACCACGCCATGCAGCTCGGTGCCGACAAGATCGCCACCGGCCACTACGCCGGTGTGCGCGAATTCAACGGCGAATACCAGTTGCTCAAGGCCGAGGACGGGACCAAGGACCAGAGTTATTTTCTCTATCGCCTGAATCAGGCGCAGTTGTCGAAAACGCTGTTTCCGCTGGCCGACATCTACAAGCGCGAGGTGCGCAAGATCGCCGAGGCGGAGGGCCTGCACGTGGCGACCAAGAAGGACTCGACCGGCATCTGCTTCATCGGCGAACGGCCGTTCAAGGATTTTCTGTCGCGCTATTTGCCGCCAAAAAAAGGCGAAATTCGCCGCCTCGATGATGGCAAGGTGCTCGGCGAGCACGATGGGCTGATGTACCACACCATGGGTCAGCGCAAGGGGCTGCACATCGGCGGCCTGAAGGAAAAAGGCCAGCCCGGCGGCGGTGATCACGACGCCTGGTTCGTGGTCGGCAAGGACATGGAAAAGAACGTGTTGTACGTCGTCCAGGGGCATGACCATCCGGCCCTGCTCAAGGATGACCTGGTCGCCGAGCAACTGAGCTGGGTTTCCGGCCGGGCGCCGCATACGCACTGGGTTTATACCGCCAAGCCACGTTACCGGACGGCGGATCAGCCTTGCGAGGTCGAGCGCGTCGATGGCGAAAGCTGCGAAATCCGCTTTGCCGAGCCGCAGTGGGCACTCACCCCGGGGCAGTCGGTCGTGCTTTACGAGAGCCGGGTTTGCCTGGGCGGCGGCGTTATCCGCTGAGCGGAATCAATCGTCCTTGCCGCGCAGGGACGAATTTTCGATGGCGTTCGTGAAGGCGTGGAGCAGGTCGGGGTCGTGCTTGATGCCGCTTTCCTGCTCGAGGATGCCCATGACCACCCGGTGCGAGCGGGCCCGTTGGTAGGCGCGGGTGTCGATCATCGCGTCGTAGCTGTCGGTCAGCGAAATGATGCGGGCGTACAACGGAATGTCGGTTCCGGAGAGTCGGTCCGGGTAGCCGGAGCCATCGAAATGCTCATGGTGGTGACGGACGGTCTTGGCCACGGTCGAGGCTTTATCGCCATCAATGGCGAGAATGATGCGTTCGCCGATTTCGGCGTGCTGCTTCATGCAGGCCCACTCGTCTTCCTCGAACGATGCCGGTTTGTGCAGAACACGGTCAGGAATGCCGATTTTGCCGATGTCGTGAAACTGGGCGCCAAGCGCCAGCAGCTCTATTTCATCTTCGCTCAGGCCGATGTGATAACCCAGGCCGGCCGCCAGTTGGACGACCCGGTCGGAATGCGCGCGGGTGTGATGGTCGCGCTGCCCGAGGGCAACGGTCAGGGTACGGGTAATGCTGCGCAGCGGGCTGGTATCTGTGGTGCAGTTCACGGCCGGACTCCTCGTGCAAATCAGTTCATGCAGAAGTCGACCTTCGGTTTGCGCCAAGGTTTCAACTCTTTGGCGATTGGCCTGTGAAAACTGATCGGCCAATGACCAAGGTGATCGCATGTGTCCCCGTTTTGCCGGCCGATAGGGCATCTCAGTCGTGCGGCACGGTATCCGCAAATGGTGCGCGCAGCATCAGCTTGTCGTAGAGCTTGCCCAGATTCGGGTGGTTTTCCTGCCAGTCGATTTCCGGGAAACGGAAGCGCAGGTAGCCGAGCGCGGTGCCGACGGCAATGTCGGCCATCGAAAAGTGGGTACCCATGCAGAAGCTCTTTTCACCGAGTTCCCTGGCCATGAAGTCGAGACTGCGCATGACCTTGCCGTGCTGGCGCGTGATCCAGCTGGCGCTTTGCTCTTTTTTCGGGCGCTTGCCTTCGAGCAGGGCGCTTACCGCCGCGTCGAGAACGCCGTCAGCCAGGGCTTCCCAGCGCTTGACCTCGGTCCGTTCGCGATTGGGCGCCGGAAACAGCTTGTTGTTCGGCGTGACGTTGTCGATGTATTCGACAATGACCCGGGAGTCGAACAGCGGCGTCTGGTCGTCCAGCACCAGCACGGGAATCTTGCCGAGCGGGTTGATGTTGGGAACCTTGCTGTCTTCCGTCCACGGTGAATCGATGACGAATTCGTAGTCGATCTTTTTTTCGGCCAGCACGATCCGCACTTTTCGTGCAAACGGGCTGGTATGGGAGCCGATCAGCTTCATCGTGAGCTCTCTGATTTGGGGAGTTCGATTATAGCGTATGGCGACGCCTTCGCCGGGCGGGTAAAATGGCGGGCTTACTGAAAAGGATGATTCGATGACCTTCAATCCCCTGGTTGCCCTCTCCCCGCTCGACGGCCGCTATGCCGGCAAGGTTGACCCGTTGCGCGAGCATTTTTCCGAATTCGGCTTGATCAAGGCGCGCCTCAAAGTCGAGATCGAGTGGCTCAAGGCGCTGGCCGCCGAGCCGCACTTTTCGGAAATTGCCGCTTTTTCCCCGTCGACCGTGGCAGAGCTTGATGCGCTGGTGAACAAATTCACCGTCGAGCAGGCGGCCGAGGTGAAGGCTGAGGAAGCCGTCACCAACCACGACGTCAAGGCACTCGAATACTGGATCAAGAAGAACACCAAGGGCAACGCCGAAGTGACCAAGGTCAGCGAGTTCATTCACTTCGCCTGCACTTCCGAAGACATTAACAACCTGTCGCACGCGCTGATGTGCCAGGGCGCCCGCGAGCAGGCCATGCTGCCGGCGCTCGACAAGGTCATCGCCCGCCTCAAGGAACTGGCCCACGTCAACGCCGAAGTGCCGATGATGAGCCGCACGCACGGCCAGCCGGCAACGCCGACGACGCTCGGCAAGGAAATGGCCAACGTCGCCTATCGCCTGGAGCGCGCCCGTACCCGCATCGCGGCCGTCGAACTGCTCGGCAAGATCAATGGCGCGGTCGGCAACTACAACGCCCACCTGATTGCCTACCCGGGCTACGACTGGGAAGGCTTCGCCAAGCGTTTCGTCGAATCGCTCGGCCTGACGTTCAACCCCTACACCATCCAGATCGAGCCGCACGACGCGCTGGCCGAACTGTTCGACGCCTTCGCCCGCGCCAACAGCATCCTGATCGACCTCGACCGCGACATCTGGGGCTACATCTCGCTCGGTTTCTTCAAGCAGAAGGTCAAGGCCGGCGAAATCGGCTCGTCGACCATGCCGCACAAGGTCAATCCGATCGACTTCGAGAATTCCGAAGGCAACCTCGGTCTGGCCAACGCCGTCCTCAAGCACCTCGCCGAAAAGCTCCCAATCTCGCGCTGGCAGCGCGACCTGACCGACTCCACCGTGCTCCGCAACATGGGCGTCGGCCTCGGCTACACGCTGCTCGCCTACGATTCGCTGCTCAAGGGGCTGAACAAGCTGGAAGTGAACGCCCACGTGATGCAGGCCGACCTCGACGCCAACTGGGAACTGCTCGCCGAGCCGATCCAGACTGTCATGCGTCGCTACGCCGTGCCCAACGCCTACGAAAAGCTCAAGGAGCTGACCCGCGGCACCCGCGTTTCGCGTGAAGGCATGCAGGCTTTTGTCTCGACGCTGGAAATTCCGGAAGCGGCCAAGGCTGAATTGCTCAAGCTGACGCCGTGGGATTACACCGGCAAGGCCGCCGAACTGGCCAAGCGCATCTAAATGCAGTGCGCCAAATGCGGGCAGGAAGTGCCGGCCGACGCCATCTACTGTCCGCATTGCACCGGTGAGCGCAAGACGACTGACCGCCAGGTGATTAACGGCGGCATCCGGGGCGGGCTGATCGGCCTGTTCCTCGGCCTGTTGCCCGCCGCCTGGCTGCTTTTTGACTTTGGCGCCGAGCGCGGCATCAAGGCGATTGCCTTCATCGTGCCGGCCGTCACGTTTACCACCGGGCTGATCATCGGTCTGGTCAAAGCCAAACGGGAGTGGAAGTAGGGCGGCCGCCCGATTGCCACGGTCAACCGGAAAAAAACGTCGAAAAATGAAATAGTCGGCGCGGGGGCGGCTTCCCCGTCCGCATCCACGAAAGGTCATCCATGTCTTTTGCCGAAAACCTCAAGAAATTGCCGGGCATTTCACACCTGGCTGCCATCAACCTGCTCGACGCTGATGGCAATGTCGTCGCCGCCATCGAAAACAAGGCGGGTAGCCAGGGTTCGCTGGCGGTGTACAACCATCTGGCGCAAACCTATGGCTCGATCAACGTCGAAGCGGCGAAAAAGGGCATGGAAATCTTCGCCGAGCACACCGAAGACGAACGCGCAAATCCGGGCAAACATCCGAACATCGCCCGCCTCATCGCCATCGAGCAAGGCGCCCCGGCTCTGCGCGTCAAACACGTATTTATGGTCTAGCGACTAGCTTGGTGACTCAGGTCACAGAGGGCCTTGCTGAGACTGCCTAAAATGAAGATTCTTGGCCGGGATGAAAGTTCTTTGGAATAATTACTGGTCTGGCTGCGTATACGTTTCTGTGTTCAACTCCTTTACGGAAAATAACCAATGAAATCCAAACTTTTGCTCGCCCTGCTGACCGTCACCCTGGCAGGTACTGCCGCCGCTCAGGTCAAGGTTGAAGACGCCATCAAGTTCCGCCAGTCCGGCTACGTCTTCATGGCCTGGAACATGGGCCGCATCAAGGCCAATGTTGAAGGCACCTACAACAAGGACGAAGTGATCAAGGCCGCCAACGCCATCCAGGCCATCGCTAATTCCGGCATGGGGGCGCTGTACGTGCCGGGTAGCGACAAGGGCAAGGGCTGGGAAGACACCCGCGTCAAGGCAGAACTGTTCACCAACAAGGAAGGTGTCGGCAAGGTGGCCGGTGCCTTCGTCAAGGAAGCCAACGAAATGGCCAAGGTTGCGGCGACCGGCGATGCCGCTGCCGCCAAGGAACAATTCGGCAAGCTGGGCGCTAGCTGCAAGGGCTGCCATGACGACTTCAAGGTCAAGAAATAATCAGGGCAATACCCTCAATAACGGGCACCTGCGGGTGCCTGTTTTTTTCCGGTTTCAAAAGGTCAGGACATGAACAAGCAACGAATTCGCCTCTGGGATCTGCCGACCCGCCTGTTTCACTGGGTACTGGTGCTGGCCGTCATCGCAGCGGTCGTCAGCGGGCAACTGGGCGGCAATCTGATCGAAGTGCACGGCAAGATCGGCCTGGCCATCGTTGGCCTGATCGCCTTTCGTCTCGTCTGGGGCTTTGCCGGTTCGACCTACGCTCGCTTCGCCCAGTTCTTCCCGACGCCGGCCAAGATCAAGGTCTACCTGAAAGGCGAATGGCGCGGCCTCGGCCACAATCCGCTCGGCGGACTTTCCGTTTTCAGCCTGATTTTCCTGTTGACCGTGCAAGTCACCAGCGGCCTGTTTTCCAACGATGACATCGCCTTCGTCGGCCCCTTGTTCGAACTGATCGACAAATCGCTGAGCGACCGCCTGAGCGGCATCCACCACCTGCTTTCAAATGTCCTGATCGCCCTCGTCGTCCTCCATGTCGGCGCCGTCATCTTCCATGGCCGCGTCAAGAAGGATGATCTCGTCAAGCCAATGCTGACCGGCTGGAAGGAAGGCGCGACCGGCGAGCCGGCCAGCGGCGGTGGCATCATCGCCTTGGTAGTGGCCCTGGCCATTGCTGGTTTGGCCGTCTATGGCGCCAGCGGCGCCTGGCTACCCGAGCCGCCACCACCAGCAGCGGTGGAAACGCCGAGCTGGTGATTGGCTAGGGGATTCGCTTTGGTCCTTAATCGGCCAACTGCGGTCGGCCGCGGTCTCTCGGAACCGGACATTCAGATGGCCGCTCCGCTCAGGAAGCAGTTATTCATCACAGGTGTGACGGAGCTGTTTAGTTTCAATTCGATGGCATACGTACGACACAAAATGACGCTAGTTGAACAATAATGACATCCAAGATGGATTGCTCTCCCGTGATCGATCTCAATTCATGGAATCGGTATCTGTCATGCGCTCATTTTCGAAATCAAAAATCCTTGCCCTGCGACAATGCCCAAAGCGCCTTTGGCTGGAAGTCCATCGCCCAGACTTGCGAGAAGACTCCGCAGGAACGGAGGCACGTTTCCAGGTTGGTTTTCAAGTCGGCGATATTGCCCGCCAAATCTATGACGCCAGAGGAGATGGGGCGTTAATTGATGTCGGTGCCGAAGGGTTTGATCGAGCATTCAGTCGCAGCGCAGAACTACTTGAAACCGCTCAGCCCATTTTTGAAGCCGGTTTTTCAGCTGGTGGCGCACTGGCTTTCGCTGATGTGATGTTGCCGGAAACAAGCAACGGTCATTTGACTTGGCGAATGGTCGAGGTCAAGTCCTCGACCAGCGTCAAGGATTCCCAACGTGATGACGTGGCCGTTCAAGCCTACGTTGCCAAGTCTGCCGGCGTGCCACTTGACGCCATTGCGCTGGCCCACATCGACAGTTCATGGGTTTACCCCGGAAATAATGATTACCAAGGATTGCTCAAAGAATACGATCTCACTGAAGAAGCCTTTGGCCGGGGTGAGGAAGTTGAAAGCTGGATTACTCAGGCGCAAAACATCGTTGCTGAATCTACCGAGCCGACAATCGCGATTGGCGCGCACTGCGACGCACCATTCGAATGCGGATTTTTCGGTTATTGCAGCCGTGATGAGCCGAAGCCGGAATTCCCAGTGTATTGGCTCCCGCGATTCGCTTCTGCCAAGATTCGGGAACTGGCTGCCGAAGGTGTGGATGATCTCAGGAACGTCCCGGACGACCTGTTGAATAGTAAGCAACAACGGGTCAAGGAACATACCCTGGCGGACACAGTCTTTTTTGATGCCGAAGGCGCTGCCGCAGACCTTTCGCCACTTCAACTTCCCGCGTATTTCCTGGATTTCGAAACCATTCAGTTTCCCGTCCCGATCTGGAAAGGCACCCGCCCGTACCAATAGATCACATTCCAGTTCAGCCTGCATGTTTTGTCAGCCGAGCGCGAACTTGCACATACGGACTTTCTTGATCTCTCGGGTAACGATCCGTCCGAAGCTTTCGCGCAAACCTTGGTCTATGTATGCGGCCAGCACGGGCCGGTATTCGTCTACAACGCCGGATTTGAGAAGGCTCGCATTCGCGAGCTTGCCGAGCGTTATCCTCAACTGAGCGAATCACTGCTCGCCATCAATGAACGCGTGGTTGATCTTCTTCCTGTGGCAAGGGAACGCTACTACCACCCCAGCCAACAAGGAAGCTGGAGCATCAAGAAGGTGTTACCGGCGGTTGTTCCCGAACTTCGTTACGACACCCTAGATGGTGTTCAGGATGGCGGGATGGCTATGGAAGCATTTCTGGAAGGCATTCACCCGGACACGACCGTTGAACGCAAATCCGAAATCCAGCAACAACTCCTGGCCTACTGCCAACTCGACACCTACGCCATGGTTCGCCTGTGGCAGGTTTTTGCCGGCCGAAACGACCTGAGGCTGTGAACCATGTCCAAACGTCCTGACTCTCTCGAAACACTTCAGATCGCATTGGAATTGATACAACGCATTCCAAAAGGCCGTACTGTCACCGCAGCCGAACTCCGGCAACAGCTTTCTGATGCCGGATTTGAGCGCGATATGCGGACCATCCAGCGACAACTGGAAACGCTGTCGGAGTATTTCGACATTGACCGGGACGACAGCACCAAACCTTACCGCTATTGCTGGAAAGAACGGGCAAAAGGCTTATCCTTGCCAAGCCTGAGTGCCCAGGAGTCATTGTTACTTACTCTGGCAGAGCAACAACTGCACAATCTGCTTCCCGCTCGGTTGATGAAATCCATGGAAGGTTTCTTTATCCAGGCACACCAGCAACTTGGAGCCCAGGACAGCACAAAGCGCGAGCGAGAATGGCTAGAGAAGGTGCGCGTGGTCAGCACCAGCCAGCCTCTATTGCCGCCGAAGGTTGATCCTGATGTTTTTGAACAGGTCAGCAATGCGCTTTTCGCCGATCAGTGGCTAACTGTTGAATACAAGAACGCAGCCGGCAAGCAGGCCGAAAGCCGGATCATGCCATTAGGCTTGGCACAGCAAGGGCCTCGCATGTATCTGGTGTGCCGATTCGACGGCTATGACAACGAGCGTAGCCTCGCGCTGCATCGCATTCTGTCAGCACGGGCCTCGACCTTCTCTTTTGAGCGCCCCAAGGATTTTGATCTTGAGAAATACGATAGCGATGGACGCTTTGCCTACGGTGATGGCGAATTTGTTCGACTGAGTTTCAGCATTGAGAAAGAAGCGGGGCTACATTTGCTTGAGTCGCCGCTTTCGGCTGATCAGCAGGTGGTGGAACTTGAAGATAGCTATGAAATTTCAGCAACTGTTGTCGATTCTGCGATGCTGGAATGGTGGTTGAGGGGGTTTGGAAATGCCGTTGGCGGTGTAAATAGAACTGCGGCATCATGATCTAAAAATATCTGAACAACTGTATTTACAAAGACAAGGGGAAAGAAATGGCAATATTTACCGAAGCAGAATTGCAGAAAAGGGCTTTCTACCGAATTGCCTGGGTCTTATGGCATTTCTGGGAAGAGCAGAAAGATGATCCAAAACAAAGAGCTTCCGTCCACAGTCGGTTGTTTGATACCTTGATTCATAGGCCGTTGATACTCATTGGTGAATCCATAAATGGTGGGGGGCATTTCGAACATCTGGTTCCTTGCGCACTTCTACGTGATCGCGCATTCGAAATGTTTCACTATGGCAATAGAGGAGAAGACGCAATTGAGGACGTAGCTTCAATGCTCGAACGATTCCTTCGCGTGGCACATATCACCCGCGAGGAAGCGCGACTACTTGATCATGAGCTTGGATTGAAGACATCGATGCCGGAAGACTGGGATTTTGAAACTGGATCCGTTACGCGACGCCTGGAAGAGGCGAAGATCGCGTTGCACATAGAACGAAATTTTTCGACGGCTCAATAAAGCGACTTTAGGGGCAACTTAACCAAGGCGGAATACGACACATGATGTCGGACGGATACACATACTGCTTCCATTACTTCACTGGAAAGCACGGTAATGAATCGCCGCACGTTTGTGAAAGCTCTGTCAGGACTGCTTGCCCCAACGGGACTGCCAACAAAGGGATTTGCAGGAGAATCTTCTTTAACAGTTGAGGCCGGTAGCGCCGAATTACTTGTCCTGACAAAAGATACGTTTGATAGCCAAGAGTCTCCCCGTATTGGGGTAGTTACGGTAGGTGGAGCGGGAAGGGCTGTGCTTTTCAGCATGTACGACAAACTCCCCCACCTCCGCCGTTCAATAGCCATCGATTTCAATCCTGCTTCATTAGAAGTCGTAGCAGCAGATCGAAAGGTTCTGCTTGGCGAGTCGGCTGCGATTCGCCATAGAGATACTGAAGTACCGCGGATTTTTCATGCCAATAAAGCCAAAGCAGAAATTCACGAAGCCCTTGCCGACCTCGATCTGGTATTCGTAGTAACCGGAATAGGAGAAACGGTGCGCACGGTGATCACGCATCTTGTTGCTGAAGTGCTGAGAGAAAACCAAGCCCCGTTCATTTCGTTACTAAACCCTGTTTTTACATGCGAGGGGAAGACAGCGTTTGAGCAGTTTTATCGTGGAATTACATCCCCACTTTTCGAACCTGGATTGGTCACAGTCGATCTTGAAAGTATCCAGGACGTGATATCTAGCGGTGGTCTCTTGGCTCTAGGGTATGGGAGCGCCAGCGGGGTAAATGCCGCAGAATCTGCTGCGCTTGCCGCTATCTCTCACCCCTTGCTGGGAATGCATCGTCTGCGGTCTGCAGCAAGTATTCTTGTTTCTATAGAGGGACCGCTTGGGAGGAGCATGAAGATAAGGGACATAAACACCATCCTGACTGCTATCAGGAGCCCTATCGAAGATGCTGCCTATGAGCAACCAATTACCTTTGGTGCGACGTACAACGAAAGTTTAACAAACGAATATCGGGTCACCATTTTGGTGGGTGGCGTATCAGCAGAGGGCGCAACAGCTGTGCTTTGAGCGTGTAGCCATTACTTGAAAGCCCAGCAATTTCGTGATCCTTAAACTTAGGCATGAGGGGAAATCATGAGCAACAGGCGCGACTATTTGCCGTCCGAAATTATCGAATCAGAATCGGCCTCAACAAACCAAATCGTTATAAAACTCGCCTACGATGACGTTCGTGAAATTTACGTTCATGAGGGTTTGGGTTTCGAACTGCCTCTTGGCCCGATCGAATATGTAATTCAGATTTCTTCGCCGGCCGGTGTTAGGCAAACGAGTGGATCCGGCCATATCGGAGATGGCCCTCCACGTTATGATCGCCGTGAATTCTCGCCAATTTATCAGAATGACCTAAAGATGGTTTTTGGTCCCGCACACACATGTGCCGGAACAACTCGATATGACGAGAATGGAGAAATGGAGTGGGGAGAGGGGGAACCTCTATTTCTAGGGCATCCTCGATTTACCATCGACAAAAGCGAAATTGTTGGTGCTTTCCCATTTGGCTTCTGGGGCTTTGAATGGGAAGTCCATTTGGACTACATCATGGTTGAAGAGGGGCTTTTAAGGAAATTAACGGAAAAGGCAATTTATAGCGGAGCAAAGATAAGTGCTTGGCGCGTCGAGTTCGCTTTAGAGAATGAGTGAATGCAACCTGACCTTTCTGCAAAGCTATACGCAGCATTCCCGCAGCTATACCGTGGCCGTTACAAACCACAATCTGAAAGCGCAATGTGCTGGGGCTTTGAGTGTGGCGATGGTTGGTATCAGGTGTTGTCTGACTTGAGCCAGGGTCTCCACAATTATCAGGTAGAGCATCCGACCTTGAATATCGAGGTCGTTCAGGTCAAGTCAAAATTCGGCATCCTACGCGTTCATCTAAACTATCGAGATGCAATTACAGAGAGGTTGATTGAGCTTGCCCAACAGCGGGCCGGTGCCACTTGCGAACAGACCGGTAGCGACAGTCAGTGTTGCGAGCATTGTCAATCAACTAGGAGCGTTGGTGGCAGAAATGCTCTTTGAGTGGCGGCTTCAAAACATGAAGCTGCCATTGATGCTACACGGGCTCGAACGTCGCCTTTGGGCACGAAGCCGTCCCCCAAAATGAAAAAGCCGCCAATTCAATTTGGCGGCTTTTTTTCGGTTGACCGTGGAATTCGCTTAAACGACGGCTCCGTCCTCGTTGGCGCCTTCGATGACCTTGGGTTTGACGATGAATTGCTCGCGGGAGACGCCCAGCCACATGACCAGCGGGCTGGCGACGAGGACTGAGGAGTAGATGCCGAAGCAGATGCCGATGGTCAGGGCCATGGCGAAGTAGTGCAGGGTTTCACCGCCGAAGATGAGCATGGAGAGAACCATGAGCTGGGTGCTGCCGTGGGTGATGATCGTCCGGGAAATCGTGCTCGTGATGGCGTGGTCGAGGACTTGCGGCGTGGTCAGGCCGCGGACCTTCTTGAAGGTTTCGCGCACGCGGTCGAAGACGACGACCGACTCGTTGACCGAGTAGCCGAGTACGGCGAGTACGGCGGCCAGCACTGACAGCGAGAACTCCCACTGGAAGAAGGCGAAGAAGCCGAGAATGATCACCACGTCGTGCAGGTTGGCGATGATGGCTGAGACCGAGAAGCGCCATTCGAAGCGGAAGGCGAGGTAGATCACGATGCCGATGACGACGAGCAGCAGGGCCATGGCGCCGTTTTCGGCGAGTTCCTTGCCGACCTGCGGGCCGACGAACTCGACGCGGCGCAGTTCGGCGCCCGGCGCTTCGGCTTCGAGCGACTTCATGACCGATTCACCGATCTGGTTGGTGTTCTGCTCGCTCTTCAGCGGCAGACGGATCATGACGTCCTGCGACGAGCCGAAGTTCTGCACGGCGTAGTCGGTGAAACCGGCCTTGCCCAGCGCGCCGCGGATCTTTTCGAGATCGGCCGCTTGCTGGTAGTGGGTTTCGATCAGCGTGCCGCCGGTGAACTCGACCGACAGGTGCAGGCCCTTGGTGAACAGGAAGACGACGGCGAGGATGAAGGTGAGGAGCGAGATGACATTGAACGTCAGCGCATGGCGCATGAACGGAATGTCTTTCTGGATGCGGAAAAATTCCATTTTCGTTTTTCCTTATTTTTTGCCGTTGACCGTGGCAGCCGCTGGCTTCCACAGTTGACCGATAGCGACCTTGGTCAGCTTTTTCTGGCGGCCGTAGATCAGATTGACCAGCCCGCGCGAGACGAAGACCGACGAGAAGATCGAGGTCAGGATGCCCAGACAATGGACGACGGCAAAGCCGCGGATCGGGCCGGAGCCGAAAATCAGCAGGGCGAGGCCGGCGATCAGCGTCGTGATGTTGGAGTCGAGAATGGTCCCGAAGGCGCGTTCGTAGCCTTCCGAAATGGCGGCTTGCGGCGGCATGCCGTTGCGCAGCTCCTCGCGCACCCGTTCATTGATCAGCACGTTGGCGTCAATGGCCATACCGAGCGTCAGCGCGATGGCGGCGATACCGGGCAGGGTCAGCGTGGCCTGCAACAGCGACAGGATGGCGACCAGGAAGAGCAGGTTGGAGGCCAGGGCGATGACCGAAACGACGCCGAACATCTGGTAGTAAAGGATCATGAAGACGGCGATGGCGGCGAAGCCCCACATCGTCGACTGGAAACCCTTCTTGATGTTCTCGGCACCGAGCGACGGGCCGATGGTCCGTTCCTCGATGATGTCCATCGGTGCGGCCAGCGAGCCGGCGCGCAGCAGCAGCGCCGTGTCGTTGGCTTCCATGGTGCTCATGCGGCCGGAAATCTGCACGCGGCCGCCGCCGATTTCGCTGCGGATGACCGGCGCCGTGACGACTTCGCCCTTGCCCTTTTCGATGAGCAGGATGGCCATGCGCTTGTTGATGTTCTCGCGCGTGACGTCCTTGAAGATGCGGGCGCCGGCCGAGTCGAGCGTCAGATGGACGGCGGCTTCGTTGGTCTGGTTGTCGAAGCCGGGCTGGGCGTCGGTCAGGCGGTCGCCGGTGAGGACGACCTGCTTCTTGACGAGCAGCGGCTGGCCACCACGTTCGGTGTAAACCTCGGTGCCAAACGGCGGGTTGCCGGCCAGGGCGGCTTCCAGGGCGCCGGTCGAGTCATCGACCATGCGGATTTCGAGGGTGGCGGTGCGGCCGAGGATGTCCTTGGCCTTGGCGGTGTCCTGCACGCCGGGCAACTGGACAACGATGCGGTCCTGACCTTGCTGCTGGATGATCGGCTCGGCGACGCCGAGTTCGTTGATCCGGTTGTGCAGGGTCGTGATGTTCTGCTTGAGGGCGAATTCGCCGAGCTTGTTCTGGGCTTCCGGCTTGAGCGTGGCGACCAGCCTGGGTTCGCTGGCGTCGCCGGCTTCGGTGACCAGCAGGTCGGGCTGGCTGTCGCCGATGGCGAAGCGGGCCTTGTCGCGGGTTTCAGTGTCGCGGAACTTGACGACGATGCGCTCGCCTTCGCGGTTTACGCCGCTGTGGCGCAGGTTCTTGTCACGCAGCACGGTGCGCAGGTCAGCCGAGGTCGAGTCGAGCTTCTTGGTCAGCGCGCCCTTCATGTCGACTTGCAGCAGGAAATGCACACCACCGCGCAGGTCGAGGCCGAGGTACATCGGCAGTGCGTTCAGCGAGGTCAGCCACTGCGGCGAGGCGGTCAGCAGGTTCAGGGCAACGACGTATTGCGGATCGCCAGCATTCGGGTTGAAGGCCTTTTCGAGAACATCCTTGGCCTTGAGCTGGGTGTCGGTGTCCTTGAGGCGGACCTTGACGCCAACGTTATCGAGCTGAATGCCATCGTGCGTGATGCCGGCGGTCTTCAGGGCATCCTCGACACGGGCCTGGGCCTTGGCGTCGATCTTGATCGTGACCTTGGCGCTGGACAACTGCACGGCCGGCGATTCGCCGAAGAAATTGGGCAGGGTATAGACGAAGCCCAGCAGCAGCGCGACGGCGATGGTGATGTACTTCCAGAGTGGATAGCGATTCATGGCGGCTTCAAAGCAAAAAGGGCGACACGAAGCCGCCCTTTGGGGTGATTACAGCGACTTCAGCGTGCCCTTGGGCAGAACCAGACCGATCGACGGCTTTTGCACGACGACTTCGGTGCCGGCGGCGATTTCAACGGAGACATAGCTGTCGCCGACCTTGGTCACCTTGCCGACGATGCCGCCCTGGGTAACGACTTCGTCACCCTTGGCCAGCGCGGCGAGCAGCGCCTTGTGTTCCTTGGCCTTTTTCATTTGCGGACGAATCATGAAGAACCACAGCACGACGAACATCAGGATCATCGGCAGCATCTGCATCAGGCCACCCGTCGGGTCGGCGGAGGCTGCAGCGGTCTGGGCGTGGGCAAAGCTAATCATTGTGGTAACTCCGGATAACTAAGAAATTCAGAACGCGCGATTCTATCACTCGCCGGATGACCGTTTGCGGACAAACTCGTCCGACCACTCGGTGAACGTGCCGGACTCAATGGCGGCACGCATTTCGGCCATGATGACCTGATAGAAATGCAGGTTGTGGATGGTGTTGAGCATGCCGCCGAGGATTTCGCCGTGGCGGAAGAGGTGGTGCAGGTAGCTGCGGGTGAATTGGCTGCAGGTGTAGCAGCTGCAGCTTGGATCGAGCGGGCCGGTATCGAGTTTGTAGCGGGCATTCTTGATCTTGACGTCGTTGCGCGTCGGCATCACGCAGTCGAACATGTCGATGCCGGCCTTGACCGAGCGGACGAGGTCTTCCGGCGTGCCGACGCCCATCAGGTAGCGCGGCTTGTGCACCGGCAGGCGGGGGGCAACGTGGGCGAGGACGCGGACCATGTCCTCCTTCGGTTCGCCGACCGACAGGCCGCCGATGGCCATGCCGTCGAAACCGATGTCGTCCAGTCCGGCCAGCGACTCGTCGCGCAGGTCTTCGTACATGCCGCCTTGAACGATGCCGAACAGCGCGTTGCTGTTTTCCAGCTTGTTGTGCTCGTCGCGACTGCGTTGCGCCCAGCGCATGCTCATGCGCATCGACTTGGCCGCTTCTTCGTGCGTCGCCGGGTAGGGCGTGCACTCGTCGAAAATCATGACGATGTCGGAATTGAGCACCTTCTGGATCTGCATCGAGATTTCGGGCGTCAGAAAGAGCTTGGCGCCATCGTGCGGCGAGCTGAACTTGACGCCTTCCTCGGTGATCTTGCGCATGGCGCCGAGCGAGAAGACCTGGAAGCCGCCCGAATCGGTGAGGATCGGCTTCTGCCAGTTCATGAAATCGTGCAGGCCGTTGTGTGCCTTGATGACATCGAGCCCCGGCCGCAGCCAGAGGTGGAAGGTGTTGCCGAGGCAGATCTGGGCACCGATGTCGTGCAGCGATTGCGGCGTCATCGCCTTGACCGTGCCATAGGTGCCGACCGGCATGAAGACGGGCGTCTGGATCTGGCCGTGGGCCAGCGTCAGGGTGCCACGGCGGGCAGCGCCGTCGGTTTTGAGGAGTTCAAATTGCATCGGAGGGTTGTCCAGTTCGTTCCAGAAGCATGGCGTCGCCATAGCTGAAGAAGCGGTAGCGCTCGGCCACGGCGTGGGCGTAGGCGGCGCGGATGTTGTCGTAGCCGGCAAAGGCCGAAACGAGCATGAGCAGCGTCGATTTCGGTAGATGGAAGTTGGTGATCAGCCGGTCGACGACCTTGAAGCGGTAGCCTGGAGTGATGAAAATGCTCGTTTCGCCGGCACCAACGCGCACCGTGCCGTCATCGTTACCGGCTGATTCGAGGGCGCGCAGGCTGGTCGTGCCGACGGCGATCACCCGGCCGCCGGCAGCGCGGGTGGCGGCGATGGCCTCGGCGGTCGCCTGCGGAATCTCGAAGCGCTCGCTGTGCATGCGGTGGTCGGCAATCTTCTCGACGCGCATCGGCCGGTAGGTGCCGGCGCCGACGTGCAGGGTCAGAAAGGCGGTGTTGACGCCCTGGGCCCGCAGCGTGGTCAGCATAGCTTCGTCGAAATGCAGGCCGGCCGTGGGTGCGGCGACGGCGCCCGGTTCCCGGGCATAAACCGTCTGATAGCGCGTTTCATCGGCGCCTTCGGCTGGGTGCTCGATGTAGGGCGGCAGCGGCAGCTTGCCGTGCTGCTCGGCCAGTTCCCAGAAATCGCCGGGTTCGACCAGTTCGAGTGCGAAAAAATCGCCGTCGGTGCCGGCACGGCCGGTCATGCACACCTCGAAGGCGTCACCGAGGCGCATTTTGCTGCCCGGCTTCGGCGCCTTGCTGGCGCGAATCTGGCAGATGGCGTGCGTCGCATCGACGATGCGTTCGAGCATGATTTCGACCTGCCCACCGGTTTCCTTGCAGCCGAAAAACCGCGCCTTGATGACGCGGGTGTCGTTGAAAACGAGCAGGTCGCCGGCTTTCAGCAACTCAGGCAGGTTTTCAAATTTGCGGTCAATTTCCGGTTGACCGTGGCATTGGCCGCAGACATGCAGCAGGCGGCTGCCGGTACGTTGGGCGGCCGGGTGCTGGGCGATCAGTTCGGGGGGGAGCGGGAAGTCGAAGTCGTCGACGGTCAACGACATGGTCTGAATCCAGGTGGAAACTTGAACGGTCTTGCGCGGGGAAAGCCGTTTGGTCGTTGTCGGGCTGGGCTTCATCGCACCAATCAACGGGCAGGCTATCCAATCGAAAGTCGTTTCGGTTGGTCAATAAAATAGGCCCGGATTCTACCATTCGCCGGATCAAGGCTGGCATCAAACACCGTCCGTTGCACAATCGCCGCCGTGCAAACGTGGACCGCCGACAGGAATTCGTCGGATACTGCAGGGCTTGCTACACTAGTTCCAATTTCCAATATCGAGGTGCTTCATGCTCAAGGGATTCCGGCTTGCGCTACTGTCCTGTCTGGTTGTTTTGCCCATCTTTCACAAGGCCTGTGCCGATGAACTGAAGATTGGCTACGTCAATCTGGAACGGGTTTTCCGGGAGGCGCCTGCGGCCATCAAGGCCAGCAAAAAAATGCAGGCAGAGTTCGAAGTGCGCCGGCAGGACTTGCTGCGTATCGAGAACGATCTCAAGGCGCGTCAGGCTGCCTTGGTGGAGAAGGGTGCCTCGCTGTCGGATAGTCAGCGGCGCGCCAGGGAGTCCGAGCTGGCCGAGATATCGGTCAGTTTCCAGCGCAAACAGCAGGAATTCCAGGAAGACCTCAAGCTTCGCCAAAACGAAGAGACCTCGGCCGTGCTTGAGAAAGCCAATAAAGCCATCTTCGATCTGGCCAAGTCAGAGCACTGGGACTTGATCCTGCAAGAAGCCGTATCCGTCAGCAGCAGGATCGATGTGACCGACAAGGTCATCAAGAAAATGACCGGTGACTGAACTCCCGTAGCCTGGGAGCAGGCCGGATTGTTTTCGGCCTGCTTTGCCGGGGGGCGGCAACGGTTGCCGCACTACCCCCGGATATCGATGATCGTGCCGAGAATCTGATCGCCGGTCTTGATAACGTTTGCCGCTGCCTTGGCTTCGATTTCTCCTTGGCGCATGGCCACCATCTTCCCGGCGAAATCATCGTTTTCGACGTTCAGGCCGCTTCCGGCGATGGTTGTACGGATGATGCCGGCTTGCAGACTTTGCAGTCCGCTGGACATGATTGAACTGATGGACATGGTTACCTCGGTCGACTGTGACCGTGATTCCTTTGCAGGACCCGTGCCAGAAGCGGGCGGTGGTGACGCTCAGTTTTTTCCAGCTTCCTCCAAGGCCTTGTTTCTCGCCTCGGTTTCCTTATTCGCGGTGTCAAGGCTGGCTTTCATGGCGTCCATGTTCTCTTTTGCCTGCTTGGCCTGGTCGGCTTGAAGCTTTCCCACGGTTGCCGCGCTTCCAGCGGTTTCAAGGCCGCAGCCGGAGAGAAGCAGGGCGGCAAAAGCAATCAAAGTTTTCATTTTCCGGTCCCTATGGTCAGGTGGATGTGACGCTCTGAAGGGGCCAAGCTAAACATTCAGAGCGTGTCGGTCATTCTGGACCGTGCTGGAATGAAAGGCGACAAAAAACCCGCACTGGTGCGGGTTCAATGGACTTGCCTGGACTGCTTGAGTGATCTTCCTGGTGCCCGGGCCTTAATCGAACTAATGGTGGAAACTGTTGTGGCGCAACGATTTTCGTTTTTAGAAAATCATAGTTACCCCCAAAGTTACCCCCATTCAATCGGCGTTGCACCAAAACAACAAATCGGCCATCAAGCAGAAGCTTGCTTTTGTTTCAGTTAAAAGAGGCGCGCATTCTACCATTGCTCAGGTAGCAGATTCGCCTGGATGAGGAGGGCGGCAGAAGACAAACGCGAGCCAGAAAGGCGAGAGAAGGGGGCGCGGCGTGCCTTGGTTGAGCGATTGATGGCGGGGCGGGGGTCCCGGCCATCCATGGCCAGAAATTTCCGCCTATCGTTCGCCAGGTGAAGTGCCCATCTCGGGGCGCTCTGGCCAGGGCGATCCGGCGCCGGTCTCTGGAAGCGAGGACCCGAGCAATACACATAGCCGGGGGCAGTGCATACATCTGCACATCGGGTGAGCTTTAGGAAACAGGCGGCGAAGGCCGCTCCATTTTCCGCGTGGGGAGGGGCGGCAGTAGATCAAACGCGCGCGCAAAACATGCCCAGATTTGTGCCACGGCGTGCCCAGGTTCGCCCGGTTCTGCCCGGTAAGGGGGGTTGCTCAGCGGGATGGTTGTTGATTTGCTGTGCCCGGTGGCGCGGGCTGCATAAAATGCCTGAAAGCCTTGCAGTTCATGGCGATACCGTGATTTATTGGCATTGGGCATGCGCCAAAGTTGGGCACAGTGGGCACATTGGACTTGCCCCCGTTTTTGATGAAGTGTGCCCACGTGAATCATTGCGGCACAAGGCTTTCAACGGATTGGGCACAGTGGGCACACTGGGCACAGTAGATTTTCAGGGGGGTGACTATGGAAAAGGCTGCCGGGATAGGGAAGGCGGCAAGCAAGGAAGAAATTAAGTGGCGATGACGGCGGCAAACATGGCCGGCAGTGGGGTGGAAAATATCGGTGTCGAATGATCTGAGGGTGTGGGTGAAAAGTTTCTGTCAATGAGTGCACTAAGTGAATATGGCAACAATTCTCTAACCCCTCCCCCCTTCCCAAAACTCCCCCCATAAAAGTAGCCATAACCGGTCGGTGTCCGGACTATAGGGCTTGGACTTTTAACCCCCCCTCCCTTGCCGGTATCCATCGCTCATAGCTCTGGCATTCAGGAGGAGCTATCCAGATACGTTCAGTGGCCCGGCCCGTCTCTAGGATCAGATAGCCAAGGCCACAAGCCCAGTGAAATTTACGACGCTCACCATTTCCGGCCATCTGTCTCGTGGTCAGGTGTTTGCACATGGTGCAGTCAAAGCCAGAGGCAGGAGCCGGGATCATCAATACTTCCCAGGGAATTAAGCCAGCCTCAATACAGACAGAGTGCCAGTACCTCACCTGCTCACCAGGTGACATGGTTTCAAGATTGAGCAGAGTTGATGCCTTTTCTTCATTGGTCGCCTTCACCTTCCGACAGTACGCCAAAACCAGAATTACAGCTGCTGGATGCAGCGCAAATTCATCTCTGACCGCACCCCCACCCGGTGCGCCGTCGCCTTTCTGACCTTCCCCCCCTTGAAAATCTACTGTGCCCAGTGTGCCCACTGTGCCCAATCCATCAAACGCATTGTGCTGCAATGGTTTCCGTGGGCACACTTCATCAAAAACGGGGGTAAGTCCATTGTGCCCACTGTGCCCAACTTCTCCCCCGTCGATACGTGGTGAATCTGGCGTTATGCTTGATGGCTCAAGGCGTTCCGCTGTTTTTGTGGCATCGGAAGCACCGGGCACAGTAGCCGGCGTGGTGTCTGCAAACAGGGCGTCAAGATCAAGCATCGGCGCCTCCTTCGAAGAGTGCCGGCGTGATGTGATAAACCAGCATCTGGCCTTTGCCTGGTATGCGCTGCTTCGATTGAAAGCGCCCCTTGTTGTGGCGAAGAATGCCTAGTTTGGAGAGCAGTGCATTGACGGCCTTGTAGTCCAGCCCCTTGCATACCCGGTTTCGCCACGGCCCTTCAAAGACAAAGAATTCCGTCTGAAATTCGGCGCCGTTGGTGCCTTCCTCAATCTGGCCAGCCTTGGCAATCGGGGCGCCATCGGGCTGCAGCCAGCGACGAATACCGGCCGCATCTGCCGTGCGTGGGCTGCGATCATCGCCAACGCGGTGCCACAGGTCAAAGGCGCCATCACCATGACGCTCGAAGAATTCACGCACCTGGTTGAGCATGCTGGTTTCTTCCTGGTTGCCTTCGCCGCCTCGCCCGGCCAGCCATGCGCGGTAGCACGATCCGGCAGCGGCCAACGCTTCGCCAGCATCCCAGCCGGTCAAGCCCCACTTGGTGGCCAGTTCGCCGCCCATCGCTACCAGGGCAAAGCGATCAGCCACGCGGCGGGCCTGTCCGCTGGCATCGTCGGTCAGGTGCTGCGCCTCGAATAGCTTCTGAGCCTTGCGCAGCTCTTCGGCGAGGTCGGCGGGGCTACGGGTCAGCTTGTCCAGGAACGCAGCCAGCGGGGCGCCGTAGTAACGCTTGGTGGCCTGATCCAAGGCCCGCGAGAAGTCGGCACCATTCGGGTAATCGTGCAGCACTTCCCATGCACCAAGGCCCGCCCCCGCATCGGCGCCGATATCCACAAGGCGGATTTCCTGCCCGGCCCGCGTGGTCCTGTTGGCTTCTGCCATGTGCTGCGCCAGGCTGATCTCACCCGCCGACAGGAAGAGCACGCGCCAAAACGCACGCTCACGGGCGCCCCCTGTTCGAGCGGCGCGGGTCTTGCCGGCGCCATTGGCGAGCATGTACGCGGTTTCACCTGCTACCTTGGGATCAAGCTGGGCCAGTTCATCAAGGGCGAGCAGCGCATCACAGTGCTGCATGGCCAATGCCTCGAGGCCGTTATCAGTGGCCCGCCAGCGCTGCATATAGCCACCATCGCCACAGACAGAGCACGCCACCCGCAGCGCCGTGGTCTTGCCGTCGCTGGAATTGCTGCGGTAGTGAAAGCCCCCAGACTCGCCGCCAACCAGGTGAAGCAGCGGGGAAGCGAAGGCTACGGACACAGCGAACAGCAGCCGGGAATTGCCACGGCACAGGCGCCCCACATTGTCCCGCCATTCATCCGCTGTGCCCTTGGTCTTGAAGGCATGCACGCTGCTGCCTTCTGCCTCATACAGCCATTCATCGGCTTCATTTCCGAAAGCTCGATTCGGCAGCACATAGACGGCAGGGCCGTCGCTGGTAGCATGCCACCCGGTGCGGCTGGTGATCCGGGCGCGGGCATCGGGCCGGGCGCTCTGTAGATAGGCAATTACCTTCTGCCGGCCGCCCGTCGCCATGGTCAGGCCGGCATCCAGCAGCATGCCCGCCACCTCAAGGCCATCGCCGCGAAATAGCGTCATCGGAATAACCAGCTTGTGCTCTACCTTGTCGGCATCGTAGAGGCGGACCAGCAAGCCCCAGCCTTGGTTGTCGGGGTTACGCACGCGGGCGATTGGCTCCAGGTAAGAGCAAATCCACTTGGGGGCGCCCTGGTTGCCGTCGCGATCCGTGTCGGTGAAATATACGCCGCCCACCTCAAGGCTGTAGCAGGTACGGGGCATCCCGGCCGGCGCGCTGTCTTTGGCAGGCTTGCTCGCCTTGGGGCCAGGCGATTCGGTTTTTGCCGGTTTCTGCACGTCGACCGCAGTACGCCACTCTGCGCCTGTGCATACGTCTGCACAGCGGGCGGCATCCCAGCCCAGCAAATCGGCGGCATCGTCTCCTTTGTCACCGAGGCCAAAGGCTTTCGGCTTCACCTGGTAGAGCGCGGCCGGCGCTTTGGCGAGGGCAGAGAGAATGCCTGTCAGCTTGGCCATGCATGCCGCCCCGGGTTCGTCCAGGTCTGGCCACAAGGTCACATCACGGCCAGCCAGCGGCAACCAGCCGGCCTTATCCACGGCATTGGAGCCACCCGGCCAGCTCACACAAACGAAGCCGGGAAAGAGCGGGCGGGCGGCGTCGGCGGCCTTCTCGCCTTCGCACACGATGACCGGCGCATCCGGCCGGGCGGCGAGCAGATCAAGGCCATACAGCAGGCGCGGGGCCGGTGGCGATTTCCAGCGCCATTCAGTGCGGCCGGCTGCGCCAAAACGTAAGCTGGGCAAAGCTCTTGCCATCCTTGCCCTGGTAGCGATCAATGAAGAAGCCGAGGCGGCCGGCTTCCGTCCGGTATTCATAGCGGATCGATGGCCGGCCTTGGCGTGGATTCGCAACAGGAGGGGCGGCTGCGTCTTCAGGAACCGGAATAACGCATTCCCATCCATCGGCATCCGGTGCAGGCTTGCGGCTGGGGGCGGCTGAGGCGGGTTTTCTCGGGGCGGTTGCTGTGTTGGTGTTGCCGGCCGGGCGTTCGCCGCTTGTGGCGCGTTTCTGGCGGTTCGGCTTTTGAATGCCGAGCAGGTCGGCGAGGCGCTCTGCTGCATCCATCTGGGAGCAGTCAAAGCGCCATGCTGTCATCGCTACCAAGTCGCCCCAAGTCTCGCCGGTTGCGAAGTCGCCACCCGCCCCCGTGTCGCGATTGGTCGAGAGGCTGCCCAGCTTGCTATCAGAGCGCTTGGGGTTGAGTGCCAGGTATTCACGGGCCTGATCCTTGCCGCCAGCCATGCCGCAATGCTCCATAACGGTATCGAAGTTGGCGAGGGCAGCGGCGACAACTTGCGTAATGAACGGCTCAGCCATTGGCGTCGAGCTCCTTTTCTAGTTCTTGTAGTGCTTCGGTGTGACGTTGGGCGGCTTGTAGTGCGGCAATCAAGGCGGGAAGCATGTCAGGTTCAACGTGCAGACCACGCATGAAGCGGCGAACGCCAGCACATCCCGGCCGAATAGCGATGGCTCTTCCGCTGTGACGCCTGAAACACTCTTGAACACGAAGTGTCTGGCTGGTTTCCGGCTCTATTGCATCGCCGTAGGTTCTTCCGAAGGCTGTAGCGGCTTTCATGCGGATTCCCAAAGATGACGAGTGCGGATCAGATCCAAGTCAGTGAAGCGATAGCGGCCTCGATAGACCACTTCCCTGTCACGATCAACAACCGGCTCACGGTGTGCAGGTATCTCCAGCCCTTTGCGGCGCAGCGCAGCGATGGCATCCGGGACATTCGAGGCGCCAGCTATGGAGTCCAGTTCTTCGCGGGTGCGTGCCCCTGTAGCCAGCGCACGGATGATGCGTAGCTCTCTTTGGTTGTCCGTGTTGAATGGTGCCAAGGAAGGCAACGGCACGCCGGCGAGGTGCATCTGGCCGGGAGGGGTGAATGACTTGGTCATGATTGCCCTCGCTGTTCGCGGCTGATGGACACACGGGATGAAATCCATGTATCGATTTCATGCTCAAGCCAGCCTACTGATTTTTCGCCAAGGGAAATTGGGGCGGGGAAGGTGCCGGCCTTGATTGCAGCGTACATGCTTGAACGGGGCATGGCGGTACGGGCTTCAACTTGTTTTCGGCGCAGAATAACAAGTGATTGGTTGGTTGTTTTGGATTCCATGGTATCCCCCCGGATTAGGCTTCTACCAACACGTCAGGCCATGCCAGCCGGCCATTCCGCAGCTTTTTGGGGCTCACTCCGAAGTAGCTACCAGAAATACATAAGCGATGCCTAACGCTTCCAGCTTTCACCCGGTTGATTGCGGCGAACTGGGCTGTGTCAAGCGGATATGTTGTGCTGTCGGTATTAGTGCTGTTGCCAGGCATAGTGTTAGTTGATGTCGCATTCATTTGCAGGCTCCTGAAATGAAAAAGCCCGCTCGAGGCGGGCCGTAAACGGAAAAACCCGCCACGGGGGCGGGTTCAGCGGTTGGTTTTGTTAATGTGAAATGAAAAAGCCCGAGGTTTGCCTCGGGCTTATGCTGGGTGTTTCATCGTTTTGTAATCATGCATCACTCTCAGTAAACACAATAACATGCCTGTCAAGCCCCCCCGGCCGGATGGCCTTCAGGGCGATTTCTACGGGGTTTGCTATGTCAAATCCTGACGAGATGGCGGCGTGCCGTGATTGTTACCGACGCTCGAATTCAAGGATAACGCCGCTTGTTTCGGGGTGGCGCGGGTAATCTTTGGCCATCTGCGTTGCCTTTGCAATCAACTCTCTTAAGCCTTTGTCGCTCACCAACTCGGCAGTTTTTAGCAAACTTACAACGCAACTGCTCAGTCCACTTGTATCAATGGATGATTTGACCGGGTTGCGCGGGTGTTTTCCGGCAAAGGATAGGGCGGCATCATCGATTACGAACAGTCCGATATCGCTAATTTCGCGACTGATTTTCAGCAACTCGCTCATGCCTGGTCTTTGTTTGCGCAACGGTTCCAGATCAACAACGGATAGAGTTTTCGTTGCGATAGTATTGACGTCAGCCATTTTGTGACTCCTATTCACGTTTTGGTTAGGGCCAGCATGGCGTTACCGCGCCTTTCTGGCCCGCTTTGCTTGAGACCGTCAGTCGACGGCGTACTCCGCTAGATGCCGGCTGCTAAAGCCTCTTCATCAATCCGATCACGAATCACAGAAAGCTGCTTTCTTGCGGCTTCAATCGTGCGCCGAGCAGCTTCGGCGGACTCTACGTCATCGGCTGAATCCCAAAGAGTTGCTGCGGCGCAATGCAGAAGTGCATCAATGTCGCAAAGGGGGGAAAGTAAGCTATGTAGCCTATCCCCTGCCATTTCTGCTTTGGGTTTGGCGGCGTTGGTGTCAGAGAAGGTAGAATTTTCAGCAGCCATTGTCGTAACTCCTATTTACGGTGGTGGTGAGGGCTGGCTGGCGTTGCAAGCGCCTTGCCGGCCCGCTTTGCCTGACTCCGTCAGGCGGCGGTGTTGCTCATGCGGTCTTTTGTAGATGCGCCACAGGCGTAACCTTTGGCATGCCGGCTTCCCTCGCTTGCCAGAGGTCATAGGCGGTTTGCTGCGTCAGCCATGCGTCGGCATGCCCGCCGTTTTGCAAGCCAAGCCAGCCTTCAAGGCGCAGGGCCATGACCGGGGAAATTGCGGCGCGGCCGTTCAGCACTCTGGATAGCGCTGCACGGGTGACGCCAAGTTGAGCGGCCGCTTCGGTAACGGTCAGATTCAAGGCTGGCAATACATCCTCTCGCAGTGTTTCGCCGGGGTGGGGCGGGTTGAACATTCGGCTCATCTTGCGTACCTCTCAGTGATAGTCCTGGTAATTGACCAGAACGGCGTCGCCATCTTCAAAGGTGAAAGTCAGGCGCCAGTTGCCATTCACCGTCACCGAATAGTGCCCTGCCAAGTTGCCGGCCAAGCAGTGAAATTTCCAGCCGGGCACATTCATGTAATCTGAGTTTTTCGCTGCATCAAGGCGGATTAACTGGCGCGATAAGCGGGCTGCGTGATGCGGCTGAATGCCGGCCTTGCTTCCTGTCTCGAAAAACGATTGCAGGCCTTTGTGCTGGAAACTCTTAATCATGGTTGAGTGTATAGCGTAGCGTTTCGATTATCAAGTTGCGCTTGGTTATGCCGCGCTACCGTGCAGCGGAATGACGTCCGCCCCCGCCTTCAGCTTGTCCAGGTAATCAGCCCATAGCTGCATCATCGCCTTGCGCTCCTTCAGGAACTTGGTGCGGTTATAGGCGGTGCCCAGGGCATCAGAAACGCTGTGGGCTAGCTGGTGTTCAATGACTTCCGGCTTTTGGTGCAGTTCTTCATGCAGGATGGTGCGGGCCATCGCCCGGAAACCATGGCCGGTAATTTCGGTCTTTGTGTCGTACCCCATGCGGCGCAGGGCTGCATTGACGGCGGCATCACTCATGGGCAATTGGGGATCGCGGCCGGGGAATACGTAGCGGCCGTGTCCGGTCAGGGCGTGCAGTTCTCGCAGGATGGCCACGGCTTGCGCAGCCAGTGGGACCAGGTGTTCCGTCTTGGTCTTGTTGATGAAGTAGCGCCACTCCCCCTTGTCCAGGTCGAAGCCATCCCAAGCGGCCTTGCGTAGCTCGCCAGGTCGCACGAACAGCAGCGGGGCGAGTAGTAGGGCGCAGCGGACAACGAACGTGCCTTTGAAGCCATCGATAGCCCGTAGCAGCTCGCTTACGCCCTTGGGGTCGGTGATGGATGGCCGATTGTCTTCCTTGGGGGCTGGAATGGCTCCCCGCAGGTCTGGGCACGGGTCGCGTTCTGCCCGGCCGGTAGCGATGGCGTAGCGAAAACACTGGCTGATTTCGCTTTTCACTTTGTGGGCAGTGTAGCGGGCGCCCCGTGCATCGATCCGGCGAAGGGTGGTCAGTACCTCGGGGGCGGTGATTTCGGCAATTGGCCGGCTTCCCATCCATGGGAAAACATCCTTCGCGAGACGGGCAAGGGCTTTCTTGTATTGCGCCTCTTCAACGTTGCTGCGCTTGTTCTCAAGCCATTCGCGGCAGATGACTTCGAAACTATTGGCGCCCAACTCTACCCGGGCCGCTTTGGTTGCCTTTCTATGCTGGCTGGGGTCAATGCCAATGGCTAGCATCTTCCGGGCGTCATCACGATCCGCTCGGGCCTTTTTCAAACCAATATCCGGGTACGTGCCAAGCGAAAGGAGCTTTTCTTTGCCGTCGACACGGAATTTCAGGCGCCACCACTTGGAGCCGCTGGGGTTGATCAGCAGAAATAATCCCTTTTCGTCGGCCAGCTTGTAGGGTTTTTCGCCCGGTTTCGCTGTGCGAATAGCTGCTTCGGTCAATGGCATGGCTGTTACTCCGTCGAAACGTCGAAGATGCGCCGTAGCCAGTGGGGGTAAGTGTTTGGGGGTAACACCCCAGGGGGTAGGTGCTGTTACCCCCTGTGTTACCCCCACAAAGGCCCGGATTTGATTGGATCATTCTGGACCGTGCTGGAACGAAAGGCAACAAAAAACCCGCACTGGTGCGGGTTCTCTGGGCTTGCTTGGTATTGCCTAGACTGCTATTTGGTGCCCCGGGCCGGACTCGAACCGGCACACCTTTCGGCGGCGGATTTTGAATCCGCTGCGTCTACCGATTCCGCCACCGGGGC
>VIKE01000050.1 GCA_008080565.1 Rhodocyclaceae bacterium | reverse complement strand
GGGCCGTCAGCAGGCCAGTCGTACGCCTATTTCTGTCTCACCATGGGCGGATTTTGCGAAGGCCTCCCCGTCATGCATCCGGGCAATCGCGCCAACGATGGCGAGACCCAGTCCATGATTCTGATGACCGTGGCTACGTGAGGCATCTACGCGGAAAAAGCGGTCGAAGATATGAGGCAGACTCTCAGCAGAAATCGGTTCCCCTCGATTGATCACCGAGAGCTTGATGTGTCCATGAGTTTCCGCGGCGATACGAATCACGATTGAACTTCCGTGATCGGCATACCGAGCAGCATTATTCAGCAGATTGGACAGCACGCGCCGGAGCAGCGCCGCGTCGTACTGGCCTGATGCATCGCCTTCGATAGACCATTGAAGGTCAGATTCGATCAGCACCGCTTCGTAGTAGTCGGCCACTTCGGCGCAGAGCTGGGCAAGGCTTTGAATGGGCATCCGCCGTGCTTTAGCACCCCGGTCGGCTTGCGACAGAAACAGCATGTCATTGACGATGCATGACAGCCTGTGCATTTCTTCGAGATTTGAACCGATGCAATCGCGCAGGTGTTCGTCCTTGTCGTTGCTACGCAAGGCCAACTCGCTGCTGGCGATGATGTTCGCCAATGGGGTTCTCAATTCGTGAGCCACATCGGCATTGAACCCTTCGAGTTGCTGATAGGCTTTTTCCAGTCGATTCAGCAAGTCGTTGAAATGATCGACGAGAACTTGCAACTCGGCAGGGATCCCCTCTGTTTCCAAGCGCGTGTCGAGGGAAAGGATTGCGAGACCGCGCGTTTGCTCAGCCAGCGTCCGAATGGGGGCCAGTCCGAAATAAACGATCAGGTAGCCGCCCAGGGTGATTGCGGCACTCCCGATCAAGGCAGCCCCCCAGAGGATGGCTGCGAGGCGATCCAGAATCGCTTCATCGGGCGCAGTCTCAAGTGCCAATTCGGCAACGGCAAAATCTGTCCTTCGCGCTTCATCGGGGAGTGCAAACGAATAAAAACGAGCTTTTGATGGCCAAGCACTTGGCATCGAGATGAAGCGAGCCTCACCCAGCCTATCGATTAACTTGAGATGCGAGTCCCGATTGATTTTCAGAAGATCGTCAAGGTCGTGTTCAAGCGACCCCGGTTGCAGGTGTCCCGGTGTTTCTTCAAACAGGTGCCGAATTGCCGTGCTGAGCTTTTCAAGACGCAGGTCCTGTTGTGTTTCAAGGTTGGCTTTGACCGAGAAAAAGACGCCGAGGCACAAACACCCCAGAACACCCAAACTCAGCGAAGCGAGCCAGCGTATGAGGCGACTGCTCAGCGTCGGATTGATCATTGTTCTGAGTCTCATTCGCGCAGTTCGAGGACATAGCCCATGCCGCGTACGGTATGCAACAACTGCGTCTCGAAGGGCGTATCCATTTTGGCGCGAAGTCGCTTGATGGAAACTTCGACTTCGGCAATCTCGGTTCGTGACAGCACCTCGCCTTGTTTCCTGAGAAACAGAGAAAGCAGCAGGAACTCCTTGGCACTCAGATCGACGCGCTGACCGTTCCTGGAGACCTTGCGACGAGCCAGGTCCATTTCAAGATCGTGCAGTGCAAGACGGTTCGACGTGGCTTCCGGTTGCTGCGGCACCGACCGGCGCAGCAGTCCCTGGATTCGAGCGATCAGCTCAGAAAAGGCAAACGGCTTGACCAGATAATCGTCGGCGCCGGTCTGCAAACCGTTAACCCGGTCCTCCACTTTGCCCAGCGCGGTCATGACCCCCTTGGCCTGTTGTGGCCGGGGGATGGTTATCTCTCCTGCTTGGGCGGAGTTTTTTCTTCGTGAGCTGGATCATGCACGGTAGGCTTGGCGCTAAACATGCTGCCCATCCAGTTGAGTATCTGAGAGATGTTGTTTTCATGGGTTGCATTCAGGCCGTGACCATGACCATCGCTATCAGTGTGATACATCGTTTTCCAGGTTGCCCAAGCCCCTATACTCACAATGACTACGATCAACACGAACAGTATCGCTTTTCGAGTATTCATTTGGTGCTCACTGACTATTTCTCATACAGTGCGCAAGAAATAATGCGCGGTTGTTGAATACTTCATGAGTGCAATGGTTACATCGCTGCTGCATTAACACCATCACTACTGCGATTTGACGAAACGTAGCAGATTGGCTTTTTTAATTCTGCGATATTAGCTGATAGAATCCGCTTCATGCGTCGTTGGCTTGCCGTTTTCCTGTTGGTATTACTGTCACTCCAGACTACCTGGTCGGTGGCGGCTGCCTATTGCCAGCATGAAACGGGAGCCACTGCGCATCATTTTGGTCACCACGAGCACAAGCATCAGACTGACGATAGAACTAAAGATACCAAAGGCCAACTCTCTGGCATCGACAGTGATTGTGCTGTCTGCCATGCCAGCTGTATTGCAGTATTGACCAGTGTTGCCAATGCCCAACTTGTTGCCGGTGGCGTAGCCGATCACCCTTGGTCTCCCCACTTTTTGACGTCGCCACCTAGCGATTTGCCTGAACGTCCCAACTGGTCGATCTCCGCCTGATCGGCGGGGTTGGGTTACTTTCCCATATCAGTTCGCCGCAGCTTGAGCTGCGCACTGTGCCATGCCGCTTGCGGGGTGGTGCCCCGCCGATTCCCTGATGTACCTTTCATCAACGGAGAGTCGGATGTACCGCCAACAACCAATTATCACTTTACTGGCCCGAACCTTTTTCGGATTTACGGTGCTTGCCAGCACCAACCTCTGGGCGCAGATGCAAAATGCGCCGTCGCCGATCGAGGCAGTACCTGCGCTTGCCAAGGAACCGACCGGAACCTTGACCCTTTCCACTGCAATTGATCTCGCGCTAACGGCCAATCCCGAACTATCTGCCGCAACCAACGAATTGCGAGCAGTCGAGGGAGCAGTGATTCAAGCAGGGATACTGCCGAACCCGGAAATTTCAACCTTGGTTGAAGATACGCAGAATAAGGCAACGCGAACCACAACCGTTCAGATCAGCCAATTAATCGAGTTGGGGGGCAGGCGCGCTGCACGGATTGTTTCCGCCGAGCGGGGACGGGATGTAGCCTCTGCCGACTTGGTGGCCAAACGCCAGAGCATCCGAGCTAGCGTTGTTGGTGCCTTCTTCGATGTTCTGGTGGCTCAAGAACGGATACTGCAAACAGAGGATTTGCTCGGCCTCGCCCAACGCGCTACCCAAGCTGCATCGCGCCGGGTTACGGCCGGCAAAATCTCACCCGTTGAGGAAACCAAGGCGCGCGTTGCTGAGGCGTCTGCACGGGTCGAGTTGAATCAAGCCAAAGGCGATTTGGTCGCAGCACGAAATCGTCTGGCAGCGACCTGGGGAAGTAAGACACCACGGTTTGGACAGGTCGAGGGGCGTACCGACAATCTGCCAGAAATCCTCTCCGCCGACGAGATCGATCGTCGCTTGAACAACTCTCCGGTACTTGCCCGAGCACGCCACGAGGCCGATCGTTTTGCGGCGCTTGCCGATGTCGAGCGGTCTCGGCGGATTCCAAACGTCACGGTCAGCCTGGGTTCAAAAAAGGTTGAAGAGCTTGGGCGCAACCAAACCATCGTGGGTCTCTCGATCCCATTCCCGATATTCGACCGCAACCAGGGCAATGTGCATGAAGCGCTGCGGCGGGCTGATAAGGCTCGGGATGAATTGAGCGCCACCGAGGTTCGCTTGAGCACGGAAGTTACGCAAAACCAGGAGCGCCTAAAGGCACTGGTCGTTGAAGCTCAAGCCCTGCAAAGCGAAATTTTGCCGGGCGCACGCAGCGCCTATGACGCAGCTATTGATTCGGCCCAATGAAATATGAACTTTCGTGGTTTCTTTGCGTCTGATTGATATGGAAAAAGAGAACGCCAGAAAACAGACGCTGGAACAACTTCATGAGCGTCGCAAGCAAGTTATCCGCTTGCACAAGAAGGCCATCAAGATCATGGAAATTGTCTCGATGACGGGTTTGAGCTACCCGGCAGTACGCGCCACGATTGATCTGTTTGAGGCGGGTGGCTGGGCGGCAATTCGCCCGACCAGCAGGGGGCGCGCACGTGGCGACGGACGGTGCCTGAGTGAGATCCAGGAAGATACGATACGTCGCATCATCATTGACAAACGCCCCGAACAACTGAAGATGGATTTCTTCCTTTGGAGCCGCGCCGCCGTTGGTCAGCTCATCGAACAGGAATACGGCATTAAGCTGCACATTCGCAGTGTGGGCAAATACCTTGCACGCTGGGGCTTCACTCCGCAAAAGCCGATCAAGCGCGCCTATGAACAAAATCCCGAGGCCGTTCAGGGGTGGCTTGAAGGGGAATATCCCGCGATTGAGCAGCGCGCCAGGCAAGAAGGCGCAGAAATCCATTGGGGAGATGAAACAGCGCTGGTCAATACCGATGTGCGCGGTAGAAGCTTTGCCCCTGCGGGCAAGACACCTGTCGCGATGACCGTGGGTGGCACTCGAGAAAAGCTCTCCATGATTGCCACTGTGACCAATCAGGGTAAGACACGCTGGATTGGCTGCCCTGATCAAGGATGCCGGGAAAAAGGTGTTCCTGATTCTGGACAATCTGCGAGTGCACCACAGCAAGATCGTGAAGGCATGGGTAGCCGAGCGAAAAAATCAGATTGAGTTGTTCTACCTGCCCAGCTATAGCCCTCAGCTCAATCCCGAGGAGCGTCTTAACGCCGATCTCAAGCAAGAGATGGGGAAGCGCGTTCCCGTTCGCACTAAAGCCAAACTACGCGACGCCACCAGCGCTCATATGATGATGCTGGAGCAAAACCCTGAACGGGTCATGAGTTACTTCCAAGACCGGCGCGTCAAGTATGCCGCTTAAGACTTCATCGGGCCGGAGCAATAGTAAAGGGTTCGAGCTTGGGAAATTCAGTTTTCTGGAAGTCCTGGATGCTCAACGCACCTTCTTTCAGGCAAGAGCCCAATACCTGAAAAGTTTGTCTGAGGCGCATCGGACTTCTGCCGAACTGGAGCGTGTTCTGGGCTCCACCAATTCAATGCCATCCGCCATGCCAAGCCGTCCGTAGGAGCAAGCTGTGAAAATCAATATCAACAAGAACGCCTTTAACCTTTCCAAAAAACAAGGTATCGCCATCGCTGTCATCTTGGCGATGGGCATTGCTGCCGGCGGCTGGATTCTGGGCTCCTCCTCTTCGGATCAGTCTGCTGAGCAGGGTGAACATGCCAGCCATGCCGAATCCAAGGGACATGCTGATGCTGAGCATCATGGTGCTCAGGCCGGCGATGGCCATGATCACGCCAAGGGCCACGGCGATGCTGAACATCATGAGGATGGACCGACGACTGGCGCTCACGGAGGCAAACTGTTTACCGAAGATGGATTCGGCCTGGAGTTATTGTTGGCTGAAGAAGGTGGTGAGCCACATTTTCGTGTCTGGCTGTTCCAACAGGACAAGCCCTTGGCCCCGTCAGCAGCTAAGGTTTCTGTGACGTTGACGCGGCCGAACGGAGAGAAGCAGGAAGTGGCCTTCAAGGTGGAACAAGACTTCCTGATGAGCACCAGTCCGATCGCCGAACCCCATGCCTTTGAGGCGGCTATTACCGCTATGGTGTCTAACACACCGTTCCTGTTCATTGATACAAGGGAAGAAGGAAAAATCGAACTGACTGATGAGCAGGTCAAATCGGCCGCCATCAGTATCCAGAAGGCGGCCCCTGCCAAAATCAGAACCGCTTCACAACTGCCGGGCGAGATCCGCTTCAACGAAGACCGGACCGCTCACGTTGTGCCGCGGTTGGCCGGTGTTGTTGAAAGTGTTCCAGCCAATCTTGGACAGTTGGTCAAGCGTGGGCAGGTTCTGGCAGTCATCGCCAGTATCGGGCTTTCCGAGCAGCGCAGTGAACTGTTGTCTGCGCAGAAGCGCCTGACCCTGGCCAAATCGACTTACGATCGGGAAAAGAAGCTCTGGGAAGAAAAAATTTCCGCCGAGCAGGACTACCTCCTGGCACAGCAGGTTTTGCGGGAAGCTGAAATTGCCGTCGCCAACAGCCAGCAAAAACTGATTGCGCTGGGGGCAAGCCCGAGCGTTTCGGGAAGCCTCAACCGCTATGAAATCCGGGCACCTTTCGATGGCATGGTCGTGGAAAAGCACATCGCGCTCGGCGAAGCGGTCAAGGAAGATGCCAGCATATTCACGGTTTCCGACCTGTCCACGGTTTGGGCGGAAATCGTTGTTCCCGCCAAGGATCTGAACATCGTTCGCATCGGCGAAAAGGTCGTCGTCAAGGCGACTGCATTCGAATCGAAGGCGGAAGGCGGCATCTCCTATGTTGGCGCCTTGCTCGGCCAGGAGACCCGTACGGCCAAGGCGCGTGTCATCCTGGACAACCCAAAGATGGCCTGGCGGCCTGGCTTGTTCGTTAATGTCGAAGTGGTCTCCGGTGAGGCCGAAGTCCCGGTAAGCGTTGTGGCCGAAGCAATCCAGACGATCGGGGACAAGAGCGTTATTTTTATCAAGGTGGCTGACGGCTTTGTTGCCCAACCCGTCACCTTGGGGCGTTCTGACGGCAAGCTGATCGAAGTGCTCAGCGGTTTGAAGGCTGGAACGCCATACGCTGCAGCCGGTAGCTTTGTCCTGAAATCGGAACTCGGCAAGGGCAGCGCCGAGCATAGCCACTGAGGCGGGGGAGAACAACATGTTTGAACGCATCATTCGCCTCGCCATCGAGCACCGCTGGCTGGTCATTTTGGCCGTGCTTGGCATGGCCGTACTGGGCATCTACAACTACCAGCGCCTGCCGATCGACGCGGTGCCCGACATCACTAACGTCCAGGTTCAGATTAATACGGCGGCACCTGGTTATTCACCACTGGAGGTTGAGCAACGGGTGACCTATCCGGTCGAGACCGTCATGGCCGGATTGCCCCATCTGGAACAAACCCGCTCCCTGTCGCGTTATGGCCTGTCCCAAGTCACGGTGATTTTCAAGGATGGAACGGACATCTATTTCGCTCGCCAACTGGTCAATCAGCGTATTCAGGAAGCCAAGGAAAAGCTTCCGGCTGGAATTTCGCCGGCCACGGGGCCAATTTCGACAGGTTTGGGGGAAATTTACCTGTGGACCGTAGAAACCGAAGACGGAGCCAGAAAGCCAGACGGTAGCGCCTATACACCGACCGATTTGCGCGAGATACAGGATTGGATCATCAAACCGCAGTTGCGCAATGTGCCGGGAGTTACCGAAATCAACTCGATCGGCGGGTTTGCCAAGGAATACCAGGTTGCGCCCAGCCCTGAAAAACTCGCTTCCTATGGGCTGACGTTGCAAGACGTCGTAACCGCTCTCGACCGCAACAACAGCAACGTCGGGGCAGGCTATATCGAGAAGCGTGGCGAACAGTATCTGATCCGGGCGCCAGGCCAGGTACGGAGCATCGAGGACATCCGCAATGTCATTCTCGGCAATGTGCAAGGGGTGGCGATCCGCGTTCGCGATGTAGCTGAGGTCGGTATCGGCCGCGAACTGCGTACCGGTGCCGCCACCGACGACGGTCGTGAAATCGTCCTCGGTACGGTGTTCATGCTGATTGGCGAGAACAGTCGAACCGTCTCTGCAGCCGTAGACAAGAAAATGGTGGAAATCAACCGCAGCCTGCCCGAAGGAGTTAAGGCGGTCACCGTCTATGACCGGACTGTTCTGGTGGATAAGGCGATCAATACCGTCAAGAAGAATCTCCTTGAGGGCGCTGTTCTGGTCATCGTCATTCTGTTCCTGTTCCTTGGCAACATCCGGGCAGCGGTAATCACAGCTATGGTGATCCCGCTTTCCATGTTGTTTACCTTTTCAGGAATGGTGACTTACCACGTCAGTGCCAACTTGATGAGCCTCGGAGCCCTCGACTTCGGGATCATCATCGACGGTGCGGTCGTGATCGTGGAAAACTGCGTGCGCCGACTGGCCCATGCCCAAGAGCATCACGGACGGCCGCTGACCCGGACCGAGCGCTTCCACGAGGTCTTTGCCGCATCCAGGGAAGCACGCCGACCGCTGCTTTTCGGCCAACTCATCATCATGATTGTCTACCTGCCAATCTTTGCGCTCACCGGCGTCGAAGGGAAAATGTTTCATCCTATGGCCTTCACCGTGGTCACAGCTCTGGTTGGCGCCATGATCCTCTCCGTCACCTTCATCCCGGCGGCAGTAGCGCTGTTTATCGGTGCGAAGGTGGGAGAAAAGGAAAACATCCTGATGCGGACCGCCAAGCGCTGGTATAAGCCAGCGCTGGCCAGTGTCATGACCAATAAGCCTGTGGTCCTGGTCTTTACAGCCGTTATTGTCATTCTCTCCGGCTTGCTCGTCACCCGCATGGGGAGTGAATTCGTTCCCAGTTTGAATGAAGGCGATTTCGCCATTCAGGCACTGCGTATTCCGGGAACCAGCCTGTCCCAGTCCGTTGCCATGCAGCAACAACTGGAAAAGCGGCTTAAAGCGGATTTCCCGGAAATCGAGCGTGTGTTTGCGCGGACAGGAACAGCTGAAATCGCTTCCGATCCCATGCCCCCCAATATCTCGGACGGCTACATCATGCTGAAGCCGGAAACGCAGTGGCCCGAGCCAAAGAAATCCAGGGATCAACTGCTGGCAGCCATACAGGAGACCGCTGGTAAGCTGCCGGGCAATACCTATGAATTCTCTCAGCCAATCCAGTTGCGCTTCAACGAGTTGATCTCCGGGGTCCGCAGCGATGTCGCGATCAAGATATTTGGCGACGACATGGATGTGATGAACGAAACGGCGGGCAAAATTGCCGCCGTTCTGGGAAAGATACCCGGCGCATCCGAAGTCAAGGTGGAGCAGACGACCGGCTTGCCCATGCTGACCGTCAACATCGATCGCGACAAGACCGCTCGCTATGGGCTCAACGTCGGCGATGTTCAGGATGCGATTTCGACGGCCATTGGTGGTCGAGAGGCTGGAACCATGTTCGAAGGCGATCGACGCTTCGATATTGTCGTTCGTCTACCCGATAACCTGCGTTCTGATATCGAATCGATGAAGCGTCTACCGATCGCCTTGCCAAAAAGCACTGCAGTCAGCAACGGCATCGAGGGGCGTACGACCTATATCCCTTTAAGTGAGGTCGCCAGCCTGGAAGTCGCGCCGGGGCCCAATCAAGTCAGCCGGGAGAATGGCAAGCGGCGCGTGGTCGTCAGTGCCAACGTTCGGGGACGGGACATCGGCTCGTTCGTGGGCGAAGCACAGACACGCCTGGCAGAGGTCAAAATTCCGACCGGCTATTGGACTTCCTGGGGCGGAACCTTCGAGCAACTGGAATCGGCTTCTCAACGCCTGAAAATTGTCGTACCTGTTGCCTTGCTGCTGGTGTTCACGCTGCTGTTTGTCATGTTCGGCAATGCAAAAGATGGATTGCTAGTGTTTACCGGCATTCCGTTCGCGTTAACGGGCGGTGTCGTTGCGCTTTGGTTGAGAGACATCCCGCTGTCGATTTCAGCCGGTATCGGTTTCATTGCCTTGTCCGGTGTGGCGGTACTCAACGGGCTGGTGATGATTGCGTTCATCCGTAGCTTACGAGAAGAAGGACGCACTCTGGATGATGCCATTCACGAGGGAGCATTGACCCGCTTGCGTCCCGTGCTGATGACGGCCTTGGTCGCTTCCCTCGGCTTTGTTCCCATGGCAATAGCAACGGGCACCGGTGCCGAAGTTCAGCGTCCGCTCGCCACGGTAGTGATCGGCGGCATCCTGTCATCGACTGCACTGACGCTTCTCGTTCTGCCCCTTCTTTATCGTCTTGTCCATGGCAAAGATGCTGAGGAAGAGGATTTCACCGCCGAGTCGGCCCCCGAGCCGACACAAGCATAAGGTTTGCAGGCGTGGCCGGAGGCTTGGCGCTGAAACAGCGAATCAGGCAACCGGTCACATATCTACCGACTCAGTTCGCGGAGGATGTCATGGGATTTTTTGAAAAGCTCTTGCAGGGGATGGCCGGCGGCCATCAAGGTGGTCATCAAGGAGGTCATCATCGCGGCCAGGGGAATTATCCGGGCGGTGATCATGGCTGGGGACAAAATTACCCGTCGAATACCGGGCAGCCCAGTGGCGGGGTAGCCGCCGGTGGCCCTTCTTGCCCGAAGTGCGGCATCGTGCCCAATCCGGGCGCGCGCTTTTGCGCGCAATGCGGCACAACGCTGCTGCCCGGTGCTTGCGCCGCCTGCAATGCAAGCCTGGCGCCGGGGGTGAAGTTTTGCCCGAACTGCGGCAAGGCGCAGCAGTCTTGATGGCGGGAGCGTCACCCCATGCTCGACCATCTCCTTCACAGTCACCTTGAGTTTCGGCTGATCGTCGTCGGCCTGGGCTTGATGATTACCGTCCTGGCCTTCTATGTTTTTGTCTGCTGGCGCGAGGGAAGGCGCACGTCGAAGCCGAAATTTTCCGCCGAACTCCGGCGTCGGCTGCAGGCAGTGAAGCAGGGATCGAAGATGGTGCTGACTTTCGGCTTCCTGATGACCGAAGTCGTTGGCGGCATTCTGACTGGCAGCCTCGCCCTCATCTCGGACGCTGCGCACATATTTGCGCTCGCCATCGCCCTGGCTGCCATCCGCATCGCCCGGCGGCCGGCCGATGTCCGGCGGACCTATGGCTACCACCGGTTCGAAATCCTGGCGGCGTTCAATGCCTTGCTGCTCTTTGCCGTCGCCCTCTACATCCTGGGCGAGGCATATCAGCGCTTCCTGCATACGCCCGAGGTTCACCCGACGGGAATGCTGGTCATCGCCGGCATCGGCTTGGTCGTCAATCTGGTCAGCCTTCGATTGCTGAGTGGCGGCCAGGTCAGCCTGACCGCCCATGTAGTCCACGACCGCTCTTTCTCGCTGGAGGGCGATTTGATTCCCACCTGGCCCAGCGCTTCAAGGTCGTTCACACGACACTGCAATGCGAAACCACCCCCTGCAACCGCCAGGCGGGGGGGCTGCACCTATGTCGCCGGCACGCCCGGGTACATGGAAGAGCCGCATCGCCATTCATCAAGTTATCAACCCAAAGGGAGCAACCCCATGAAGCTATTGCATGTCATCACCGTTCTCGCTGCGTTTTGCGCCATCCACCAGGCCTCGGCCGCGGACGATCACCGCCCACGACGTCAAACCGCAGCATGGCGGCATCGTATCGGTCGTCAAGGACATCAACTATGAGCTGGTGGCGAAGGCCGATGCCCTCACGCTCTACGTCACCGACCATGATCAGCCGGTAGATACCAAGAACGCGTCAGCGACGATGACGCTGCTGTCCGCATCTGAGAAAACAGAAGCCAAATTGCTGCCGGCCGGGGGCAACAAGCTGCAGGCGCAAGGGGCCTTCAAGATCCAGCCCGGCATGAAGGCGGCGGCTTTGGTGAAACTTGGCGACAAAGCGAGTCAGGTTGTTCGGTTCACCCTAAGGTAGTTGCTTATCTCAAGAGTCCAAGCGGGACCGGTCAGTTATAGCAAACCACTTGCCTGTCCGTCCCCGCCAATTGCCCAGTTGATCGAAGGAGCGCCATGCAGCCGATTAATCGCCCCGATAATGCCTCTTCCGATATTTCTATACGGCATGCTGAAAATCGTCCAGACGTCCAAGGGACTTCGCCGCTTACCGATTCTTTCGCAAACGCTTTAGGGCAAGCGATACAACGCCGAGGAGACGATGCGTCAAAAGGCAACCCTCGTCACTTCCCGGTTTCCGATGCAGGGCCTTCGTCGAAGAATTTCATGGAAATGGCGCTCGGTATTCGGGCTTATCGCCAGCAATTAATCGCTTCAAATATCGCGAACGCTGATACTCCCGGTTACAAGGCTATCGATATCGACCTCAATGAGGCCATGAAGAAAGCCCAATATACAACGGGATCCTTTCCGGGTTTGGCTACAACATCCCCATCGCATATTGCCTCAGATCCAGCGGGGGGATCTTATAAAGGAGTTGCGATCAAATATCAGGAGCCAAACCAGATCAGTGCCGACGGCAACACCGTCGAGATGGATGTGGAGCGATCTAAGTTTTCCGAGAACGCAATCATGTACCAATTTACTCTGGATCGCGTGGGCGGAGAATTTAAAGATATGCTGGAACTGCTAAGAGCTCTCAAATGAGCCGGTTCAATGTCGTTAAGATGGGATCGCTGAGCATCGGTCGATATACGCTGCAGAAAGAGCACTCGCCCAATAGGGGGCATCTCGGAAAATGGAAAATCAAGCACGCTAAGCCGATTGCAGCGGCCGTTACCCAGTTCAAGGTGCCATCCGCGATGGCTTCAAAAATATTATCGCCAGTGACAGGCGCAGTGATGGTCCGCCGATGAAATGCTTTGACCAGTCGGCCCTGCAGCATAACAACGAAAGAGAGTGCCAATGAACGAACCAACGACCCGGCTGCGGCTCGACCTGCCGCTGCTCCTGCCCGACGCCGACGACCGCTGCGTCGGCCGACTGATCGCCGCGCTGTCGGGAAGGCCCGGTATCTCCGAGGCGCATGTCGCGCGCGACGCCGACGCGCCGCAGTTGTGCATCCACTACGACCCGGCACAGATCAACATCGGCCGCGTCCGAGAACTGGTTCATGCCGCGGGCGCGGAGATCAGCGAGCGCTTCGGGCATTTGGTCGTGCGCGCCGACGCAGCGCTTCATGCGCGCGCCGCGCGCAGCGTCGCCGACGGGCTGCGCAGTATACCTGGCGTGCTCGAAGCTGATGTCGCTGCTTCGGGCGCGGTGCGGATCGAATACGACCGCCAGAAGGTGTCGGCGCAGGTCTTGCTGGAACACGCCGCCACGCTGGGCCTCAAGGCGCCCGATGCGGCACCGGCAGACGCGGCAAAAGCGGACGACCACGCCGGTCACGACCACGCCAAGGCAGCCGGTGACCATGCCGGCCACTCGCACGCCGGCGGCCCATTCGGTGAGATGACCGAACTCGTCTTCGCCGGCACTGCCGGCGCGCTGCTGGGTGTTGGCTGGCTGCTCGAACGCGTGGTCGTCAGTCCGGCGTGGCTGCCTACGGCGCTGTACGTCGCGGCCTATTTATTCGGCGGCTACTACACGGTTCGCGAAGCGTTCGACAACCTTCGCGCAAGGCGCTTCGAGATCGACACGCTGATGCTGGTGGCCGCCATCGGCGCTGCAGCGCTTGGCAAGTGGGCCGAAGGCGCCTTGCTGTTGTTCTTGTTCAGTCTGGGACATTCGCTGGAGCACTACGCGATGGGCCGCGCCCGCAAGGCGATCGAAGCCCTGGCCAAGTTGGCACCAGAGACAGCCACCGTGCGCCGCGCCGCCGGAACCGAGGAAGTCGCCGTCGCCGCATTGCAGGTGGCCGACGTCGTGATCGTGCGCCCCAACGAACGACTGCCTGCCGATGGCGTGGTGGTGGTCGGGACGACCAGCGTCAACCAGGCGCCGGTGACGGGCGAGAGCGTTCCGGTCGACAAGCGGCCAGTGGCCGACGCGCCGGCGGCACTGGCCGCGTTCGACCGCGTTAGCGCCGAGCATCGCGTCTTTGCCGGCACGATCAACGGCTCGGGCGCGATCGAGGTGATGGTCGCCCGCCGCGCCGAGCAATCGACGATGGCGCGGGTGGTAAAGATGGTCACCGAGGCCGAGGCGCAGCGCTCGCCAACGCAGCAGTTCACCGAACGCTTCGAGCGCCTTTTTGTGCCGGCAGTGCTGGTGCTGGTGGTGGTGCTGCTGTTCGCTGGAGTGGTGATCGACGAGCCGTTCTCAGCCAGCTTCTACCGTGCGATGGCGGTGCTGGTGGCGGCCAGCCCGTGCGCGCTGGCAATCTCGGTGCCGAGCGCCGTCCTCAGCGGCGTGGCTCGCGCTGGCCGCGGTGGAGTGCTGGTCAAGGGCGGCGGGCCGCTCGAGAACCTGGGCACGCTGACTTCGATCGCCTTCGACAAGACCGGCACATTGACCGAAGGCAAGCCGCGGCTGACGGATGTGGTGGCGATGCCCGGGGTTAGCGAAGACGAGTTGCTGGCCCTGGCCCAGGCGGTCGAACAGGGCAGCGACCATCCGCTGGCTTCGGCCGTCGTCACCGGTGCCGCGGAGCGGCTGGGCGGACGGGTCGCACTGCCTGCTGTGTCCGACGTCAAAAGCATTACCGGCCGCGGTGTGCAGGCGCAGGTCGCAGGCGAGACGGCGGTGATCGGGAAGCCGGTGCTATTCTCCGAACTGCCCGATTCGACGCTGCCGCCCGAGGTGGCAGCGGCCAATGACAAGCTGGTTGCCGCGGGCCGCACGACGATGGTGGTGCGTCATGGACAGCGGTTCCTGGGCGTCATCGCAGTGATGGATACGCCCCGGCCGGAGGCCGCGCGGGTGATGGCCGAACTGCGCGAGCTCGGCATCGAGCGACTGATCATGATTTCTGGCGACAACCAGCAAGTGGCCGAGGCGGTGGCCAAGAGTGTGGGCCTGACCGAGGCGCGCGGCGATCTGATGCCCGAGCACAAAGTCGATGCGATCAAGGCGCTGCGTGACCAGCACGGCAAGGTCGCGATGGTCGGCGACGGCGTCAACGACGCGCCGGCAATGGCCAACTCGACAGTGGGCATCGCGATGGGTGCGGCGGGCTCGGATGTCGCGCTGGAAACCGCCGACGTCGCGCTGATGGCCGACGACCTGGCGCAATTGCCTTTCGCTGTCGGCCTGTCGCGCAGCACCAGCCGTATCATCAAGCAGAACCTCTATGTGAGCCTGGGTGTCGTCGCGGTGCTGATCCCGGCCACGATCTTCGGCCTGAACATCGGCACCGCGGTGCTGTTCCACGAAGGCTCGACGCTGATCGTCGTGGCCAACGCGTTGCGACTGCTGGCCTACAAGACGGCTGAGCGGGCGGCCGCTGGTGCGGTGCCGAGTGCGGCTGCCGCTTGACAGCAGACCGCACACCGAATCCCTGAGTCAACTTGTCCGAGCCGATGCAGACTTTCAAGAAACATAAATTAACGTGTTGATTATCTAGAAAGCCGTGCCGATCAAGGCCTTGCGCTGGACGTGTGACTTGGCGGTGTCAAAGCCGGGTAAAATACGTGTCGGCATTTATTCATTTCATCAGGCGATTCAGCAATGGAAATTACCGTTTTAGATGCTGTGGAACAGGCCAACCAGATGCAGGCCAGCGAACGCAGTGTGGCGCGCCTGAATATGCTAGTGGCGATCACCGTCGCTTTCCTCGCACCTTCATGGGGTTCAGGGAATGCAGCAGGCGCAGGCCAACAAGCTGGACCGCTGGGCGTTTTATCAGGCACGCAATATTCGCGAAGAAATCGCCCAAGCCGCTGGCGTTCAGCTGAGACTGGCTGCGGCAGGAAAAGCGCCACCGGAACAAGCGGCCTATATCGATGCCATCCAGACATACGAGAAACTGGCTGCAGAGCAAAACAAGAAAAAAGAAGAATTGCGCATCAAGGCCGAACAGGATCAGAAGGATTATGACTCAGGCAATTATCGCGATGATTAATTTGATCTTTCCGATGCCTTGCTGGCAATTGCGATTGCATTGCTGGCGGTGACGGCGCTGACCCATCAGCGCTGGCTCTACTTTGTCGCGCTGATCCCGACGGGATTTGGCGCCGTAATGGGGTTGGCAGGTTTACTCGGTTGGGCGATTCACCCCGCAGGCCTGATACGCCTACTATCTTGATGTTTATCAGTTGGCTGCGAAAAAATATTCGCGGAGGCTCCGAGTCGCTCGTGCATAGTCGTAGATTGGGCAAGGTTCAACTTGAAATGTTGCAAATTCCTCGTATGAGAGCTTGGATATCCAAGCAGCAGATCTTCATTCGAAGCCTGGCGTGGCTCGCGCTGGTGCTCGGGCTGAAGCTCGTCGTTCACTTGCTTGGTTGGGAGATGCTGGTCTTGAGCCCCCTACACGCCACCGCGGTCGCAGGTGGCTTCTTCATCCTCGGGTTCATCCTGTCGGCCACCATCGCAGACTACAAGGAAAGCGAGCGGCTTCCCGCGGAATTCACGGCTATCGTCGAGAATATGTACGAGGACGTGCTCTTGATCAGTCGCCGCTACCCGTTGGACATTGAGGGGTTCCGCGAAGGACTGCTCGCGGCGCTGAACAGCTTGCGCGACGATGTAGTGTCGGGCAACAGGGAGACCCACCATCACGTGTTTGCGCTGGGGGAGTTCTTCGCGCAGATGGAGAAGGCCGAAGTGCCGCCCAACTACATTGTCAAGCTGAAGCAGGAGCAAGCGCAACTGGTTCGGAATCTGTTCCGCGTCAACTACATCCAGTCGATCCGCTTCATCCCGTCGGCGTTCTTTCTGGCGAAGTCAGTGCTGCTCGGCACCATCGGTCTTCTGCTTCTGACGGCCCTTGAGCCATTCTCGACCTCCTTCGTCGCCATAGGACTGATCGCATTTGTCTTCATTTACATCTTGAGGCTTATTGAGGTAATCAGCACGCCTTTCCACCCCAAAGGGAGTACGCAAGACGACATCAGCCTGTTCCAGGTTGAGCGGACTGCCGAGCACCTAAAGCGGCGCACGGGCAATGCAGAAAATGGCCACTAGCTCGTCGCGAATCTCTCCTCGTGCCTTGGAAGTTGGCCAAAGGGACCTGCAGTAAGAATCGCAGTGTAAAAATGTACGTGATTAGCGACCGATCTCTGCCCGTATGATTCATCAAATCTCAACCCACGCGGAGTTCTGCTGCCGGGGGTTTTCACGTCTGATGCTCAAGCGTGACAAGGGTTTCCCGGCGATCTTATTCATTTACGAAGGAATCCTTACACCTACCCCAGAAGGAAGAACATGATCGATGCGCCTCAAGTAACGACTCCAGCAACTCGTCTGCCTGACAGCAAACCCTCCGGTACGGCAGCGGGGCGCCACCGGCAGAACCTCACCTGGGCGCTGGCACTGACTTCGGCCTTCATGGCCATCGAGGTTGTCGGCGGCCTGTGGACCGGCAGCCTGGCCCTGCTGGCCGACGCCGCACACATGCTGACCGATGCCGGCGGGCTGGCGCTGGCGCTGCTGGCGATCCGCTTCTCGGAGCGCCCACGCACGCCACAGAAGACTTACGGCTATGTGCGGATGGAAGTGCTGTCCGCGCTCACCAATGCCGTCGTGCTGCTGCTGTTGACGGTCTACATCTTCTACGAGGCCTACCAGCGTTACCTCAATCCACTCGAGATTCTGGGTGTGCCGATGCTGGCGGTGGCCGCAGCCGGCTTGGTGGTCAACCTCATCAGCATGAAGCTGCTGGCGGCCGGCTCGAAGGAAAGCCTCAACGTGAAGGGCGCCTACTTCGAGGTGCTGGGCGACATGCTGGGTTCGCTGGGCGTGCTGGTCGCCGCCGGCATCATCATCTTCACCGGCTGGAAGCTTGCCGACCCGCTGATCGGCGCCGGCATCGGGCTGCTCATCCTGCCGCGCACCTGGACCCTGCTCAAGCAGGCTATCCACATCCTGATGGAAGGCACACCGCCCGAAGTCGACGTCGCGCTGCTCGAGCGCACGCTGCTCGCGATCCCCGGAGTGACTGCGGTGCGCGACCTGCATGTGTGGACCATCACTTCCGGCCTGGACTCGATGAGCGGCCACCTCGTCGTCGATGGCGGCGCGGACGCCACGACCGTGCTCGCCGCGGCGCGCGGGGCCATGGCCACCCGGTTTGCTCTGTCACACACGACGATCGAGATCGAGGATGCCGACAGCGCCGCGACCGAGGGCGCTCGCGCTGTGTAGTCCGGCGAACATGGCGCAAGCCCCGCGCGCAGCCGTCCCGGTTCGGTTCGTCGCGCTCGCGGGCTTCAATGACATGATTCTTCGGTTTCCCGGCTTCCATGGGCAGGCGGGGCACCAAGAACCTTCGACGGAGGGCGAGGTGCACGTGCCGTGCCCAGTGGGTCCCTGCACCGGCCCTGCGCGGGTAGGACCAGCTGATTCGAGACGCGGCCAAGCCCGGAGCCGACGCTGCGATGAGTCTGCGACCGCATGCAGCGGTTCGCCGCCACGCGCCGATCAAAACCGCTTCCTGAGGCCGGCCAGCCAGAAAAGGCCGCGGCGGCGCTTCGCCCGTGTCTCGTTTCAGAAGACTGGAGTCCCCGTGTCGATGAAAAAGCTCAAGCTCTTGCTGGGGTTGAAATTGAGTGTCGCAGCGAACAACCCAGCCGCGTATAGGAGGCGGCGGTCACTGCTTTCGTACAGGGCGACACCGACGTTCGGGTTCAGGGACCACTCCGGCAAGAAATCCCAGTCCGCCACGAGCCTGAAGTCGCCGGTGGCTCGTGTCGTCTGGAAATCGCGCGTGCCGTATCGGGGGAAGACGCGAGCGATGACGCCCACCGACGGTTGTTGCCGACCGTCAGCGTCGATGAAGTGGTACTCGAGGCCCACCGACACGGGCGCGATGCCCTCGGCTCTTGCCGTCCCCTGCGTCGAGTCGGTCTCCGTCGTCCGGGTACAGGTGTTGCTCTCGATGCGGAACTCGAAATTCTCGCTCAGCCCCATTCTCAGCAGCGTGGGCAGGAACAGCGTCCGGGACTGCGCGCCATTGCTGCTGCGGTATTCCCGCTGCAGCCCGGTCACCACTTGAATGCGGCCAGCCCCGACGACGTTGCTGCCGTCGGCGATGCCGGGACGGTCAGGGTTTTGATGTAGTCGTCCAGCGGCTGCGCTGCAGCAGCCGCTGCGGCCAGTTGCAGCGTGATGCCCCAAGCCAGCGCCCGCAGGCATCGACGAGGCCGCGTCGGGCCGGAGGCGGCGCCGACTCTGGTCTTGCCCGCGCCGGGAAGGGCAAGCTGGGACGACCCCCTGCCGGCTACGACTTGAGCCACTCGACGAGTTCGGGACCCAGCAGGGTGGCGTTGAGTTCCTCGTCCGACTGCGCCACGAAGGCTTCGAGATCGCGGATCACCACCACGCCGGTGTTCCTGAACCGGTGTGCAATCTTCTGCACGAATTCGAACGTCACGCCCTTGTCTTCGCAGGCGCCGATGAACAGGAAGTAGACCTGGTCGCCGCGCTTCTGCGATTCCTCGAGGATGCGCATGGTGCGCGCCTCATCGCTCCTGTCGTTTTCGCCGTCGGTAATGAAGAGCACGAGCGAGCGCCTCTTCTCGTGCGTGTGTGGGGTGCCGTGCTCATGCCCGCTCGCCGACCAGCCGAACAGGCGGCTGAGAAAGCCGGCGCCCTGGGATGAGCGGTGTGCCTCCTCGCACACCTTCCAGCCGAAGTGCTCGAGCGCGCGCTCGAGCACGAAGCTGTAGGTCGTGCCGCCGTTCCAACCCGGAACCCGGTCGACGATGTTGCGCGTGACGTAGTCGCGCGCATCGTCGGGCGTCACCGCGCCCACGTAGTGGGCGCTGTCTTCGCCGGCGCTGAAGGTGAAGACGTCCATCTTGCGGTCCGGGTCGAGCACCATGCAGTAGGGTACGAGCCGCTCGATCAGGATGCTGGTCGTGCCCTCCTCGTGTTCGTGCTCGAACGAGCCGGAGACGTCGATGATCGCGGCGGTTTCCGCCTTCACGTTCGCCACCACGCCGGCCTTGTCGAGCGCCAAGCGCAGCGCGTTGGCCGACTTGTCCAGATTCAGTGTGAGTTTGCTGTTCATGTTTGCTCCTGGTTCAGGGTTTCAACTGACTGATGATGTCCCGCAGCCGATAGGCCAGTTCGCCGGCTTCGGTCGGCGAGATCGTGGTCTTGCTGGCGGTGAGGGTGGCGATGGACGCGATGCTGCCGATGAACGCCGGCATCACGACCAGCGCAACGTTCTGGATGGCGCCGATCAGGCGGATCGGCTGCTCGATCTGCATTTCTCGCGTGGAGCCGGCTTGCCGCATCTGCGCCAGGGTCTGCGTCAGACTCATGCTGCGCTCCACGAAGCACTGCGCCAGTGCGGCGTCGTCCTGACGAAGGCGCTCCGACAGGAACAGGGCGCCGATGGCAGAAGCTTCGACCTGTGCCGCGGTCCCCTCCATCGACCCGGACAGGCGCAGCAGCCGGTCCTTCAGATCCAGCAGGGGGTCGAGTGCGCCACCCATGAGTGCCAGCAGCTGCTCCAGCTCGGCCTGGGCCTGGGCAAGTTCGCCCGGCGTGTCGATCCGGCTGTTGATGCCTTGGAACAGCCGGCCCACGAGACTGTCGCCGCCATGTCCGCAGACGGCCATGAGGTCGATCGATCCCAGAATGTCCATCATTCGCGCGAGGTAGCCCTCCACCTGACGCAGCACAGGGCTGCGCGCAAGGGCAAGCATCTCGGTGACGAGGTCGCCGTGCGCCTGCTGCAGGTTGTGGCCCCACAGGATCGCCTTGCGCTGCGAAGCCTTGTCGACGACGAATGCGCCGACCAGCGCTCGCGCCTGCTGGTATACCCCGGCAGCTGCGCCTGGCGACAACGCTTGCAAATCCGACACAGCCACTTCGATCCGCTTTCGTTCGGCACCTGGGATGGCCGTCGGCTGCCGCACCACCGGCGTGGCAGCGGGGACACGACGCGCCGGCGACAGGACGTCCTGCGCTCGCGGCGCGGCCCCCGCGGGGGTGCGCAGCGAAGCGCCCGGGGCGCCGATGACCGTCGGACGCAACTTGTCCTTCGTGGGCGGCACAGCAGGCCTTCAGGAGAAGTGGCCCAGAACGTCGTTGAACGTTCCCGTGAAGCCGCGGCCGACAGGCGCGTACTCCCAGCCGTTGTCGCCGTGCATGATGCTGCCCAGCTGCACCACGTTGAACTCGCCGAATTCCTTGGACAGCTGGTAGGCGCCCAGCTCGCGCCCGCTCTCGTCGGCGATGGTGACGGTGCAGACCTCAATGTCAGCGAAGGCCGCCTCGTCCTCGGCCGCGGAGCCCTCGTCGTGCCCCGCGGTGTGTTCGGCCTTGTGGACGGTGGCGAAGAGGGGGATCTCATTCACGCCCGCAGGAAGTTTCGAGCCATCGATGACGATGGTTTCGGTGTTGCCCTGGACCCGGACGTCGCCGGAGTGCCGCAGCCCGCCCGTGGGCGTGGCGAAGGAGCCGTCGGCCGCGGTTGGCAGCACGCCGGTCTTCGGGCTCATCTTCGTCGTGTTGTAGGTGGACAGGATCTCTTCGAGCACCGTGACCTTCGCGCCATTGCCGCCGTTGCGTGCCTCGAGCGCATGGATGTCGATGTCGTCCTGATGGCGGGCGTCGCACTGCCATGCGACGGTCACCTTGAACGTAGCGCCCTTGTTGAGCGAGAGTTGCAGCTTGCGGGCCGGCGCGGCACCGGGCTTGTCAAGGGTTAGTGTGAGCATGGGTTTCTCCGGGTTGTTGTCATACCTTGCGCAGCGCCGCGAGCTCGGCTCGCGACTGCTCGAACATCTGCCGCGCCGCCTCGAACTTCGCTTCGGTTTCCTGCTTTGCGGTTTCGACCAGTTCGTGGATCTCGCGCGTCTGCGTGATGATCGCGGCGATTTGCTGCGCCTGCGCGACACGGTTGTCACCGGGTGCCTTGGCCGCGGCGATTGCCACGTCCTTGGTGGCCTGGCCGCGCAGTTGCGTCAATTGCTGGTCGAGGCGCGCCTGGCGCTCGGCGATCTGCTGCACCGACTTGACCGCGAATGCACCGTGGATAGCCAGCAAGGTCATCTTGATCGACGCGAAGCGCGAGGACACCGTTGTGGCGGTCTCCTGCAGCGTCGCGATTCCGGCGGCCTCGATCTGTTGGATCACCATCTGGTCGGCCGGCAGGCGCGTATAGGTGCCTTCGAGCGCAAGGGCCCGACTTTCCAGCAGGCTGAGCTTGTCCTGCAACTCACGCAACCGTGCCTGGGCGGACACGTCGGCAGGGTCCGCTGCCACAGTCTGCTGCGCTACGTACTGCCGGGCCTTTTCGAGAAACGCCCGCGCGACTGCAGCATCGACGGTGAAGCTGGCGAAGTGCGTGCCGTACGATTGCTTGAGGCTCTCCAGCGCCTGCAGTTCGCCGAACAGCGTCTTCATTTCCTTGGACAGTTCGCCCTCCAGGCGGACCATCTCGTCGGCCAGCGTCTGCGTCCGGATCGAGATCAACTCGCCGATCTCCTGCATGAACTCGCGAAAGGCTTCCTCGGGCTTGCGGCCGGTGAGCTTGGCTAACAGACCGGCGAAGAACCCCGGGGCTTCACCCTGTTGGATCTTCTCCAGGATTTCAGGCAGCTTGGCGTCATCGACACCTTTTTCCAGGCGCCCGAAGAGAGCGAACACCTTGGACGCCGTCTTTTTGTCGAGCCGGGCGAGGAAGCCGTCGAGGGTCTTCTGCAGCGCCTGTTCGGCACCGAGGCCGATCTTGATGATGTCGCCGGATGGAACGTCCGCGAAGTCCAGCGCGGCAAGCGCCTGCTCGGCTTGCGGCACCTGCTCCGGCCGGAGCACGATGGCTCCGGTCTCCAAGGAATCTTGCACGAGGGGGCCCTGCCTTGGCGAGGGCGGTGGCACTACGGTAGGGGCGATGTTGCGTTCCACTAATTTCTCCTCTGCCGGTCGGATCGGGAATAACACCGCCCATCCCGCATGGTCAATGTTGGGAGTTTTTGGCTAAAACCCCGGAAAGTCCATCTTGCTCAAAAATTACGCGGTAGACTACGATCTTTACCCACCGGTAAGTTTGGCACACTTGTATCAGCAGTGTCCGGTTAGAACGCGAATAAAGTCATTTGATTGCTGTTATTGCCCTGCTCTGGAATTTAGTCGTTTCCCGCAAAGGCTTGCTGGATGGTCATATTCTCGAACAGAGTGAGCGAAAAAATCTGTAGCAATGTGTAGAGCGAGGCATCGAGGCCGAGACGTTTTTTTGACGATGGCAACCAGGACATAGACCGATACGACGATCCAGATTTGCGACTTCACCGCATTCTCCGACGTGCCGTAGAATTTCTTGATACGAAGATGCTGCTTGATCCACTTGAAGAGCAGCTCGACCTGCCTAAGTATGGTCACCTGATTTGATGTTCCGATGGTCACGGACGGTGATGGTGGTCGGAGAATCGAAAGGCAACGAAAGCGTCTAACCCGACCTCATTGCTGATCCAGTTGGCAACGGCGAGCATTGTGTCCACAACATTTTTGGTGGACACATGGACACAAACCTCATCACCGTTCCTGCGTATCGGCCTCGTCGCCGCCATTCTCCCGAATTCAAGGCCCAAGCAATTAGCAGCCTGCCTGCAACCCGGCGTATCGATCGCAGCCATTGCGTTAGCCAACCAACTCAACGCCAATTACCTGCGTCGCTGGGTCAAGGTCCATCGCGATCAACAAACGGCCGCCACCACAGCACCGGGCAAGATGTCGCACGAATCAGCGAAGCCCCCGCCGTCGACCACCCTGGTTCCCATAACGCTCCGCACACCGGAGCCGGAATCTGCAGCCAACCTCCAGATCGAAATCCGCCGCCCGGAAACAACGATTCACATCACCTGGCCGGTTAGCCAGGCCAATGCCTGTGCGCAGTGGTTGCGCGAGATTTTGCCATGATCCGGCCGGAGCAATTCTGGCTGGTCGTCGAGCCGACCGATATGCGCCGGGGCATTGACGGCCTGTCACAACAAATTCAGCAAGCACTGGGGCGATCACCTTGCGACGGTACGGCGTACGTCTTTCGCAATCGGGGCGGCAATCGGATCAAATTGCTGGTCTGGGACGGCACCGGTGTCTGGTTATGTGTTCGGCGTTTGCATCAAGGTCGCTTCACCTGGCCGCAAAGTAATGATGCCGCTTGTACCCTGAGCCAAGCCGAATGGCGATGGCTGTGAGCCGCCGGGGAAATTGCTACGACAACGCGGTCGCAGAGAGTTTCTTCCAGCTACTCAAGCGCGAGCGCATTCGCCGCAAAACCTATCTCGACCGCGAGGAAGCGCGCCGAGATGTCTTCAACTACATCGAGATGTTCTATAACCCGAAACGTCGTCATGGCTATGCAAACGACGTTTCTCCGGTAGAGTTCGAAAACCAGTATTTCAACCGGCTACAGAGTGTCTAGTAGAGCCGGGGCGATTCATCTCGATCATGGGGATTTGCCGATTGACAACAACCCGGCGGAAAATTCCATCCGGCCGATCACGCCGGGGTGCCGCAACTGGTTATTCACCGGCTCCGAGCGGGCCGGTCGCCGAGCAGCAGCGATTCAGAGTTTGCTGGCCACGGCAAAGCTCAATGGCTTGGAGCCGTACGCCTGGCTCAGGGACACTTTCGAAAAACTCCCCACTTGGCCTTATAGCAGGATCGATGAACTGCTGCCGCTCAGGGCCAACCCGCCGAGCGGTGCGGTAGCGTAGAACGCTTACAAGGCAACGAGAAACGCCGCCAAAGGTTTATGCCGACGGCATTGTTGAGTTGATCGCATGAGGATCAGAACGGCGGATCGTCGTCCCGGGGCTTGGGGTTCGGATCAGGATGAACCTAGAAAACTCAGTTGAACGGAGGGGTACGTGGAAACCGCTGTGCTGCAAGGTTTTTCTGGATTTTTGTCCAACTGATCTACAGCAACGCTGATTTACTCGAAACCATTGTGGCACAACCCTTTCGAGGTGCCAGGCGATTTCAACTGCAGTTTTAGCATGAACGAGGTTATCGTAGAAGTGGTCGACCTGATGGCCGTAATGAGTCGTGAAGAGATCGAGGATCTCGTACAGGCCGTTACGACCGCTGCAACCGGCTTAGCGTGCTTGATTTCCCGTTTTCTGAGACGACCCTCAATAGGGTGATATGCCAAGCATGCCAAGAGAAAATCGGTGACCGAGAAGCAGCGCCCGCCAAGAAAACCCAGGCCGGTAGCGAACCCAAGCGCGAGTTTTTCCAATCGATCGGTCGATTATTCGACGCCGCGTAGCGCCGGCCGCTTGCCCGCACGCAGCCTCAACGGCAGCTCGAATCCGTCACGCCTGACCGAGATTCCCAGCGAACTGCCCGGTGCGACTGCTGCGATCCGGTTGATGAGGTCCACCGTGTCGGTGACCGGCCGCTGGTTGATGGAGACGACGACATCACCCGGCCTGATGCCGCCGACATCGGCCGGGCCACCCCGCAGTACGCCGGCGATGACCACCTCCGGGCGCCCGTTCTCGCGGCGGATTTCCCGAGCATCGATGCCGAGCCAGCCGCGTTCGACCCGCCCGGTCTTGAGAATCTGCTCCAGGACCTGCCGGGCGATGCTGACCGGGATGGCGAAGCCGATGCCCTGAGAGCCGCCGCTTTGGGAAAAGATCGCCGTATTGATGCCAATGAGGGCGCCGGAGGCATCCACCAGCGCCCCGCCGGAATTGCCGGGATTGATGGCCGCGTCGGTCTGGATGAAATTCTCGAATGTATTGATGCCGAGCCGGTTGCGCCCGGTGGCGCTGACGATGCCCAGGGTGACCGTCTGCCCGATGCCGAAGGGGTTGCCGATGGCCAGGACCGGATCGCCGACTTCGACGCTGGCTGGGTCGGCGAAAGTCGCGGGAACCAGCCCCTTGGCCTCGATCTTCAGCACGGCCAGGTCGGTTTCCGGGTCGACCCCGACCACGCGAGCCTCGGCCGCTTCCCCCGACGGGAAGGCGACTGCAATCTCATCGGCGCCCTCGACCACGTGGTTGTTGGTGAGGATGTAACCGTCGGCGCTGACGACGACCCCCGAACCGAGACTGCTCGCCGGCTGCGGTGCCGGCCCGCCGAACGGCTGCCCGAAGGGATGGCTGAAACCCGGACCGCGCCGGGTAACGACCTGTTTCAGGGTATAGACATTCACGACCGAGGACATGGCTTTGTGTGCCGCCTGGCGGAAGCTATATGGGCCTGTCGTCGCGGGTGGTGGAGCTGTTTCCTTGATCGTGATGACTTCCCGCATCGCCCACCCCCCGCCTCGCTCCGAGAGGAAGGACCAGACCAGGAGCCCGATGCCGGCCAGGGCGACCAGGAGCAGCCAGAAGCGCCTATTCATGGTTTCGCCAGGAGCGTTGCGGCGGATGGATTGGCTGTCATCCCTTGCTCCTCAAGATATCTTGATTGCGCGCTCGATGGCGCCGACCAGGATCCATCCCGGTTCGGGCTGGCCGGTGTGCGCCGCCTTGGCGATCACGTCCACCAAGGTGTCCACCAGGTCATCGCTACACAGGAGTTCGAGCTTGTACTCGATCACGACGGGTTCCGCGAGATCCATCGCGTAGTGCTGCTGCGCCGTATCGGTGCCGGCGAAGGGATGTTGCACCCGGGAGGCGGTAATGTTGTGGCAAGCGGAGTTCCCGGCGCAATTGCACAGCCCCGAATCCCGCAATGCTTCGAGCACGTCGGCGATGCGGTCTTGGCGGATGAGTGCCTTGATCTCTTTCATGTCGTTCTCCATGCGGCGGCCCCGGCGAGTGGAGCCACCGCGGTCAGGTTGAGGGGTTGCTGCGCTCCCGCCGGGACTCCACCCATTCATACATGAGCGGCAGCAGGAGCAGCGTCAGCGCTGTCGAAGTAAACAGCCCGCCGACCACCACGGTGGCCAGCGGGCGCTGGGTCTCGGCACCCACCCCCTGCGAAAGCAGCATGGGAATGAGGCCCAGGATGGCGACCGAAGCGGTCATCAGCACCGGCCGCAGGCGCAGGGCGGCCCCCTGGCGCACCGCCTCGCGAATCGACGCCCCGTGCCGGCGCTGGTCGTTGAGGAAGGACACCAGCACGATGCCGTTCAGCATGGCCACCCCGAACACGGCGATGAAGCCGATGGCCGATGGCACCGACACGTACTGGCCGGTCAGCGCCAGGCCGAAAACGCCGCCGATGACGGCAAAGGGCACGTTGGCGATGATCAGGGTGGCATGGGTCAGCGAGTTGAAGGCAGTGTAGAGCAGGATGAAGATGAGCCCGATGGTGAGCGGCACGATCACCGCCAGCCGGGCCATGGCCCGCTGCTGGTTCTCGAAGGCGCCGCCCCACTCGGTCCAGTAGCCGGCCGGCAGCTTCACCTGCGTCCGGATGCGGGCTTCAGCCTCCTGGACGAACCCGTTCACGTCGCGGCCCCGCACGTCCAGCTGGATCACCGCATAGCGCTGCAGCTGTTCGCGCCGCACGAAGGAATAACCTTCGTTCATCTCCACCGTCGCCACCCGGGACAGGGGCACCAGCGCTCCGGACTGAGTGCGGATGGGGATGTCGGCAATCGCCTGCGGGCTGTCGCGGAAGGCTGCGTCCAGGCGCACCTGGAGAGCAAAGCGCTTGGTGCCGTCGATCACCGTCGACACGGTCTTGCCGCCGATGCCGGCCTGCACCACTTCGAGGATTTCGTCGGCGTTGATGCCATAGCGGGCCGCTTCGTCGCGGTTGACCTTGATCACCATCTGCGGCTTGCCCTTGTTGGCTTCCAGAGAAAGGTCCGCCGCGCCGGGCACCTTGTCGAGCACGGTTTTCATTTCCCCAGCCAGGCGATCCAGGGTGGCGAGATCCTCTCCATAGACCTTGAGGGCCAGGGTGGCGCGTACGCCGGAAATCAGTTCCTCGACCCGCATCTGGATCGGCTGGGTGGCGCCGAATACCACGGTGGGAACGGCCTTTTCCAGGGTTTCCTGCATTTCACGGGCGAGTTCCGGCATGGATAGGCGCTTGGGCCATTCATCCACCGGTTTCGCGGTCATCAGGATTTCCATGTAATTCACATCCGCTGTTTCGCCCTTCTCGGCGCGGCCGATGGTGGCGAGGGTCGAGGTCACCTGGGGGAAATGCTCCTTGAGCACGGCGTCGATGCGTTTCGAGACGGCGATGCTCTCTTCCAGCGAGGTGGAAGGAATGCCGGTGACGCGGAAAAGGATGGTGCCCTCCTGCAGCGTCGGCATGAATTCCTTGCCGAGGAAGGGAAACAGGGCCAGCGCCGCCGCCAGTAGCACCAGGGCGCCGCCGATCACGGTCTTTTTCCGGTCAAGCGCCCAGTCCAGCAAGGGCAGATAGATACGCTTCGCATGGCGCAGGATGAAAGTATCCTTCTCTTCCTTCGGCTTCAGGATCAGCGCCGCCAGTACCGGAACGAGGGTCAGTGTCAGGATGAGGGACCCCAGCATGGCGAAGGCGATGGTGAGCGCCATGGGCTTGAAGAGCTTGCCCTCCAGACCGGTCAGGGAGAAGAGCGGCAGGAAGACGACGATGATGATCATGATGGCGAACGCGATCGGGTTGATCACTTCCCGCGCCGCTTCCAGCATCACATGCGTCTTGTTGACCGGCTTGCCGGCCTGATGGGAGAGGAGCCGGAAGCTGTTCTCCACCATGACCACCGCGCCGTCCACCATCATGCCGATGCCGATAGCCAGCCCCGCCAGCGACATCAGGTTGGCGGACATCCCGACATATTGCATCAGGATGAAAGCGATGAGCATGGCGAGCGGCAGGGTCACGACTACGACCACGGCCGAGCGGATTTCCCCGAGGAACAGGAAGAGGATTAGCGCGACCAGGATCGAACCTTCCAGGAGGGCGCTTTCCGCCGTCTTCAGCGCCTTCTCCACCAACTCCGTGCGGTCGTATTCCGGGGTGATGGTGACCCCCTTGGGCAGCGCCTGCTGGGCCACCTTGAGCTTGGCCTTCACCGCATCCACCACGTTCTTGGCGTTCTCGTTGATGCGCGCCAGCGCCAGCCCCAATACCACTTCCCGGCCATCTTTGGTGACCGCGCCAAAGCGCAGGCTGGGGGCTTCCTTCACTTCTGCCACGTCGCGCACGTAGACGGGGGCCCCTTCGCGCTGGGTAATCACGATGTTGCCGATGTCGCGGGAGCCGGTGACCAGACCGAGACCGCGCACCAGATACTGCTCCTGGCCGATATTCAGGTACTGGCCGCCCACCTGGCGATTGTTGGCGGCCAGGGCTTCCATCACCGCCTTGAAGGTCAGGCCGTACTTGATCAGTTTCTGGGGCTGGATGAGCACCTGGAACTGTTTCTCGTCGCCCCCCCACGAAGTCACGTCATCCACGCCGGGCGCGGTGCGCAGCATGAGTCGTACGGTCCAGTCCTGTAGGGTGCGCAAGTCCATGGTCGAGAGCTTCTGGTCGGCCGACTCTATGGTGTACCAGAACACTTGCCCGAGTCCCGAGGCGTTCGGCCCCAGGGTCGGTTCCCCATAGCCTTCAGGAATCCGCTCCTTCGCTTCGAGGAGCTTTTCGCTGACCAGGCGGCGGGCAAAATAGATGTCTACGTTGTCCTTGAAATAGACGCTCACGTAGGACAGGCCGAACAAGGACACCGAGCGGATTTCGTCGACCCCGGGCAGACCGGCCAGGGCGGTTTCCACCGGAAAAGTGAGGAGCTTCTCGACGTCCTCGGCGGCGACCCCTGGGGATTCGGTATAAATATTGACCTGGACCGGCGTCACATCCGGGAAGGCGTCCACCGGCACCGTGCGGAACGCCTGCACCCCGAAGACCACGACGAGCAGGAATCCCAGCAGCACCAGCACTTTGTAGCGCAGCGAGAGATCCCGCCACGACCGCCGCTTCACCACTCCTAATGCCGCTCTTGATGACGACCCGGTCGCCGACCTTGTCGCCGGGCTCGACGGCGCGGGGCTCGAAGCCGCCGGCTTCCTGGACGAAGGCCATGGGCTGGCCGTTCACCAGCAGCACCGCTGCCTGCGGCAACGTCATCGCCGGGGTCGCGGACCCCGTCGCGATGGCAGCGGTGGCGAACATCTCGGGCTTCATGCGCCGATCCGGATTGGGCACCTCGACTCGGGCCGGCACCGCCCGGGTTTCCTTGTCCACCATGCTGCTGATGTAGGTAAGCCGGCCCTGGAAGGTTTCGCCCGGATAGGCGCTCACGGTCACGGTGGCCGGTGCGCCCGGGCGTACCCGGCCGAGGTCCTTCTCGAACAGGTTGGCCTCGATCCACAGGGTCGACAGATCGGCGACGGTGAAGAGGCTCTTGTCCGGCTGCGCCAATTCGCCCAGGACCGCCGCCTTCTCGATGACGGTGCCGGCGAACGGCGCCTTCACCGGGAAGAGCGAAGTCGGTCCCTGTTCCGAATCCCGGTGCTCGGCGTCCAGGAGTTGCAGGCGGTCTTCGGCGGCGCGCTGGCTGGCACGGGCCTTCTCGTACTCGCTGCGGGCGCGCAGATAGTCCTTCTCGGGGATGATCTCATCGGCCTTGAGCTTCTGCGCCCGCTCGAAGTCGGCCTTGGCGAGCGCCAACTGGCTCTGCGCCTGGCGATAGACGGAATGGGCCTCGCCCAGCTCGATGCTGTTGAGGCGGGCCAGCGGCTGGCCCGCCTTCACATCGTCGCCCAGGTTGGCGTAGACCTGGTCGATCCGGGCCGGGACGCGGGGCGCGACATGGGCGATGCGGTCCTGATTGGCCCGGATGGTGGCGGTGAGCACTACCTGGTCGGCGACGGGCTGCGCCTTCAGCACTTCGACCCGGATGCCGGCAGTCTCGATTTCCTCGGCAGAGAGCTTCATTTGCCCGGCTTCGCCGTGTTCGTCCGTCGTCTTGTCGGCGTCGGGCTTTTCCTGGGCAGATGTGGCCGGTTTCGCTTCGGCCGACGGGCTATCCTGTCGATTGCAGGCGCCCAGCAGGAAGGCGCCGGCCAGGAGGGCTAGCCCAGCGACACGCTGAAGGTAGAGGGTTGACATGGGATTCACCCCGGAAAAATTCTTGTTATGGGCGTTCGTCAGCAGTGCTTTCATCGCGACTCTCCCGCGGCCGGCCAGCCTGCGGCGGCTTGGAGGGCAACGGTGGCGAGCCGCAGCTCGCTGCGGGCGTCGATCAGGTCGCGGCGCCCGTCGAGCACCTGGCGGTTCACCACGATGAGCTGCAGGAGGCCGATCTCGCCGGCGCGATAGGACTTGGCCGACAGCAGCTGGTTCTGATCGAGGCTGGCCAGCACGTTGGCTTCCAGGCGTTTTACCCGGGCTCGCAGGCTCTCGACGTTGAGCCACAGGGCGCGCACCTGGGCGGGAATGTCGCGGCCAGCCACCTGGCGCTCGATCTGTGCCTGGGTCAGCTCGGTCGTCGCCTTGCCGATGCCTGTGGCATTGCGGCGAAAGAGCGGCAGCGGTACTGAGAGGCTGACGCCGACCAGCCTTTCCCGGGCCTCAGTCGCCCCTTCACGGCCCGCCCTTACCCCGACCGTAATGTCGGGGTAAGCCGAGGCGCGCTCCAGACCAAGGCGGCTGGCGGCCGCCGCTTCGCGCCGCTCCAGTGCCTGCAACTGCGGCCGTCCGAGGGCCGTCGCCAGCAACTGGTCGAGGGTGTAGTTCGCGGCACTGGGCATCAGTTCGCCGGTCACCTCTGGCAAACTTTCCGGCGCCAGTTGCAGGGCGCTAGCCAATTCGGCGCGGACCTCGGTGAGCTGTTCGCGCAGGGCGGCGAGCTGGTTGCGGCCGCGCTCCGCTTCGACGAGGGCCAGGTTGCCGTCGAGCCGGCTATCCTCGCCAGCGGCCACCCGCTTCTGGACGGCGGCGGCGGCGTCCTCGACCAGCCGCAGCGCTACTTCTTCGGTCGCGATGCGAAGCTGGAGGGCCAGCACCCGGACAAAACGCAGCTCGATGTCGGCGCGCACATGGCGGCGCGTCTCCTGCAGCGCCGCCTGCAGGGCGGCCAGATCCTGGTCGGCGGCTTCGCGGCGGAGGCCCTGCTGCCCAGCGATTTCGAAAGTCTGCGAAAGGCCGGCGTTCCACTCGCGCCACCGTTCCTGGGAGAACCCAGGTTGCCGCCCCTCCCGGCGGAGGGTTTCAGCGGAGAGCTGGGGATTGTTCCAGAGGAGGCCGCGGGTGTCGGCGCGTTGCCCTTCGACCGCCGCCTGATTGGCCTGTGCGGTGCGTAGCGACGGGTTGGCGGCTTCGGCGAGACGCCACGCTTCATCCAACGTCAAGGGCGTGGCGGCGAAGCTCACTTCAGGTGCGCCGGCAAGCACGAGCCAAGCCCCGGCCAGGAGCGCGAGGGCGTGTCCTAAAGGACGTGCCGCAGCAAGGAAACGGCAAGACAACATGGAATAAACCTTTCAAGCTGGCCGGCGCCAGCGGCTCCCGCCTTAGGTCAAAGGAAAAGACTCAGGCTTGAAAGAAGCTGCGAGGCGGCCGGAAGGTATCCTCGTTCGGACGGGTCGGGACCAGCCCCACCCACAGGGGATCAAAGCGCTCACCTGCTGGGGGGATGGGTGAGAAGGATTCGTCGTGGGATTCTGCCCCGACCAAATGGAATTGGGCATGGCAGCCTCGGCCCCATAGCTCCACAACGATGCGCTGACCAGACTGAAAGCCAGCAGCATCGCAAGGACCGAGCGGAAACGCGAGTGGCCGAACATGGAAGGAGATTATTCCTAACGGAATATGGCGTCAATCGAACCGCATGCCCAGCCCGGCACGCATCGCCAGTGCCGGTCCCCGCCTGAAGAAAGCCCTTCCAGGTGAACCAATTTCCGCATCGCCGCTGCTATCTTCGTGAGTGATCGCAACGAGATAGCCACGCAGCAGGCACTCCATATCTTCGCCAACGGCCCGGGCTCTGCCTCCACCACGCTCACTGTAGCCGCCACCGCCGCATTGTTCACTGTCAGGATGCAAAAACGAGGTGTGAACTGGTCTGCATAGGCCTGGTACTGCACCCATCGGATACCGTGGCCCTGCGCGCGGGCCATCAGATTCTCGAAAATCTGGGCCACCCCGCTCGCGGCGGTAACTCGCCGGCAGCCTTCTTCGTGAGCACCTTGATACCGGAGCGAATCTTGCCGCCGGTGGGAATGCACTGCGTTGGGTCGGTCGAGTGGAGATTCGCGGACTCGGAAGTTGCAGCCTAAACTAGCGCGCACCCCGAAAACAGGTCAGCCGGTGACGGCACCGGCGAAATGGGTGCCCGCCTTCAAGGCAGGGAAGGAACTACGTGAACGGGTAATGGCGACGGCGCCTCCCCAGGGAATGTCGCCGAGGAATTGATCGACACACGCTTTCTGCTTTGCAAGCGTCAACTCCTTTTAGCGAGGGTCCGCCGCGCTTTTCAGGGAAGGCATCGGGTGGTCTGTCAACCACACCCAGGCATTCTGCCCGGCTGCCGCAATCGCCTTCTCCTTTGCTGTTCGTTCTTTGGGGTCCATGAAGGCGCTAAACACGTGTAGCGGCATCGGCGCCGACCCGGTATCCAGCAGCAAGGCATTCGGAAATATGGCTGCACTTCGAGCATCGTAGCGCAACGGCTTGACGAAGCGACGTTGTTGGGCCACAAGGGCGTCGATCAGCGGAATTTCATGCACGCCTTCGATGGGAATCCATTGCTCGCTCGTCAGCATCAGACTCGCCGCATCGATCTCGTAGGTGTATTCGCGGCGAGCTCGGATCAGGGCGGCCATGACCATGGCGATCAGCAGCGGCGCATCCGGCATGTGCCGAATCCAGACTCGACAGCCCTGACTCGTCGCCTCGCTTGCCTTGAACTCGCCGATCACGATGGCCAGCGGCGTCTGCCCGTCCTTGGGGCGCAGCACGGCCAGTTTCTCGCGCCGGCGCTGTGCCGCGTCGGCCTTGGCGCTCTCGCTGAAAGGTTCGGGCACATACAGGCGCTCGGCCAGCGGCACGCCCTTGACCACGATCTCCTCGGCGGCCTCCAGCAAGTACTTGCGCAGCACGCCCTGGTTGCGTTTGCCCGCCATCGCCGGGCTCCAGCGGTTGAAGCCCGCGCGCTCGAACAGGAAGTGCATCAACGCCCGCAACGTCATCTGCCGCCGTGGCACGCCGATCTCCGCCACCTCCTGGGGTTCGCCGCGCGGCACGCCGTGCCCGAGCACCCGTGTCCACGGAAAATCCACCCGCAATTCGACCCGGCCCGGTTCCGACTCCAGCACCGCTTCACCGACCAGTTCGCCCAGCCCCGATTGCTGGACCTCCGGCTCGTAGGAGGGGCAGCCCGGATGGTGGGTGCTGCCGCTGTCTGGCATGCGCTTGACCACGAACTGGCGATGCCGCGCCACGTACATCTCCACGCCGCCGGGCACGCATAGGCATCTCGGCCGCTCGGGTGTCTCGTAGACATGGGCGAGCGCCTCCTGCAATTGCGGATCGTCCGCGCCGATCACGCGGCCCTTGATGGCGAAGCGTTGGGAGTCCATGGCGAGCTCAAATCAACTCGTCGAGCAGTTCCGCCAGCGTCGGCTTGGGCCGGGACAGCAACTCCCGCACCGCGCTCCGCTCGCCGATGCCCAGGATTGCACCCACCTGATCCTCGTCGGCCCCGCGCTCATACATCCGCGATATCACGGTGAGGCGCGCCGACTGGGCGCTCAACCCCTTGAGTTCGGCGTAGCGGAACAGTTTCCGGTAGATCTCCAGCAGCGCCCGGCAAACGTAGCGGTTCTGCCCCGGCTCGCCATTGTTGGGCGTGATCTTGTAGGGCTCACCGCTCGGGGACAGGAATAGCCGGCTACCGGGGTCCAAGCCACGGTAGGCATCCGGCCCTCCCAGGCCATGCCCGCCGGCGAGACGCTCGCAGAAATAGGCGGCCAGCGCATCGTCGAGGCGGCTGCTGCTGAAGTACAGTGGCCGGAGCTTGCCGTTGATCGCCGCGTCGGCGCGCAGCTCAGATTCCCTGCACACGCTGCCGTCGGCATGCAGGTAGTCGCGCACCTCGATCCGGGCAATCTCCAGCGGCCGCAGGCCCGTGGCGAACAGCATGTAGTACAGGGCCAGGTCGTGCCAGGTGCGACT
>VIKE01000049.1:9918-28999 GCA_008080565.1 Rhodocyclaceae bacterium | reverse complement strand
TCGGCGAGCAGGGCGAGGCCCATGGCGCGGGCCATGCCGACGCGCTGCGGCAGGAACCAGGTGCCGCCGGTGTCCGGGATCAGGCCGATCTTGGAGAAAGCCTGCAGGAAGGAGGCCGACTTGGTGGCAATGACCAGATCGCAGGCCAGCGCCACCGACGCGCCGGCGCCGGCGGCGATGCCGTTGACGGCGGCCATGGTCGGTACGCGCAGGTTCTGCAGGCGGAGCACGAGCGGCTTGTAGTTTCGTTCGACGACATTGCCGATGTCCGGCATCCGGCCGTCGATTTTCGCCATGTCCGGATCGGCCAGGTCCTGGCCGGCAGAGAAAGCGCGGCCGGCGCCGCTCAGAACGAGGACGCGAATCGCGTGGTCGCTCTGGACACGGTCGAGCGCCGTGCGCAGCTCAGCGTGCATCTCGCCGGTGAAGCTGTTGAGCTTGTCGGGACGGTTCAGCGTCAGACGGGCAATGCCGGCATCGACCGTGAAAGTGATGGTCTGGAAGTTCATGGCGTTAACTCAGATGTGGTAGCGGCGCTGCACAACGCAGAAACGGTTGGCGACGAAGGCGGCATCGGCGTAGGAGGCGTTGGCGGCGGGATTGCCGCCGGTGCCATGGTAGTCCGAGTAGGCAGCCGATTGATTGACGAAAACGCCGCCGGTCAGGTTGATCGACAGGGCGACCTTGGAACGCATGGTGGCGGCGACCATGGCGTCGATGACCTCGGCCTTGGTCGAGTAGATGCCGGCGGTCAGCGCGCCGTGCGTCGAGATGATGCGCTCGGACAGGGCGATGGCCGCGGCCGTGTCGGCGACCTTGACGATGAAGCTGATCGGGCCGAAACGCTCTTCCATGTAGGCCTTCTCGTCGGCAACGTCGCAGGCGAGGAGGACCGGCGTGCGCACTTCGGATTTCGGGAATTCCGGGTTGTCGAGCTTGGTCGAGGCGAGGATGACCTTGCCCAGAGCGCCGCTGTCGGCTAGTTCAATGCGCTTGAGCGTATCGGCCGATTGCACGGCACCGAGTACGGCCAGCGCGACTTCGGGCTTGGAGAGGAAGCTGGAGATGGCACGAGCCAGGTCGTTGCAGACGTCGTCGTAGGACTTGTGGCCGTCTTCGGTATCGATGCCGCCGGCCGGGACAAAGATGGCCTGCGAGGTGGTGCACATCTGGCCGGAGTAGAGCGCCAGCGTGAAGGCGAGGTTGCGCAGCATCGGCTTGTAGGCGTCGGTGGAGTCGATGACGATGTTGTTGACGCCAGCCAGCTCGGCATAGACGCGGGCCTGGCGGCAGTTGTCGATGAGCCACTGGCCGAAGACGTTGCCGCCGGTGAAATCGATGGACTTGACGGCCGGGTGAGTGACGAGTTTCTGCGTCGTGGCGCGCTCGGTGGCGACGCACAGCGTGACGAGATTAGGGTCGATGCCGTTCTCGGCGAGCACGGTGCGGATGGTGCGCACGGTAATGGCAGCCGGCAGGATGGCGTTGCTGTGCGGCTTGACGATCACGGCGTTGCCGGTAGCCAGCGCGGCGAACAGGCCGGGATAGGTGTTCCAGGTCGGGAAGGTGCCGCAGCCGACAACGACACCGACGCCGTGGCCGACCAGTTCGAAATGCTTCTTCATGACGAGCGGCGGGTTCTTGCCCTGCGGCTTTTCCCAGGTCGTTTCGCCGGGCACGAAGCTCATTTCGCGATAGGCGTAGGCGACGGCTTCGAGGCCGCGGTCCTGGGCGTGCGGGGCGCCAGCCTGGAAGGCCATCATCCAGCCCTGGCCAGTGGTCATCATGACGGAATGGGCGATCTCGAAGCTCTGCTGGTTAAGTCGCGACAAAATTTCCAGACAGATGCCGGTGCGGCCATCAGCGCCGGCTTTCTGCCAGCCGGTCATGGCTTGCTGGCCGGCGGCGATCAGAGCTTCGTGGTCGCAGACGGGATACTGCACATTGAGATCGATGCCGTAGGGCGACTGCTCGCCACCTGTCCAGCCTGATCGGCCGGGCTGGTTGAGCACGAACTGCTGACCAAGATGGGCGTCGAACGCTTTCTTGCCATCGTCGGCAGCCGTTTCGCCATACGTCTTGGGGCTGGGCATCTCGTTAAAGGCCGACCAGTAACCGCGGGTCTGGATGGCGTTGAGGGCGCCGTCGAGGGTGGCGCGGTGCTTTTCCAGTAGTTGCAGGGACATCGGTATCTCCATCGGGGTGTTTTTCTTGGGCAGGTGCTCGGCAAGCGGCACCAATCTGCTTACACGATACGAATTAAGTTTGTAAAAGTCAATTACAAGTATCGTAAAAAAAGTGCTGTTTTGACATTCTGAAATACAAAAGAAGTTACGGAAATTAAAAAAAATACAGAAAAAACAATTAATAACGTTTAAATTATCTGCGCGCAAAAATTGCGTTTCTGAAATACAAAATTGGTTCCAACAAAATATTTAGCCAATGCGATACAAAAATCGTTGACAAGATGTTGGTGAACGTATCATTATTCGTTCAACGCTTTCCGGATAACCGGGAAGCTATCAACCAGATGATGAAACCCCTATCAAGGAGTGAGACATGGCAAGTAAAGAACGTTTTGCAGACAAGATGGAATTCCCGCCGGCAATCGAGCAGCCCAACATCTACCCGCTGTCCTGGCACAGCAAGACCAAAAAGCTGCAGGAAGTCTGGGAAGCCGCCCGTCGTGAAGACTGGGATCCGGAAAAGCTGCCTTGGGACACGCTGGATGTAGACAGCTACACGTGGGAAGAGCGCGAATCCATCGCCTACTGGTGGAGCCTGTTGTCGGTGTTCGATGCCTCCGCACCGCCGGTTTTCGCCGAAGCGCTGATCAAGACTTATGAAGTGCATGAGGAAGATCCGGTTCGCAAGTGCTTCTTCTCGGTGACCCGTGACGAGCAGAACCACGAAATCATGTGCGGCCTGGCCATCACCAAGCTGCTCGGCCATCCGGACCCGATCACCTACGTGCCGAAAACAGAACTCGGCAAGCGCCTGCAGAAGAACGTGCAGTGGCTGTATTTCAACGGCGCCCGCTACTGGACCGGCTACAAGCAGGCCGTGCCGAAGTACGACCTGGCCGTACTGTTCAGTTCCTTCCTGATGGGCGAAATCGCTGCCGCCACGATCTTCAAGCAGATGTTCGAGAACTCCCGTGAAGCCGTCTTCAAGGAAGGTTTCAAGAACATCGGCCGTGACGAAGGTCGTCACATGGCGATCTGCATGGCCGTCATGGAACGCGACTACCCGGGCCTCAAGGAAGAAACCAAGGCTATCGTCACCAAGCAGATTCGCGCTGGCTACCTGTTCCTGTCGGCCGTGCTGTTCGAGCCGCCGATGGAATTCTGGGACCTGCCGGAAGATTTCATCGCCAACCAGCGTGAAGGGGAGGAAGTCGCTCGTGGCGCCGGTTTCGGTATTCCGTCCTACGAGGCCAAGCTGGAGAACTGGAAGAATGCGATGATCAATCTGAAGGGTGTGCTCGACAAATACAACATCCCGTTCCCGGCCATTCCGGAAGTCGGCATCACCGGCCAGGAAGTCAGCGACGTGGATCTCGACGACATCATTCCGGTTTTCTGATCGTTCCACGGTCAACCGGGAAAAAGCCGCAAAAATGAAATCGGCCGGCGCTCCGCAAGGGGTGCCGGCCTTGCCGCAACAGGCATATAACAACAGAGAGGAAGACAAAAATGGCTCGCATCATCATGCAACCCTCCGGCAAGTCGGTCGAATGCGCCTATGGCGATACCGTTCTGATGGCGCTCGAAAAATCCGGCTACGCGCTGCCCAATAACTGCCGCGCCGGTGCCTGTGGCGAATGCAAGGTCAAGGTCACCTCCGGCCAGTTTGACCAGGGCATGGTGCTCGACATGGCGCTGTCGCAGGAAGAGCGCAAGCAGGGCTTCGGCCTGATGTGTATGGCCAAGCCGATATCCGAGGAAATCAGCATCGAGTGGGGTACCGAAGATGCGATGCCCAAACTCTTCCCGCCGCGCGAAGACGCGCTGTTTGTGGTCACCGACAAAAAGCAGATCGCCGCCCGTGTCGTCGAGTTGCGTCTGCGTCCGGTCGGCCAGCCGATCCGCTACTGGCCTGGCCAGTATGTGACTATCGGCAACCCGCGCGCCGACATTCCGGCCCGTGCCTATTCCATTTCCAACGCGCCCCGCCCCGATGGCGAGCTCGTGCTGCAAATTGCTCGCGCCGAAGGTGGGGTGACGAGCAACTGGGTGCATGATCAATTGAACGTCGGCGAGAGCGTCAAGGTTTCCGGCGCCTACGGCACCTTCATCGGAGATCCGTCGGTCGATACGCCGGTTCTCTGTCTCGCCGCCGGTACCGGCCTGGCGCCCGTGCTGGCGCTGGCCGAAGCCGCCCTGCGTCGCGGTTTCAAGAAGCCGGTGACCATGCTCTTTTCGGCGCGCACCAAGGACGATGTCTACAGCCAGGGCATGATGGCCTGGTGGCGGACCAAGCACCGCAATTTCGACTACAAGATCACGCTGACCCGCGAGGAGGCCGAGGGCTATCTGTCCGGTCGCGTCGATGTCGCGCTGCCCAAGCTGTTCAAGGATTTGTCCAAGCACACCATCTTCGCCGCCGGCAGCCCGGAATTCGTCGATGCCTGCGTGGCGGTCGCCAAATCGCTGGGCGCCAAGGACGAACTGATCCACACCGAAGGCTTCTTCGCCCAGCAGCAGCCGGTGACGGCCGATGCGGATCATTTGCTGTCACTTTGATTTGGGCCAATTTTTCCGGTTGACCGTAGCAATCCGATAAAAATAACGGAGACGACATGAACACGACTCAAAAGCGGAAAGGGGCGGTGTGATGCTTGCCCAATTCCTGCAATTCCTGTTTTCCGGGGTGACCGTCGGCGCGACTTACGCGCTGGCTGCCCTCGGTTTCACGCTGATCTACAACGCCAGCAACGTCATCAACTTCGCCCAGGGCGAATTCATCATGCTCGGCGGCATGCTCGCCGTGTACTTCACCCAGGCCGGCCTGCCGCTGCCGGTCGCGCTGGTGCTCGCCATCCTGATCCCGGCCATCGTCGGCATCATCGTCGAGAAGCTGGCCATCGAACCGGTCAAGGGCGCCGAAACAGTGACGCTGATCATCATCACCATCGGCGCCTCGCTCGTCATCCGCGGTCTGATCCAGGTCTGGCTCGGCAAGAACACCTTCAGCCTGCCGGCCTTCTCGGGCGACGAACCGATCCAGATCCTTGGCGCCACGCTACTGCCGCAAAGCCTCTGGGTCCTCGGCGTCACGGCGCTTGTCGTCATCGCTCTCTGGTACTTCTTCAACCGCACGCTGCAGGGCAAGGCCATGCTCGCCACCTCGTACAACCGCGTCGCGGCTGAACTGGTCGGCATCAACACGAGCTGGGTGCTGTTCATGAGTTTCGCCATGTCGGCGGCCCTCGGCGCGCTCGGCGGCATCCTGGTCACGCCGATCACGCTGACTTCCTACGATGTCGGCATCATGCTCGGCCTCAAGGGTTTCGTCGCCGCCGTCGTTGGCGGTCTGGGCAACGGCCTGGGCGCCGTGCTTGGCGGCCTGCTTGTCGGCATTCTCGAAGCCATGGGCGCCGGTTACATCTCGTCGAGCTACAAGGATGCGATTCCCTTCGTCCTGATCCTGCTCATCCTCTTCTTCATGCCGCGCGGCCTGTTCGGCGGCAAATCGACGGACCGGGTGTAAAGCATGAAAAAGAATGTCTATCTCGGACTGTATTTGGTCATGGCCATCCTGGCCGTGCTGCCCTTCGTCGTCCCCAACAGCTTCTATCTGGACCTCGTCATCCGCATGGCGATCAATGCCGTCATCGTGCTGGGCCTCAATCTGTTGATCGGCTTTGCCGGCCAGATCAGCCTCGGCCACGCCGGTTTCCTCGGCATCGGCGCCTACGCCTCGGCCGTGCTGCCGACCCACTTCGGCTGGCATCCGGTGCTGGCGATGGCGGCCGGCGCCGTCGTCACCGGTCTGCTTGCCGGCCTCGTCGCCCGGCCGATCTTCAAGCTCAAGGGCCACTACCTGGCGATGGCCACGCTCGGCCTCGGCATCATCCTCAACATTGCTCTGCGCAACGAAGCCCAATGGACCGGCGGGCCGGACGGCATGCCGGTACCGACGATGGGCCTGTTCGGCTTCGAACTGGCCAATGACAAGCAGTGGTACTGGGTTGTCGCATTGTTGTTGTCAGTCAGCGTCTGGGCCTCGCTCAACCTGATCGACTCGCCGTTCGGCCGGGCGCTACGCGCCCTGCATGGCTCCGAAGTCGCCTCGCAGGTCGTCGGCGTCGACGTCGTCCGCTACAAGGTCGCCATCTTCGTCATGTCCGCCGTCTTCGCCAGCCTCATGGGCAGCGTCACGGCGCACTACGTCGGATTCGTGACGCCTAATCTGGCTGACTTCTTCCACTCCATCGAACTCGTCACCATGGTTGTCATCGGCGGCATGGCCTCGGTTTACGGCTCGCTGGTCGGTGCCGTATTGCTCACCGCCTTGCCGCAGGCGCTGGCCACCTTCGAAGGCTGGGAAACGGTGGCCTTCGGCAGCATCCTGATGCTCTGCATGATCTTCATGCCCAAAGGTCTGGTGCCCACTCTGGCCGCCAAGTTCGGGAAGGGGGAGTAATCGTGAGCATGCTTGAAGTCAAAGACCTCTCCATCCACTTCGGTGGCGTCAAGGCCGTCCAGAACGTCAGTTTCAGCATCGATGCCGGCATCGTCTACGCCGTCATCGGCCCGAACGGCGCCGGCAAGACGACATTGTTCAACCTGATCACCGGCGTCTACAAACCCACGAGCGGCGAAATCAGGCTCGACGGCGAATCCATCGGCGGCAAGTCGCCGAACGAACTCGCCACACGCGGTGTTGCCCGGACTTTCCAGAACCTGCAGATCTGCATGAACATGAGCGCCATCGAGAACGTCATGGTCGGCGCCCACCTGCGGCTGGATCGCAACCTGATCAAGGCGGCGCTGCGTTTGCCGACGCTCAGGAAACGCGATGCCGAGGCCCGTGCCGAGGCGACCGAACTCATGCGTTTCGTCGGCCTCGATGCCTTCGTCGATGCGCGGGCCGATGCCATGCCCTACGGCGCCCTCAAGCGCCTGGAAATCGCCCGGGCGCTGGCCATGAAGCCGCGCCTGATCTTCCTCGATGAGCCGGCCGCCGGCCTCAATCCCAAGGAAACCATCGACGTCGACCACCTGGTCCGCAAGGTCGCCGATTCTGGCGTCACCGTGGTGCTCGTCGAGCACGACATGAAGATGGTCATGAACCTCTCGGACCGCATCCTCGTGCTCGACTACGGCAAGAAGCTGGCCGAAGGCACAGGCGAAGAGGTGAGAAAAAATCCCGACGTGATCGCGGCTTATCTCGGCGCTCACGCGTAAGGAAGGAAAACACATGGAAGCACTACGCGTTATCAGCGAAGACCACCGTAACCTGTGGCGCATCGCGGCGACGATCGACATCGTGGCCGATGAAATGGAATCCGGCAGCAAGGTCGACCCGGCCTTCTTCACCTCGATTTTCGATTACATCGAACACTTCATGGATGCCTGCCACCACACCAAGGAAGACGACTATCTCTTCCCGGCGCTGCGTCTCCGCAGCGAGGAAGCGGGCGCGATCCTCGACCGCCTGCAGGCCGAGCACCGCAACGGGCCGGAAATACTCAAGTCGCTGCGCCAGCAGCTGGCCGAAACGGCGGCCGGCAAACTGGGCAACGCCGAGTTCGCCGCGGCGCTGCGTACCTACACCCAAAGCCTCAAGAGCCACATCCGCACCGAGGAGAAGGATGCGATGCCGCTGGCCCGCGAGGTACTGACGGCGGACGACTGGGCCGACATCGACCGCGCCTTCCTCGATAGCGATGACCCGATGTTCGGCGAGAAGGCCAATGCCGAATTCCGCGAACTGTTCCACCGCGTCGCCAGCCTGGCCCCCGAATCCATCGGCCTCGGGGCGCAAAGCGCCGGCGAATTGCAACCGGGCGCAGCCAAGGGCGTTGGTGAAGTCCTGCTTTCGGTCTCTGGTCTGGAAAGCTGCTACGGCCGGATCAAGGCGCTCAAGGGCATCGATTTCGAAGTCCGCCGCGGCGAGACCGTCGCTCTCGTCGGCGCCAACGGCGCCGGCAAGACGACGCTGCTCCGCACGCTGTCCGGCGTCCAGCCGATGAGCGCCGGCAGCATCCGCTTCGCCGGTGAAGACATCAGCAAGCTGCGTTCCGACATGCGCATGCGCAACGGCATCTGTCAGAGTCCGGAAGGCCGTCAGGTCTTCGGCCCGCTGTCCATCGAGGACAACCTGCGCCTCGGCGCCTATACCCAGCCGAAGGGGCAGGTCGCTGACGACATGGAGAAAGTATTCTCGATGTTCCCCATCCTCAAGGAAAAGCGCAACCTGCCGGCCGGCACGCTGTCAGGCGGCCAGCAACAGATGCTGGCCATCGGTCGGGCGCTCATGGGGCGCCCGAAGCTGCTGCTGCTTGACGAGCCGTCGATGGGCCTGGCGCCATTGCTCGTGCAGGAGGTCTTCAATGTGGTCAGGACGCTCAAGGCGCAGGGCATGACCATCATCCTCGCTGAACAGAACGCCTTTGCCGCACTGGCCATCGCCGACCGCGGTTACGTGCTCGAAACGGGCACGATTACGCTAAGCGGAACCGGTCAGGAACTGATCTCCAATGAACAGGTCAGGGCCGCATATCTGGGAATGTAGTTTGCCAAACCTAAGCCGGCTCATGTCAAATTAATTGCTGATTTTGCTGTTTTTTGAGTATCGGTTGCAGTGGATACTTCTGGAATATTTTGCGGAATGGTGTAAAGTTAGTTCAGGAATTTTCGTTGCGAGGTGAAGAAATGGATATTCAATCAGTGACTTCCAGCATCAATGCGTATGCGAATACGGGTGCTCAGAGCAGTCAGGCTACGCAGGCCCAGCAGGTGCAACAGGCCGAGAAACGCGAGTCGCGCCCGGAGGAGCGGGTAGAGCGTAGCGAAGAGCCTCCGCGCCCGGTCAAAAATGCACAGGGTCAGGAGACCGGTACATTGGTCAACGTGACGGCTTAGGTACAAACTGGTTTGTAACAGGCGATTGGTGACGAGATGGCAGTATCGTCGGCATCAAGCGCCCAATCGGCCAGCAGTGGGCTTTGGGCGCAACTCCAGCTGCAACAGGCGCGGCGAAATGCTGATCAGGCGGAGCAGCAGGCCGCGGCCTTGCAGGCTCAGGCACGCTCAGCACAAAGTGTTGCCGACCGCGCACAGGAAAGTGCCCGTTCTTTGCAGGTTCAGTCGCGACAGGCGCAGGGCGACGCCAGCCAGGCAAGACTGAATCTGGCGACCCTGAATTCAGTTGGCGAGGTGCAGAGCCAACTGGGTGAATTGAAAACACAAATCAGCAAGGTGCTTCAGTCGGAGCCGCTGGTGGCCACAACAACAACCGCAGCGCCCGTCGTCAATACCTCTGGTCAGCAGACAGGAACCTTGGTCAACGTGACGGCGTAAGCCGATTGTCTGGTCGATCGGCAACGAGGCGCTACGGCGCCTGTTTTTTTGCCTGCTCATCGGCGCCAGCTTTGGTATCGTTCTGCCTTATCCATATTGAATGACATAAAAGGAATCTGATCCGTGCTTCAAAATCATTGGTGCGCCTCCGTGGATGCGACCATACAGTTGCGTACCGGCTGCAATCCACTCGAAAAACATGGGCCGCAGGCGGTGCTCGTTCACGCTGATGCGTGGGCGCCGATGGACGCAGTGGTCGATCCGCATGACATACGTCAGGTGGTCGACTACGAAGTGATCTTTCTGGCCATTCGCAAGCTGGAGGGGAATGCCCACTGCGAATGTCTGGAATCGAGCATTCTCGAGGTCATGGACGCGATTTTCGGCATGGCCATTGTGTCATCGGCCCATGTCTCGATGCACAAGCCGCATGTCTACAACGGGCAGGGGACGCCAGCCATTTCACTTTCGCTGACGCGTGAGCAGTGGGCAAAGAGCAAACGGTGATCTCGGCCATCGGGGCTGTTGCCAGCAACGGCATGATTGGCCTGGACGGATGGCTGCCTTGGGATATTCCCGAGGAACTGGCCTACTTCGAGAGAATGGTCGAGGGCGCCGCGCTGGTTATCGGTCGCTTGACTTACGAATCGATGGATGTGGTACCGGTCGATTCGTTCATCGTCAGTCGCCAGCCCGACCTGGCCTTGCGCCCGGGTTGTACCCGGGTTGCTTCGGTGGAGGAGGGCTTGCTGGCTGCGTTGGCAACCGGCAAGCCTGTTTTCGTCATTGGCGGTACTGCGGTCTACGCGGCGGCCTGGCCGTATTGTCATCGGTTCTATCTGACCCGCATCGAGCAGGCATTTTCTGGTGACTCGCTGTTTCCGCCAGAGATACCCGTCGAGGACTGGCCTATCCACGAAGAGTTAGTCGAGGTGCTGCTCGAAAGACGGAGCGGCAAGAATGTGATGTGTCGCTTTCTGCAGTATCGGCAACCCAACCCGCGCCCGCTTCCGGTGCCTCGTTGCAATTCCAAACCGGTATGCTCAGAATGAGCATTCGAGAGCTTGGCTGACCAGCCGCGAGACGTGGAGACAATGCCCGGACAGAAGCCCCGCAATGGGAATCACCTGTGGATCGCCTTGATTTCATTGGCTGTCGGCGGTTTCATTTTGCTTGGGTACGTGTTGTGGTCGGCCTATCAGGAGGTCTGGGCAGAAGCGCGGTCGGTCGCCAGTACCCAGTCCGAGTTGCTGGAAGCGCGGTTTGATGCTGCCTTGCGGCGAATCGATGTGACCTTGGGCGAATTGGTCGAGAGTGTTCCAAACGAGTCTCTCAATAGCGATGCAGCCCCCCGTTTTCGTCCCGAAGTCGAGGATGATCTCAAACATTTCCAACGAGCCTTTCCAGAGGTGGCAGGATTTCGAGTCATCGATTCGGAGGGGAATGTGCTTTACCTCTCTGGCGGTGGCGAATACGTCAATGTGGCTGATCGCTCGTATTTCAATCTGCCCAAGAAAGGGAGCGGGCACGCGATTCTGTTCTCCGATGTGGTCAAGTCGCGTATTACCGGCCGGGAGACTTTTGTTGCGGCCCGGGCAATCCGCGCATTGGATGGTCGTTTCCTCGGGCTGGTCAGCGCTGCGATAGAGATTGATTATTTCGAGAAACTGTTCAATGAGTCCCGCCTCGGTGCTTCCGGGGCTGTGGCAATCCGCCGTAGTGATACCCATGCCCTGGTCTTTCGTGAGCCGTCGGTTCCCAACGAGATCAACCGCTCGCTTGATCCGTCGCATCCCATCTTTCAGTTGATCAAATCAGGGCAGCGGCATGGACTTCTGGAGTTTGTCGCCCAGTCGGATAGTGTGAAACGAGTGTACGGGTACCGGATGCTCGAGCACTATCCGTTTTATGTCCTGGCGGGGGTGTCGGAGTCGGATGTGATGGCCTCCTGGCGGCAGCGGACATTCATCGTTGGTGTCTTTGGCGCGGCCTTGCTGGGGTGCCTGTTTGTCGTACTCTATGAATTGTTTCGCGGTCGACAGCGCGAGTTGGTGGCGGCAATCGATTTGCGCCGCAATGGTGAGCGCCTGAATGCAGCACAGCGTATCGCCCAGCTGGGGAGTTGGGAAATCGATCTGGCGACCATGCGGGTAACGTGTTCCGATGAGCTCTACCGGATTTTTGAGATTCCCTGGGTGGAGGGCGGGGCGCATTACGACGAGTTTCTCGCGCAGATTCATCCGGAAGATCGTGCATTCGTTGACAGGACTCTGAAGGACTCAGTTGAGCAGCACCAGTCAGCCAACATGAAACATCGTCTGGAGATGCCGGACGGCCGGATCAAGTATGTCCTGGAGGTCTGCGAGACCGAGTATGGCAAGGATGGTGTTCCTTTGCGGGTCATCGGTACCTCGCAGGATATAAGTATCCAGCACGAAACCGAGGCGCAGATGCAGTTGCTGGCCAGTGCCGTCCAGCATAGCGGCGAGGCCATCATGATTACCGATGTTCACAACAACATCATCACGGTCAACCCGGCGTTTTCACGCCTGACCGGTTATTCCGCCGAGGAAGCGGCCGGGCGCAACCCGCGCTTTCTGTCGGCCGGGCGGACGACGCCCGAAGAGTATGGCCGGATGTGGCAGGACATTACCGGGCGAGGTTTCTGGCAGGGTGAAATCTGGGATCGACGCAAGGACGGCGGCATTTATCCTAAGTGGATTTCCATCTCGGTCATTCGCGATGACGAAGGGAAAATCCTCTACCACATTGCCCACTTTACCGACGTGTCGACCGAGCGTGCGACGGAAGAGCGCCTGCACCATATTGCCCACCACGATGTCCTGACCGGCTTGCTCAACCGCCTTAGCCTGAAGGGGCGGATGGATCAGGCGCTGGCCACGGCGCGGCGCGACGGTGCGCGGGTGGCCGTGATGTTCATCGATCTCGATCGTTTCAAGGTGATAAACGATACGCTCGGGCATCACATTGGCGATGAACTGCTCATCGAAGTGGCCAAACGCCTGCGCGAGAGTGTGCGCGATAGTGACGTGGTGGCGCGGCTGGGCGGGGACGAGTTCGTGATTATGCTGTCCGGCATCGACCACACCAGTTCGGTGGCTCTGGTTGCCGAAAAACTGGTGTCCAGTGTTGGTGTTTCCTGCCAGATCGGGGGCTTCGATCTTTACACTTCACCCAGTATCGGCATCGCTATTTTCCCGACCGATGGCTGCGATGGCGAGACCTTGATGAAGAATGCCGATGCCGCCATGTATCACGCCAAGGCGGCAGGTCGAAACAACTTCCAGTTTTTCGACGCCAAGATGAACGACGTGGCGCTGGATCGGCTGAAAATCGAGCATGCCCTGCGCCATGCTCTTTCCCGCGACGAGTTTCGCCTGCACTTCCAGCCAATCATTGACTTGGCCAGTGGCAAGGTGGCTGCCGTCGAGGCGCTGGTCCGCTGGCAGCATCCCGAGAGAGGGCTGCTGGCACCGGGGGCGTTCATCGGCATTGCCGAGGAAACCGGGTTGATCCAGCCGCTCGGCGAATGGGTCCTGTGGGCGGCTTGTCAGCAATTGGCCGAGTTCTATGCGGCGGGACTGTCCGGCATCAGGATGGGTATCAACATTTCAGCCATCCAGATGCGCAACGGCAACCTGCCGGTCATTGCCCGCGGCATCATTGAAGCCTACAACCTGAATCCGGCCGATCTCATTTTCGAAATCACCGAGTCGGTGGCGATGGAACAGCCGCTGGAGACCGTGCGTATCCTCGATATCCTGCACAGCATGGGCATCGTGGTTGCCATCGACGATTTCGGAACCGGCTATTCGTCGCTCGGCTACCTGCGCATGTTCCCGCTCAAGCACCTCAAGCTCGATCGTTCATTCGTCGAGGAAATTGACGAGGATACCGATGGCTCGGTGATCTGCGATGCAACCATCGGGCTGGCCCACAACCTCGGCCTGAAGGTGGTGGCGGAGGGCGTCGAAACTGTCGAGCAGCTCGACTACCTGCGCAGCCGGGGTTGCGATCTGGTACAGGGTTATCTGTTCAGTCGCCCGGTGCCGGCTGCCGAGGCGATTGCCTTCATTCGCCAGCACAATTCCTGAAAGTCAGAAAAGACTTGCATTGGCCGAACCTTGTTATTATGATTAAAACGAACGTATGAATCATAATAACAAGGAGACTCCCCATGGAAACCCGTACTGTCGATACGCGCGAACGAATCCTCGATGCCGGCGAGCGCCTGTTCATGGCACATGGCTACGAGGGCACGTCGATGCGCCAGATTACCGGCGAGGCTGGCGTCAATCTGGCCGCAGTCAATTATCACTTCGGCTCGAAAGAGTCGCTGATGCAGGAAGTCTTCCGGCGCCGCCTTGACTGGCTGAACGAAGAGCGCATGCGCGTCCTGGACGCTCTGGAAGTTGAAGCGGCTGGCCAGCCAGTCAAGCCGTCAGCGATTGTCGATGCATTCTTCGGAACCCTTTTGCGCATGGCGGGGGACGAGAATCGTGGCGGGATGACTTTCCTGCGCCTTCTTGGCCGGACACTGACCGAGCCATCCGAATTCATCCGCGCCTTCCTGGCGCACGAGTACCAGGCGGTAATGGACCGCTACAAGGAGGCGCTGTTCAGGGCGCTACCCGAGGTGCCCAAGGCCGAGATCGTCTGGCGCTTTCACTTCATGCTCGGCGCGACATCCTACGCCATTGCCGGTACCGATGCGTTGCGTCTGGTCACTGACTGGCAGATCGAGGACGAGGATTCGACCGATCGGCTGGATCGTCTGGTGCCACGCCTGATGTCCTTCCTGCTTGGCGGCTTGCGCGCCCCATTGCCTCAATTCTAGGTTGCCACGGTCAACCGGAAATAAACACCAAAATCAAAAAGACATAAAAGGAGACAACAGCATGTTCAACAGCCTCATCCCTCTGCTCGGGTTAGTCACCCTGGTGGCTTTGGCCGGGTTGATCCTGATTCGGCCTTTGCGGCGAAGCATCATCACCCGGCCCATTTTTTCCAGCTATCGCAAGGTGCTGCCGCAGATGTCGGACACCGAGCGCGACGCGCTCGAAGCCGGTACGGTCTGGTGGGAAGGCGAGTTGTTCCGCGGCCAGCCGGACTGGCAGAAGCTGCACGCCTACCCGCAGCCGAAGCTGACGCCGGCCGAGCAGTCCTTTCTCGACAACGAATGCGAGGAAGCCTGCCGTCTGGTCGATGACTGGAAAGTGACGCACGAACTCTACGACCTGCCGACCGAAGCTTGGCGTTACATCAAGGACAAGGGCTTCCTCGGCATGATCATTCCGAAGAAGTACGGCGGCCTGGAGTTCTCGGCCTACGCCCATTCGCAGGTGGTGACCAAGCTGTCGACGCGTTCCAGCGCGCTGTCGGTCTCGGTCATGGTGCCCAACTCGCTCGGCCCGGCCGAACTGCTGCTGCATTACGGCACCGATGAACAGAAAAATCATTATTTACCGCGCCTGGCCAAGGGCATCGAGGTGCCGGCTTTCGCGCTGACCAGCCCGTGGGCTGGTTCCGATGCGGCGTCGATTCCCGATGCCGGCGTTGTCTGCAAAGGCATGTATCAGGGCAAGGAAGTGCTCGGCATGCGCGTCAGCTGGGACAAGCGCTATATCACGCTGGCCCCGGTGTGCACGGTGTTCGGCCTGGCCTTCCATCTTTACGACCCGGACGGTCTGTTGGGTGACAAAAAGCACATCGGCATCACCTGCGCGCTGGTCCCTTATGACCATCCGGGCGTCGATACCGGCCGTCGCCACTTCCCGCTCAACGCCATGTTCATGAACGGGCCGACGCGTGGCAAGGATGTCTTCATGCCGCTCGATTTCATCATCGGCGGTCCGGAAAAGGCTGGTCACGGCTGGCGCATGTTGATGGAGTGTCTGGCTGCGGGTCGTTCGATATCGCTGCCGTCTTCCAACACCGGCATGGCCCAGATGACGGCGCGCGCCGTCGGCGGTTATGCCCGCGTGCGTTCGCAATTCAAGATGGCCGTCGGCAAGTTCGAGGGCGTCGAGGAAGCGCTGACCCGCATCGGCGCCTATACCTACATGATGGACGCTGTGCGCAAGATGACGGCCGGTGCGGTCGATCTCGGCGAGAAGCCGTCGGTCGTTTCCGCCATCGCCAAGTACCACGTTACCGAACGCGCCCGTCAGGTGGTCAATGATGGCATGGACGTCATCGGCGGCAAGGGCATCTGCCTTGGCCCGTCGAATTTCATGGGGCGTGCCTACCAGCAGGTGCCGATCGGCATCACGGTCGAAGGCGCCAACATTCTGACCCGTTCGCTGATCATCTTCGGCCAGGGCGCCATTCGCTGCCATCCGTATTTGCTGCCGGAAATGCAGGCGGCGCAGAACCCGGATCAGAAGCAGGGTCTGGTCGATTTCGACAAGGCGCTGTTCGGCCATATCGGCTTCACGATCAAGAACGGTTTCCGTGCCCTGTGGCTGGGCATGACCGGCTCACACTTTGCTGCGGTCAACGTCGATACGGCGCCGGAAATGAAACGTTATTACCAGCAACTGACGCGCTTCTCGGCGGCCTTCGCCTTCATGGCCGACATCTCGCTGCTCGTCCTTGGCGGCAGCGTCAAGCGCCGCGAAAAGCTGTCGGCCCGTCTCGGCGACATCCTGGCCCAGATGTACCTGATTTCCTGCACTCTCAAACGCTATGAGGAAGAAGGCCGTCAGGCCGAGGACGCGCCGCTCGCCCACTGGGCGATCTGGGACGCCATGTACAAGGCGCAGCAGGCGTTCGACGGCGTCATCGCCAACTTCCCGATCCGCTTCATCGCGGCTTTCCTGCGCCGCTCGATCTTCCCGTGGGGCCATCCCTACGTCGTGCCATCCGACGAAGTCGGCCATCAGGTGGCCAAGGCGCTGATCGCCCCGTCCGCCACCCGCGACCGGCTGACGGCCGAATGCTACCTGCCGCTGGTCGAGAGCGAGCCGGTCGGCGCCATCGAGTTGGCCCTGAATGCCACGCTGCTTGCCGAGCCAATCGAAGCCAAAATCCGTGCGGCCGAAAAAGACGGTCGATTCGACAACAATCCGTTGGCCAACGTCCGTGACATCGCCATCGTCGCCTTCGAGGCCGGGGTCATCACGGCTGCCGAGTTCGAGGTCATGAAGCAGCGCAATCACCTGCGCGACATCGTCGTCCATGTTGACGACTTCCCGTTCGACTACGGTGTCGCCACCGCCAACAAGCCGGCCGAATGCCGGATGGCAGCGTAAGCATGACGAAAACGATTTACGTTGTCGACGGCGCTCGTTCGCCTTTCTTAAAGGCGCAGAAAGGGCCGGGGATTTTTGCCGCCTCCGATCTCGCTACCCAGGCCGGCCGGGCATTGCTGTTGCGCCAGCCTTTCGAACCGAGCGATCTCGATGAAGTCATCCTCGGTTGCGCCGCGCCCTCGCCGGACGAAACCAACATTGGCCGCATGGTCGCCCTGCGTCTCGGCTGCGGTAAAAAGGTGCCCGGCTGGACGGTGATGCGCAACTGTGCCTCGGGTATGCAGGCCATCGATTCGGCCATCGCCAACATCCAGGGCGGCCGTTCCGAACTGGTGCTGGCTGGCGGCGTCGATGCGCTCTCAAGGGCGCCGCTCCTTTACTCCGACGCGATGGTGCGCTGGTTTGCCGGCATGATGAGCCTTCGCACGGTCAACCAGAAAATCGGCCATTTTTTGAAATTGCCGCTGGCCGAGTTGCTCAAGCCGGTGATTGGTTTGATGAAAGGGCTGACGGATCCCGTGGTCGGCCTGTTGATGGGCCAGACGGCCGAAAACCTGGCCTGGAAATTTGGCATCAGCCGCCAGCAGATGGACGAGTTCGCTGTCAAAAGCCATTTGAAAGCGATGTCGGCCCGCGCCGCCGGCTACTACGGCGAGATCGTCCCGGTCGTCGACGCCAAGGGCAAGGTCTACGCCGAAGACGACGGCGTGCGGGCCGACGCCAGCATGGCCGGCATGGCCAAGCTCAAGCCTTTCTTCGACAAGAAATACGGCAACATCACGGCGGCCAACAGCTCGCAGATCACCGACGGCGCCGCCTGGGTGATCCTCGCGTCGGAAGAGGCTGTGCAGAAATGGGGCCTCAAGCCCATCGGCAAGATCGTCGACAGCGAATGGGCCGGCCTCGATCCGGCGCAGATGGGCCTCGGCCCGGTGCATGCCACGACACCGATCCTGCAACGCCACGGCCTGGGCCTCAATGATATCGATTACTGGGAGCTCAACGAAGCTTTCGCGGCGCAGGTGCTGGGCTGTCAGGCGGCGTGGAAATCCGACGAATACTGCCGCGAACAACTCGACCTGCCTGGGTCCCTCGGCAGCCTGGACGATGAAAAGCTCAACGTGGACGGCGGCGCCATCGCCATCGGTCACCCGGTCGGCGCCTCGGGGGCGCGCATCGTGCTGCATCTACTGAATGTGTTGCGCCGGAACAAGGCCAAACGCGGGATTGCCACGATTTGCATCGGGGGCGGCCTGGGCGGCGCCATGCTCGTGGAGGCGCTATGAAAAATAATTTCAATTTTGGGCAATTTTTCCGGTTGACCGTGGCAACGAGGGAGATCGGCGCATGAAGCACTGGCAACTCATCAAGGAAGAAAACGGCATCGTCGTCGCCGTCTTTGACAAGGCCGGCGAATCCGCCAACTCCTTGTCCGCTGAAGTCATGGCCGAGTTCGGCGATATCCTCGACCAGCTCGACAAGCAGCCGCCCAAGGGCCTGATCGTCCGTTCCGGCAAGGAGGCCGGCTTCATTGCCGGCGCCGACATCGAGGAATTCTCGCAACTCGATTCCGCTGAAAAAGGCAGGGCGCTGGTGACGCGCGGCTGGAACCTGTTCAACCGGCTGGCCGCCGTATCCTACCCGACGCTGGCCCTGGCGCTACCTGCTGGCGGTCGATGAATCCGGCACCAAGATGGGCCTGCCCGAAGTCATGCTCGGCATCTTCCCCGGCTGGGGCGGCATGCTGCGCCTGCCCAAGCGCGTCGGCCCGGCGACGGCGCTCGACATGATGCTGACCGGCAAAACCATCGACGCCAAGCGCGCCAAAAAAATGGGGCTGGCCGACGATTGCGTGCCGCCGCGCGTCATGGAAATGGCTGCCTGCCAATTGCTGCTTTCCGGCCAGCCGCGCCGGCCACTGCCCTTCATGCAACGCCTGCTCAACGGTCCGCTCAAATCGGTCGTCGCCAACGGTGCCCGCAAGCAGGTGGCGAAAAAGGCGCGGCCGGAACACTACCCGGCGCCCTACGCCATCATCGATTTGTGGGAAAAGCACGACGGCAACGCGCTGGCCGCGCCGGAGGTCATCGACCGCATCATCACTTCGCCGACGGCACGCAATCTGGTTCGCGTCTATCACCTGCAGGAACGCCTCAAAGGCTTCGGTAAATCGTCTGACTTCAAGGCCAAACGCGTTCACGTCATCGGCGCTGGCGTCATGGGGGGCGACATCGCCGCCTGGTGCGCCCTGCGTGGCATGACTGTGACGCTGCAGGA
>VIKE01000049.1:0-9865 GCA_008080565.1 Rhodocyclaceae bacterium | reverse complement strand
CGGCGTAGCCCACGCCGATGTCGTCATCGAAGCCATATTTGAAAACGTCGAGGCCAAGCACGCGCTGTTCAAGTCGCTCGAACCGAAGATGAAAGCGGGTGCCGTCCTCGCCACCAACACTTCCAGCCTCAAGCTCGAAGACCTGCGCACGGTTTTGAGCAAGCCGGAACGCCTGGTCGGAATCCACTTCTTCAACCCGGTGGCGATGATGCCGCTGGTCGAAGTCGTTGCAGCCGAGGGCGCCGATCCGGCCGCCGTGCAAGCTGCCTGCGCGTTTGTGAAGCAGATCGACAAGCTGCCGCTGCCGGTCAAGAGCGAACCGGGATTCCTGGTCAACGCCGTACTCGCACCCTACATGCTGGCCGCCATGCGGGCGGTCGACGAGGGCGTTTCACCGGCAACGGTCGACGAAGCCATGCTCGCCTTCGGCATGCCGATGGGGCCGATCGAACTGGTCGACACCGTCGGCCTCGACATCGCCATGGCCGCAGGCAAGCAATTGGCCGGCGGGGCGGAGGCGCCACGTTGCCTGATCGAACGCGTCGATAAAAGCCTGCTCGGCAAGAAGAGCGGGCAGGGCTTCTACGACTGGTCGTCCGGCAAGGCCGACAAGGCAGCGGCCGGCAATGTGCCCGATGGACTGGCTCAAAGGCTGGTCATGCCGCTGATCGACCGGGTGGAAAAACTGGTCACTGACGGTGTGGTTGCCGATGCTGAGCTCGCCGATGCCGGCGTGATATTTGGCACCGGTTTTGCCCCCTTTACCGGCGGCCCGATGCACTTTCGGCACGGACAGGGTTAGGAGTGTTGTTTATTTCCAACGAACGTTTGAAATAATGCATTTCATACAGCGTTTCACTCGCATGTTTGAGATTTAATCGTAGTGGCAGTGACGGGAGAATTCCTCCCAACATAACAAAACAGGAGACAAATCAATGAACAGAACCAAGCTGCGCCTTATCCCGGCGCTCATCGCAATCGCATTTTCCGGCAGTGCTGCAGCGGCTGGCTTCCAGTTGCTGGAGCAGAACGCCAGCGGTCTCGGTAACGCCTACGCCGGTTCGGCTGCCGTGGCCGACAATGCCAGCACGATCTTCTATAACCCGGCTGGTATGACGCAGTTGAAGGATATCGAAGTATCTACTGGCGTATCGTTGGTTAGCGCCAGCTACAAGTTTAACGACAATGGTTCTTCGACCGGGGCACTATCGGGTAACAGCGATGGTGGAACCGATGGATACATTCCTAATGCCTATCTGTCCTGGCGCGTTGCCAAGGACATTTCCGTCGGCCTCGGCATCGGTGCGCCATTTGGTCTGATGACGGATTACAACAACCCTTGGTACGGTGCTGCGCAGTCGGACAAGTTCCAGATCAAGACGATCAACGTTAATCCATCGATAGCCTGGCGTGCGAATGATTGGTTGTCTATCGGTGGCGGTGTTAACTATCAGACGATTGATGCCGAATACGTCCGGGCGGTTGCCATAACTAACGGTGCCTTGGCTACGACCACGGCCACCCTTAAGCTCAACGATACGGCGTGGGGGTGGAATGCAGGCTTGCTGTTTACTTTGAATCCAGCGACCAAGGTTGGCGTTTCCTATCGTTCCACCATTAAATACGAAGTGACCGGCGACGTTGCGTTGTCTGGTCCCGCGGCTGCTGCGCTCAGTGCGGGTGGTGCAGCGAGTGACGTGAAAGCCAGCGTCAAGTTGCCCGACACCTTTATTCTCAGTGGTACGCATAAATTCTCGGACCAATGGGAGGTCTTGGGAGATCTGTCGTGGACGGGCTGGAGTTCGATCCCGAAAATTGATGTCATCCGGACCTCCGGCATCGCCAGCGGTCAGTTGGCCCAAAGGCTTGATACAGAGTTCCGTGATTCGTGGCGTGTAGCTGCTGGTGCCAATTATCAGCTCAACGAAGCGTGGAAACTGAAATTCGGCGTCGCCTACGACCAGACGCCGGTCAAGGGGGCGACGACGCGTCTGGTTTCGCTGCCGGACAACGACCGGGTATGGTTCAGCATCGGTACGCAATGGAAGCCTGCCAAGAATACGACGATCGATGTCGGCGCGACCTACCTGTTAATCAAGGATGCGGATATCAACAACAATCAGACCGTGGCGGTGGTCGATGCTGCTACAGCAGCCCAAAACCGCGGCACCGTCAAAGGTACCTACGACGACAAGGCCATCATCCTTGGTGCGCAGCTTTCGATGGCCTTCTAAGCACCTTGATTCAGCGCGTAATTCAATCCCCGGCCAGCCCGGGGATTTTTTTGGATTTCGGCCAAAAAACCGGTTGACCGTGGAAGTCGCTGTTCTATAATTCAAACGTTCGTTTTATATTGACGAAGCGGAAAAATAAGAGACTTAAAAGGAGATGCAATTGAACAAGTTGATCGTGAAGAAAGCCGCCGTGCTGGGCGCTGGCGTCATGGGGGCGCAGATTGCCGCGCACCTCGCCAACGCCAACGTGCCGGTCGTGCTGTTCGACCTGCCGGCCAGGGAGGGCGACAAGAATGGTGTCGTCAAGAAGGCCCTCGATGGCCTGAAGAAGTTGGACCCGGCGCCGCTGGCCAGCAAGGGCAAGCTGAAGTTTATCGATGCCGCCAATTACGATGAGCACCTGCCGCTGCTCGCCGAGTGCGATCTGGTCATCGAAGCCATCGCCGAGCGCATGGACTGGAAGAACGACCTCTACGCCAGGATCGCGCCGCACCTGGCGCCGAACGCCATCATTGCTTCCAACACCTCCGGCCTGTCGATGAACGCATTGGCCCAGGGCCTGCCGGAAGCCGTCCGTCCGCGCTTCTGCGGCATCCACTTTTTCAATCCGCCGCGCTACATGCATCTGGTTGAGATCATTGGCACGCAGAGCACCGACGGCGGCACGCTTGATGCCTTGGAAACCTGGCTGACTTCGCGTCTCGGCAAGGGCGTCATCCGCGCCCTCGATACGCCGAACTTCGTCGCCAACCGCATCGGCGTCATGTCGATTCTTGCCGTCATCCACCACACCCAGGCTTTCGGCCTTGGTTTCGACGAAGTTGACGCGCTGACCGGCCCGAAGATCGGCCGCCCGAAGAGCGCCACCTACCGCACCGCCGACGTCGTCGGTCTGGATACGCTGGCCCATGTCGTCAAGACCATGCAGGACACGCTGCCCAACGACCCGTGGCATGCCTACTTCACCAGCCCGGCCTGGCTGCAGGCGCTGATCGCCCAGGGTGCGCTGGGTCAGAAAACCCGTTGCGGCATCTTCCGCAAGCAGGGCAGGGAAATCCAGGTACTCGACCTCAAGGCGCAGGATTACCGGAAGTCCGAGGGTGAAGTGGTCGAGGAGGTCGCTGCCATCCTCAAGATGAAGAATCCGGCCGAGAAGTTCGCCGCCTTGCGCGGTTCGGCGCATCCACAGGCGGAGTTCCTGTGGGCCATCTTCCGCGACATCTTCCATTACGCCGCCGTGCAGCTGGAAAACGTCGCCGACAACGCCCGCGATCTCGACCTGGCCATGCGCTGGGGCTTCGGCTGGGCGCAAGGTCCGTTCGAGACCTGGCAGGCTGCCGGTTGGAGTGAGATTGCCAAGGCCATCGCCGTCGATATCGCGGCCGGCAAGACCATGAGCACCACGCCGTTGCCGGCCTGGGTCCTGGAAGCAGGGCGCACCGGAGTGCATACGGCTCAGGGCTCGTATTCGGCTAGCAAGAACGCCTACGTGCCGCGCTCGACGCTGCCGGTTTATCAGCGTCAGCTGTTCCCCGAGCGCGTGCTTGGCGAGACCGCTGCGACCCCCGAAAAATCCGGCGAAACGCTATACGAGAACGACGGCATTCGCCTTTGGAAACTGCCGGCCGTCGATTCCGGTATCGGCATCCTTTCGATCAAGTCGAAGATGCATACCATCGGTGACGAGGTGCTCGATGGCGTCATCGCCGCCGTACGTCAGGCCGAGACGACGCTCGATGGCGTGGTGATCTGGCACGAAGCGCCGTTCGCCGTCGGCGCCAATCTGGCCCAGGTGACCGAGGCTATTGCCGCCGGTCAGTTCGATCTGCTCGAACAGACCGTCGAGAAATTCCAGCGTGCCTCGCAAACGCTCAAGTACGCGCAAATCCCGACCGTTGCAGCGGTGCAGGGCATGGCGCTGGGCGGCGGCTGCGAGTTTGTCATGCATGCCGGCAAGCGCGTCATGGCGCTTGAGAGCTATGTCGGGCTGGTCGAGGCTGGTGTCGGGCTGATCCCGGCTGGCGGTGGTTGCAAGGAATTCGCCGTGCGTGCTGCCGACTGGGCTGCCCAGTCGAACGTGCCGGGCGAGGTCTTCAATTACCTGCAAAACGCCTTCATGACCATTGCCATGGCCAAGGTCGCCAAGAGCGCCGTCGAGGCGGTTGATTACGGTTTTGCCAAACCTTCCGACACCATCCTGTTCAACGCCAATGAATTGCTCTTCGTGGCCATCCGCGAAGCGCGTGCCATGGCTGAGGCCGGCTACGCGCCGCCGCCGAAAGCACGGGCCATCCCGGTCGCCGGCAAGAACGGCATCGCGACGCTGGAAATGATGCTGGTGAACATGAAGGAGGGCGGCATGATTTCTGCCCACGACTACAAGGTTGCAAAGTTCGCTGCCATCGCCCTGTGCGGCGGTGAAATCGAAACCGGTAGCCTGGTCGATGAAGAATGGTTGATCACCGTCGAGCGCCGGCTGTTCGTCGAACTGCTGAAAGACCCCATGACCCAGGCCCGGATCAAGCACATGCTGGATACCGGCAAGCCTTTGCGTAACTAATCGGGTCAGGAGACATAGAAAAATGAGCAAACAAATTCAAGACGCCTACATCGTCGCCGCCACCCGCCTGCCGGTGGCCAAGAAGAACGGCATGTTCAAGAACGTGCGGCCGGATGACATGCTGGCCCATGTCATCAAATCGGTGGTCGCCCAGGTACCGGGTATCGACCCGGCGCTGATCGGCGATGTCATCGTCGGCTGCGCCATGCCGGAAGCCGAGCAGGGCATGAACGTCGCCCGCATCGGCCTGCTGCTGGCTGGCTTGCCGATCACCGTGCCGGGCATCACGATCAACCGTTTCTGCTCCTCCGGGGTGCAGGCGGTGGCCGATGCCGCCAACCAGATTCGCCTCGGCCTGGCCGATGTGATGATCGCCGCCGGCACCGAGTCGATGAGCGTCATGCCGCAAATCATGGGCAACAAGATGTCGATGAACCCGGCGATTTTCGCCAAGGAGGAAAACCTCGGCATCGCGTTCGGCATGGGTCTGACCGCCGAAAAGGTGGCGAGTCAGTGGAAGGTTAGCCGCGAGGCGCAGGATGCCTTCGCCGTCGAGTCGCATCGCCGGGCCTGTGCGGCGATTGCCGCCGGTCACTTCATGGCCGAGATTTCGCCTTACACCATCCGCGAAAGCCTGCCCGATCTGGCTTCTGGTGAAATCCGCATTCGTGAGCGCATCGTCGATACCGACGAAGGCCCACGCCCCGATTCGGCCCTCGACAAGCTGGCCAAACTGAAGCCGGTTTTCCATGCCCGTGGTTCGGTGACGGCCGGCAACTCGTCGCAGATGTCCGATGGGGCCGGTGCCGTGATGCTGGTTTCCGAGAAAATCCTGCGCGAACACAACCTGACGCCGCTGGCTCGTTTTGCCGGCTACGCCGTCGGTGGCGTGGCGCCGGAGATCATGGGCATCGGGCCGGTCGCGGCAATCCCCAAGGTGCTGGCGCAGGTCGGCATCAGGCAGGATCAGCTGGACTGGATCGAACTCAACGAAGCCTTTGCCGCCCAGTCGATCGCTGTCATGCAGGAACTCGGCATTGATCCGACCAAGGTCAATCCGCTCGGTGGCGCCATCGCCCTCGGCCACCCGCTCGGCGCCACCGGTGCCATCCGTATCGCCACCGTCGCGCATGGCCTCAAGCGCACCGGCGGCAAGTACGGCATGGTGACGATGTGCATCGGCACCGGCATGGGCGCTGCCGGCATCATCGAGCGGATTTGAGGAGAAACCGCGATTGCCACGGTCAACCGGAAAAAACGGCCAAAATTGAAATCATGAAACCCGCCTGGCTGGCCAAACTCTCTCCAACCTGGCGGGCGCGCATGGTGCGTCTGGGCTTCAACTTTCATCCGGCCTTTCGTGGCACGGGCGGTCGGGTGACCCATGTGGCAAAGGATTTGCGCCACATCCGGGTTTCCCTGCCGCTGAACTGGAAGACGAAGAATATCGTTGGTTCGCTTTACGGTGGTTCGCTGTTCGCGATCACCGATGGGGCGCATCCGATGATGTTGATGGCGGCGCTGGGCGACGGTTATATCGTCTGGGACAAGGCGGCGAACATTCGTTACCGCAAGCCCGGGTTTTCGACGCTGTACGCCGATTTTGTGCTTAGCGACGAGGAAGTGGCGGAAATCCGGAGCGAACTGGCAAAGAATCCGGAGCTTGAACGGACTTATCAGGTCGAATTGAAAGACAGGCACGGCATCGTGCATACCGTCGTCGAGCGTACGGTTTACATCGCCGACAAACATTACTACCGACAAAAGAGCGGTGGAGGAGACAAATGATTACATCGACAAGCGTCCGGCAGGCAGCGCTGATTGCCGCAATGCTGGCGGTTCCCGGGCTGCATGCCGCGGAAGTGGCCGGCGTGAAAGTGGACGACAGCATCCGCGTTGGCAACAGCGATCTGGTCCTCAACGGCGCCGGCTTGCGCAGCAGAATGTTCATCAAGGTTTACGTTGGCGCGCTCTACGTTGGCCAGAAATCGACGACGCCAACGGCAATCTACGACAGCCCGCAGCCGCGCCGCATGGTCATGCGCATGATGCGCGATCTCGATGCCGATGCCTTGAGTTCGGCGCTCGACGATGGCCTCAAAAACAACCACAGTCCGGCCGAGCTGGCCGAGCTGAAAACCCAGGCCGACCAGTTGGGCAGCATCATGAAGGGTATCGGCAAGGCCCGTGAAGGCGATACCATCGGCATTGACTTCTCCGCGGATGGCGTCGCTGTCAGCCTGAACGGGGAAACGCGTGGCAAGGTGGCCGGCGCGGGCTTCGCGAAAGCGCTGCTCAAGGTCTGGCTTGGTGACAAACCGGCAGACGCCTCGCTGAAGAAGGCGCTGCTCGGGTCCTAGCTTGGCAACGGAGGAGGAGACAATCATGGAAAAAATCTGGCTACAAAGCTATCCGAATGGCGTGCCGGCAAACATCGACATCGACCACATCCCGTCGCTCGTCGCGCTGTTCGAAACCGCCTGCACGACCTACGCCGACAAGGTCGCCTACATCAGCATGGACAAGGCGATGACCTATCGCCAGCTTGACGAGGAGAGCAAGGCCTTCGCCGGCTGGCTGCAGGCCAAGGGGCTGAGGAAGGGTGACCGCGTCGCGCTGATGATGCCCAACCTGCTGCAATATCCCGTGGCGCTCTTCGGCACCTTGCGTGCCGGTTGCGTCGTGGTCAATTGCAACCCGCTCTACACGCCACGCGAACTCGAACACCAGCTCAAGGATTCCGGGGCGATTGCCATCGTCATCGTCGAAAACTTCGCCCACACGCTCGAGCAGGTCGTCGCCCACACGGCGATCAAGCACGTCATCGTCACGCCGATGGGCGAAATGCTGGGACTCAAGGGCATCATCGTCAATTTCGTCGTGCGGCATGTCAAAAAGCTGGTGCCGGCCTGGAAACTGCCCGGTTCCATCGGTTTCAACAGCGCACTGTCTACCGGGCGCAGCCACGGCTGGAAACCGGTAGCGCTGACCCAGGACGACATCGCCTTCCTGCAATACACGGGCGGCACGACGGGGGTTTCGAAGGGCGCCATGTTGACCCACGCCAACATCGCCGCCAACGTCACGCAGGCCTACAACTGGATCAAACCGGTGGTGCGCGAGGGCGAGGAGTTCATCATCACCGCGCTGCCGCTGTATCACATCTTCGCGCTGACGGCGAACTGCCTGACTTTCCTGATGATCGGCGCCCGCAACCTGCTGATCGCCAATCCGCGCGACATCCCGGGCTTTGTCAAGGAATGGGGCAAGTACCCGGTGACCGTGGTGACCGGCGTCAATACCCTATTCAACGCGTTGCTGCATAACCCCGATTTCGCCTCGCTGGATTTCTCGACCATGCGCGTCACGCTGGGTGGTGGCATGGCAGTCCAGGGGCCGGTTGCAGAAAAATGGAAGCAGGTGGTTGGCACACCCTTGCTGCAAGCCTACGGTCTGACCGAAACCTCGCCAGCGGCAACCATCAACCCGCTCGACATGGGCGAATTCAACGGTTCGATCGGCCTGCCGATTTCCTCCACGGAAGTCTCGATCCGTGACGATTACGGTAACGAGGTGCCGCAGGGGCAGGTTGGCGAAATCTGTATTCGCGGTCCGCAGGTCATGAAGGGCTACTGGCAACGGCAGGAGGAAACCGACTACGTTTTTTATCCGGACCGCTTCCTGCGTACCGGCGATGTCGGCTACGTCGACAAAAAAGGCTTCGTTTTCCTGGTTGACCGCAAGAAGGACATGATTCTGGTCTCCGGCTTCAACGTTTACCCGAACGAGGTCGAGGAAGTCGTCGCCATGCACCCCGGTGTCCGCGATGTCGCCGCCATCGGCGTAGCCGATGAAAACTCCGGTGAAGCGGTCAAGATTTTCGTCGTTCGCAAGGATCCGGCAGTCACCGAGCGCATGCTGATCGACCACTGTCGCGGCCTGCTCACCGGCTACAAGATTCCCAAACATGTCGAATTCCGTGACGACTTGCCGCGTACCAATGTCGGCAAGATCCTGCGTCGCGCACTGAAAGAGGGGGCTTGATGCCGATTCCAGAATCACTGAACAAGAACCTGGCGTTGCCCGTCATCTGCGCGCCGATGTTCATCGTCTCCAACCCCGATCTCGTCATCGCCCAGTGCAAGAGCGGCCTGATCGGCTCCTTCCCGGCCCTCAACGCCCGGCCGAAGGAGTTGCTCGACGAATGGCTGACCCGCATCAAGGCCGAACTGGCGGCCGATCCGAAGGCCGCACCGTTCGCCGTCAACCAGATCATCCACCCCTCGAACGAGCGGCTGGAGCACGACATGATGCTCTGCGTGAAGCACGAGGTGCCGCTCATCATCACCAGCCTGTCGGCGCCGACGCAGATCGTGCCGCCAGTGCATGCCTACGGTGGCAAGGTCTTTCACGATGTGATCAGCGTTCGCCATGCGGAAAAGGCTTTGGAGGCAGGTGTCGATGGCCTGATCCTGGTTTGCGCCGGGGCTGGCGGCCATGCCGGAACCCTCAGCCCGTTCGCCTTGGTCGGTGAAATCCGCAAGTTCTACGACGGCCCGATTGCGCTCTCCGGTTCGATCACCAACGGTAGCGCGATTCTGGCTGCGCAAGCCATGGGCGCTGATTTCGCCTACATCGGCACGCGCTTCATCGCCACCGACGAAGCGCATGCGGTCGATGCCTACAAGCAGGCCATCGTCGACAGCGCTGCCAAGGACGTCGTCTACACGCCGTACTTCACCGGTGTGCATGGCAATTACCTGAGCAAGAGCATCGTCGCCGCTGGCCTCGATCCGGCCAATTTGCCGGAGAAGGACAAAACCGCGATGAATTTTGGCGGCGCGACAGCTGCCAAAGCCTGGAAGGATATCTGGGGCGCCGGGCAGGGCGTCGGCACCATCGACGACGTGATGCCGACCGCCGACCTGGTTGCCCGTCTGAAGCAGGAATACCGCGCTGCGAAGACGGCGTTATGCAGCAATCCATTCTGAAAATACAAAAGGAGATCAGCAAATGAGCGACTACCGTGCGCCCGTAAAAGACATGCGTTTCGTCATGGACGAACTGGCCG
>VIKE01000138.1 GCA_008080565.1 Rhodocyclaceae bacterium | reverse complement strand
TGACCACCAACGGGGTGATGCCGAAGGCAGCGGCCACGTCCTCGACCGACTTGCCTTGCTCGATCAGCTTGGCGAAGGCCGCGAACTCGTCGGCAGGATGCATGGGGATGTGGAAGCAGTTCTCCGACAGGCTGGCGACCAGCGCCCGGTCGGCCGGCACGATCAGAACGGGTAAGGGGTAGTTGTCGGCAAGATCGCCCTTGCCCACCAGCAGGGTCAGCGCTTCGAGCCGGCGTCCGCCCGCGCAGACCTCGTAGCGGCCGCGTGCGCCCTGCACGACGACGAGGTTTTGCAACACGCCGCATTCCTTGATCGAGGCCGCGAGTTCGGCGATGCTCATCTTCGGGGTGCTGCCACCGGCGCGCGCCTGATAATCCTGCGAGAGGGCCAGCTTGTTGAAAGGAACGAAGGTACGGGGCGACGCTTCGATGATGGCGTCGATTTCGGCTTTGGTGAATTTCATGCGAAGGGCTCCTGAACGGTGAATGAGGCATGCCGAGGGGCATGTCTATGGGTTCAGAATCTCATCCGAACGGCCCCCATCAAGGCTACAGGGTCGCTGCTTTACACGACGGCCGCTACGGGCAATAGTCACTTCCGACCCTCGCAAATCTGCCGGTCAGTTATTCAACAAACGTCGGCCCGCTCCGGAGGGTCAGGCCGACATCCGCACGAGATACCCGGAACGCTGGACCGGGGCGAAGCCTTTCACCCAATCATTCAGCAGCGCCCTTTTCTTTTTCTCACTTTTTCTCAACCGGCTGTTCTAGAATGGCAGTTCAGCCCAATTTTGACCATGTCATGAAGACAGCTCAACCTTACGTTGCATGTACTCCTACTGCGATGGCGATGCCAAGCATGTGCATGTTCGGGCTGAAATCCAAAAAACGATTTCTCCGCTGACGGGGATGTCGCGTCCCGTCGGGCGGAATGCCGGACGGGACTGACTCATACGCTGCCTACCTTGTTTCAGACCTCGCTCCGGTGCGCTGCCGGCGGAACGGCCCTTTTAATCCGTTCTTAACGAGGTAAAAGCATGCAAACGAATTTCGAAGGCGTCTGGGTTCCTATCGTCACCCCTTTCCGGGGAAACGGCGTTGATCACGCGGCGCTGGCACGCCTGTCCCGGCATCTTGCAGGGCAAGGCATTTCCGGATTGGTTGCCGGAGCCACCACGGGCGAAGGAGCGTTGCTGAGGCCTGGCGAGCAGGAGGCAATATTTTCCACCTTGCGCGAGGCAGTGCCAGCAATGCCCATCGTGCTCGGCGTATCACAGGCCGCGACGGAGACGGCAATCGCACAGGCACGCAGCCTCGCTGCCTTGCAACCCGACGGCATGCTGGTGACGGCGCCGCCCTATGTACGCCCGACCCAGCAAGGGGTGCAACGACATTTCGAAGCAATCGTCGAAGCTGCCGACCTGCCCATCCTCATTTACAACATTCCCTATCGTATCGGCGTAAATGTTGAACTGGATACCTTGCAGGCATTGGCGCGTGATTCCCGTATCGTCGGAATCAAGGAATGCGGAGGAAGCAACGAGCGCATGCTGCGATTGGTTCACGAAACGTCGCTTCGAGTCCTCTCGGGCGACGACAATCAAAACTTTGCGGCACTTTGTTTGGGAGCTCATGGCACTATCGCAGCCTCGGCCCACATCCTTCCGCAATGGCATGTTCGCATTCGGGAACTGATAGGCAGCGGGCAAGTTGCGGCAGCACGCCGAATCGCGGTGGCTCTGCAACCGATAATCCGTGACCTGTTTGCGGAGCCTAATCCTGCACCTCTGAAGGCGCTGCTTGCCGATCAGGACTGGTGTTCAGCCACGGTCCGTCTGCCCTTTGTACCTACCACTCCCCAATTGCGGGATCGCCTGCAAACCGATTGGCATGTATTGCAACGGGTCAGCATCTAAAGAATTGGTATGACTCACCGGGTGATAAAAACCCGGTGAGTCAATGCCCCCCGATGTCTCTTGGTGGATAGATAAGAGACGTTTCGGCCAATCGGCTTTGAAAAAGCCTGACAGGCTGCAATGGCCAGTAGCTGCCGTACTGTCTCGGCATGTATGGCTCGGAGAACCGGTTCGATTGCCTGTCCAGCCCATCAGGTAGCGGCACCGCGTGGGTATGTCACCCCATTGCCACCCGCAATCCGCCTGCTCCACCGCGGATTTCGCAGGCGAATGGCCGACCGGTGCGCACGGCCGCTCGCCGGACGGCACACTGTTTGGGCATCTGGCTTCGGCCAACGCGCGCTCGTTCGAGCGCTCCCGAGTCGCCTCGGGCGTTGCGGTCGTTACCCGCATTCTTGTTGTGGCAGCGTTCAATGGCTGCCCGTGGTTCGGCGCACCACGCTGAACTGAGCCCTGCGCCGGCCGACGCTCGTCGGCTGGTTTCCAAGCCCTTGGCGCTCGCCGCCTCGTACCCGATAGGCCGACTTCGCCAAGAAGCCCGGCCCAGTCGCGTCCGTCTGGCCTTTGCCAACCCGTCGTCCACGACCATTTTCTTGCCCATCCCACCCGGGGAGCCCGTCTCCCCCAATGGGGCGTTGTGTTCCCCGTTTTCCTTGGAGAACACACCGATGGCCCGTCCTACCGCGCCTTCCCTGTGGCTGCCCGGGTTCGACCCGGCGGCCCCGGCCCTGCCCCGCCCTGCCGAGCAGGTTTGCCTTTCCGTTTCTTGTGAGCCCCCCAAGCCTGTCGAGGTCATCCACGTCGAGACCCTCAGCAACGTAGAGCAAGAGCAGTTTGTGGCCACTGTCCGCACCAACTGGCGGGTGGTGGCCACCGCGACCGAGGCCGCCCCGCGCATCCTCTGGCCGCAACTGACCCGCGCCGACCTGGAGCACCTGACCGGCCCGACCGCGAAGTTCGAGGCCAACCTGGTAGCAATCACGCTCCTGCGGCAGATCGAAGCCGAGGGCCGGCCGGCCAGTGCGGATGATCGCCAAGTCCTTCAGCGCTACACCGGCTGGGGTGGCCTGCCCACCAGCTTCAATCTCGAAGCTACAGACAGCGCCTGGGCCGAACGTGCCCGTCGCTTGCAGGAACTGCTTCCCGCCGAGGACTACGAATCGGCGCGCGCCTCCGTCAACAACAGCCACTACACCGAGATCCCCGTGATCGAGGCCATGTGGCAGGCGGTGGAGAGCTTCGGCTTCACCGGCGGACGCATTCTGGAGCCTGCCGCCGGCATCGGCCATTTCATCGGCGCCATGCCGCGGAATCTGGCCGAACGTAGTAGCGTCACGGCCGTCGAGATCGACCGGGTTTCCGGCCGTATCCTCAAGGCGCTCTACGCGGGCAAGTACAAGGTCGCCGACGTGAGCAACCGGGCCTATGCCCGCTTCAGCATCCACAATTACTTCTTCGGCCGCGCCCTCGACCTGGTGCGCCCCGGTGGGCTGGTGTGCTTCATCACCAGCAGCCACACGATGGATGCCCAGTACGACGCGGTGCGCGAGTACATCACAAGTCAGGCTCACCTGGTGGGTGCCATCCGGCTCCCCAAGGGCGCCTTCGCCGGGATCGCCTCGACCGAGGTGCAGACCGACATCCTGTTCCTGCGCAAGCGGCAGCGGGCCGAGGCGGTCGACGCTGACTGGCTGAAGCTGGGTGTGGTGCCCGACAGCCTCCGGCATCCTCAGTGTTACGAGCGCTACCTGCCGATCAACGCCTGGTACGCCGAGCACCCGCAGTTCTGCATCGGTCGCATCCGTCGCGAGAGCAATAACTACGAGGAAGTACCGGTCGCCGTGTTCGATGGCAACCTGGAGGCGGCCCTGGCCGAGCGCATCGCTTCGCTGCCTGCCGGTGCTTACCGGCCGGTGGCGCACAAGGCAGTTCCGCTGCGAGTGGTGGTCCCAGCCGAGGCCGGTGCCCGTCCTGGCAGCCACCGTCTCCACCAGGGACGGGTGCATCGGGTCGAGGGCAGCGAGATGGTCGACGTCCATGACCAGCTCAATGCCACGCAGCGGGCCCGCGTCACCGGCCTGTGTGCCATCCGCGACCACGCGCGGGCACTGCTCGATGCGCAGTTGGCGGATGAGGGCGACGGTCGGCTGGGGCACCTGCGCGCCATGCTCAATGGAACCTACGAGCGCTTTGTGTCGCGCTACGGTTGCCTGTCCACGCGCGCCAATGCGCTGGC
>VIKE01000048.1:8845-81182 GCA_008080565.1 Rhodocyclaceae bacterium | reverse complement strand
CCCGATCTCCCTCGGACATGGCCAAGGGATACCGTGAAAGGAACCAGTCAAGATCTGCGGCGTGCATCAGATCGGGGGGGAAACGGAATGGCCCGGTCGACTGCTTCGGTACCCGAGGGAATAGGTGCTTCAGGCGAATGGCGACATGCGGCTCCAGGGAGGACATTTCCCAGGCAGTACCACTGTCGATCAATCGGAGCTCACCGTAGGTCCGCATCAAATCCACCCATGGCTCAAGGAGGCGGCAAACAAAGGTTTGCCTTCGATTTCCGGCGGGAGCCCCATTGATACATTTGACGCCAGGATGATGGCGGTCACCTCTGGGTAGGTAGCGTAGCGAGTCAGCTGCCTGAAGATGTCCATCTTCTTGGCCTTGTTGCGCATTTTGCACTCGATCACCACGCCGCCGGCGATCAGGAAATCTGGGATGTCCTTTGCGGACAGGCGCTTTTCCCGCTCATAGGCGATGCCGGCTGCCTGAAGCACTTCCGCGACGCCCTCCTGCAGGTGCTTTTCAGAAGAGAGATCAAGGCGGCTGCGTTGTACCAGCCTGATCACGTCGGCAATGGACGGTGAGATTGCGATCGCCGCGGTCATGATCGAATATCCTCCGGCTTCACCTCGAAAAAGCTGAGCTTCCCCTTCACCTTGCGGAACGGCAGCGGCGCGGAGTTGCCCACGATGAAGGCATGCTCACCCATGTACCAGCGGGATTTCAGTTGCCCATTTCGGGCCTTCTCCGGCGGGATTGAGTCGGTCAGCTCGGCCGTATTTTCGGGAAGCGGCTCTTCACCCACAGGTAGCCTTCCATGTCGAACGTCAGTCCGGCATGGACGAGGAATGGCCCCCGGTGCTTTGTCGCCCAGGTTCGGTTTTCGATGTCCTTGATCTCGCCGGCGGCAAAGGCAGCCGCGCGCGTAGCTGGATCAGTCAGGTCTGGGCGCACGATAAGCCAGGCCCAAGGTTGTCGGATGGAGAGAGCTTTCATGCGAGTCCTTAGCCTACAAACCCAGCGTTCCATTGAGTCAAATATGGCTCCTTGAATGGACCCCAGGAAGGTTTCCAGCCGAGGGTTTTCCCGTTAGTCGCCATCCCTCCGATGTCGAGGTGAACATCGAACTGGTGGCTTTCAAGTTGATCCTTTTCGACAACCTCTATCCCTTGCTTCTGGGCGATCTGATAGAAGAAATATACGAAAGCATCTGCGATCTCTTCGCGACAATAGTTCTGAAGCATCGAGGTCATGACTTGTGGACTAAACGTCGGTTCGTAGGAACCCAGAACGTTCCAGCACAACACAATGGCAATCGCTTCATCGGTATTCATCCATTCCTGAATGATTTGAACTCGCTCACCTTCTTCTCTTCGTTCAGTTACGTCGGCAGTGCACTGAATCACGAGTTGGGAAGCCAAAGTGGCGGAAAGCGTAGATTTCATACGGTTCCTTTTCTGTGATTTGTCGATATCGATCAGAGAGTGGTGGCCACAGCGCTACCGGCGCGGTATTCAACAGGAACGCCGTTGATCTCTGATGGCAGATCACGGATCGGGGTCGCTGACGTCACCAACAGCCTGTCGGCGCCGTACAGGATGCGGTAGGCAGAGCGCTGGATCTGTTTCTCGGTTAGGAGGGACACCAGTGCGGTTGCAGCCGCTTCCAAGACTGGATTCCGAGTTGGCTGACGCTTGATGTCGGCTATTTCTGCCCGCAGGGCTTCGATATCGAGCAATGCAGCGAAGGCACGATCGGCCGTCTCGGGATAGCTGTAGGCGATCATGAAAGAATTGAGTAGGCTACGAAGCAAGCCGGCTGTGTCATGGTTCTTCACGACCGACATGACGGCGAACTGATCCAGGCGCTCAACCGGCATCTCCAGGAAGCGGTCAAGCCCCATGCCTCGGGCGAGTTCGGTGAAGAGGATGGTCAGTGTCTGCCGGCGCTCCTCCGGGGTCATCGGCAGGCCGGTCGTCGGGCTTGCCAACTCGCAGCGGAATCGGTTGGCGAGCGCTACGTCGACTCGCTGACGGATGAGATATTCGGTGCAGGGTTGTTGGGACATGAAATTCTCTGATCGGCAGCGTTACGGGGCTGTCGTGGCGGGCGCCAGGAAAGGGCGGACACCATTCCCGTCCATCGGTCCTAGGATGTCGCCTTCCATAGCTTCCAGGAGCCGCGCTGCATGGTTGTAGCCGATACGCAGATGACGCTGCACCATCGATATCGAGGATCGCCGCGCCGTCAGCACCAATTCGCGTGCTTCCCCGTAGAATGGGTCCTGCTGGGTGCCCTTGATCGCTTCGTCGAGTTCAGAGCCGCGAATCATCTCTCCACCTCCTCGACACGATGGCTCATATTCCCCGCAAGGGTCATGCGGCGCAGTTCTAGGCAAAACCACATTACTTCCGCCCCCGGTCGGCCTTGGGCTGCCTGCGCCCGGTAATTAACGATGAGAGGGTTCAGTTCCTCTGGACGGACGGCCCCGTAGATCTCGGCAATTGTTGGGAAATCCTTGAACATCTCGCCCACCGGAACAGGCCGCTCGGCCATGGCAGCGTGTGCCCAGTCCTGTCGATAATCGCAGTGCGGGCAAACCCAGCCGATTTCGGTGGCGATCAGGACGCCCCGGTCGCCCCCTTCGGTTCCATGGATTGCAACTGTGTCATCAGCGTTGCCGGCTGCGTCGTAGGTGATTCCATCGCCACGGTTCGGGCAGGTAGAGGGATGGATCGGTATGCTGCCATCCACATGAACCTGGCGCTCGTTGAGGACCTGCACTTGGGCAGGGGTGAAGGGAGTATTGATCTTCATTGTTGGTGTCTTGCAGGAATAGAAATAGCATCCTCGATGGATGCGCATTCGTGCCAAAGTCGATGCCCACGAAACACACGGCTGAGGCTGGCGCATTCACCCACCAGGAAGACCGGGATTTCGGCCATCAGGGCGGCGCCGGCTTCGAGAATTGCGCCTTTCAGGATCTCGTGCGACTCGCAGTAGAGGACCAGACGACTGGCATCCTTAATCTCGCGAAGGCAGCGCTCGGACAACTCGGCATAATCGGCGGTCTCCCCTTCTCCTGCCTCGTCAATCCACGATGAGGCCGTTTTTACGCCAGCGGCGCGCAAAGCCTGCCAGCGGTGGGCATGCACCACCTTGGAGGCGAAATAGATGCCACCGCTACCTTTGTTGGTGGCCACAAACTCCAAGACGGCCTCGACCTTGGCAAGATCAAATTCATTTTCGGTGCGGATGCCCGACTCCATGTCGATGAAGTACGGCCAATCACGCCAAGCAGTTGCCGATTCGTTGATGCGGGGCAGTTCCTCCTCGAGGACTGCCGGGCCCAGGCCGCCGGCGTAACCGCAGCGTAGCGGGACCGGTCCAACGGTGGAAATTGGTGGCCACTGCTCTGGTGCAGTTCCTGTGCCCTTGGATTCGTCGTGCAGCAGGTCTATGCGGGATAGGCTGGCGGCATCAAGGGTAGAAAGGAACTTCTCGATCGGGCGGCGGGAATTGTCGTGGTGCTGGAGGATGAGGTGCAGCCCGGCCTGGTGCAGGGTCCGATAGACGACCAAGACCTCCTCTTCTGTGAATTCGGGGCGGCGCGCGTTGATGTTGAGCTGGACCCGGCCGTAGCGGGAAAGGTCGGCGATTAGGGGCTCAGCGGTGGCGGGGTCCAGAATATCGCGGAAGACTTGGGGGCCGCACAGATGGGCGGCGGTAAAGGGCAAGCTGAGCTCCAGGAAAGACTCGCGCCAGGCCAACGATGGATAGCGGGCGGTTCCTTCCTTTTCGTGACAATAGAGGATCGCCCACTCGGGCGGGACGGCCTTGGCATAGCGCGCGGAGAGCGCGGCGAGGGCAGCTGGTTTCACCTTGTCGTCGGCGCCGGTGAGGGAAACGAAAGTCAGAGGCATTCAGGAATCCTTGGGGTGTTTCCTGTCATGCTACGGATGACGATTGGGCATTTCTGAATTTTTTCGGCAGATATTGCAGCGTCAAAGTACGCGAAGAGCGGAACGTACGTTTTATGTTTCAGCTTCACTTGTGGCAGCCGGCGCCCCGAGCTTTGTACAAAACCTGGGTCATTTGAGGCGCGGTGCGGCCGTCGTAGGGGTTCCCCTTGGCGAGCTTCACCAGCTGGTCGCGGTAGATGTCGCACACCGGATCGTCCTTGAGCAACGCGGCATACTTCTCGGCGAGCGCGGAAGCGTCAGCCCGCTGGTTGAACTGGAAGATCGGTGCGTTGTCGACCGGCTGCTGCGCCAGGGCGGCGCCGCTAATTAGAATGAATATGAGGGTGTTGGCGCGTTTGATCATGGGCTCATTTGCCTTCGGCGAGGTCAGCCGCGGCGGCCAGAACGAATTGCTGGGTAGTGGATACGTCCTCGCCCGGGTGCTGGGCGGCGAGGTGCTTGCAGTAGGCGATGGCGGCGCTAATGGGGTTGCCTTCCTTCTGGAGGGCCATCACCTCGCGTATGCGTTCCTTGGCCAGTGCCGTGCGTTCCTGGTACCGGGCTTCGCCAAACAGCCGGAGCAGATCCTGACGGCGCTGAATCAGATCAGCCGACAGCGTGATTGCCTGAGTGAGACTCATCAGGCACCGCCCTTGACCAAACCGGACAGGGCTTTCTTCTCAGGCATGTCGAGCATCACGTCGACGCCCCGAACCGAGCCTGTGGCGTTGTCGCCAGAGGTCTGTTGCGGACTCATGATTCGGATTTTCGCCTTGTCGACGTCGTGCTTCACAAACTCGACCTTCACGGCGTAGGCGCGGCCGACGGCCAGTTTCTTCATTTCTTCAGACAACTGGGAGGAGGCAACCTTCCCGCGCAAGCGGACACGCTCGGCATCTCGTGCCGCCGGCGCCAGTTCGGCGACCTTTTGACGACTCAACCCATCAAGGACCATTGAACCCTGCTGGAAGCCCACCAAACCCTTGTAGGAGGTGAATTCGCCGTCCGCGCGGAGCGCGATACCAGCGTTTGGGGTTTCCTTGATGCTGAGCGTGGCGAGCATGTTTGGCACGGCCGCACCCACTGCACTTACAGCCACCCCCGTAATAGCTCCCTGAGCTGCGGCAACAAGGGTTGCAGTCGGTTTGACGATAGGCATGGCCACCTTGGCGATCTTCTCTGTGGCGCCAGCAGAGACCCCTTGGGCCGCACCCTGGATAGCCCCTTGCCGCTGGCTCCCCACTGGTTCATAGCGAGGCGAGTCAAGGCGCGGTGTCGCGGCAGCAATTTTCGGCGTAGGGGATGGACACTCATCATCCTGGCAATAGCGATAGACCATGTTGCGGCCGTTGAAGAATTGTTCGATACGGGAGGGGAAGCTTGTCCCGTCGCCATAAACGGGCAGTTGTGCAACCTGGTTGGGCTGGGTAGGGGTCAGAGGCAGCAGGGAGCAGCCCGCAGCTAGGACAGCGGAAGCGGCGCAGGCGACGAAGGGCCAGGGCGCCCCTTTTCGGTCACCAACGTAGCTTTCCTTAACTGGGGCGTCCAGCATGGACGGACTAGGTTGCGATGCTGCACTCCGACGAGTGTCGATCAGAATACGCCCCTTGCGAGGATGCTCCTCGAGCCGTATGTGTCCGTAGAGGACTAGCAATTCGAGCGCGAGGGCAAATTCCTTACCCCATGCGTCTTCAGACTCTTCCAGGCCTTGGAAATAGGTGCCCAGATAGTCTCGCAAACGGGTTTCCGAGATCCGTTCGAGGCGCGATACACGAAGGCTGATCGCTTCTTGGAGGGGAGATAGAGTTCGGCTCATGATTACATGGAAAATTCGGTGCCGTCGAAAAGACTCGGCGGCATGGGGTGGAGGTTGCTGGCTTTGACGGTGACGCGAACAAGCGCACCGGCGTGCCCGATGATTTCGACGTACATGCGCGCGCCGGAGGCTTCGGCCAGCACCCGGACGGGGCAGCCTTCCCGAGTCAGCCCGCTATGGCGGCTGGCGTAGTGGGCCAGCCCTCCGATCGTTGGCTTCCAGGCGAGAGATGTACGGCAGCGCAGCATGGCAATCAGGCGACGGTCGGGGCGGAATCCACGGGAATAAGGCGTTCGCGGCGGATCTTCCAGTCGCCGTCAGCCTTCACCAGCTCGAGCGACTTGAGGACACGGGAACGGAAGGACTTTGACTCGTAGGTTTGCCAGAAGCGGACGATAGCCTTGTCTTCCTTCTCCACGACCTTGACCATCTCGACGCCAACCTTGATTGCCCCCGGGCGAGTCATCACGTCGCGGCGCAGGGTTTCCCATACGGACGCGCTCTGGTTCTGCCCGTAGGTTGGCCAGAAATCATTCGCGTAAAGCTTGAAATAGGAATCAGCCTTTTTCTCGGACCATAGATTGGCCCAGCCAGCGACGAACTGTTCAGCCGAATTGCTTGGGGTAGCTCCGGACGATTGTTCTACGGTGTCAGTGACCATGATCGGGGTAGTTGAGCCTCCAACGGGCTCAACTCTTGCCGGAAGCGCGGACATGGCCAGCTTGTTGCCTTCGAGCGGCGCAACCTTTGCCGACGGCGCCGAGGGAACGCGCATGCCTTTCTCGTTTGCGGGGACGAAGAGCTGTCCGCCTTCGGTGGCGGCCGGCGCTTGGCGGGCCGGTACGACAGCAGGCCGTGGATCTGCCCCCATTGTCTTCACAGACAATTTGGGCGCTGGCGACGGACCTGAAGGGGTGATACTGCCACCGGCGGCATTTTGATGCTCCTGGCGTTGCGCCGCGATAGCGGCCGAAGCTTTGTCGTTTGCGGCAGTTCTTGAGGCACCAGCTTTTGCCGGATCGCCCTCTGCCGGTTTTGCCTTGCTGACGGAAACTACCTTGGCGAAGGGCTTAGCCTGGCCGAAGGCCAGGCCAGGTTCTGATGCAACCAACGCCTTACTGCCGTCGATATTCACCTCAGTGACCACAGGCAGCGTCTGGATAGGCTTCTTTGGGGTTGGGCCGGGGCATTCGTTGCCGACGCAGAAGCGATAGACCATGTTGCCGGAGCGGGGGTTGTAGAACTGTTCCATGCGCTCTGGAGGAGGCGTTTTTTCGGCGTTGTAGCGAGTGACAACCGGTGCCGGGGTCTCCTGTGTCATACCTGGAAAGCTGCTGCAGCCAGCAGTCGCTGTGGTTAACACTGAAGCGACAAGCAGCGGAAGCACAATGGAAGGTTTCTGTTTCATGCCATTGAGCACAGGCTTTTGGAGCTGATCGGAGGTCCATTGCACGACAAATGCTGGGGCGATGCAGAAGCGTTGCCCCAGGCGATCGACAAGTTGAATCAAGCCGTAGAGGCCAAGTAGTTCGATTTGCAGGCGGATCTCGTGGTCCCAGCGGGACCGTTTGTCCGGGTTCAGATCGCGTCGAGGCATTGAGGCTTCCACCAGACGGTTAATGCTCAACTCGCCGGCGGTGCCGAGCTTCACGAGGATCCGGCTCTGAAGGGGTTTGAGGGTCAGTTTCATTGCAGTTCTCAAGCGGGTTCATTGGCCCACATGAAACAGAAGCCTTCGTCGTCAGGGTCGGGCTTCAGCACGCAGGAGGTGCAGTCGTTTGGGTTGGAAGGCGAAACGCTCATGGTGTCGGACCGTTGGTTGGTTAAAGGGAATTCGCCGGCGCTGGGTTGCTCTTGGTGTAAGCGGTACGCAGGCGCTGGGCAGTTACGGAGGCCTGCAGGCCGAGGTAATCGACCAGGTTTTCGTCGGTGGCGCCGCCCTCGATGAGGAGGCCGGCATAGGTATTGCGCAGGGTCTGGGCACTGGCGCGATCGCCAGTGATTCCAGCCAGGCCAAGCAGGCGCTGTGTCCGGCGATGAATGGACGATGCCGAGAGAGTTACAGAGTTGCTGGTCCGGCCAAAACCTGATTTGCGGTCGGCCTCGAAGATCTTCTGGGTCGGCTCAAGACGCCCTCCCCCATGCATCTGCTGCTGAATGGACAGCCATGCCTTGATCGGTGCAACAGCGAAGGAAAGGATACGGGCGCGGTGGGCATAACCCGGGCGGCTCAGGTCAATCCGCTCTTCGGTCATATCCATGCAATTAAGCGTCAGCCGCTCGATGTGATTCACCTTCAGGCCCGCCCCGATCATTACTCCGATCAAGGCGAGATCCCGATATTCCATCCACTCGTCTATGCTTTTCTCTTCTTTTCTTAGCTCTTCTAATCTCGTCTGGACAAGCCGGATAACGGCCTGGCTCTCCTCCCTGCTCAGGAATCGTGTCGGTTTATCAGAACCGCTCCCGACCCGTTCGTACCCGGCGATACGGCCGGGATTCGTTCCGCTGTGACCAAGCGAGCCAAGATGAGCAAAGACTTTCTCAAGTTGGCGAACATACTGCTGCCGTTGGCGGCCAGTCTGGGCATGGCGCCGTGATTCCGGGAGATTTGGATTCGCACTGTCCAAGAATTTTCTGATATCGCCTGCCTCCAACTGGTCAAGTCTTCTCCCCTGCTCGATCAGCCACTGACAGAAACGTCCAAACATGGCTATGTAGACCGTTTTGGTCGAGTCCCGGAGCGATTGCCCCGCGATCCAGGATGAATAGGCGAGACTAGGAGAGCTAAGCCAGAGGTCGAGAGTGTCGAAGATGTCTCGGCGGAGAGCGGGCTGATCATTGGGGTGCGGGGCTTGACGCTTAATTGCATGTCCGTCGCTATGGGTCGAGATGGCCGTTTTCATGCGGGAGTTCCTTTTTCAGCGAACGAAGGGGATGAGATGGCCGAGTGCGGAAAGCACGCTAAGCGCGGCAACAAAGCCCGTGGCGGATAATGCAGTGTAGAAACAGGCAACCACGTGATCTGAATAGACCTTGGCGCGCGGGTTGTCGCTGGCTTGAGCGACCCAACCCTCGTACCCATCAAGTACCTGGGCGGTGGTGGTCAGCCATAACCACCCGTCTGAATCGATGAAGGGATCGTCTGTTTTAAAGCGACGTACCGGCAGCCAAGCAAACGCCATACGCTTGTTGATGACTAATGCGATCTTCACGCGGGAAATTTCTGCAGTCACGCAACCCTCCTTTGCCGCGCTGCCGCCGCGATGGTAGCTGACACACCCTGAATGTCGTTGAAGATCTGAGCAGCAGTGAAACGCAGCACCAACCAGCCGTTGACCGCCAGCAAGTTCTGGCGCTCTCGATCGGACTGGTGAGCCGCCAGGAACTTGCCGTGGTACTGCCAGCCGTCGACCTCGATGGCGATCTTTTCATCCACCAGGGCGATATCGATCCGGAACCGACGGCCGGGAACAGAGCCTTCGAATTCGCGCTGAGCATCCGGATAAGACGTGCTGACGGCGAGCCAGAGGACTTCATCCGGCATGCGGCCAGCGCGCCGGCGTGGCGCGAGGGATGCGCTGCGCGCAGCCGGGGTGGCGGCAGATATCTTCAGGCCCAGTCGCTTGACGTCGGCCAGCGTCATTCGGATCACGGACACAGTCTCCCCACCTGGTACGTGACAAGCATGCCCATCGACGAGATGACGGTTTCCACCTGGCCACATCCATAGCCGTCCGCAGCGGACAGGCGGCGCGTGTCGATCAGGTATTCACCCCAGTCACGCCGCTGGGCGCCGTAGCGCAGGGCGCCTCGGATCGCCATCTGGATCAACTGCTGAAACTGAGGATCATCAGGCAGCGCCGGCGACACATCGTTGATCAACTCCGGTTCGGTTCCCGGGCAGGCCTGAAAGTTGTCGATGCGTGGACCGCCTCGCCGATGTCTCCCCTCCTGGTAGATCACGCCGATGGTAGGACACGGGCGGTCGGCCACCGGCACGGCGAGCACCGGCTGGTTGTAGAGCAGGGATTCGATGGCGTGGCCACTGCGCAGAGCGGAATCGATCAGCGACTCGAGTGCCTGGTTGTCGGCATGTGCTGCCGTGCTGGCCAGCGCGATCACGGCGGCGGCGAAAAGCATTCTTTTCATGGCTGATTCCTTGGGGCGACGGGGGCGGCAGGCAACGGTTCATCCTCGGCAGAGCGATGCAAATACGCGCTGTACAGTGCCAGCACGATGGTCAGCACGGTGAAGACGAGGGCAGCCTGTTTGGAACTCATGCGGCAAGGCCTTCCTCGTAACCGCGCCGCTGGCAGCGCCAACCGCTCATGGCGGCCGCCAGCATGCGGTCCGCCGCTTCGGGCTGGACGCCATTATGTGCATTCAGCACCTGAACAACTTTCTTGGCCTCGGCGTCTGTCATATCTTTCTGGTCGACTTTGGTGATGAGACAACCCGATACGCCGCGCGTGACCATCCCCACCCGGTCTCCGGGTGAAGCATGGATGAAGACGAAGCAACTGGCCGGCATCGATTCAAACTCTTGCATATCCATTGGTATTGACCTCCGCCTTCAAGCTTACGGAAGAGGGGGCGGGATTTCTGGAGAAAGTGCGGACGACCACCATGCAGCAAGCACCTACCACGAGCGCGCAGCCAATGATCGTGACGATCTGCCCGTAGTCTCCCCGCGGGGTGCTTTCGATCAGCACGCCAGCGCTGAGAACCACGCCGAGCCCCAGTAACGTGCCTTTCCATTCCCCGCTGGTCATCTCTTGGTCCTGGCTCTCACTCATAGCACTCCCTCCGGTACCGAAACTCTGAAAAAGGCAAACAAACATTTCCTTCCCTCTTGACGGCCTGCAAGCGCGACCATTGAATCGAAGGCGTCGTTCGGGATCATTCCTCGCATACGTTCGGTGATGATCGTGCGCATGAGCAGGCTTCTGGCAGCACAGAAATCTCCCTCGCCCACACCGTAAAGGGCCATATACAGCCGGTCTTTATCGTCGTGAATCTGGCTCGTAATGGAAACCGGAGCGAATATGGATAGACTCACTGCATGGCTCCGCTACTGCATCCTGCGTTGGCTGGCAGTTACCGTTCCTTCGAGGATTTCCTGGAACCGGGAGAACTGCAGGTTTGCTGCTTCCAGCAAGGTAACCTCCAGTCCATCATAGTCGCGGACCACGGCCACGCTCCCAGCGTTGTCGAGCGTGACCAGGCAGAGCACACGGTCAACCCCAAGCTCATTGGCAGCATGGCTTAGATTGATCGGCATAGTCTTACCCCCATAATACGGAGGTTTGTTTTCGTCGAAGCTGAGTAGCGTGTTGCTGTATGCACCTTCCATCTCGATTGCATGACGGAAGGGGGCGGAGCCAGCAGCGCCGGGAGTGATGAAGGCAGCTACCGATGCATGGGGGCCATCGCCAACGGCACACACTAATGCCAACGCGGATACAGGGGTACCAACCAGGTGGCTGACCATTGCGGGAATGTTGGCGCCATCAGGCACAGTAGTAGCTTTCATTGGAGATCCAATTCTTCTTGGTTGTTGTTTTTTGGGGTGGTGGCATTGCCCGTCAATTCGGCATCCACCAGGAATTCGCTCATTGGCATATCTTGTCGGGTAAAAATTGTCAGGGAATCGCGGGCACGTGTCATGGCCACGTAGAACACTCGGCGCTCTTCAGCTAGCTCGGCGTCCTCGCACGCTTCGGAGGCCTTCGGCACTGATCCGCCATAGACGTCGATCAGGAAAACGTGGTCCCACTCGAGGCCCTTCGAGGCATGAAACGTCGAGAGCACGACGCGCGGAATTTCTTTGCCATCGTTCTCCTGTACCCGGCGAATCCGAGTAGACAGCGATCCCTTGGCATCGGCCAACGAATCACGTGCCGCTTCAAGGCGGTCAAGGTCTTTGATTTCCCGACGGCCCTTCTCCTGGATCGGGTTTCCGTCTTCATCTTCCGCACAAGTCTTTGTCATGACGCGCGACATCCAAGCGGCTACACCATAGATCGGTCCCTCGGCAGCCTGCTCGGCACCCCGGCCGGTCAGTTTTGTCGCCCATCCGCGTCCGAGACGGACAAGGATATCGAACTCTGCACTGCCAGTGGCCGGGGGCGGCACCGGATCGATAGGGTCGATATAGCGCCAAAGGGATCCTCCGGCAAGCTCGTTCAACTGACGGATGTTGGCATCGGTCATGCGAGCCCAACGCAGTCCAATTTCCAGTCCCATTCCGTCGTGGCGGATCAGTGATTCGAGGATAGCCACGTACACCTGCAGGACGGGAGCGTCCCAAAAGGAACGGCCGGTACGCAAATATGGGACACGGGAGTTACGAAAGACAGTTTCTACAGCGTGCAGATGAGCATTCGTCCGGGCCAGCACGGCCACCTGACCGCTCTTGACGCCGAATCGATAAGGCTCGCGGTTCGGCAGCGGCTCGGGAACCTCGTTGGTGGCACAGAGTTTATCCAGGACGTGCACGATGCGCATTGCCTGGCTATCTTCCTTGGATAGTCCGATTACAGTTGGTCGTGGGCCATGGCCACGGGCCGCCTTGATCTGCTTTTGGACGCGATCTGCGTTGTAGGCAATCAGCTTGCTGGCTGCCGAGACAATCCCCTCGGTGGAGCGGTAATTGGTGTCGAGGGTGATGATCGTGGCGCCGGTGGCTGCAACGAAGTCCATCATGCCTTTGTAGCCGAGGCTCCTGCGGAACCCGTAGATGCTCTGATCGTCGTCGCCTACGGCGCAGAGGCCCGGGTTCTGCGCAATGTGGTACATCAGCCAGTCGTACTGCATCTGATCGATGTCCTGGAACTCATCGGCCATCAGGTGTGTGGCACGAATCGGCTTGATCTTCTTGGAGGCCATCATGTCGTTGGCCAGCAGCAACAGATCCGTGAAGTCCTGCCCGCCCATGGCGAGCTGGTGTCGCCGATAGACCGAGGTGAGACGGGCCATGTCCGGGTTAGCGGCCGCGTACTCTTTGTCCGCCTTGCAACGAGCTATTTCGGCGTCGGCGTCCTCTATAGACACTTCCAATCCGGTGTCGTGAAGCGCGCGGTTGATCAGGTGCCTGGACTCGATGTCGGAGAGTATCTTTCCGACCTTGCCGACGTCTTTGAGTTGACGCAGGGCCAGGGAATGAAAGGTGCCGATCGTCAGGCGATCCAACTGCTCCCGTGATAACCCTTTCTCTCTCTTGATGCGATCAAGCATTTCGTCAGCGGCATCACGGCTGAAAGTGGTCATTACGATGCGTGGGTCCGGATGCGTCTTGAGGATGTGCCGGACCTTGGCGATCAGAACTCGCGTTTTGCCGCTGCCAGGGCAGGCGCAGCAGAGGATCGGGTCGTCGGACTCTACCGCAACCTGCTGAGCCTCATTAAGTCTGATCACCGACATGCGTCATCAGGCAGGCGTGGCTTCCGGAGCCAGGCTGTTCAACTCGTTCTGCGCGGCGGCCAGATTCTGAGCACGCTCCGTGTCTCGACGTTGGCGCCTTTCGTCCTTCCGCTGTTGAGATTCGGCCTGGCGACGAGCCTCCGCCTGCTCGGCCTTGATCTTGCGCTCAGCGGCGCGTTGGCGATCACGTTCTGCCTGATTGGCACGCTCCTGCCGGCGGCGCTCCACGACGCCGTTACAGATGCGACGGATGTTGTTGTAGTGCGTGTTGCTCGCCCGGGTGATTCCGAACAGATGGTGGCGTACTTCGCGTTCGGTGTTGAGCTTCACGCGCATGGCCTCGTCCGGATTATCAGACAACTCGCTGGTCACCCAAAGGTACTGGAGGATAGTGATGTAGTGGTCGGCCTTGGCCAGGATGTCGAGGTACTGCGTGACGCCGTTGGTAACGGTCATCGTCTCGTAATTCGTGACCAGCTTCTGGATCTCGCTGCTACCGAACCCGCCCAGTTCCAGCTTCTGTTCCCCCTGCTGAATGCGCGTATCGAAGTAATCGTGAAGACGCTCGAAATGGGCATTCATAGCCGACTCAGCCTTGAAGATTTCATCTTCCTGGAAGATATCGCCCGTCAGATTCTGGGAGAGTATCTGTCTGGACCGGCAAGTGATGAAGTGCGTGTCTCGAGTAACCACCTCGAAACCTGACGACAGCACATCCGCAATCATCTTGTTGCAGATTGGCACAAAGCTAGGGGCGCCAATGACGTCCGGGTTTCGCTCAAAGAAGTTGACGGTGCTTTTGCGCATCCACTTCTTCATCTTGATCAATTGCGGTGTCGGTCGATTCATCTGAAGGTCCACAGGTCTTGGAAAACTTGACGAATGATTGCATGCGACCGAACAGTCTGCCGATAGGGAAATGCAGCCGTTTTATGCCCTTTAGACGTAGGAATGGACTCGTGACGTTGTTTCCGACCCTCTTTCGCGGCTACCTTCCCGCCTGTGATCCCTCAATACGTCATTGACAACATCCTGGCGAGCCTCGACCTCCCCGAGTTCATCGGTGAGACGGTTGCGCTCGACAAGCGTGCAGGTACCCATGAAGGGCTATGTCCTTTTCATTCCGAAGCCACCCCCAGCTTCAAGGTTTTTCATGACCACTATCATTGCTTCGGCTGTGGGGCGCATGGAAACGCACTTGAGTTTCTGATGAACAAACAAGGTCTGACCTTCCCGGAAGCTGTTCGCGCCCTCGCCTCACGCACCGGCATGGAAGTCCCATCCAGCAAGCCTGCACAGGACAGGCCGGATGCTCTCACCGGGACGAGAGACGTACTGCGTCGGGCATGCGCCAAATACCAGCAGTTGCTTCTCGGGCCGAATGGAGAAGCGGGGATGACTACGCTCAACGAGCGTGGGATCGAGGACGACACCATAATTCGCTTCGGTATTGGCTTTGCGCCAGAGGCATGGGGCACGCTGACCGATGACCGCTCCTTCGATCGAGATTGCCTGATTGCCGGTGGGCTGGCGGTTCCTCGCAAAGAGAAAAAGGGCTGCTACGACTTCTTCCGCAACAGGGTTCTCTTTCCTGTCCGCAGTGACACGGGTGATGTCATTGGATTTGGTGGCCGGCGGATTGGTCAGGATGGCCCCAAATACCTCAACACGCCTGAAACAGCCCTGTATCAGAAGGGGCGTGTTCTCTTCGGCTTCCAGCAAGCCAAGCAGGCAATTCGAATGACCCGCTCGATCATCGTGTGCGAAGGGTTCTTTGATGTTGTCACGCCTGCGCAGGCGGGGATTGAGCACATCGTTTCAACCTGCGGCACCGCACTGACGGACGTACAGGCTGAATTGGTGTTGTCCGCAGCGGACCGGGTGTTTTTTTGTTTCGATGGTGATTCCGCCGGCTCAAAGGCAACCTGGCGCGCCGCAGAGATGCTGGTCCCGCTGGCAAGTGACCATCATGAAATTAGGCTATGCCGATTGCCTGCTGGCGACGATCCGGATAGTTTCGTCAGAGCTCACGGGGCCGAGTGCTTTCAGGAAGTCCTGGATGCCTCCCCAACGCTTGCCGCGTACCTGATTGGCGAAATCACTCGTGGCGCGAAGATACCCGAGGCGAGAGCAAAGTCACTATCCGTAGCAGCAGCTCTGTGGCGCCAGTTTGCCGCCCCCGGCCTGGCAATATTTTTCCGTCAGTACGCTTGCGAAGCACTACAGCTTTCGCCTGAAGATTTTGATCGCCTGGCAGTGACAGCACCGGCTCGCCCAGGTGATAGCAGCATCAGAGCATGTCCCTGTTGTGGTAGCGAGGCAGCAGCGATACCCATCGACAATGGCCATATGATCCAGTGCTGCCTCTGCAAATTGTCTTCACCTATTACCTCCACGGCAGAGGAATGCCGTGCCATTTGGAATCGCCGAGAGCGACCGCGGCTGAAGTCTCCGTCGAAAAACAATGAAAAAGTTGATTAACGCCCTACCTGAATATGAATTCGTGATGCACCATCAGTTGGGCTCAGACGAACACGCCGTCCTTTTGAGGAAAGATGGCTCATATTCGGTTTGCAAGATGCAGCCTCGCAGGCTGATTGCCATGTCTCCCAACTATCAGGCTGGGGGTTACGGCCTTCTGACAGCACCTCTGACGCGCCCCGGCCTCAATGACCTTCTGCAATGGGCAAGCTATGATGAGGCCACGGTCCGATTCAGGAAAATGGCCAACCTCCCTGTCAACGTGGTCAGCTTGCTCCCTGACAAAAGGCCCTTTGGATGAAGCACCTCGTCCAACGCGTTGCAATCGGCTCCGGCATCCACACTGCGGAATGGCTGGTATCGACACGCGCTGGGCAACAACTGCTCAAGGAAAGCCACGGCACCGATCGCCGGCCGCGTTGCATGTGCAAACCAGGCGGCGTCGAGATGTACGTCGGCCGTCGCGGCCAAATATATTACCTTTCCAGAATGCCTGGCAGCGGCTTCCTCCATGCGGACAACTGCGCGTCCGTCGAGGACAGCACACTCCTTTCGGGCGCCCTCTCCTACGCCCCCGGTGCAATTGTGGAAGGTGCTGACGGAACCCTCCAACTGGCTGCAAACCTGGATCGCCGCGAGCGCCAGGCCGCCCCCATTACTGAGGTGAGCATTGACGGGGTTCTCGAAGTCCTCATTGAACAGGCCGATCTCAATCGAGTGCAGACAGGCGAGGAGCCGCGGACCTGGTCGAGGGTTAGGGAAAAGCTGATTTCCGCGTCGCAATCCATTTGCTTCGGGGCTGTGCCGCTATCGACCAGCCTTTTACTCCCAGACCGCTATGTACGTGAGCGCAGCGCCGATGCTCTGGCAGCCTGCGAAGCGAAAATTAGTACCACCCAGGGCGGTGCGCTGATCCTGGCTCCCCTTAAGGAGCTTCGGCTGACCACCTACAGTTGGCAGGTCGTCCTCAAGCACCTCCCTGGCCTGCGCCTGTGGGCTTCGAAAGACGCTGCCGAGCAGATGGAAGCGCGTTGGGCAGCCCACTATTTCAATTCCAACCCTGAGTATGCCTTGTGCCTCGTCGTTGCCAAGCCGGCCCGCCGGGAAGGGAACTACACGGTGACCAACATGGCGGTGCTGCCCACCGACGCCAACTACTTCCCCTGCCGATCGCACAGAGAAGCCGAGGTGGCCGCCGAACTTATCGCTGAAGGGCGCCCCCTCTTGCGGCCACTGCGGTTTGATAGCTACCCTGACCATGTGCTAGCTGATTTTGCCATTCTCGAAGGCGAAAATCCGACCCCCGTCTTCGTTCTTGCTCCCACTGGCGCCGAGGAATTCGATGCAGCCAAGCGCAGCGTGGCCAGCATGATGGAGCGCAACAAAGCCCTGGTGAAGGTATATCCCGCATGAAGAACTTCACCACGTTTTTGACACGCCATGATGTCGCGCTCCTCGTGTTCTGCTCAGCCTTGTTCGGGATGGCATGGGGGTTGGGTCATGAGAGCGGCCTTGTCCCAAACCCCTGGTGGTTCACACCGACGCTACAACGTTTCTGTCTGATCCTGATGGCTTGGACAGCCCTACTCCACTCCGACCCCCTGCAGCGACTGTTCTGGTCCATCACGGATTTCGTGGCCCTAACCCTCCCCTACTTCGCCGGGATCCTGCTGGTACCGCAAATGGAGTTGCCTGCCCTCATCAACTTCTGGGTGTGGCTTGGCAAGGTTTCGGCTGCAGCTGTATTCGGCATTTCTGTGACCCAGGCGGTCTATTCCCTCTTACCGGGCTGGTGGACGAATTGGGAGAGCCGCAAACAGCCGCCCACGGATACCGTGCCGGACGCCCCGGAACTGGTGCAATCGGATCTGGCGCCGCCCTCCGCTGAGGTCATCACCACCCTGGTGGCCAGTCTGACACCTCCCTTGCCCATCCAGGATCAACATCCGATGCATGCCTATTACATCGACGAGTCCCTGTCCGAGTTCGAGTCCGCCCAGGTAATCGCCGAACTCCGGAACTGGGGGGAGAGTGTCCCGGCCGGTCTAGAATTCAGGCGCATTCCATATGTATTCCCTGTTGAGGATGAGGCTTCTGCCTCCGACTACTCGGCCTGGAAGCATTTCGAGCAACATCTGCGGAATGCCGGCGTTCGCATGGGGCCGCCCTGCGTTTTCATCATGCCAAAGGATGGAATAAAGTGGGCCCTGATGCTTCAGTTCGCTTTTGAGCGTGTGGCAAGCCACCCCCCGTACATTGTCCAGCCCTGGCTAGAATGCCAGTCTGGACATCTCATTCGCCGCGAGTGGATGAACGTCGTCAACCTGACGACCTTCGGCCGGATCCGACCGGCTTCGACCTAACATCCTGATGGCATCCATTTCACCGCGTGATACCCTCGCCGCTCAAAGCCCCCATTCAGACTTGGAGACTCCCATGATGCCCATTGTTCCGGTCCTCAACGGACTTGACCTGATCCGCTTGCGTGATGTTGTGCTGACCTCACCGGTCTTTGGCGGTACCGCAGGTGACTACCCATGGGATCGCTGGATGACGGCCGCACTGCAGGCGGGCGTGCCGGAGGACCTGGCAAACCAGGGGCGCTCCGTCTTCCGGGAGGCCTTCCAACATGACTGGCCGGACCAAGCCAAGGTGGAGTGTGGCTGGCTCGACGGCGGGACGACCATGATTCTCCAGGCCCTAGCCTTCCCGGAAGAAGCAGCTGCCCGCTGGAACTACCTCTACAGCGCCGACAACTTCGGGGACGCCGCTTACGCGGATGAAGTTACCACCGATCCAATGGATATCGCTGAAGCTTTGGAAGCGCGCGGCATCAAGACTGCAGTCTTCTTCGGCAAAGGATCTGCATGACTGTTCATCCGGGGCGCACGGACATCAAGGTCTTGTTGAAGCGCCCGACCATTCTGCTGGCTGTCGCGCTCCTGTTCGTCTTCTCTTTGATCGGCGCCAATATTGCAGGGCGACATGCCGCCCGCGCCGACATCGAGCGCCTGGAGAAAGTTTGGCCCTTCCTGGACCGATTAAATGAGGCTGACCGAGCCTTCCTCGCGGGCCTCGCCATGACGTGCAAGCTGCACCGCCAGGGTGAGACTCAGAGCGAAATTTTGACTTGCCTGCGAACGGCGGCGGCGGACCCCAATGCGATCCTGCCGAATACGGTGTCCCAGACGGACGCGCACGTCAAGTTGGAACGGATGCTCAATTACGCTCAGCTCAGCAGCCGGTCCGGTTCCTGATTCTTTACCGCCCATTCCGCCTCTGTGCATGGCTTCGTTCAGCGGCTGGACGCTGTAAGCAAGGAGCCGATGGCACTCTTGGGGCGCTCCGTAAGCAATTACGCCCACACTTAGAATGATAAAAATGAGAATGAACAAGGCCAGGTAGGCAAACTGATCTCCATCAACGGAGATCATTCATGCTGGCCCAACCCCTCCTCTTTCCCGAATTCCAAGCCGATCTTGAGCGCAAGGCAGGAGATGAGTTTTCTCCCGTCTTGATCGCTGAAGCACCGGCCGAGCTGAGCGCAATGCCCGAGGGCGAGATCGAGGAGAAAATCGCCAAGGCCACGGCAATCCTAAAATGGTTGATGAGTTCCCATCGGACCGCCTTTAGCACGAGCTTTGGAAAAGACAGCAGTACCACTCTGGGCCTGGCCATGGCCGCAGCCGCGGAGCTCGTCCGCGAAGGGCGGCCTGTGCAGCCGTTCGTTGTGCTGACTTGCGACACAAAAGTCGAGAACCCCCTGATCACTCAGCTCGCACGGGGCGAACTGATCAAGGTACGTGCGTGGATCGAGCGCTTCAGTCTTCCGGGTAGTGCTCATGTCGCCACCCCGAGCCTCGCCAACGAATTTGCGGTGTCCATCCTCGGCGGACGCGCACTTCCGTCCATGGCTGGCCACAAGCGCGATTGCACCGTCAGTTGGAAGACAGAGCCCCTGTCTCGTCTTCGGAAGCGCCTGCTGGGTAGGAACAAGCTGGCTACTGGCAAGTTTGTCGTCTCGGTGACTGGCGTGCGCCGGGTAGTGCCACCTACGGTATTTATAAACTAACGTCCTTTTGTATCAAGAACTGAAAGTGTTACACTGGATCGGGGCTATTTGCCTTGCTCTATATCCAAATCCAGTAGTGCTGTTCAGGAGTGCTTTTCATGGGGCCGTGGAATACCGACCAGATCAACCAAGCCAGGCGCGTGCGTTTCTCGAAGGTGCTGGACTTCATTGGCGCGTACCACAAGGTTGATCGTGAATATGAACCACTCGATCCTGGTCGGAAAAGCATCCGTGTCCAAGTCGGCTACCAGGGCCGCGATTTCCGCTTTATCTTGACCGGTGAAAAGTTCGTCAACGAGCTTCTGCCGGATGGCACCCCGAACCGTGGCGGCGGAGGTGCCGTTGATTTTGTTCGCCACATCACCGGCCTCGGGTTTGTGCAGGCCGTGAAGATTTGCCTTGATGCCGCTGAAGACGGAATCGGGGGGGTCGGCTGATGGATTCCGTTCCGCAAGTTCTACCGTCGTCGTTGGTTCAGGTCGTTCGTGTTTCGATCAACCTCGGCGACTTACCCTATTTTGATGGATTGGCCGAGATCACCATGAAGAGTGAAACGGCGGAAATTCGTGACATCCGTTTTCACCGCGATCATGTGGTGGAAGGGTTCCCCCTCTTATTCTGCCCAGCCCGAATCATTGACGGCCTTGAGATGAACCTGTTCATGGAGCATCGCTACCGTGGCAAGTTTCTACCTCCCAAGAAGGGCGGCAAGCGCAATGTACGCGGTGGCGTTACTGTCGATACCCTCTGTGGTATTGCCAACTCGCTGCGCGGTTTCCTTGCTTGGCTGGCTGAGACAAGCACGGACTGGCGGGAAGTGTATGCCGTCGCCGATAGCGAAAAGGCAAAGGAATGGCTTCCCCCTTACCGGTACAGGACGGTATTGATTGAGCGGGTGAAGCGGGAGGATATCTCGCGGGACACCGCCAATCTCTACCTCAGTCACATTCGACAGTTCTATGAGTGGGCGTTGAAGACACGCCGGATCGAGCGCATCCCTTTTACCTATTCCCGTGTTGCGATCAAGAAGCCTCGGAAGGATGGAGATTTCGATCTCCTGTTCAGCACCTTCCAAGATGAAAAGGCACTGATGATTCAGACCAGCGACCTGACCATCCCGAAGAAGTACAAGTCGAAAAACGAGGCGCTTGGGGAAGCCTTGACACCATATACGGCGGCTGAGCTTCGAGTGTTTTTCGATAGCAAATACATGCAGCTTGAGAACCGGAAACTCTGGGGTGAGTTAGGTCTGGCGTGCGGCCTTCGTGCCATGGAAGTGGCCGGGTTCCCAGAAGATATCGTGGTCGATCCCGCTTTGGCTGACAAAACGGTGTTCGAGGCGACCATTCTTGGGAAATTCAACAAGGAACGGAAAATTCTGATTCCTCGGTTTTTGATGAAATCCCTCTGGGAGTTCAAGAATTCTCCGGAGCGATTGAGACGTGCTGCCAAGTGGGATTTGCGTAAGGGGTCTGGGCAGCGCCGCCCGTTATTCCTTAACCGCTCTGGCGGTGGCATCAAGAGCAAGTCGATTACCAATGCAGCATCCAAGGTTGTAGAAGAACAACTCACGGTCGGTCAGTCATTCGAACGAGGCTTTCACGATCTCCGGGCGACATTTGCGACCAGCCTTGCCCGCTTCATGCTGGAAAAGCATCTGCCGCTTGGCTTCATCCAGTACAAGCTCATGGCGTTGATGGGGCATGAGAACTTCTCATCGACATTGAAATACATCAATTTTGCTCGGTCAGTCACGTTTGAAAGCCAGATGGAAGATTGGGTGGATCGTATTTTCAGCGACCTGAATCCAACACTGTCTGCCGAAGCCAAGGCGCATGCGCAGGGAGTGTCAGCATGAGGGTGGAAAATCTGGACGCCAGCCATCGTGGCAAGCATGGCGGCACGATCAACCTTCAACGCGCTGTTGATATTTCCCATCGTTTTGCGAGCGATGTAGCGCGAGCCATTGAAACATACCGGGCTGATCCGGATCGGTGGCAAGTGAAGCCTGCCACGGTAAGAACCTTCCTGTCACGATTCTTGCCAGCGTTACCGGAGGTGGCAGCGGCATTGGAGCCGGAACACCTTTCAGCATTGGCGCGGGACGGGTTAGCGGCGCTGAGTATAGAAGCGGTGTGGGCGGACCTTGAAGGCAAGTCGCTGACCCTGCCTGGCCCGAAACCCCAGAGGGGGAATTCAACTGCCCGCACCTTCAATTTCTTGTATTCCATTCACAAGAATGAGCCTGGGTTGATCCCGCCAAGCATTCTGAGATTGCGCTTTGGCACCTCCGACGTGGGTGACCTATATCGGGTTTCGCCTTCCTTCCTGCTGTATTTCAAACAGTTGATTCTGTCCCTGGACGCCAAGGAAGAATTGCCGTCGACCGCGATGGCGGTGAAGCACCATTCCTATGCAATCCTTGCCCTCCTGGTCAAAAACGAGGCCGCTGTAAATGCACTGAAGGCTCATGGGTTTGATGCCTTCGAAAAGGACTCGGCCCTACTCGACAAGGTGATGCAGGAAGTTAGAACCTGGCAATCGCCTACTGCCTTGGAGTCTGTGCTGGAACAGCATGACCCCGTGCGATGGGGTCGAAAGTGGGTTTTGGTGCATGGGCATGCAGCCGATCTGACGGAGACCTACGATCTCTCAACGACGCTGTTCGGTGACATGAAACGATTCGGTGATTTGCTCTCGGCGACACCCTTGAAGGGGCGCAAACCTCAATCGTTCAAGGATAAGCTGACAGCGGTTCAGCGGGCCATCCACGATTGCTACCCATATCTTTCTGATCAGGATGCGGTTGCTCTAAAGGAACAAGGTGTTTGTGTTTTCATCGATAACAACCTTCGATTGCTTCGATGGCTGAGTGGAGAAACCCGCGTCGAAGCGCGAACCTTCACGTCTATCAAGGATTTGATTGAGCAACTGTTCCCAGAAGTTCCAAGATGGACGGAAATTTCCCTTCCTTATCGCTTGACGTTCGATAACGAGTTTTCTGCTCGCCCGACCTACTGCGATTACGGGCCAATTCGTGAGATTTCGGTCAAGCTCTACGACGACATGGCCGCTTTCCTAGAAGATCAGAAGCAATCCATTGACCAGAAGTCATACAACAGCACTACCGTCTATCATCAGTTCACACAATTCAAGGCAGCGATGATGCTTGCCAAGGAATCGCTCTCTGCTGAGCATCTTGGACTGCTGGAAAACCACGGGATGAAAGCTTTTGACCTCCCTGGCCACAAATTGCAAAAAGTGTTGTGGCTCTTCCTGCAAAACACCGCAAAGACAGGGGTATTGACGACATCCACGGCCTATACCTACAAATCCAGCGTCACATGGCTCCTGGACAAGTTCGGTTTCCATGTCGTTGAAGCTTTCCCGATCACGCAGACCAAGACGGCAAAGCATCTCAAAAGGTTGAACACGGACGACTATTACAGCGCCGAACAATGCCGGGAGATTGCCTATCACATCGAGTGTGGCTTGTTGGATACGGAGACCACGGAGGATTTCAAGGCTGTTTTGCTGCTGGGTCGAATTCTTCTGAAAACCGGATGGAACCTAGCCCCTACGCTTGGTATCGAGTGCGATGATATCGTGCGAGCGCCTTCGGCACTCAATCCAAACGGGGTGGTGACCGTGGTGCTTAGAAAAGCACGGGCTGGATATCGATCCGATGGGTACACGTTTTCAGACCCAGAAACGAATGCCGCTGCCATGAAGAGCGCGGTCGCCGATCTAATGATGGTTCGAGACACCCTAACGGCCTCGTTACGGGACTCGCTGCCCTTGGATAATCCGTTCCGGAATTACGTTTTCCTTGTGGACAGGGAAGGCCTTGGCATTGAAAGGCTTGGGGCTAGTGCCGCCAAGACGCTCACCTATTACCTGGAACGCCGGGGAAGCTCGCTTACGTTCGACACCAAGAAGATTCGTAAGGGTGGCGTGAACCACCTTTACCGCCAGGTGCAGAAGGATTTGCAAGCCTACGAGGCGGCATCGAAGCACAACTTCAAAACCTTCGAATCGCACTATTACCGGATCGATGAAAACCAATCGCGTTACACATTGGGCAAGGCCGTCGACGTGATGGGTAAGTATTTCACCGGCAAAGAAATTGCCAAGGAAATTGTCATCATCACGGAACCCGGCCCGGATTTGCAGCATACCCCAGTCGGTGAATGTGCCTCCAGTGGCAACGACGCGGAAGTTGATCGCTACAACAAGGACCACAAGAAACTGCATACCGAAAAAGGTGCCGCATCACGAGTCTGCGCGGACTTCCTGAGTTGCGTTTGGTGCAAATTCTTCCGGCTTGTGGCCGATCCTGAGCATGCCTGGAAGCTGCTCAGTTACCGCGAATACCTACTGAGCAGTATGGAGTCGTCAGCACTTGAGGGCGATGAAACTGACGATCAGCAGTTCCATATCGAAATTCTCCGAAACCGTGTCTCGGAGATGCTTGGCCGACTGGACACGATTTCACCGGGAGTTACCGAGCAAGGGGAAGTGTTGCTCAAAAAACGTGGAATGCATCCGGATTGGTCGTTCGCTCTCGCTGATGCACCGATGCAATAAACAGCCAGATGTATGCATTTGGCACCTTGCAAAATAAACGCAATGCGTTTATACTACAGTCCATGGTGCAAGGAGTCAAAATGCTCAACGTCAAAGACTATCCGGGTTGTATTTCAGTCGAAACCATGCGTGCCTATTTCGAAGGCATGATCAAGGGGACGCCTGCTTTTGCTGCCAATACGCCGCTGGGCGCGATCACGATCAATGACAGTTTCAGCCATTACGCAAACCCTGATACCGATACGACGTGGCTCGGTTTTGCGATGGGCATGCGCTGCGCTGAGCGTGTCGAAAAAGCGAAGGCGGCTCAGCCGTGATTCATATGGTTCGCTACTACCGGATTCCGGCAGGACGTAATGCCGGGATCGTGGTCGCGTTTGGCGATTGGCCTGAGCGCGTACTGAAGCATCGCGGATGGACGCCGGAGCGCTGTGTCTGCTACTTGGTCGCTGGAATACTGACATTGCTCTTGGTTGGGAAGCTGGACTGCAAGGTAAGGAGCGGCGTTATGGGCGGCTCTATGACCGACATCCTCCGGAGCATTTTCTTGAACCGCAGAATCACGCTCGCTACATGGACTGGCTGCTCGGCCATGAGAAGGCGACCCGATATCGTAGTTTCGAATTGCTGCGGTCGGTTCACTATGTCGGCGAAAACGAAAACGGCCCGGTAAAGGGCGTCTACAAGGGCTGGGGCATCAGGCGTGGTCAGGTCATCTCCCGCCTGATCGACAAGCATGGTTGCTATGGCGATGTGTATTTCTACTACTTTGAGGGCACGAAGATCGTTCGTACCCACAAGTGCGGGATTTGAGGAGGTTGGTATGGGTGTTCGTGCAGGACAGGGCTATGGAGCCAAAAAACCGAAACGGCACCTATGCCCTTGCTGCGGGAAAAACGGCGTGACGCAGTGGAAAGCAACAGCTTCTGGTTTGATGCGCTACTGTCAGTATTGCCAAGCGTCCTGGGGTGAGGCGGGCTGGGAGCTTGCCTTGAACCGACAATCTGACACAGCCAAGGAGAAGTGAATTGAGCCTCGAACTTGTATCTCTGACCGGCGCGGACGACCACGTTACCCCGGAATCATTGGCTGCGCTCTCGGCCCAGTATCCGTTCGCTGAGTGGGCCATTCTTGTTTTCCCCGAGAAAGAAGGAACCCCACGCAATCCATCGGCGCAATGGCGGGAAAAATTTCTGTCATTGGGCCTGCATACGGCGGCGCATTTGTGCGGAACGCAGATTTTTCGTGAGCTTTTGACTCCGGAAACATCCGAGGCGCGAATTGCCGAGTTGTCGCGCTACAGCCGTATTCAGTTGAACATCAATGCCCGTCGTCCGGAGTTTTCTGACGAAGAGGTGTTGGCAATCTATCGCAAGCTGCTTGATGCTGGTCTGCACCTGATCCTTCAGCATCACGATGGGTCGTGGCGAATCATTCAGAAGTTTGTTGCCGATGCGTCTCCGGAAAGCCTGTCCCGCATTGCCCTTCTTTACGATGCATCGAAGGGCACCGGGCAACGCCCCGAGTTTTGGCCTCCGATGTCCACTGTTGGCTCGGTTCCGCTCTTTTGTGGTTACGCGGGTGGGCTGGGGCCGGATGTTCTTGACGAAGAGTTGCCGCGCATCCGCGAAGCGGCAACGGCATGGCGTGATCTTCCTTTCTGGATCGACATGGAGTCAGGGGTTCGGACGAATAACGAGTTCGACTTGGCTAAAGCGGAGGCCGTCTTGCGTATCGCTTCCAGGGAGGATCGTTCTCTGGTGCGCAGCGGTATCTATTTTGCCTCCAAGGTAATACACGCCCCTCGCTGGCAAGCGCTTCGGGCTTACGGCAGACTATGCGGAACTGTCTGAGCGCTGCCTGAATGAAATCGCCAAGGCCGAACGTCTCGTGTTGTTTTGCCAGCCAGGCGAAATCTTGAAGGGAGCGCTTCTTGAGGCTGGCGCGGCCTTGATGGCAGGCACGCCTGTATTTCTCGTAGGTGAATGCGAAAGCCTGAGCCGTGTTTTTCGCAAACATGCGCTATGGCATGAATGCGCCTCTGTTGAGGAAGCCGTCACGACCCCAGTTCGTCATCCCCTTGAAATTTCCTTGCGGCATCGCCTGGATAGCTGCGAAGATGCCTTACGGGCATTGGCCATCTACCTTGGTGTTGGAGGCTACAACGCTCCGACTGTGGATGGCGTTGCCTTTGCAGAGAAGATTCGCTGGGGGATTGATCACATCCTATCGGTAGAGCAGCAGCGCAAGGCTGCGATGCCTGCATCGATTTTCATCGTTACGGGCACGCGATATGGCTACAAGGAAGACACGACTTGGACTTTGACCTCGTGGCCAACCAAGGAGGCAGCGGAAGCTCATGTCGCCTTCCTGGAAGCGAAACTACAAGAAGCTGCTGATCAAGTGGCCGAAGGATGCACAACAGGACTTGATTACCCAGAACGGGAAAAGATCGAGGAATTGATGGTCGATCACGACAAACAACTTGAGCTTGGCACCAACGGTGCCGGGTGGTCAGTTGAAGAAGTGCCTCTCCGAGTCGATGTCGAATCTTTCTCCTCGTTTTTCAGCCGCAACGTTACGGAGCAAGTGCCCGGATGAAGTTGCTCTTTTGCCCCCACTGCCAAGACGTGCTCAAGTTGCGTTTCGAGCAGCGTACCTGCGAGTGTGGTAAATCATGGGGCTGCTACGAAGACGAAGAGCACGCTCGGATTGGCGGCGCTGCCGTTCCTTTGGGTATTGGCAATCGGAGCCTTGTGGATGCGCTGGAAAGCCGCCCGGCAGATGGGAATGGAACAACCTTCCTCGCCTTTGTGATCCCTGTTCAGTCGCCGTCTGTCGCGGATGAGGGTCATGGATCAGCGCTGAAGTTTCGTGGCTCCAAGACTCGGACGCTTGAAATGATGGAAGCTCTTCTCGGAGAGGGACGATGAAAGCGATCTCGATCTGGCAGCCACACGCCTCCTTGCTCATGTCCGGCCTGCACAAACCCTATGAAACGCGCTCATGGAAGCCGTGGGCGAATCTGATTGGCCAGCGCATCTGGATTCATGCCGGGAAGGCTACGGACGATCTGGAAGAGATGATGGAATATCTCTGCGAACGCGCTGAGGGTGGGCCGCTTGACGCTGCCTGGGAAGCATATTGTGCGGCACTGAAACAGATGGGCTTCAGTCATCTGAAGGAAATGCCCCGTGGTTGTTTGCTTGGCACAGCAGTTCTGGCTGGTTTTCTGCCCACAGAGCAACTGGCCGAGCCAGGATATTTTGGCAACTTTTGGCCAGGCCGGTTTGCATGGCATTTTGTCGAGCACGAGCCTCTGGAAACGCCGATTCCCTTCACTGGCAAGCAAGGGTTCTTCGTGGTGCCAGATTCCGTTTTGGTGGAGAGAGAATCCTGCCATGAGTAATCCAGCCATTGAGCCGGGTGTCAGGCCGGTTTGCGATGTCCTGAACGCCATGCCGGATGTACGGACGGTCTATTCCTGTGAGGGCCATCCCAGAGCGTTTGTGCCAAGCAAGCCGTTTGTGATGTTCAAAGCCCCGGCTGAACTTGCCTTCGGCATTCACTGCATGCTGGCCTATGGGCACGGCGATGGTTCATTGAATTTCTGTTGGCGTCTTTTGGCCCAGTTCGATGACGATGCCTCGATGACCTACACCCTGACCACAAGTGATGTGCGGGTCTCGGAAAAACATTGGCGTCCGTTCCAGGAATGGACAACCAAGGCGATGAATCGTGATTTGCTTCAATTGGCCAACTTGCTTCGTGCGCGGTTATTGCAGCCTGGTCAGTGAGTTCTGTTTTGGATACCCCAATGGAAACCGATTCGCCTACCGTGCTCAATGCCGACGAACTTCAGTTCCTTACCGCCATTCGGCAGGCGACACCGGAGCAGCGCCGTAATTTGGTGAGGCGGATGCAAGCGGATGCCGAAACATCGGCGACACCGTTCCCCACAAAGGTTCGGCGCGAACTCAAACGCTTGTCGATGACGCAGATCGAAGTTGTTGCGGCGCTCGGCGTAGATACCGGCAAGGTCTTCAAGAAGGTCATGCGAGAGCAGCAGTCAGCCCCTTTTGACTTGCTGGTTGGCTTGGCAGGTTTGGGTTTTGATGTCAGCTATCTGGTCACTGGTTTTTACCAGTCAGGAGGGATCGGCGAGGCCGCTCTACACCATGTCGTATTGGATGCGGTTGATCTTTTATCCCTGGAGACCAAGATCGATGCCAAGCAATTGGCCAATGCCGTTGGGAAACTGAGCGTGAAGCATCGGCGAACGGGAGGTGTGTTACCTGCAACCGGCCTCTTCGCCAAAGCAAAAAGCGGCGTGGTTCGCGTGTACAAGCACGACGGGGAAAAGTTCTTTGCTCAGAGTACCGGCACCGTGGTCGGCGACGGATCGTATGTTTTGACGTGTGCTCACTCGGTTGATGATTGTGACTCAGTTTCAGTTCATCCCTACGAGAAGGATTACGCGGTTTCCGGCGAGGTGATCTACACCGACCCGGAAAATGACCTGGCCTTGATTTCCGTACCAGAGAAGGTGGGCGACCCCATCCCTTTGGACTGGAGCCTGAAGACGATGGTCGGAGATGGGGCTGTCATCATCGGGTTCCCGCTTTCCTCGACCGATGCAACCTTGGTGTCGGCCCACATCTCCGCCCATACCGGCCATCAGTTTCGAGTTGATGCCACGGTAAATAAGGGAAACAGCGGTTCCCCAGTGCTGAACCTCAAGGGTGAGCTAGTCGGCGTGGTTCGCGTCAAGTTTCACTCCCTCCCGGAATTGCTGGATGAGATCGATTCTGCACCGGCTGATCTGGCCGATCCTGCTGCCATGCATGAGCGACTGTCAATGCTGAAGGAACTGTCCAACCAGATTCGAGGCAACCTGGCTTTTGGGCTGGGCGAGGCATCATCCATCAGTGCCTTGATCCAACCCCTTGGGCGCAAGAAATTGACAGCGATGACACGAGGGGATCAATGAGATCAACCGGACCATGCTGCGATTTCCAGACCTTTTGGGAGGGGTTCATGCAGCAGTGGCGCATCCGCTTCACCCAGGATGCCGACACACCAGACTTCATCGTTGCCAAGGCCAAGGTGTATTGGAAGAACTATGGCATGAGCGGCTTTGAGGCAGCGGAAACTCTGCGCGACAAGCTCCTAAGCGGAGAAATTTGATGACAACGAGCGAGAAGCCCCATGGCTGACATCATTCATATCGGCGAATGGCAACTCCAGCACAAGCATAAGAACCGGTATGTCGAACCCGGCGAGTGTGATCACAAGCATATCGAACTCGACGCTCGTGGCGATATCGTGCGATGCGTGAAGTGTGGCGTCCAGTTGTCAGCCTTCTGGGCGTTGGAGATGCTTTCAGACCAATACAACCGGGCACTCAGTAAGCTGCAACGGGATCGTGAGACATTGGCCAAGGCCAAGGAAGCCGAAACTCATTTGCTGGCTGCACGCAAGGTGGAAAGTGTCTGGCGTAGCCGGACCATGGTCCCGGCCTGCCCTCACTGCGGCACCGGTATTTTGCCGGAAGATGGCTTAGGCAGTTCCAGAATCAATCGTGAAATCGAATTGCGGCGTAGGGCTGCTGCCGCGAACAAGGAAGAGAAATGATACAAGTCATTAGTTACTTACTCTACGTTGTTTCGAAGCCACAACCGAATTGATAAATGAACGCATTGCGTATATACTTGACGCATGTTGCATAACAACCTGCAAACGGACTATTCGATGAAACCTTCTCAAGCATTATCTGCCCATCGGGCAGACATTCGCCGTGTGGTTGAGTCCCACCGGGCCTGTAACGCCCGTGTTTTCGGATCGGTCGTCCATGGTGACGACACCGAGGATAGCGATTTGGATATCCTCATCGACCCGACGCCGGAAACGACCCTGTTCGACATCGGAGCGATTCGGCACGAGCTGTTGCAACTGCTCGGCGTGCCAGTGGATGTCCTAACCCCGAAGGCATTGCCGGAGAAGTTTCGCGCCGCCGTGTTGGCTGAGGCTGTGCCGGTATGAGCCGCGATCTGCAACGGTTGCCGGACTACCTGGCGCACATCCTTGAAGCCATTGAGCGCATCGACCGCTACACCGAGGACATGGACGAACTGGCGTTCCTGAACAACCAGATGGCCCAGGATGCCGTGGTCCGCAACTTCGAGATCATCGGCGAAGCCAGCAACAACATCGAGAAGCACTATCCCGAGTTCGCCGCTGCCCACCCGGAATTGCCACTGGCGTTTGCTTACCAGATGCGTAACGCCGTGGCCCACGGGTATTTCAAGGTGGATTTCGAAATCGTCTGGAAAACGATACACAGCAACCTTCCGGAGTTGTGCCAGCAGGTAAAAGCGGCGCTGGAAGCGATTCCTGGCCAAGAAAGTCAGCAGTGACGGTGGAGGTGAAAATGCAAAGCGTACAGGTATGGGAAAAGCCGAAGCAGTCTATTGGAAAACTTTTCCGGCTTGGTTTTGATGATACGAATACCCCGTATGTGACAACGCGCCGAGCCTTCCGTCAGTGTGCTGCCGGTGTGCTTCGACTGCATGCGGCTGAAACCCTGTTTCGTCCACGTAAGGAAGAGTGGCACGCACTTGTGCTTCGCCGACAAGACGGTGGCGAGCGCGTTTGGTTCTACCGGGACGAATTGCGCTGCCGGGCCGTGTACGCCGAATGGGCGGGGCACGGTGACCCGGATGGCTTTGATTTTTCCTTCGAAGTTTACGTACAGGACAGTCCAGAGGTGGAACTGGTGGATGTGCTGAAAAATGCTCGCCCGCTTGTTGTACACCTGCCAGTAACAGCTAGTGCAGAAACCAAAGCGGCTATTGCGAAGCTCATGGCTGCCGACCTTAATCGCTGAGTCGACGGAAAGGAATGGTTATGGCCGATACCCTACCAAAGAAAGACAACTTGAACATCAAGCCTCCGCTGGCGGTCATCGAGGGGCAGAAAGAGCGCGATCTTCGTGCATGGAAAGCAGCCGCATGGGCACCCGTAGTGGTTGGGTTAATCGGCCTTGTTTTCGCAATCTTCAAGCATTTTGCCGGATAGCCAGAAAGGAACACTATGGCTTGCGAACCTCAAATTATCATCAACGGCGTGCAGCTTACAGAAGCGCAGGCAATGACTGTGCGAGTAGCGGTTGTATCGTTCCAGTCCAATCAACTATCGAATCCGAACGGTCTTGGCGGAGACGAACATGGGCGTGCCATGGCGAGGCTGTATGGCAACCACGCGAACGACATACTTGATTTGATGGGCCTCTACCAGCAATCGGCGATGACGCCATGAGCACTCACGAGAAGTACAACACAGTCGATCACCATCACTTCGACTTCAGTTACCGGACGGCAGCCGGCCAGTTCGAATATCCAAGCTCAGGCTTAATGTTGGTCGAGTGCGCAGATGGGCGCTGGTTTGTCCAGCAGGAATTCGGCGAAGAATACAGCCAGTTTTCAGGCGTCGTGCAGTCCGGCGAGGACGTGGCCACCAAGCCGACTTTCTACCCCAACGTCGATGATGCCGCCCGCGCCGCCTTTGTATTCATCAAGCAGTTGTATCCCGGTACGCCGGATGAGCGGCTGACTGAATTTCTGGAAAGCTGACTCATGCTCGAAGACGCCAAGCCCTGTGAATGCCAGAAGCAAACGCTAAAAGAGCGCTTTCGGGCGGCGGAGAACACCCTGTTGGCTGCGCTCAATGGATGGGACGGCTTAAAGGTGTCGGATGCGGAAATAGCCGAGCTACGCCGTAACCTCATTCAGGCCCGACAGGCTTGCGAGGAACAGGGCGTCGAGGTCGAAACCCTCTGGGAATTCGCGCAGAAGCGCCAGGAGATCGACGGGGCGCACGTGCGGAGCTACGCCGATGAGCAATCCAGGATTACGCCCATGCTTCCTTACGCGCTGCGGCAACGGATCGCATGGGCAGCAGGAATTTCTGCGGGAGTGATTGTTCTGCTGGAATGGACCACGCTTGGCGGAATGCTGGGCGCCCTAGCTGCCGGTTTCGTCGTCTTCGCTGTCGTTGAGGGCATTCTGGCTGATTTGTTCCCTACGCCGCCGATCCGCATCGCCCGTATGGCCTGCGAGCTAGACGTGGATGTTTCCGACATCTGGCCGAAGGGAAGCCAAGAGATCGAGGACTACATGCGCGGGTACAGGCGTCACGAACGGCGAAGAGCGCTACGGGGCGAATCAACGGGATGGATCAAGGCCCGGTAGAAGGCAATGAATCATAGGAGCCAAAATGGCTGAAACCAGAAAAGAACCGCTCATAACCATCAAACCGCATCCAGCAAACGCTGGGGATAGCGGTGACTGCGAGCATGGAAATCCGTTGTGGGGCTGCTGTTCGGCCTGCTTGCGCTATGACGCATATCCTGACCAGCCCGGTTCGCGGGATGCATCGTATTTCAAGAGCGTGGAGCAACAGTAAGAAAGGGTTCAATCGTGAGTACCGAAATAATCGACCTGGTGAAATACGCTGTCGCGTTCCTTATTCCGGTTGCTTGTGCGCTACGCTGGGCCGGCGAGAACGGGCATAAGCCGACCAAGGTCATTACGTTCGTGATTGGCTATGTAACGTTCATCGCCGTGACCTATTTCGTTGTACAGCAGTTCTTTGCAACCTCGTCCTACATTGAGATCGCGAACCGTGAAGCGATGCTGGAAACGTTGGTCGGATGGATCATCGTCGCAATAGTTGCCGGACTGTGTTTTCTCTTCATTCTGAGGATGTTGATGAAGTCGCAGGGGCTGCATATCAAGGGGTCAGAATGAACATGAGACAGCGAATTGCCAAGAAGATCATCCTCGCTGGTGACCCGCACGCCTTCGATGACGGCACACTCTTGGCCGAGGTGGAGCAGCATGAGGCGCGGTTGGCGAACGATCCCGAGGTACAACGTCGGCGAGCCGAATCCCGCGACGTGGTGAACCGCGAGTATTTGCCGGTCCTCATCATCGGCCTGCTGTTCAATGCCGCGCTTTGGAGTGCTGCTGCGTACTTCCTGCCGGTGATGGTGAAACCCGCCTTTGCCGTGCTCGCCTTTGCGCTTACGTCCGTTTTCCTCTGGAAAACCGTTCGGCTGTGATCGCTAATGGCTGACGGCAAAGTAATCCCGATTAGCGCAGCAGCGAAGCCTATGGAGCGTGTAGCCCGCACTTCCAGCGGAAGTGCTGTTTCGCTGACTGACTGCGAGCGATTGCAGGCACAGCGTCTTGGCTTCGAGTCAAACCTTGCTGTTTTGGATGAGCCGCCTCGTTTTGAGGTCACGCTGTCGTACCCCCATGCAGCGCTGCCGGATACCAAGTTGGGGCTGTTCCTGGTCGTCAACGATGATGGCTACCCGTTTCTTCTCGGCTGCGCCCGAACGAGTTGGGGTATGGACGTGCGCTACAACAGCTATATCAATCCTCTCCTGGAACGCGATCTACGCAACATTGCGGCGGTCGATGTCGTGGAACTCGCGGGAACCGAGAAACGAACCTATAAGGTGCCATTGCTGCACTGTTTCGAGTGATTAAAAGGACTGTAATTCCGATGAACTATGTACTGACGGTGGTATTGCTCTTGGCAATCTTTCTCTTCGCCTCCGGCATCTATCGCCTGGAACGCGCTCGGGCATCGTATGAGATCGAATCCTTGCGGCCTCATAACCTGAAGCATGTTCTGAAAGGCATGTTGCGTACGGTTGAAGCAGAAGGTTCGTGGGAACAGTTGGAGTTTATGCGCGGCGAGGTGCGTCGAGCATTGCGGACATTGGATGACATGCGACACAACCACGACAATGAAGCTCTGCGGGCTTCAAAACAGCGACTGGAGACAGGCAAATGACAGACGCAAAGAGCGACGATTTGGCTCAAGAGCTTGATCAGTGGCGGCAAACAGCCATCCAGAATGGTGAATTGGCAACCAAATACCGGGCTGAGCTTAGCGAACTACGGCAAATAATCGCCAAGCTCAATGAGGAGCGAGAAGCAAAGGGCGGCATGGAAGTAGGTGCATTAGAGAAATTGCTGCGGATGGCCCGTCCAGCCTCGTTCCGTATGGCTTATACCGGAAGTGCTGAACATGCCAAGGCTGATGCCGCCCGATTTGCTGCCCAACTTGCCGAGGACGGCGTAATTTCGTCTGAAGATGTCTCAGAGGTTGAGCGCATGTTGCGTTCGTATTCTGTTCCAGTGATCTATGTTGAGCCGGAGTATGGCTCTCCAGTGGACGCCCTTAGTCATCGCCCTGGTGGAATCGTACCCGGCGAGATGTTCTCGTAATTCGGAAAGGAAAAGCAATGTGTAATTTCCAACATGGAACCATTGAATGCCGGGGTGACGGCTACTGCTGGGATGCCGACTGTGACGGGTTTGACCCCAATGACCACTCCTTGCCTTGCCCTGCCTGCAATACGAAAGGCTGGCTGGAGCAACAGAAGGAGGAGGCTGAAACCTGCATCTCGTTCAGTGGTATTGATTCTGGTACGGGCGTCGACATCTGGGAGAGTGCGGTACGTGTCGCTCAGCGGGAAAACCCCGAAGGCGTGGAAGCACTGCTACGGGAGATCGGCGAGGTTAACGCACTGTACGAGGACGAACAGGGGGAGACGCAAACCAAGCGTTTTTCCTATCCCGGCCAGGGGATGTCTGTTCTCGCCGATTCACTGCTGAGCAAGACACCCGGCGCTGTGCCCATGATCTTCGATGTCGGCCCAAGCTACAACGAATGCATCATCGCCCCGTCTGGCTCTGGCATGTCCGGTCAATTCGACGGGCTGACCAAGTGATGAGCACGCTCCATCAGCAAGCCCCAATGCCGACATTCTCGATGCAGCCCGTGAAGTACGAGGATGGTAGCTGGGGCGTTTCTGTTCAAGTGACAGGATTGACCAGCGAACAACAGGCTGAGGCGGCGATGCAGCACATGCAGAAGTTGTTCTGCGGTGCCCCAATCAGCGAAAACTAAGGATCAAACGGATGTTCGGGACAAGTAAGAAAACGGCGGAACTGGAACAGCGCATCAGCGATTACCATGCGGCGCTCCAGCGGGTTGCGCAGCACGTCGGAGTAGCTGGGCATCAATTGCCGCCTGATCGGCTCGCTACGGCGATTTGCAGCGGGATTGATGCCCTTGTCGGCAAGGAGCCTCCTGTGGCTTCTGCACCAGGCAGCGAAACCCGCGCCATCCCGGCCAATATCCGCAAGATCAAACTGAGCGGTGCCGTGGATGTAGTGGTTCGGCAAGGAACGGAACCGAAGATGGAAGTTTTCGCCAACGACGCCACCGATCTACCGAAAATTCTCACGACGGTTTCTGCCGACTGCCTGACGGTGGATAACGAGCCAATGATGATCGTCAGCAGCGGTCGCGGCATCACGCAAATCATCACCGGTCACGGTAATACCCAGATCGCCGGGCGCGACTACTTCGAGGGCGGCTCGATCCACGTTGGACGTAACTTTGGCTCGGTGCGTGGCAATGTAAACGTCATGGAGCAGCGCACCGGCCCGCTCGGCTTCCGCGTTGAAGTGACGCTGCCCAACGTGTCCAGCCTGCGTATCTCGGGTGCAGGAAATGTGACCTATCGTGACATCGACCAGGATGAATTGAGTCTCGACGTTTCGGGCGCGGGCACCATCGAGGTCACAGGCAAGGTCAATCGCCTTGAAGCGGACGTGTCCGGCGCGGGCGATATTGCCGCCTACCTGCTTTCCGCCACCAATGGGCGCTTGCGCGTCTCAGGGGCGGGCAACATCAAGGCGACGGCCACCGCGTCCGTCGTGGCCCGTGTGTCCGGCGTTGGCAAGATCAAGATTGCAGGCAACCCACAGCAGCGCGATACCGATGTCTCCGGCATGGGAAAGATCAAGTTCGTCGATGGCAATTTCTGATCGATGAAACCGATTTCTGAACGCATTACTCAGCCTACGCCGACTGAGGTTCGCATGGCGCGGGAGCATGCTGGACTGACACAAGCTCAGGCAGCAGAACTCGTTTCCACGGCTAAAACGAAGCCATACCGTACTTGGTCTGGATACGAAACGACGGACACAGAGAATGTGAATGCTCGTGCAATTCCCTTGGCTACCTGGGAACTGTTTTTGTTGCTCACGCATCAGCACCCCTCCATGAAACTCTCTATCCGTAGAAGCGGGAAGCTGGGCCAGGAATGATCGCCACCGACCTCTCCGATCTTTTTGACCAGATTGCCCTTGTTGATGGGCGTGTACAGTTGCTCCCACTGGGCGAAGATGCAATAACCACGCTTGCCTCAAAGGTGGTCTGGGCGTATCAGGATCGCAGAGCAATCCAGGCGGTTGTTCGTTTTGGCGACAAGGAGTTTAGGCCGCAACACGTCAATAAAGCTGTCGTGATTGATTCCGGCAGCACGCTGTTCGACTTCGAAATCAAGTCAATCATGCTCGCCTTGCTGCACCTTGGCTTGCAGGAAGGCGGCACTACCTACAAATGGAACTCGGTTTCCCAGCGAGTCCGAACCCTCACCCGGTTTGCAGGGTATCTCCTGAAACGCGGAGTTCACTCATTCCGTGACTTCGAGACGATGGAGTTATTGCGTCTCCGGACTTTGATGCTTGGTTTCATGCTTGCTGGTGAGGAGCATGGCGGCTTGAGCGCTCAAGAGTGTTCCTCGGGTTACAAGACTTTCCGAGATGCCCTCAAGCATGTCGCAGACTACGGCCTTGTCGTCAGAAGCGATTACCGTGATCTGTTAGACGATCTGACGCTTGGCGCTATTGACAAGCACGAGGCGGAAGCCCGCTTGCGCCATCCGATCATCCCTACTGGCGTAATGAAGTCGCTGATCGCAGAAGCAGATGCCTATATCAAAGAAGCGGGTGCCCGGCTTCAGGAGCTTGAAGCGCTGGTGCGGCTGACAAATACAGCCATTCCTGGCAGTCCAGTAAAGACTGTTCGCATGGTTATCCCATCGCGGCAACGAGAAGCGCACGCCAACCTCAGTAAATTGATCAGGCGCTACTTCAAGGATCTCCCTCGCCATGTCTATATGCTGGTGCTTTCCTTCACCGGCATGCGAGATAACGAGGCTTTTGCGCTTGAGACCGGCTGCGCTGGCAAGCGAAAGGAAAACGGCGAGCCACTATTTTTCGTCAAGAGCATTCTGTCCAAAACTGATGACAACACTATCGAGCTAGACTGGGTAGCAAACGAATTGACCTATGAGGCCATTTCGCTTCTTAGTCGGATCAACGAATTGTTCTATGAGCGTGCCAGGCTCTTTCTTGAGCAGCTGAGCGACCGTCTCACACCGGAACATCGCCATGAATTAGAGCTTGGCCTGTCGGATCGCCGGTTATTCGGCATCCGCATGACCGCCTCAACCACTGCTTTCATTTGGACAGGCACCGGAAGCGATGTCAATGTAATGCTGTCGCTTCGCAAGTACAGAATACCTGTCACTCGCGCTGACATTGCGCAGTTGGAGCGCATGGAGTGCAACTACCAATCGGTGTCGGCCAATAGCGGCAGCCGTGGCGTTCCCTACGATGAGGGGGTTTGCTTCAACCTATCTCCCCATCAGTTCCGTCATACCTTTGCCTGGTTCATCATCGCCAATCGCCTTGGTGACATCGACGACATCAAGTATCAGTTCAAGCACCTCAACCGGGCAATGACGCTTGTCTATGGAGAGCGTGGTTACAAATCGCTGAGTGAACTGAAAGAGTGTATCGAGTTCTTCGAGACGTTCGTCAATCAGAAATCCATTGACGACATTGTTCAGTCCTCGGTCGAAGGCCAGGTGGCCGGTGGCGGCGGCGAACGCCTGGTCAAGCTCCTGAAGGGGCTGAATGGCGGTCAGGATGAGATTGTCTATGGTGCTGAACACCAAGCGCACTTCCAGAGTGCGAAGGATGTCGTTGCCTTCGCAACTCGGCATAGCGAGTCGATTCGCGGCCTCCCTCATGGGTATTGCACCAAGGGGCCGTCATGCAAGATCAAGAACGCCGCAGACCCGTCGCATTGCTTGTACTGCGACACCTACTTTGCCACGCCGAAACATCTTCCATACTGGAAGACCATCAAGGCCAACTGCGAAACGAAGCTGGAGCGGATCGCGGCAATGCCTGACACCGCCCAAACCCAATGTGCGGCCTTCAGGCAGGTTCTCGAAGACAACTTGTTTGCCGCCAACAAGATCATCGGCAGGTTGTTGCCGCCGACTCAAGATAACCAGAGAGCAAGCTAATGGATACCCGCGAACAGATCGAGCAAGCCATCAAACAAATGCTGGATGCAGGGGAAAGCATCAGCATTAGTGCCGTCGCTGAGAAGTGTGACGTATCGCACTCCCTGATCTACAACCGCTACCCCGATCTCAAAGAGAAGATCAAGGAACTGAAATCCGGGCAGAAGGCACGTCAGAAAACCGAGAGTGACGAAGCCTTGATCTCAACTCTGCTGGCCAAGAACAAGGCTCTGCAAGAGAAGGTGAAATCCGAGACTAGCGGGCAGGCGGAGGAAGCGTTCAAGTCCATGCTGTCACACGTACAGCAGGTGTATTCGATGTACGACCAGTTGCTCGATGACCGCAACAAATTGGCCGAACGACTCGGGCGCGGCCAGTAACAAACTGGCGAATTGCTCCGTCCGAAACCACCCGTAAACCCCGCTCCTGATGCTTGAAACTGTTACTCGCCGCAAAACCAGTAGTGGTGCGGGAGTAACATTTTTTGCCCCACCCCTAGAGGGCGTTGGCAAGACCGAGAGCACCGTTCGCGCCGGCAATCTGGCGAAGCGTGCAGAATCTTCCGACCAACTGGTCCAGACAAACGCCGACGGCAACGTCGCGATCGCCCCCATCATCGAGTGGTCCTATGACGATGTTTTTACCTATCTCGGCATGTGCAGCAACGGATTGAAGGAGACCTACTCCGACTTCAAGCGCGTGATCGAGATCTACCGGGAGGCAACCGGGGAGTGCGTGATCGCCGGATCGGACAGCAACCGCCCCGCCTCGGCGTGCGGTAGCCGCACGGGATGCTACACCTGCCTGGCTGTCAAGAACGATCGCAGCATGGACCAGATGGTCCAGGAGCCCCACAACGCTTTTATGCGCCCCCTGGCGGCCTTCCGACGTTTTCTGGCCAACACCTTCCACGACCTCTCTCGCCGTACCTGGGTCGGCCGTACGATCGACGCAAATGGCTACATCAGGTTTGCCGTGGATGGGTACAGCCCGGCGATGCTGCAAGAGCTGCTGCGCTACGCCCTCACCATCGACATCAATGAGCGCGATGCTTCCGCGCGTCTCGGTATTGCCCCGCGCTTCCAGATCGTGTCCATGGAGGCCCTTCTAGCCGTTTCCGCTCACTGGTCTTTACAGGGCTTCGCCCTCCCCTACACGGCTCTGAAAATCTATCGTGACATCGAGCGTGGCGCCCGTTACCCGGTGCCGGATGTGCCGGAAGCTCCGAAAATGGTGATTCCGTCAGCGCGCTATATCCATGTCGGCCGAGGATGGTGTGATGGAGATGCTTTTATGTACACCGGGCTGAGAGACGTCATGATCGATGCCTTTGGAGGTGGTGGCTGCATCGGTCAGCGAGAGATCGTGTCCAAGGGTGAACGGCGAACCATCATGGACGTGGAAAACAGCGAGATGTTCTCGATCGACGCCGAGGGTGCGGGCATGTTCATGCTCTTCGAGTTTGATCGCGTCGTAGATGAATGGCACGGCCCCTCTGCTCGCAAGCCGCTCCTGATAGAGGGCCACCACTTCGCCGGCATTGAGTACCGAAACTATGTCAGCTACGGTTTCCTCTCGGTCGCCAAGGGACAGGAGGGAAAAATTGACGAGATCCTTCGCAGAACAGCATGGCGCGAGCGCTTGGGCTTGGCCGGCTATCAGTACGACCATGAGCGCGCACTGTCCATGTCGGTCGAGACTCCGGTCCCCATTATTCCCAGTCAAGAAGAGATGTTAGCGAATCATCGCGCCGAAGTTGCTGGCCGACGCGCATACAAGCGGCGGCAACTGGGCCAGAAGCGTCTCAATCTCGTCGACCTTCATCGCGACTGGGCGCCTGATGTCTCATGGCGCCGCCTGGTGCAATCCGGGCAGCTCAAAATGGTGGCAATTCCACGCGAACGGCTAGGGCGTCTTGTCCTACGACACCTAATCAGTCCGTATCGGTTGCTAGCGTTCCTTAAGGACAATCCTTTAGTGATGCAGCGCATCTGTGCGCACCGCCAGCGTGCGGCCGCAACCATCGGCGATTTGTTTCGGCTGGCAGCTTAAATTGTGGTGAAACAATTTCAGAAACGCGTAGTGCGTCTTGATAACCTGATTGCACCAAGGGCCGGTTGAGCCGGCCGCAGTGGGCGACAGGACGCGCAGTCCGGTGCTCGAAAAGACACGAGATGCCTGAAAGCCAAGTAGGGCTGGCAAGTCCAGTAAGGGTCTGAGTAGAGAGACGGTGACGCGGAGCGGTGTAGCGGAGGTGCCTTCGGGCCGAGAGTGGCTGTAGTAACGCAGGATGGCCAGCAGCCCATGTAGCCGCCAACGAGCCTGACACGAAGCTGCTAGTAGGTGTAGAGACCGCGCCCTTGGGCTATTTTCGAGGTACGACCGGTGAGGGGCATCTTATGCAAAAATTATGGGTATCTGGCGGGACTGTATAGCCAGGTCAAGACCGTACTGGCTGAATTGCCCAGCCAGGCCAATGATTCGGAGATGAAACCATGACCACATCAACATATTTAATTTGTGCCGAAGAGAAGGCGTTGCTGGATGCCGCCAAGCGAGTAGCGAACGCGTGGGGTCATAAAGATGGGCGGTTGATTACGCCCAGAAAGGGGCGAGCGGAAGCAGAAGCTGCGCTGGTCGAGCAAATCAAATGCGCTCGTGTCGTGGTGAACAACCAGTTCGTTTGCGACATCAGAGACTAACCATCAAGCGACATGTGAAAGGAACAATAATGCGAAACAAGACTTTTCTTGCCGATTCGATGCGTGTCACGGGACGCCAATTGCTCATGATTGCGCCAATTTTTCTACTGGTGTTTGCCTATAGTTTTTTGGTGGGAGAGCCAACAAGCATTAGTCAGTTTGAATGGGCGTTGCAGGCTGAGCACTATCAGTTTGTCACTGGCGGTCGCTGGTGGTTTTTTGCTGGATTCGTGACCTTGCTCGCAGGTTCGTTTTACTCGTTCTATCGATCTGACCAAACCCGGAATCCGCAAGACAAACAGAATTAAACATTGGGGTACAGTAATGGCCGAAAAGACAATCTCCTTAGTTGAGCACAAGAAAGCTGATGAAAAGCGGAAGTTGCGCGAACAGCGGATCGACCGTTACATCCAGTCAAAACTGGCGACAGGAAGACCGATCCGGCCATTTTTCCTGCCGGACTACGAGGTGCAACGCTTGCTCAAAGCCCCCTTTGAGGAAAAAGAGGCGTTCTACCGTGCGGATAGTCGGCGGATCAAAGTCATCCTCCTGGCCGTGGGCATTCTTTTGGCTGGATTCGCGTTGTACCGTCAATTTATCCCTGCGCCTGTTCGTCCGGAGCCGCCAAAGCCAACCTTCGAGGCTGCGGGCGTGATCCAGGACGTTCAACTGCAAAGTACTACCTTCTCGACCGATACGACTGTCAAGACAACGACCGGTATTTTCCAAGTCCATGGCGGCGTTTCCGCCACAACTGGCGACACGGCGCAGATCAAGCGTGAAGGCGAAGGGAGCTTCTTAAAGTCCGCTCTGTGCATTGAGTCGAAAATCAAACCGCAGTGCTACCCGATTCTTTAACGGAGCACCATTCAGGAAAATTGATATGAGCGTCGATATGGTTCGCCTTCTTCAAGTCGTGTTTGTGTTGCTGGTGATAGTCGCCGGGTCGCTGGTTTGGGCAAAAGAGAACGGGCATAGCCCTCTCAAAGCGGCACCGGTCTGGATTGGCTTCGCTGTGCTCGGAGCCGTTGTCTATGTTCTCGACCAGCAGTTTTTCAGAAACCTTACCTACACCGATCTCTTGAATCGTGAAGCAATCCTGGGAGCGTTGGGCGGATGGATCATCGTCGCAATCGTTGCAGGACTGTGCTTGCTGTTCATTCTGAGAATGCTGATCAAGGTGCAGGTTCCGCGCATCAAGGAGGCAGAATGAACATGAGACAGCAAATTGCAAAGAAGATCATCCTTGCAGGCGATCCGCATGCTTTTGATGACGGTACGCTCTTGGCCGAAGTGGAGCAGCATGAGGCTCGCTTGGCGAACGACCCCGAGGTGCAACGGCGGAAGGAGGAAGCGCGAAAGGTGGTGAACCGCGAGTATTTGCCGGTCCTCATCATCGGACTGCTGTTCAATGCCATGCTGTGGGGTTTGGCTGCATGGTTCTTGTCTGGACTGGTGAAGCCCGCCTTTGCGGCTATTGCGTTCGTCGCCACGAGTGCCTTCCTGTGGCGTACCGTTCGTGGCTAAGGCGATGAACATCGAACATGCACGACAAATCACAGGCGTAGTTCCAGACGGCCAGCGTGAGGTTCTTAACCCTCACCCGGCAAATGCTGGGGCCGAAGGCGAACGCTCGCATGAAAACCCGATGTGGGACCTCTGCTCTCGCTGTCTGCACTACGACGCTTATCCAGATCTAGTTGATTCCTGGGGGCCAACGCACCTATCTGCTACACCGGTATCCCACACCAAACTCACAACGCAGCTCGGCAAATAATGCTCCCAAACTGGCAACCCATCGAGGCATTGCTTTTCATCGCTGGGATGCTCGATGACCAATTACAGTCCGCCCGCCAACAAGTAGGAAACCTGGAGCAATGTCGGCATAGACCGGAGGTGCTGGATAGAGAGACTGTCAGTCGCCTGCAAGCAGTGTTCGGCGAGCAGCGCGACTTGCTACCAGTCTTTCGAGAGCAGCTTGTGCGGTGGTTGGATTTGCCCCTGGACGAAGATCAACGCTTGGAAATTAACCGATTAAATGCCGTTCTTGACCAGTTGAAAGACACCATCGAACGCATTCTCAGCTTGGCCGGAAACTGACAGTTAACCCATTCAGATAACCTTTATTGTGATTCTCGCCATTCCAGCCGCGGCCGCCACGAAGCTGAGGCAAAACTGGTGACCGTGCGGTCTGAACCTGAAGACCGCCTCGCTCGCTGGCTGCCCGACAAAACAGCCGCCTAACCCCCCCGGCTCCGCCTATGTCGACGGGCTGATGGTCATTCATGGTCGTCAGAGTCCATTCCTGCGCCTACCCCCCCTGAAATAGCTGCATTTCCCTGTCGGCATATTTGACACCGCATGCAATGATCCGTCACGCGAAGCACGTTAAAAACGGTTCGCCGATTTAGGAGATAAGTCCATGAGTGACGCATTCACTTTTCTTTCCCGGATGACGAAGCAATGACCACCAAACAGTCCTCCGATCTGAGCGAGCGCCTGCGGGTACTTCTGCGATACGCCAAGTCCGAAAAGGACGGCACCACCTGGCGAGACATTGCCTCTGCCCTAGGCGATCTATACCCCCCGGACATGACTCTGCCTGACGTGATCCACCACGTCGTCTCGGTATTAACAGAAGTTCTCTGCGAACCACGCTTCGAGATTGGTCGTAGCGGGTCCGTCGGAGAGGATCTGCTTCTGGCGCCAATCAAGGGCTATCACGCCATTGAGTTCTACGGCGCAAAGAACCTCGAGACGCAGTACACCGTTGAGCAGTTCTACAACGCCCAGGTCTCCTATGTCATAGGCCAGCTAAGCATCGCCAGAATCGATTGGTGCCACCCTTGGTACGAGGGCTCTCCTTCTTCGCAATCCACCCTGGAGGCAACCCATGTCTGAATGGAATAAGCCTGTTTTCGCGCAACCTGGTTCTGGCATGTCCGTCATCACTGATGAGCACCAGAGCCACCTCAACACCATCACTGCGCCGCCGCGTACTGGCATGTCCGTTCTGGTCAGCCAGGAAATACTGGCGCTTGCTGCAGCCTCTGGCGCGAAACAGGTAGTGCTCGATGTTGGCAAGTCGAACCAGCTTCTGAAGGCAATCCGGGGCAGCCTGACCTCAATCTTCGACACTCTTGGGAACATCGTGCTCAAGGAAATCGTCCTTATTTTCCGCACCCGCTCCGGCGAAGACTTGCTGATCAACCCCTTCGATCAGTTTTCGATCGATGCCGCCAAGGCAGCAGCGCCGGGCGAAGGTATTGGGCCTGCGGTATCCGCGCACCTGGTTGGTTTGATGGGACGAGGCTTGATCAGTGACGCGAACCTGCTTCCCGCCGAATATCGCCACCTTGGTGCTTTGATCGGTACAACGCCGGCACACGCCGAAGCGATACTGGCCAACTGCTCGACGTCGATTCTGCTGAAGAACGTGAGCCCCAATCAATGACTGCTCTCACCATCGCACTCAACCCCGAGCAAGAAGCTTCTCTGCGAAGGGACTACGGCCATTTTTGCGAGTTGCTGGAAAGCACCGTTGTGACCGCCCCCGCTCCCGGTTTCGAGGAATATGTCGTCGCCAAACTCACCAACAACAGTGGAGAAATGGCCGACCAGATGGTCCGCTCCGTACTGGGTTCAAGGGGCGTTTCGCCTCCTTTGTCCTGAGTCTTCTTCGGCAATTGCGTCCGGCTGGATATGGTTTCGTTCGCGGCATGGACACCAGCCAGGAGGCATTGGACAAAGGCACGTCATGGCTTCTAGATCAGATCGAATCTGATTTCGGTGCGCCGATCCCTTCGGAGGCTCGCGCAGAGATCCAACGACATATGCCGGAGTGCGCCTTTTCCATACATCAACTGTTCCCCAATGAGTCGATCATCCGTTTCTTTGATGAAGCCGAGCAATACCTACGGGGCTGCTACGAGCAGTTTTCCCAAACTCTGGATGAGCAGTGCTTGGACAAGGGCGAGCAGTTGATCGACTTCCTTTCCGGATTCGCCGAATGGCGAGGTACCACGGCAGATGATTGGCGTCGCCGTTTCCATGACGCACGCGAGGATCTTCGGCAAAGGCGCGAAATCAATATGTCCTGGGTGGACAGGGTGCTCAAGCGCGTCGTCCAGCATCGGGAAACGATTCTTTCCCGATAACAGGCTAGAGAAATTCCAGAATCCCTTGGGCTTGATGCGTAGCCTGAGTACATGCAAGCGGCCTAGCCTTTCGCCGCTTCTAGGGAATCTTTCACATCAATCAAGCAAGGAGAATTTATGGCACTTCCTTCGATAACACCCGATCCCGGGAAGACGAAGATTGTTGGACTGCGCCTCGCAGCCGGCGTAGGGGTTCTGGTTATCCTCGCACTGCTAGCACCGCTCATTTGGGCAGCCGCCAGTGCCGGTGTTGGGTTGATCGTCCTGCTGGTGTTAGGGGCGATCGGGATTGGCATGATGCAGGCCCTGCCGCTGCTTGGCCAGAAATGGGAAAACAAGCTGCTGGCAGTCCGAAAGGCTGAGGCGCGCAAGAACCCGATCGAGCAGTTGCAGAACTTCCTGATGGAAAAGGCCAAGCGCGTCGGTCTTTTCAAACAGGCGGTGGTCCAGATCGGCACCCAGATCAAGGGCCTGAGCGACATGCTCGAGGAGCGCAAACGGACCAAGCCCGGCTACGACGCCTCGAAGCAGGAGGCAGCTTTGGCTTCCATGCGACAAGCCCATCAGGTTCTTGAAGCAAAGTACCGGCGAGCCGATGAAGCCCTGGGCCAACTCAAGGAAGTCATCGACGACAAGAAGTTCGAGTGGTCGTTCGGTCAGGCTGGGCAGGCGGCAATTGCCCAGTTGAACGCGGCATCCGGCGAAGACCTTCTCAACCAGATGCTCGCCGACGAGGCCTTTGCATCCGTCCGCGACAACTTCAACCAGGTGTTCGCCGAGTTGGAATTGGAAGCCAGCAAACTCTCCAACCAGCAGCAACTGGCCTTCGGTGGCGGCCTGACTTTGGACTTGTCCGGCATTCACATACCCGAATTGCAGACCGCTGCGAGGTAACAACATGTTCTGGAAGATTCTCAAATGGGGCGGCACGGCCGCAGTGGCCTTGGTAGTGGTGATCGCTCTGCTGAATTCCTCTGCCTCTCCTGATCAAACCCAACCGGTGCAGCCCGAAGCGGCCGCCACCAACAAAAAATTTAACTTCTGAAAAGGAAATTGCTCATGCGCAAACATCTCTTTATCGCCGTGGCTATGCTGGCCGCCTCCATCTCCGTTCATGCTGCGAAAGTCGACGGTGCCCCCGCCCCCGAATGTGACGGCCTCAAGATTGCGACCGGCCCTGCCGGCAAGGGCTACAGCAAGGTCTTCGCCGACATCAAGAAGTCCTGCGGCAACGTGGTGCCGGTCTGCGAAGTGACCACAACGGGCGGTCTCGACAACCTGAATGCCCTCTCCACCAAGGAGGCCGATGTCGGCATCGCCCAGGTCGACACTTGGGCAACGATGAAGAGCGGCGACGAGAACGTGGCTGGCCTGCAGGGCGTCGTCGGGCTCAATTTCAACTATCTGCACGTCGTTACCGCCGCCAACGGCTTCCGTGTCGCCGGCGAGAAGAAGTTCGGCTTCCTGAAAGGCGACGACAAGACGATCTCCATCCAACGTTTCTCTGACCTCAAGGGGCAACGGGTGGCACTGGTCGGCTCCGCGGCGCTGCTGGGTCGCCAAATCGACCGCGCCATGGGCTACGGTATGAATATGGTCGACGTGGATAACGACACCAAGGCTTTCGACATGGTGCGCAAGGGTGAAGTAGCTGCGGCCATGTCGGTAAGCGGGTGGCCAAGTGGTTCGATTGCTCCGCTGAAGCAGGACTCTGGCCTGACCCTGGTCCCGTTCGACGTGCCCGCCAACAACCCCCAGTACGCTGTTCGCCCGATCAACTACAAAGGCCTTGGCGTTTACAACAACAACGCCCTGGCTGTACCGAACGTGCTCTTTACCCGGCCCTTCAAGGGCGAGAAGGCGCAGGACGTTTCCAAGCTCCGCCAATGCCTGACTGAAAAGCTCCAGGAATTGCAGGAGGGTAACTACCAGCCGGCCTGGAACGAGATCAAGAATCTGAGCAATACCTACGACATTCCGAAATTCGGTGGGGTCCAAACCGTCGCAGGCAAAGGCCGGAAGTAATCCCTCTTCGCTGTCGCTGTCGCTGTCAGTGGCCATGATCCCTCCCGGGTCATGGCCAATTCTCTTTAGGAACACATATGGATACCAAACCTCGAAACCCCCTCTGGTTGAGGGTCCTGGATTTCGTCACCAGTGTCGTGCTGGCTGGATGCCTCGCCTATCTGTTGACTGGCGAGTCCTCTCCATTCCTGTCACTGATTCTGGCTTCCTATCTCTTCTTCGGCAAGACGACGTACGCCCCAGGGGAACTGCTCTGCTTTGATGACGTGAAAGTCTCCCTCTTTGCCAGCTTTGCCTGGCCCTACCTTGCCTGGAAGAAACTGGACCAGGATCTGCAGGCGCCCTCCTCTGCCACCTACGACGCCTACGTCAACGATGTCCACGTTGGCATGCTGAGTGATGCGGACTACTCAGCCATCAAGCGTCAGGTGTTGCGCGATCCTCGGCTTTACTTCGCCCAAGTGATGAATCTCGGCTGGGTAGCCATCAAGTCCTTCGACACCTTCTTCCTGGGTATTCCAATGCTGGCATTCTGGGGAATGTTTGCGCTGGCCTATTTCGAGCCGGAAAGCTATGGAATGATCCTTACGACGCTTCAGCAAGGTCCGGATGCCATTCGCGACGTTGCTAACAGGTACATAATGCTTCTGATTGAGCTTTGGTTCTTCTCATTGCTGATTCAGGCGGTCATCCGCGGACGTTTCCCTGGGTTCGCCAACGTTTTTGAACGGTCGACCACCCGACTGCTGCGCCGCCAGTTGAAGGTAGCGTCTGAGGGGAATGTCGTGTTGATTTCTCATGTGGATCTGTCTGCCTGCCGCGCGGCGTAGGTTGGCAATATATCGACCATCCCGTGCGGCCTGAATCCTTTATTCTCCAGATGCGAAAGGCCGCTCAAGCGGCCCTCGATCCCGAGCGCTCCTCTGTTGAGGAGGAACTAAAAGCCCTCGACTGGCAACTTGGCGAGATCGCCCGATTGCTTGGAGATATTGAGCGCTTCAAGGGCGACGATGGCCATTCCATCAAACAAGCCAGGCGGCATCTCAATACAGTATTGCAACGATCCCATCGGGCGCAACAAATTGCTCGTGGAATTCGAGTAACCAAGGCAATGTAATGACCATCCGCTCTGTTACCTTCCATAGCGAACAAGAAGCCGTTCGGCTTCTCCCATCGCCCTCGGCCGCGATCATATCGATCACCAACCCAGGCGACATAGCCCCTCTTCGGGATGGGTGGGGCTCTATCCTCCGACTTGCTTTTGCAGACGCCTCGTATGACGAACGTACTATAGCCTCCTATGGCCGAATGTGGCGCTTGTCCTCTCATGGATTTCCTACCAAGGAGCATGCTCTGGCTATTCGTGGTTTCCTGGATGGAATTCCGCCACACACTGATTCCCTGATCGTTCATTGCGGCGCCGGCGTTAGCAGGTCAGGGGCTGTGGCCAAGTACGCATCCGGTCTATACGGACTACCTTTCCCTCCAGACTACAACCGCCACAACGATGCCCTGTATCGCCTCCTCGAGGACCCGAACGTCTTCGATGAAGTGCTGGCTCGATACCCGGACCGAAAACCATCTCTTCTGCAACTTGCGGCCTCGTTATTCGGCTTGCGCCGTTCGTCGTGAAGGAACTCCCTTGATCAAAACCGTCGATTTCATCTCCTCCAGCCGCATGGAAGCCATGCAGGGCGATAAACACCTCGCCGTCATTTCAATCACCGACCCCGATTCCTCCGATACTAAAATTTCGAACGAGTTCGGGCCCGTGCTGCGCTTGAAATTCGATGATCTCGACGCGGACAATTTGGCTGCCGGATCCATCGGAAAAGTTTTTGCTCGCAGTGATGCTGAGAAGATCGCGTCCTTCTTGGACATGGTGGATCGAGAAACAAACCTCCAGGGCGTGATCATCAATTGTGAAATGGGGCGATCCCGTTCCGGCGCGATAGCCTGGTTCGCCCTGTCCTACGGTGGCGTGATGGCTAATGAGCGCCGCATTGATGGCTTCAACCCTCTGGTGCTCGAAGCGCTTGAGAGCGTACGGGCCAGAAGGCTTCTTCGTCCTTCGGGGATGTTGGTCCCTGCTGGGTTCAAACTCTGACTCCCTCTCAACTCCACCCTTGATCATGCTCGGCAGCATCATTGGCGACCTCGCCGGCTCTCGCTTCGAGGGGTGCTCACAGAACCCCAAGGATGCCATCCTGTTCGTTCGTCACCAGACCACCTTCACAGACTGCACCATTGCGGTCGCCGACGCCTTGACCAACAACCAGCCGGTCGAGGAAACCTTGCGCGCCTGGTGTAAGCGATACCCCGATCGCGGTTACGGCAGCCGCTTCAGGAGGTGGATCTACATGCCAGATGAGGCCGACCGGCACAGCTACGGCAACGGAGCGGCCATGCGCATCGCCCCGGTTGGGCTTTTGGCGGCCGACGAACGGGCGGTGACTCGCCTGACCGCCATGGTCACCGATGTCTCCCATAACCATATGGAAGCGCGGCGGGGCGCCGGTCAGGACCTCCATGACCGGGACAGCTACTCCGAGAGTTGCCAGGATACTGTGCCCGTCGCTCTGGCCTGTGCGCTGAAGGCCTCTAGCTTCGAGGAAGCGATTCGGAATGCGATCTACATCGGTGGCGACACCGATACCATCGCTTGCATCGCCGGGGGCCTGGCCGAGGCCCTGTACGGAATTCCCGCCCCCTTGGTCGATGAAAGCATGGCCTTTCTACCTGGCGAGCTACAGGTTGTTCTGCGACGCCTCTACGCAACAGCCAATCGACCAATGCCCCTCCCCGTCGTGGCAAAGCAGCAGCCGCCGCCGCGCCCGGCCGGCACATTTCTCGACTGGCTCGCAGAATTCTTCGCCTAGGTGATCTCGACAAGGTTTTCAAGAAAGACCCATGCTGACCCGATAAGCTGTGTGCATAGGCAATCAGCTCAAAGGATGAAGATGAATACTGCCCTCCCCTCCCGATACTCCTCGCTTCAGAAGCAGGCCCTGCAGTTCGCCATCTGCGACGCGGTGGTCAAACGGACGAAATTCGGCAATCCTTGGGGCGCACGCAAGAACCTTCCGAGCGTACCGCCGGCGACGATCGACAGTTTGGCCAACCAGAACCTGATCGCTCCCCGACAGGTGGAACGCAGCGAGTTCGTGGCCACGCCCTTCGGCATTGATCTGGCTCAGAAGCTTGGCATCCCGACCAAGCGCCAGGTGAAGGTTCCGGACCTGCGCGCCCGGGCGATTATCCTGCGCTCTCTGACGATCCCGAACGGAACGGTTTGCGGACAGACGGATGCGGAGGCCCCCGGCATCTACCGAGGAGCCAGCTTTCTCCATCACGCATGGATCGAGTATTTGGGGTACGGCACACTGGAAGCAGCGCATAGTCCTAGCTTCGGACTGCGCGGCTTCGTGCTCCATTTGACCGACAAGGGCCGCAAGCTGGTGGAGGCTACAGACACCCCAGTCACCATCGCTCTGGGCGACGAGGAAGAGCGCAATCTGCGTGCAGGTGCCCTGCGCCAGGCGATTCTGGAAGATCCTCGGGGTTTATCCGTCGGCAGCTTCAACTGGCAGCTCTGCGTGGACCACATGAACTCCCCTCGGGACTTGTACAAGCGCCTCTACGACCCCGCCGCCATTGTGCACGGTACCGAGGTGCGGCTGATCCGACGTCGCGACAGGCAACTGGTGGCCACCGCCAGGACTGCCGACTGGAACCGCATCGATCTTTGGCTTGATCCGGCCTACGGCAGCGGCTATCACTTCGATTGCAACTTTGCCTACTCGACGGGTGAGCCCTTGAACCACTTTAACTTGCGGGTGTGGGCGCCGTTCCCCGAAGACCATGAGCATGAGAATGTCCGCCCCGGACAACACGAGCGCCAATTCGCACGCGACTGTGGCTTCGACTCCATCATGTCGATGCGGGATGCTTGGCGTGCCCGGGCGCAATCGAACGGGCACGGCGGCACCAGCCGAATTGCCGGGTTACTCATCCAGCTCGCAGACTTAGAAGTTGGTTCTTCGTGAATGTGGGCTGTAGAGCTAAAATTTCCTTTTTCGAATAATTCAATGGCTATTCAGAGTAACGCCGAAACGATATCGCCTGAGCTAGAGGTTGAACGCGCACTCATTGCGCTCAAAGTTGCGCTCATCGATGTCAATTATCGAAACTGGTGGCACCGCTTTTCTTGTTGGCTGGGTAGCCGCCAAGCTCGCACGGCAGATATTGTCCTGAATGTGGCGTTTAATCACGCTATAGCCGTGGTAAATCGCTCACCCTTGCATCAAGCAGCTGCTCGCGTCATCTCGGCTCGACAGCCAGACCATGTACGTGATCGTGACAATTTCTTGGCCCTGATTCACTGAAATGTCCCACAACACTCACCCCTTTGTTTCAACCTTCAAAGGTTTATTACTGGTCCATTTGGTTGTTGTTTCAGCATACGCAGGTGTGGTCTTGCTCCAAAACACGATGTTTTGGGGCGACGCACCAGACAACAAAGTCGGCGTACTGTTCGACGAGCGCCTAATGAAGGATGCAGGGATTTCCTGCGCTGGGCCTGTGGCTGTCCGTATGGACACGCCTGTGGCGCGATATAGGTGCTCGACGGCCGGAATAGTCCTTGGCGCCTTTACCCTCCAGCGCCCGATTATCCCATGGCCGGCCTACGAGGATGGGGAAAGCCCAGAATTGGCCGGCGTGATTGAAGCCACCATAGCCAATGCAGAGTACTGACCAAATTCCGGAAATGGCTGTTGATGAAGGGCTGTCCCCTAAACTTCGGCATGCCGTTGCCTCTCTTGTTCGAGCGAAGGCCCACGTTGATTGGCTTGCGCACGACGCGAACCTTGATCTTGGTCTTGTCACCCAAAATGGTCTTTCTCCTGGCGAAGATGGGACTTCGTTCTTCCGGGAGGTTTTCCCTTTTTACGGGCGCTGGATACCGTCAGAATCTGATGTTGTCCGAAAAATCCCTCTCGAGCTGACCGTTGGCAACAGTTGGAGATGGCGGCCTCGGCACGTAGATCCGGTAGAGCGATCTACCCTGATTGAGGACTTTCAGCAGGGCGAAGATTTTCACGATCCTGCCAAGGTCTTTTGGATCGTTCCTCTTGGGCTTTTCCTGGCTCACGAGGGCAAGAACCGCGTGGCGTTCCTTCGGTCAGAGGGCGAAACCTACTATACGGCGCTCACAAGCTCTTATGACTACCCGGCCGCCGACCGACTCTTGCTTGTAAGGGTTGAGGGCTCCCATGGTGATGAATGGTGGGCCGTCCTGGATCGCGATGAAATCGAACCGCTACGGCATCCAGAGTGGGCGCTTCCCGTTCTTGATGCCTATGGCGTCCGCACGGCAAATGGGTGGCCGGCAGATTTCCCTTCGTACATTGCAACGCGTGAGGCTGTTGCTTACCGTAGCCGAAAATGCACCCAGCACCTCAATTTGCCACCGATATCCCTGAATGACGTGCGCGCTAAAGAGAAAAAAAAGGTCGAGATTGTTTCCGCATCCTTTATGGACCTCCAAGAGGTACGCTTAAAACGCCGAGTGAAACAATCGCTGATCGCCTTGGTAGCGGCAACCATGGCCGCCCTCCTCTTCATGGATCCGAAACCTCACGAACTTTCGATTTTGTCGGCCGGGCTGGGTGCCGTCGTGTTGCTGTCCATCTTGTTGTTTGTGGAAGTTCTGGTCTTACCCCGCCACCGCATTGGCCCTGACAGTCAATAACAGACTTGCCTTGAGGGGGCACGCATTAGGGCAATCAGGCGATACTGTTTATACTTACAGTAGAACGGTCTCCGCGAACTGCAAATAAAGTTGCGAACATGGGCAGCGGGGTCCCGCGCCAAGGCCGCGTCCTCGATGTTTTCGTAACTTTATTTGTAATCCACTTCGCCAATGCTTCTCGAGTTGCCTCCCGCCAAAGTTGATTCCTGGATTGAATATCCCCAGGCGGATCAACAAGCTCGTCCGCTGCATCTTCCGATCGACACAGTAAAGATTTCGGCTGGCTTCCCTTCACCGGCCGCTGATTACGAGGAACAGCGGCTCGATATCAACGAATACCTGGTCCCCAATCCCGTCTCGACTTTCTTTTTCCCCGTCCAGGGCGACTCCATGCAGGGCGCCGAGATCTTCGATGGGGACATCCTGGTGGTGGACCGATCAATCAAGCTCCGGCATGGCCACATCGTCGTCGCCTTCGTGAATGGTGACCGCCTAGTGAAACGCCTCTATGTCCGCAATGGAGGGGTCGCGCTGCTCGCCGAGAACCCTGCCTACCCGGTACTGAAGATCAACGAAGGCTCCGAGCTGGTCATCTGGGGCGTTGTCACCGGGAAATTCAAGCGTTTCTCAGTGTGACATGCCCATCTTCGGCATCTTCGACAACAACAATTTCTACGCGAGTTGCGAGAAGCTATTCGCCCCGCGACTGAAGGACCGCCCGGTCGTCGTCCTTTCAAACAATGATGGGTGCGTGGTGGCCCGAAGCGCCGAGGCGAAGGCGCTGGGCATTCCTATGGGAGCGCCGTGGTTCAAGCTGCAGGATCTGGCACGCCAGCATGAGATCGTTGCCTTCAGCAGCAACTACGAACTTTATGCTGACCTCTCGGATCGGGTGGTCCAGGTGCTGCGGCTGTTCACCCCCAATCTGGAGGTCTATTCCATCGACGAGAGCTTCCTGTCGCTCGACGGCTTCAGCCACCTCGACCTAGCCGATTACGGGCGCCAGATTCGGGAACGGGTGCTTCAATGGGTCGGCCTACCCGGGTGCGTTGGGATTGGTCCCACCAAGACCATGGCCAAGCTGGCCAACCACTGCGCGAAAAATGGCTTCGCTGGGAATGATGGCGTCTGCAACCTCCTGGCCTTGAGCGCGGTCGACCTAGACGACCTGTTCGGCCGCATCAAGGTCGGCGAGGTGTGGGGCGTCGGGCGAAAGATCGACGCGCGCCTCCAGGAAATGGGCATTTCGTCCGTAAGGGACTTACGTGATGCCGATCCGGCGATGATTCGCTCCCGCTTCTCTGTGGTCCTGGAGCGTACCGTGCGGGAACTGAACGGTGTGTCCTGCCTCTCGCTGAAAGAGGTTGCTCCGGACAAGCAACAGATCATGTGCAGCCGGTCTTTCGGGGAGCCGGTCTATGAACTGGACGATCTCCTCGATGCGGTGGCCACCTACATGAGCCGCGCTGCGGAAAAACTTCGCCAACAGCAGGGCGTGGCAGCGGCGCTGATGGTCTTCCTTCAGACCAACCCGTTCAAGCCCGCGGAGCCGCAATACCACCCGTCCATGACGCTCCCGCTCCCCGACCCAACATCCGACACGCGCGTCCTGGTGCAGTGGGGGCTGAGGGTCGTCAAGCGACTCTACCGGCGCGGCTACGCCTACAAGAAGGCCGGCGTCATGCTCTCCGGCATCCAGCCCGAAGGCATGTCCCGAGGGTCGCTATTTGATTCCCAATCCAGTACGGATGCCAAGGCCGGCAACCTCATGGCGCTGATGGACGGGATCAACCAGAAATGGGGCCGTGGCGCTATCCGGCTGGCAACGGAACAGCAGCACCATCCGTGGCAGATGCGAAGGGACCGCATGTCGCCGCGCTACACGACCTCTTGGGACGAACTTCCCGGCGTATTGGCAAAGTAACTTGCTACAGTAGGTAGATGAGCGCTATTATCGACAAGGGCTTTAGTCGAGGTCCTACCGCACCCGCCGCCGGGGAAGCTTGACGCGTTCGACTAGGAATCTTTGCTGAAACAGAATTGACCTTGCGACATGTTTATCTTGTTCGCTTGGGCATTGCGGGTGTGCCTGAAGCGACTACAGGAGTGAACATGCGCATTACGTTCAATGGGACTGATCACGTCAGTCATATCGGCAAACGCCTCAGTAAACGATTCAACGTCCCCTACACAAAAGGCCTGGAGTTTGCTTCGCGCCTTTTCGGGTACGAATCCTGGGCGGACCTAAAAGATTTAGCAGGGGATCCGCCAAGGTTCTGGCTCTCTATGCCCTCGATTCCCGATTCAAGGTGCATGCCTCTCGCCGTTTCTCTACGGCGAGACTATCAGGCCAGAACTCTTGCCAAGATGCTTCCGATTAGCCTAGATGAAGCAGAGAGGGCTATCGATGAAATCAAACCTTCCGATCACTTTCAACTGCTAGCGCTGCCCTGGAATACGGAGAAAGAAGAGCAAAACGACCGTCGTGTAAACCCAATTTGCTCTTTTGAGACCTATGAGGCCGCCCAGAATGTCTTGCTAGAAATAGGTCCGCACGTAACTCATCGCCATGCGGTTTATCGCAAGTTCGACGATCTATGGAACGCGTGTGAGATCAGCTATCTGACCGAATATCCCATCAACCAATTCGGCGACAGTGTTCTCTTTCGGTGTTCTGCTTCCGGGGACAATCACCCGCGCTGGTTAGATGCTGGAAAGCTTCAGGCCCTGAAAAACAAACTTTCACGGCTCCGCTCCCTGTTCTCACCCTTGATAAACCAGGCCGCTTTGGCTGCTCCGAAACAAATTGAGCGTTGCCTAACTGCGCTTGAGTGTGCCTTGGACACCTGGCGCGAGCAATCAGTCCCTCATGATCAGGAACCGGTCTCTTGGCTTGGGCGCCATCCAGCACATATCGCAGGTTTGGAATGGATTCGGTCAAACATTGCAAAACCTTGGCCGCATGAACTGCGTTTTGCCTACGATCTTTCTTTCACATCCTCGGTTGCTGAATGGTTGCTAGAGGAAATTCCTAACTTGCCGCAGATCACCCAGGAAACGCCTGAAGGAAGGCGTGTAAAAGCGGCCGCTAAACGCAGTATTACGATAAACCGCAAGTACCAGGCAGCCGAATCCTTACGGACATCTTCCCGTTTTGCAGAATGGGTCATCTGTCACGTGGATGAAGCCAAGGTCACGCCCCTTGGGAGGGTCGTTGCACAAGACTCTTTGTCCGCCATTGCCGCTTGCCCTCCTGTCTCATCTGGACGGCTAATCGCCTCATCGCTCGTGTTGGCCAACTCATTGGCCGGACTCACATCCGATGAATTCAATCGTTTGCCTAACCTTCTTGAGGAGCAGCTTCAATGAAAAAAGCGCATCAGGTCCACTTCGCTGTCCAGGATGGAATCTGCTTTGGCGTCACCTTATCCGGTAACTACTTTGCCGAACACAGTAAGCCCATTGATCCAATTTCACGTGCATTGGGGTGCGTTGAGTCGCCACACGGAATCCCTCTGGTCAAGAACAGGGAAATCGCCAAACACTTCACCTTCGGCACTTTCACGCGGGATGGTGAGAGTCATGCCATCCTTTGGATGCACCAATACCGTAAGCATCGAACATCCCTATACACATCAAATGCAGCAAAAAGGGATTGGCAATTTTGGTGTGGAGGATCAAGCTCGTTCGATCAAGACAGCGAGAATAATGCGTTGGCGTCCTGGGACGATAAATCCTTCGTTATCTGTGTCCGTGGCGACGAGTATTCGCGATATTTGACCACGATCTACCAAGGTATCTGCAGTGAAGACCTGAGCGTATCCAGAGACTTTGTGCGAGAAGCGGCATTGCCGACCGCCTTGTATGGACTGAATCTCACGGTCCCTGGTCTAGCACCACCAAACCACATCATAGCCTTGCGTCCGTTACTTCCCGATCAAGCCCCTGCTCCAACCAGGCATTAGAAGACCGCGGCCCGGACACGAAACCGGGCCGGTCCCTGCCTGTTGTGTATTGGCTCCAGATCAATGCCGTCCACATGCCAGCAATAATTCCTTGAAATGATAGCTGATGCAAATGTCGGTACTCACCCGGCTCTTGGCCGTACTTTACTGACGCAGCTTCAGTTTTTTGGCTATTCCGGCTCACAGGTCGTCCTAAATGGATCGCGCGCATTGGCTTCTATTTTCCTGCGAACTTATTCCTGAAATGGGCTTATCAGGTCGGTAAATTGGTGGTCATGGCGATTCGGCGAAAGCCGTTCCCACCATCAACTCAGGAGATACCGAACCATGATTATTTCGACCACCAAGGAAAGCCTAGCTACCCCCCTCGCTCTCGTTTATGGTGCCGCTGACACTCGCGGGACTGTTCCTATGCTTGGCACTGTTCTGCTCAAGGCCACTGACGAAGGCCAACTCTCGATGCTCTGCTCGGACACCGGGATGCTGGCGCGAACCCTGACTCCCGTCGAAGTCAAGCAGGCCGGTGAACTGGCGGTCGACGTGCGGCGCTTTTTCGATCTCGTCAAAGCGGTGCCGGAAAAGCAGACCATCGAAATCAGCCTTGAAGAGAAGGGAACCCTTCTGGTCAAAGCAGGCCGCAGCCGCTTCCGTCTCCCGACGCTTGCCGCCGCCGATTACCCGCGTATGACGCCGGATCGTGAGGGTCGCATCAGCGTGACGATGAACGCCCGTCGCCTTGCCGACATGATTGCCGACGTTTCCTCGTCGATGGCGGACGCCGACCTTCGCCCCTTCCTGAACGGTGCGCTTTTCACGCTGGACAAGGTGGGCCTGTGGCTCGTCAGCACGGACGGACACCGCATGAACGTCAGCCATGAACCGATCCTCGGTGCCGACAACCTTGATCCGCGCAATGTCATCGTCCAGCGCAAGACTGTCCTGCTGGCGAAGAAGCTGTTGGGCCAAGGCGGGAATGTGACCTTGACACTCGGCCCCAAGAACATCCAATTCACCTTCGACAACGGTGCCGTGCTGCTTGGAACGGCTGTTGATGGCACCTACCCGAACTGGCGCGGAGTCCTCCCAACCACCAACGAGAAGGTGACGGTTTCAACTGACCGCTTCGCCAATGCCCTGCACATGCTTGCCGCGACGAGTGACGACCGGGAAAAACAGGATGCAATGAAAACCAAGGTGGAAATGAGCATCACCAAGACCATCACAACGCTGCGTCGTGGCGAGTCGGGCCTGTGCGAACTTGAATCCGAGTCCTCGACGGACAAGCCATTCGAGTTGGCCTTCAACATCCACTACCTAATGGATGCCATCGGCACCATGCGCGGCGTCTGCGACGAAGCCATCATCGGCTACGCAGCTTCTGCTACGGCTATCGCCATGCGTCCGAAGGACAAGGAATACCCGCTGTCCGTGGTCATGCCCCTGCGCGTCTGATTGGTTCTATTCCGAATAGAACCTTTTCCAAAATTACCCTGTGCGGGTAGGCAGAATGATCTCTGTAACCCGCACCAATCAAGGAGAATTCGAATGTTCCAAGCCCTGAAACCGCTGATTGCCGAACGTGGCATTCACATCCTTATTTCCCCCGCCAAGGACGGCAAGGTCGGTGTCTATGTCGAGCCAGTCAAGCTCGACGACAAGGAGGACAACGCCTTCGTTACCCCCTTCCGCTGCGAAGGCACTCCGGAAGAACTCGATGCTGAATTGCCGGGTGTGCTGGCCCAATGGCTGACCTCTCGCGCCGCCGTAACGACTTCACTGCGCGATGCGCTGGCTGCTGCCGAAGCTCAAACCAAGGCCGCTGCTGATGAAGCCAAGAAGAAGGCGGCTGACAAGAACAAGAAGCCGACACCGGCGACTACTTCCAAGGCGATCACCACTTCCAAGGCTGTAACTGCCAAGGCCGCAGGCCCGGTCACGCCATCCCTGCTTGATGCCCCGGCTTCTACTGTCGGCAATGAGGATGATGAAGGTGGTGAATCCGCCGCCCCGGTTGAAACCCCGGCTCCCGACGCTGCTGTCGTGGCTGCTCCGGTGGCAGAGGCCGCTTCCCCCGTTGCCGTCGCACCGGAAGTGCCGGTTGCCGTCAATCCGGCCCCTGTGGAACCGACCGAGCAGCCCCCCGCCCCCGCTGCTGTTGTCTCATCCGAACCCGTCACCGCCGAACTGTTCTGATCGTCAGGACAGGCTTTGCACCCACCTATAGGAGCCTGAAACCATGAGTCTCGTAGCTATCGCAATCCAGAGAATTTTCCTCTACAACGGGCGCACCCTGCCCGACCCCGATCCGCAGATGACCCCTGAACAGGTAAAGCAGTTCTATTCCGCCATCCATGCCGACCTAACAAACGCTGCCGTTGAAGGCGGTAACTTTGAGGGCAACACGCAAACTTTCGAGTTCAAGCGCGGCGTAGGCACCAAGGGCTGATTCGCAAATCCACCGGGACAGAGTCATGAAACGCGAGGATTTCGAGGAAATGGTCGTGAAAGCCCTTAGTGGGCTTTCTACCGAAATAGTTGAAGGCGCGACCAGCGCCAAACGGAAAAGCCGCAAAGCAGGCATTGGCGGCGTCCGCTACGGCAAGTCCGAGAAGTTGGTCGGTCAGGTCGTTTCCCGCCTCGCGGCCAGTGGCCGCACGAGCAAGCCGATCACTATCCCTTCCCCTGACATGGTGCCGCCGTGCTTCTGACCCTGCCTATATTCGCCCCCGAAGTCCCCGCTGTAATCGAGTTCACTCCGGCAGGGGAGCGACATCTTCGCCTTGTCTTGGCGATGAGCCGCCTCGGCATGATCTCGGACGATGACCTGGCCGGTCTGCGCCGGACCAGCATGAGCGCCAGCGCGATCCGCACTTTGATCGAAAAAGGCTGGCAACGCGAGGTTGGCGGGGACTACTCTTTCAAGCTGATTTCAGCCTATGCGCGGCTGATTCTGCCGCACCGTGACTCGGAGGAAGAATTCTCAACCGAGAGCGGTGAGCCGCTGGTCGGCGTAGCGATCAATGCGGGGCATCCCGAATGGATCGCCATCGGCAAGGCATTCTCGGCCATCGAGGCGCTACAACCGGGTCTTGGCCGGAAATCCCTCGGCATCCTCGAAGGATCGCTTTGCCACTTTGGCTCGCCGCATACCGTTGGCGGCGCGTTTGAAATGGCGCAGAACCTTTACTGGTACGGCGAGGACGATGAAACCGTCGTGCTGGAAGAGTACGGCGATGAAGCCGATGACGCTGACGTTCCCCGCCGCGCCGACTTGTTCGATGGCATCCCTGAGTGGGCCTACGTCAATATCTCGAATGAGCTTCCCTATGCCTCCGACGAGGAGTTCGCTGCCGCCGCCGAGCGGCTTGCCGAGCATCCGGTCGGGAAGCTCCTCGCTGCCCTCCTCCATCTGGATCGTATCGACGCCGACAACGAGCTATTCGCCACCCCGTATCAGAACGAAGAGTGCTGCGTCCCCAACGAGCCGCCCATTGTCTGCGGCTGGGATGGCGAGGCCGATTTCGACCGCATCTTCGACGACAACTACCGCTACTTTGCCGAGGGCGGCGAGGAACCCCCTTGGATTGGCTGCGTGATGTTCGCCCCCTCGGAAGCAGGCATTGCAGAATCACTCCCTCGGATTCGTCATACTGGTCTTGTCCTCCGGGCCTTGGATACGGCCCTCCATGAAGCAAGGAAACTGAACGATGAGCTTTGAAGTCCAAGACTGCGCCGCCATGAGCGTAAAGCTGAAAACGGCGATCCTCCTGTACGAGAACAGCAACGGCCATTCCGGCACAAGCTACGCCACGATCCACCCCGTCGATAGTGGCGATGGCAATGCCCCTCCGGTTATCCGTGCCGGTCGAGCCGCCGACCGATCCAGCCTCAAGGCCGTGTGCGCCTCCCTGCTGGAAGCCTCGCGGATACGTTCCGGCGTCCTCACGGCCAATATCCTAAGCGTGGGTCTTGAACACGTTGTCTGGTGGCAGCGACCCAGTGAGCGCACCTACTTTTTTGACTGTCGCCCCGCCGCCGAGGGCGGTGTCAGCGTCGGCAAGCGTGCTGGAACTGGCCTCACTCCCGGTATCGTTTTTGTCGCCAAGAGCCAGTCCATGTGGGCTTACGCGGTCAAGGGCGACGGACGGCCCGATGCCGACACACAGCTTTACCACCTTCCGGCGATGAACGTATGGGTCGACGGCAAGGTCTGCACCGGGTCAATGCCACTTCCTGACAACACAGTGGCAGAGTCTGTGGCTGCATGGGAGAAGTCCTTTTGGGACAGCAATTTCAGTCACCCGAACCACCCGAAGCCAGTGAACTACAAGGGCGGCATCCACCAGTTCTGCATTGACCTTCTGGACGGCAATTTCAAGAAGTTCCCGCAGCGTGTACTGCGTCCGATCAAAGGTTTGTCCCTCGGGCGCTTGGTAGATCGCCTTGACGGCTTGGCAGAGGACTGACCATGAACATGCTTGACGCCACCCTTCAAGCGGCCTGCCCCTGCGTCATGTGTCCGCGCTATGAACCTCTCGCACTGCTTGATGAGGACTCGCACCGCTTCCTGATCTGCGGCGATGGTCTTCATGTCGAGGTTAAACGTCCCTGGTTGCATGCGATCCTCAAGGTTATGGATTCGCCTATCCCTCTACCTTACGGACAGCCTCCAATGGTCTTTTCGATCAACCTGCATCGCCGCGCCCTGATCGGCGGATTGCAGCACTTCATCCGGCGGGCGCGGGAAGCCTCGCCTCTCGAACATGCGGCATGGCTTACTTTCGACCCCAGCCAGATGGCGGTTGGTTACGTTGAGCCGGAAGTGATCTCTCGCGGCGGCGCTCATATCAGCTACCACCGGCCCGACGCCACACCTGTCTGCCTGCCTGCCGTGGATTGCCACAGCCACGGCATCCTTCACGCCTTCTTTTCGGACGAAGATGAGAAGGATGATCGGACAGATGACGCCAAGCTGGCCTTCGTGGTCGGAAACCTCGACAAGCCTGACGTAACGGTTGCTATGCGCTTTGTTGGCTTTGGCCTTTCCTTGGATATTTCAGATTGGATTCGCGGCCTCCTATATGCTGATGAGGTACAGAACGAAACTGAATTGGGAAGCAACAGCCATGAACAATGAGTACATTCATATCATCTCCGAAAACCTCCTGCACCGTGCTGTGGAGGTGCATGTCATCGGGTGTGGTGGCACCGGGTCACAGTTGCTGCCCCGCCTCGCTCAACTGAGCAAGTGCATGGTGGCTCTCGGTCACCCGCATGGCCTCAACGTACATGTGTGGGACGCCGACACCGTGTCCGAACACAACTGCCTGCGCCAGAACTTCTTCCCCTGTGATGTGGGCCACAATAAGGCCAGCATCATGGTCAATCGGCTGAATATCGGCCACGGCCTCGCATGGCACGACGAGCCGCGCCTGTTCACCAGCGATGCTCTGGAGCATAAGTCCGTCGACTTTATCGTCGGCTGCGTAGATTCCAAGGCAGCGCGGCGAGAGATAGATGCCTTCGCGCGGGCGTCTTACCACACCGGCTACTGGATCGACGCGGGGAATGACGCTGTGTCGGGCCAGGTAATCGTAGGTCAGTTCGGCAAGGCTGTCGGCGATAGCCCGATGCGCTTGCCGCTGGTGTCAGAGCTATACCCGGAGATCGTCACCGGCCCGGACGACAACTCCCCTTCCTGCTCTGCGCGGGAAAGCATCCTCAAGCAAGGATTGGCAACCAATGCGATGGCCGCGACGTGGATATATTCTTGGCTTGCCGAGGCGTTGCGCCACGGCCAGATCAACTACTCGGGCATCTTCTTCAATCTCGCTTCCGGGCGCTCATCCTCCATTCCGGTCAGCAAGGAGGCATGGGATGCCATTCGCCCTGTTCCCGTCGAACCATTAGCACTGCCGAAAGCTTCGTGACCCTTATAGATAACCCTCCCGCAGCCGGGATTTCTTGATTAACCTCAACTCGCTCGGTGCCTTTCAGGACCGTGCAGGCCACACTTCTTGGCACGGGTCTATCTCGGACCGGCTGGTCTGAGCTCACCATTGAACCCGTCCCCTCGAAAGGGGAAATTTTCTCGATCCGGAACGGATTCCCCGTTTTCCCACGCATGTGGGTTGTGGACTATGAACGTCCATCTTCCAGTTAGTTGCCTGAAAACTATCCCCAGAATCTGTGGATAACTGTGTGGAGTAAAGACCCTAGTTGCAGGAGCTTGGTCCACACCGCCTAGGTGCGGGATGGTGCTGCCTAAATTTTGTGCATTGGGCATCGAAAACGGAATTTACTGTTTGCCGTTTTCCCAGTAGTGGCAATGCTTTGTGACCGAACATTGCATATTCCAGAAACAGGTGAAGGTGTGGATACAATGACCATACAAAGGTTACGATAAGGCCATCTTCGGCGTCCGTTACTACTTCAAGTAGCCTGAACCATCTACTGGGCGATCCAGACAGCCTGCTCGGCAGCAGTGGCCGCAGCTGCGAGCCAGAACGCATGTCACCAGGCTCCGTTCTCTGCATCCGAGCAACACCTTCAAGTAACTGCCGGCCCGGTAACGCGGGACCGGCAGTTTCATTTGGGCTTACAGCGCGGAAGCGTTGTCCACAACCCACGCCGGCACCATCACCACCAAGTCGGGATAACGCGCCCGGACAGCAGCTTCGGCATCCGACTGGAGATGATCCTTGCAGTAGTAGATGTAGTTGTAAGCCATGCCATCCTCGCTGGACTCAGCAACCGGATCAACTTCAGTCAGCGCCTCGGCCGTGGCGATATCGAGGCCGGTATAGTCTGCCAGAGCCTGATTCAGCGAAACGGCCTCCGGTTCATTGCCCAGGATGGTGGCGAAGGTAATCTCAATACTGGGGTCGCCGAAGCAGCGGCGGCCCAGGCGCTCCATCGACAGAACTGCATCCACCCGGATCTGATGGCCGCTGTAGGGGCGTTCCGGATCGATGTGCATCGTGATCATGCCCTTCGTCTTTGCGATATACACATGACCCACTTGGGCAAGCTCCGTGAACTCGGTCAGATCGATCGGCATGTAAACCTCGCTGACGCCATCGTGATTGCACGATGCCATCTCAGAGGCCACGTTGTCATCGGTTTCGGCTTCGACTTCGAGCTCGGCCTGCAGCACATCCGCGAAGTCCTCTACGGACTGGTGCAGACGAATGGACGGGAAGGCGGTTTTGACCGCGGCGCTGACGACATCGACAAGCTGCGTGACCGCTACGGACTGGCCCAGCGTCGCAGCCCGCTCCTCCAGGAGAAGAGGATCCAGGACGACGTGTGCAGCACCAGCCAGGGCAACGTCCTCATTAGCGGCCTGATAGGAAGCAAGAGTGTTGTGGCCGAGCGCGGCAGCGGCCAGCTCCTGGACGTGACTCAGCTTGGTGGATACGCCTTTCTCGCGTATAGCGGAAGCGATTAGCACGGTCACTCGAGCATTTATCGCGGCCGCGCGCCCAATGCGCATGGTTCGATAACGATGTACTACGGGTCCTGCAGTAATTCGACTTTTTCGAGTTGCTCGAAGCTCAGCCGGTCGGCATGAGAATGATTATCCAATTCGGACGGTATTCGGTCAAGTCGGCGTCCTGGACGGACGGGGAAGAAATTCAGAATTGGCCCGGCGGCTTCCGTAGTCTGTGAGGCATGAATACCAAAGACCTGACCCCCCTGATTTCGGCGCTCGACGATGGCTATCGCCATCGCCCCCATGAGATGCTGGGTTTCTTCCTGAGCGCCACCATGTCCCTCTGGGGGTTGCCTGAATGGCAACCTGTTCCGGAGGTTGTTAAACCTGCCGTCGCTGAAGCAATCGAGGTATACGCCAATATCGTTGGAAAGCATGAGCCCTTCACCGATGTGCTCGGCCCGCTATACATGGATCTGGCCTCTCGGGGCGCCCGTCAGCAGCTTGGGCAGTATTTCACTCCTTGGAACATCGCATCAATGATGGCGCAAATGACGGCCGGCGATCCACCGCCTGACGATGGCCAACTTGTGCGCGTCTGCGACCCAGCCTGCGGGAGTGGCGTCATGTTGCTAGCGTTTGCCAACCATGTCATCACTCACTGGGGAGAAGACGGGTTAAAGCGCCTATCTGTCACCGGTTGCGATCTCGACACCTACTGCGCGCGAATGATGGCCACCCAGCTGATTGCAAACTGCAACGTGCACCAGGTTCAGATCGGCGAGGTTCTGGTGCTGCGTGGCAACTCACTCATGCCTTGGCAAGACATGGAATCCGTCATTCACGCGACGGCGCCGAACGTCCCCAAGATACCGCCAGCACTGGCGCCCGAACGGCTGAAGGCGCTTTCCGCAGCAGCTCAGTCCCATCCAGACGTGATGCAGCTTGATCTGTTCGCCGCCTGACCACCAGGAGCAACAATGACCATTATCAACGAGGTCTATGACCCTCTCATCGAGGCGGCCCGCAGCAATGCACCGAACGGGCAAGAACTCCTTGCCAAGCTCGGGGCCAAGTTGCATGCAGCCAATCCTGATCGTTGCCAGTCAGTTGAGGAAGGGCTGGCGACCGCCAAGCGCAATCTCATCTACTACGCCCAGTGTTTTCCGTCTCATGTCGTGCATCAGGTGAAGGTTTATTACGGACTTGAATAGCCGCTGTCTTGGTTGCTGTACAGGCCTCAGATATTCCAGAAAAGGAAGGGTCGGTTCTTCAAAATAGGTCCATGAGAGGAGAAACAACATGCCCCGCCCCACCATTGCAGGTACCGTCATTCGTCGCATCGACATGCGGCATACCAGTTCAAGTTCGAACAAGGACTACCGAATCACCATTTCGCAAGAGCCGGATGGCCAATGCAGGGTCTATACCGAGCATGGCCCGGCTGATCGGTTGCAGAACGGCAAGGAGCTGACCGACTCGCCAGTTGGGATTGGCAAGGCGCGCCTCATGGCTGACGAAGCGCGAGACAAAAAGATTAACCAGCGCGATTCCTACACCGTTCTCATTGATCAGGCCTTTGCGGCGCCGGCAGCCCCCTCTGCGGCCGCTCCTGCATCGGCCCCGAAGGCGGTACCGGTTCGCAAGCCGATCTTGGCCAATTCCCTTTCCCCTGCCAGCCGCGCCACGCTGGCCACCATGTTCTAAGGAGCGCCACCATGGAAGCAGTCGCCACCCCCCAAATCACCCGCGTATCGGTCAACAAGGGCATCACCCTGACCCAACCGGTCATTGGCCGGATTGCAATGGGACACACGGTACTCAGGGATGACAAGGCCCTGCCCGTCAAGGATGATCATTTCACTCTGACCACCCTCGTCCAGGACCGCGAAACCCGCGTTTGGGAAGAGCATCCGATTCAGCAGACCCATAGCAAGGCCGACGAAAAGTTGCGTGCCATTCCCGTGCGGATCGCCTACAACGACGTCAATCTCAATCTGAACAATAGCTATACGGCCTTCGATCCCAAGAAGGGCCGCGTGCTTTGTACCGGCAACGGCGTTCGCGCCCGCCGCGCCACCGAAGACGGCGTCGAGGAGATCGATTGCCCCCGTCCCGAGGCGTGTGAATACGGCCAGCGCCAACGCTGCAAGAACTTCAGTCGAGCATACTTCCGCGTTGAAGGGCAAGAGGACGAACTGGGCACCTTCATCCTGCGCACGACCTCCTACAACTCGCTCGATCGCCTTGGCTCTCGCCTGAATCAGCTTTCCGGGCTGACCGGCGGTCGCATCGCCGGCATGCCGATGATGTTGGTCATGACGGGGAAGAGCACCACCCAATCGTTCCGCGACGCCATCCAGTTTGCTGACCTGGTGACTCGACCCGGCATGAACCTCATCAGCGCGGTGAAGGAAGCAAACGATTACCAGGCAACAATGAGCCAGGCCGGACTGTCCCTCGACAACCTGGAAATAGCGTTGCGTGCAGGTCTGGCGAACAGCGCCTTCGCGGACGAGCTCGAGGACGTTGATGAATGGCTCACCGACGAAGATCTGATCGATGCTGTCGGCCAGCAGCAAGGGCAACGCAACACTGGCCTGCGCGGCATGGACAGTCTGACGGAACGTCTGTCTCTGCTGTCACAGCAGAACGAGGAAAAGGGAGCTGAAGCCAACGCCGAACTGACCCCACCTGGGCAGGCGACGGGGCCTGAGTCTGCGGAGGGTGGTGGAGAACTGCCCGCGCAGCAGGAACTAATCGCTGTTTGATCGGGGTGAAGGGTGGAAGCCGAACGCTTCATCCTGCGTAGCACCCGCGGCGTGACGCAGGAGTTTGAATTCTGCGTTGCGCCCATCGTTGGTGGCTATTGCGTGAAGAGCGAGCACAGGATCGACGGGTGCCATACAAAACGGGGTCCGTGCATGTTGACGCCGCTCCCGCGGCATTCCGCAGTGATATGGGCAAATGCCAAAGCTGCGAAACTAGCGCGATCGGCAGCAGCGTTCAGGATAGCAAAATCCGTTGAAGATCAGATCGACGAATTGTTCTTTGGCGCCATCTGAATGCTTGAATATCCTCAAAGTACCGGAGTTGATTGTGTTGTATGAACTTTGCAATAATGCCCATCGATAAATAACGGGAAAGACCTATGAGACTGCTCACTTGGATTTATGGCTTATTCGTATCTACGGAGCGGGTATGTGCCAAGTTCGGACATATTCCGGGCGCGTGGATCGACACAAGTGGCCGCGGCCGAATCTCGACGTGTAAACGTTGTAAGGATGATTTGGAAGAGCCCGAATTTTCCTGATTGGGAATGATGCATGATGACTACATCCCTTGATACCTTCATCAAGGCTGAACTCGCTGGAATTGGCTTGACTGTTTCCGTCCCTGTGGTCGGTGGCTTTCAAGAAATGCGCATCTCACCACAACAGGCCGAACGGTACCTAGCTCTACCACACGCAGTCCAGGCGGAACTTCTCGGTTTTACGGAAGCCGAATTTGCCGAATACGGCAATTCGTGCGGAACGGTTTTCTGCGAAAGCGCTACGTCAAAGGGCAAGGCATGCCGCAACAACGTCGCCGGCCGCACGCTCCTCTCGCCCGACGAATGGAAAAAGTGCAAAGCGGAAGGCGGTTATTGCTCTGCTCATGGCGGCAGCTGATCCAGTAGAACACGTCATGGGAAGCCTTAACGATCTATTCACCACCTCCGGCGCTGTCTTCACGCCCTGCAAGCGCTATCGATATCGTCTTTGGCGGACATGGGATGACAGCAAGCCCTCGCTGGTGATGGTGATGCTTAATCCGTCGATCGCGAACGAGGAACAAAACGACCCAACTGTGGAACGATGCCAGCGGCGAGCAATGTCCCTCGGCTACGGCGGCCTGGTAGTAACCAATATTTTCGCTCTGGTATCGACAGATCCTACTGCGCTGTATAGCACGCAGGATCCAGTCGGCCCGGAAAACGATGCGGCCATACGTGATGCTGTAAGTAGTGCAGGAATGGTCCTCTGCGCCTGGGGCACTCACGGAGTGCACGTAGGTCGGGCAAAAGCTGTTGTCGACTTGCTACGAGACGCCGGGGTTACTCCCTACTGCCTTGGCCAGAATGCCGACGGCAGCCCGAAGCACCCGCTCTATGTCCGCTACGCTGTAACTCCGATGCCTTACTCGCTTTGATCAGCGAATCATCAGGACGATGGCGGCGCCGGCGACAAATGCAGCGATGACCGCCCAGAAAGGGATCCCTCCCTTGGCTTTTTCAAGCAGCTCGCTAGCTGTTTGCAACTGCGCCTGGGCTGTGTTTCGCTCCTTTTCCAGAGCGTCCATGCGCTCCTTGGTCAATCGAAGTTCCCGCCCAGCATCGCCCAATAGACGCTGTCTCTGCTGGATGCGCTCCCGAACATAAGCCCCGGCCTGCGCCGGCGTGTTAGCCGAATAGTCCGCTACCAGGTCGAGGAGGGTGGCGTTTCCTGTATGACCAAGACCTACTACCCGGTGCCCACGTTGTTCTGCCAAGGCGCTCACCACCCTCGGATCATCGAACACTTCAAAATCTGCAGCATCGCCGCCGCCACGGATCAGCATCACGATGTCGTCAGCAGTGGCTTCACGAATAGCAGCGGTGATTGCCACAGGGTCGAGCATGTTGATTCGCACGGGGAAGACCCCAATAGCGTCTCCAGTTTTGCTCAGTTCCGCCATGCAGTCCTGGCTGACCTGGGCATTCGCCGACGTGGATTGGATGAGCGTTACGGACACGGAGTCCCGGTCCGGGAACGGTACGCGACGCATCGAGATAGAGCGCAGGCGCTCAAGTGTCATCCTGCCCTGCTGAGTCACCTCTGATCGAGCGGTCTCCTCCTGCTCACCAAGTTGGATATCGGCGGCCACCAGACGAACCTCAATCCCGAAATTGCTGGCACGGACAGCTAAACGCCCCGTTACAACGACGTTTTGCCCCGGAACAACGCCGCGGCCGGCAACAAGAGAGGCGAGAATTTCTACCTTTGCCTGGGCGCCGCCGTCGTCGATGACCTTGGCCCCATAGAAATACTTTCCATTGGCCCGACCAGGGTCTGTCCAACGCCCATGCAGCCGAATCATCCCGCCCATCTCAGGCAGTTGGCAGGACGCCATGCGCTCCAGGAGCAGCGTGGTGAACTGTTGCAAGGTTCCCGGCGAGACGTCTGCGAAAAGCACAGAGGGTTCTTGAGTCAATGCGTTCATTCTTCTTCGATCCTCGACTCGGCCGCCTGACTCGATATTCCATCCATAGGAGAGTCCTGTTGTCGGCTATTGTTAGGTTTGCAGCTCAAGGTCCTCTTGGCTGCCCGGCTTCTTTCGCCCAAGTTTGCCCGATTCGCGCCTCTCGTTCTGAAATAGTCATCCTAAACACAGAAAATCGGTTGTCCTGTGCTTGATGCCGCCGTTTCTCTTCCAATTCTCCGTCTAACCCCTTCGTTTCAGCGGCATTTGTTCGTTGCTCCCCCCTTCTGTGACACCGACAATTCTCTCTGTCTAAACCACCGCTGTGTTCACGGAATTCGGAGAAAATAATGGTCCTTAATCGACGCAAGACCTTCGTGGTGGCCGGATTAGCCATCGCTGCCCTTGTCGCTTCATTCACGGTTGCTTCCTCCGTGTCCTCTGCGGACATGGCTGCTCACGAGGCATCCAAAATGGTTGCAAAGACCTTTTTTGCGCAGCCGCAGCCGAGCCTTTCGAGCATTCGTGACGCGGCATTGACCTACTTCGGGGCCGAAGTGCTCATCTCGCAACATCCCGAAATCACATGGGCCATGGAGGCATGTGCCCTGGGGTCGGCTACTTTGATCCTTCCAGCGGTTGCGATGCCCGGTGTGATTATCGTGGCCAGTTCACTCGCTACGTCGGCGGGAATTCACCTCTAAATTTCCCTGATTACCAGTTTAGGCTGGTGACCTCCATGCGGCTCGAGAGATCTTTTGATCGTCGAGCCGCTTTTTTATTACTTGGCTTGGCCGTTGGTCAAAATCAGAACCTGTTTTTTTTCAGAAATGGGGTTAGCGGATAGGCAAACTGGGTGTAGCTCAGAACAAGGAGAACCCCATGACATCCGCAGCCGTAGCCGTAGTCCAGCCTCCACTTGAAGAAGCGGATGCTCCGCTCCCGACGCTCTTGGAGATATTTGGCCAGCTGCATTGCCGACCTGATATCCCCAACGAGGTTTATCACGCCGACCGTTCCTGCGTTTCGGTATCAGGTATGAAGGAAATCCTTCGTTCTCCCGCTCACTTCCAGGCCTATCTCCAAGGAGCGAATCGGAAGGAAACCGCAGCGATGTTTCTGGGGACGGCTGTTCATGCTCGGTTGCTCGAACCGGACCTCTACGCATCCGAGTATGTGGTGGCCCCGGTCTCCGATAAGCGCATCAAGGAGTACAAGGAATTTGAGATCGCCAACGCGAACAGGAAGATCCTTACCCCCGATCAAATGGCGGTGATTGAGGGTATAGCCCACAGTGTTGGTAACCATGCCTCCGCCACGACCTTGCTACGAGCAGGTCTCGTCGAGCACTCAATCATCTGGCAAGACGAGGAAACCGGGATTTGGCAAAAAATCCGCCCGGACTGCCTTTGCGTCGACTTCGATACGGGGATCTGCCTGGATGTGAAGAAGACCACGGATGCCTCCAAAGCTGCTTTCGTTAGGTCGTGTGTGAACTATGACTATGACCTTCAGGCGGCCGTCTATCTCGAGGGCTTGCGGCAGGTTTTCAAGCGGGATTTTGATTTCGTCTTTCTGCCCGTGGAAGAAACCGCTCCCTACGGCTGCGCTCTCTACGGTGCGCCAATGGAGATGTTGGATCGTGGGCAGCGCCGGTACCGCCAGGCTTTGCGGCTCCTCAAGGAGTGCCGCGAAAACGGCGAATGGCCAGGCTATCAGCCTGCAGGCGATTACGACATCCTCGACTGGCCGCGTTGGGCCGCGTAACTCGATTTCAAGGAGAACACACCATGCCTTTTATTCTCATACCCTTCCTGATTGCAGCCTTCCTTTTCCTTGCCCCCATCGCCTCTCCCGCTGCACCAATATCGGCGCGGCCGGCAGCTGCGGTTGTGGAGTTGCACTACATTCGTGGCGGGATTGTTCAGATCAATCCGGAGACTGGAGCCACCCGCTTCACACCATACCGAGTTGCCGCTGACCTTGACCGGCGCCGCGATCTTCGTACGGTATAACGGACGTGCAGTCTGTTCTTCCTCTGGATTTCTCGCGCTGCCAACGCTGGCGAAATGGACGCGACCGCTACCGCCCATCCGGTGAATTATTTGATCATCGCCACGCAACGGTGGAACGCCTCGATACCGCTACGGCCAAGGCATTCATTCTGCGCCATCACTACTCCGGCTCGTTTCCGGCGTCCCGACTCAACGTCGGCCTTTTCATCAAGCGACCATTCCAGAAGGAAAGCCTTGCTGGCGTGGCCACCTTCTCTGTCCCCATGACACAGTCCGTAATTCCTGCCCTCCTTGACGGCTTGCCGCCGACGCTTGGGGTAGAACTTGGCCGCTTTGTATTGCTTGATGAGGTCGAGGCAAACGGCGAGACTTGGACGCTTGCCAGGGCCTTCCGGCATCTGCGTGAATCGTTGCCCAAGGTGCGCGGGGTGGTGAGTTATTGCGACCCACATCCGCGGTTCACGAGTGAGGGGCAACTGGCTT